>JBDIVX010000040.1:0-51570 GCA_039794305.1 Candidatus Neutrinellum sp.
GACCACTTCTTGGCCCGTCCCGTCCCAGACCGGACGCGGGGCCACGCCGCCGCGGCCGCCGGCGAGCCCCGCTCACATCACGAGACGACCGCCCCGATCTCCGCGCTCACAACGTGGGGCGCTACACGCCTTGGCTGCTCGCCGGTAGGTGCTGCGGTCGTGGCAGCCGGATCCCATTGAACGGCTCTCAACTGGCCGAAGGTGTTGCATCTTTGAGTCCCCTCGCATCAACACTGCATGTCGCCAAGAAGGGGCCGAAGTTGCGCTGGCGGCTGACGGAGAGAACCGCTTGTCAGTGCCAGTGTCCTGGTCCCGGTTGGTACGCCTCGAAGGCGTCTTGGGGAAGGCGCGAGTCCGTCGTGATCGCGATCCGCCCCAAGTCCGCCACGAGCATCGACCAGGTGCGTAGCTCTGCGCCTCACCCCTGAGGTGTGAGGACGACGGTCCCCGGGTCTGGGAGGCTATGCCGCTTCACGACTCGGGGGTGGGGTCACGAGACCCCCCCCCGCTTGACGCGCTGAGATCGTCGTCGATCGTGCGCAGGATGTGCTGTCGGACAGCGGCGAGATCCAGGAACCTGCCGGCCAGGATCTGCTTCACGTGCGTCTTGAGCGTGTTCTCCGACATGCCGAGGGCGTTTGGAAGGTCGGCGCGCGTGACCCCGCGCATGTAGGCCCGCAATAACTCGGCGGGGCGCGGGGCGAGCTTCGCCTCATCGATGTAGCGCTGAGTCGCCCCCCGGATGAGCCGTGAATCCCGCGTCTCGTAGCGAACGAAGCGTACCGCCACCTCCAGGACCGTCGGTGAGGCCGTCTTGCGCGCCAGGAAGCAGCGGAGCGCGGCGGCGCGGTTGACCGTCGCGACATCTTCGAGCGCGGTGATCACCAGCACGGGCAAGAGCGGCCGGTGCGGGCGGGCCTGCTCGAGGACGTCGAGGCCGCTCTCGTCGCCGAGCCGGACGTCGAGGAGCAGGGCGTCCACGGGCTCTGACGAGAGCAGCAGCGTCCGCGCCTCCGCCGCGGTCCTCACCCACGTGGTCTCGGCGAACGGCTCGACCGCCTCGCGAAGCCGCCTTGCGAACGGCGCTCCGTCCTCCACGATCCACACGCGCGCGCGATCGGCGAGCATCGTCGAGCCCCCTGACTCGCGGAAGGGTCGCACCGGCTTGCGGCGGGGGCAAGCATCGGGGCCGATGGATGTGGACGCCGGATGGAGCAGGCGCGCGGCGGTGTCGCTAGGACGCTACTCGCTCGAGACTTCCGTTGGGTCGAGCCGTTCGATGTCGGGCAGGGCGTCGAAGTCTCGGTCTGCCGTGACGATCGTGCGTACGCCGTGAGCCTGCATCGCCGCGGCATGGAGCAGATCGCGCACGCTTGGCCCACTCGACGTCAGCGAGGCTCGTAACCGACGCTGAAGCTCGATGAACACGTCGACGACCTGTTCGTCGATGGCGATGACGGGCAGGCCGAGGGCGCGGATGCTCTCCTGCATCGCTCGACCGATCTCCGCCTTGCCGATGCTCGCGTAGCGATAGGCGACCTCCTGGAACAGCTCGGCGTCGATCACGGCCGTCGACTGCCGCAACCGGCCGCCACGTGTCGCGAGGGTACGGACGATCTGCCGGCATGGCTCTCGGTATGCGTGGGGGCCCCCGGCGGCGTACATGAAGATGTTGGCGTCGATCAGGACCGTGTCAGCCATACCGGCGCTCGAGGTCGCGCTTGACTCGCGCCCAGTCGAAGTCGGGGTCGTGCTCGCCGCAGATGAGCTCCACCGCAGCCGCGCGCCGCTCCTCGTCGTTGGCGACGTGGCGTCCTTCGAGCTTCTCCCGGACCGCCTCCCGAACGATACTGGCCATGGAACGGCCTGCACGTTCCGCCTCCCGCTGGAGGGCGACATAGTCTCGCTCCTCCATCAGGACGACCAGCCGCTTCGCTGCTGCCATCGTGGGAGCCTGGCACATGCACATGTGCATGTCCATTGCAACGGCTGCGGCCGAGTCGCTAGATCTCCGAGCCCTCTTCCAGGCGGGAGCGCATGCGCGAGAGCAGGCCGTCCCAGCCGTCGCGGCGGATGATCCGGGCGAACTGGCTGCGGTAGTTCCGGACCATGCTGACGCCGTCGGTGATCACGTCGACGACGACCCACCGATCGCCCCGCTGCTGCATGCGGTAGTCGATGCTCACCTCCGGCGCGCGGCGGTTCTCGCGCGAGCGCGCGGACGTGCGGACCAGGACGGCGTCGCCGCGTTGGGCCTCGTCCGCCCAGCGGATCTGGAAGCTCAGCGTGCGCTCGAGGTTCTGCTGGTAGCTGCGCTCGACCAGGCCGCGGAGCAGGCGGACGAACTCCTGCCGCTCCGCCTCCGAACGCTCGTCCCACGCGTCGCCGAGCGCCTGCCGGCTCACGGCCTCGTAGTCGAGCAGGTCCCCGACGAGCGCGTTGAGCTGCGCGCTCCGGCGCTCCCGCTCGCGGTCGCTGCTCGCCGCCCGGCGCAGGACGCGCTCGGCCTGGTCGTGCTTGCGCTTGAGGTACCGCGAGGCGGGGCCCTGTTGGGCCTCGGCCGGCGAAGAGAGGGGGAACAGCGCCGTGACGGCCAGGGCGACGAGGGTGACGCGGACGAGGCGGGTCATCATCGGTCCGTTGGACGCTCCGGGGGCGAGATTATTCCTCGCACGGCCGCTCCCAGCCGTCGAGCGGCAGGAGCTCCGTGCCGGTGACCCGCTCGAGGCTCGCCGCGGCGATGTTGTAGTCCCGGATCGCCTGCAAGTGGTTGAATCGTGAGGTGAAATAGGTCTTCACGGCGTCGACCAGGTCGCGCGGCTCGAGGGCCCCCACCTGGTAGGCCTGGGCGGACGCCACGAACCAGGAGCGCGCGTCCCGGTGCCCGCGGCCCCAGGCCTCCTCCCTGCGGCGCGCGTCTTCGAGCTCCTCGTAGGCGGCCTGGACCTCGAGCGCGATCCCCCGGCGAGCCTCGTCCGCCTGGGCCCGCGTCTCGAGGAGCTGGCTCTCGGCCCGGCGCACCCGGTAGACGTTGCCCCACAGGTCGAAGGACCACCGCGCGACCAGCGCCGCGCCGAGCGAGCGGCGGTTGGCCGGGTCCGACACGAAGGGGTTGCTCTGGTCGGTGACGCCGGGGCCGTAGCTGATGGCCGCGCTCAGGGCGAGGGCGATGTCCGGGAAGTAGCGCGCCTCGGTCGCGTCGACGTTCGCCTCGCGGGCGGCGATGCCGGCCTCGAGCATCGCGATCTCGGGCCGGCTCACGCCGGCCTGGCGCAGGTAGTGCGAGGCCGGCCTCGGCTCGAGCTCGACGGCCTCGATCGGGCACTCCGGGATCTGGACGTTCCGGATCCCGGTGAGCGTCTCGAGGCCGGCGCGCGCCGTCCGCTCGAGGCGCACGGCCTCCGAGCGGCGCCCCTCCACCTCCGCGAGCGTCGTCGACAGGCGCCACCGATCGTGCTCGTTCACGTCGGGGTCGCCCTCCTCGATGCGCTCCTCGAGCTGCTCGACGGCCTGCTCGAGCTTGCCCTGGCCTTCGCCGATCATCTGCAGCGTGTCGAGCGCGAGCTGCAGGTTGTAGTACGCGCGCCGGACGTCGTAGAGGAGCCGCGCGCGGGCCCGGCCGCGCTCCTGCTCGGCGGCGCGGACGCCCGCCCTCGCGGCGGCCCGCGCGGCCTGGAGCTTGCCGAAGGTGTAGAGCGGGATCGCGCCCTCGACCCCGATCGACGCGACCGGCCGCCAGGGGTTGTCGAGCGGGAGCTCCGGATCGGGGCTGAACACCGGCGTGCCGCGCGCCTCGGGCGCGAGCGTCACGGCGCCCGTCAGCTGGAACTGGAAGAAGGGCGAGATGGTGGCCTCCCCGAGCCGCGCGCGCGCCGCCGACAGGGAGTGCTGCGCGGCCCGCAGGCTCGGCCAGTTTCGCTCGGCGGCTCGGCTGAGCGCGGCGAGGTCGTGCACCGCCGGCGCCTCGGCCGGGGCCGGCTCCTCGGCCTGCGCGCGCGCCGCCGCGGGCGCGAGCGCGCACAGGACGAGAGCGAGGATGGCGTGGCCGATCACCGGACCGCGTTCTACCTCATCCGCGCGGTGGTTGGGCATCGCGGTCGGTCAGGGCGGCGAGGAGCTCCGCCTGGGCGCAGAGCACGCCGTCGACGGACGCGGTGCCGGCCGTCTTCCAGATGTTGCTGCGGTGCTGCAGGACCTCGACCTCGATCTCCATCCGGTCGCCCGGCACCACGGGCCGGCGGAACTTCGCCTTGTCGATCCCGAGGAAGTACAGGACCTTCTGCGAGGTGTCGAAGGGCTCCGACGCGTAGGCGAGGACGCCGCTGAGCTGGGCCATCGCCTCGAGGATCAACACCCCCGGGAAGACCGGGTGACCGGGGAAATGACCCGGGAAGAAGGGCTCGTTGAACGTCACGCACTTGAACGCCCGGGCCGACTTGCGCGGCTCGAGCTCCACCACCCGGTCGATCAGCACGAAGGGCGCTCGGTGCGGCAGGACCCGCAGGATCCGGTTGATGTCGAAGTCCACGCGACGACGGTATCACCGCGCATCCGTTAATCTCCTGTAAAGCGAAAATGGCCTGCAAATCCGGCGGAAGCCTTGACAGCGGCGCATTCGCGCGCAAGTGTGACGCATCGCGTCACGTAAAGGTGTAAAGCGAGGCGCGAGGGAGGCTGCGAGATGGCTGGACAGGATGGGCGTCGGATCGGACACGTGGTGGTGCTCGGCGCCAACGGCACGATGGGCTACGGGAGCGGCGCCCTGTTCACGAGGGCGGTGCCTCGGGTGACCTTCCTCGCCCGCACTCGCGAAAAGGCACGGCAAGGCCTCGAGGCCGCCATCGCGCAGGTCCGCTCCCCCACGGTCGCCGAGCGCGTCGACGTGGGCTCGTACGACGAGGATCTCGACCGCGTCGTCGCCGAGGCGGACCTGATCTTCGAGGCCGTGACCGAGAAGATGGACCTCAAGCGCGGGTTGTTCGAGCGCATCGACGCCGGGCGCCGCGACGACGCCATCGTCGCGACGGTGACGTCCGGGCTGTCGATCAACGCGCTCGCCGACGGCCGGAGCGAGTCGTTCCGGAGGAGCTTCCTCGGCCTGCACTTCTTCAACCCGCCGAACGTGATCGTGGGGACGGAGCTCGTCGCCGGACGCGACACCGATCCCGCCGTCACCGACTTCGTCGAGCGGTTCGCGACCCGCGAGCTCGGGCGGGTCGTCGTGCGGACGGCCGACACGCCCGGCTTCGCCGGTAACCGCGTCGGGTTCAAGGTGCTCAACGAGGCCGCGCAGCTCGCCGAGGTGCACGGACCGCTCCTCGTGGACCGGCTCGTGGGACCGTACACGGGGCGGGCGCTCTCGCCGCTCGCCACGGTGGACCTCGTCGGCTGGGACATCCACCAGGCCATCGTGGACAACATCTACGAGAACGCGCCCGACGAGGCGCACGAGACCCTCCGGATGCCCGACTTCATGCGTCGGCTGATGTCCGAGGGCGTGCTGGGGAACAAGAGCGGTAGAGGCTTCTTCGCGCGCGAGGGCAAGCGCAAGCTCGTCCTGCGCCCGGACAGGGGCGACTGGGTCCCCGCCGAGGAGGTGAAGCTCCCGGACCTGTCGTTCGTCGCCCGCGTGGCGCGGCACCATCACGTCGGTGACTACCGGGGCGGGATGCGCGCGTTCGTCGAGGCCGAGGGGCCGTACGCCGACCTCGCGCGCAAGGTGGTGGCGGGGTACGTGAGCTACGCCTTCCACCGCGCAGGCGAGGTCACCGACTCGATCGAAGGCATCGATCTCATCATGGGGTTCGGCTTCAACTGGGCTCCGCCGAGCGTGCTCGTAGACACCATCGGCGCGGGGCCGATGGTCCAGATGATGGAGCGCTCGGGCGTGCCGGTGCCGGCTGCGCTCGAGGACCTCGCGCGCACGGAGCGGCCGCGCCGGCTGTTCCGGCACTCGGACGTGAACGTGGGCAAGTATTTCGTGGCGGCGTGAAGAGCAGGAGAGTCGATCGTGAAGAAAACACCGGAAGTCTACGTCCTGGGCGGCTACCAGACCGACTTCGCCCGCAACTGGACGAAGGAGCGCAAGCACTTCCTCGCCATGATGCGCGAGGCGGTCGAGGGCGCCATGGAGCGCGCGCTCGTCGAGTCGCGCGAGATCGAGGTCGCCCACGTGGGCAACTTCGCCGCCGAGCTCTACTGCAAGCAGGGCCACCTCGGCGCCTTCTTCGTCGAGATCGACCCCGCGTTCAGCGGGATGCCGACGAGCCGTCACGAGGCGGCCTGCGCGTCCGGCAGCATCGCGCTGCTCGCCGCGTCCGCGGAGATCGAGGCGGGGCGGTACGACCTCGCGTGCGTGGTCGGCATCGAGCAGATGAAGACCGTGGAGGCGGCGACCGGCGGCGACTTCCTCGGCACCGCGGCGTGGTACGAGGAGGAGGCGCAGGGCGTCGAGTTCCCGTTCCCGAAGCTCTTCGGCCGGCTGGGCGACGAGTACGACCGCCGCTACGGCCTCAAGGACGAGCACCTCGCTGCCATCAGCGCCGTCAACTACGCGAACGCCAAGCTCAACCCGAACGCACAGACGAGGACCTGGTACATGAACCAGGCTCACGCGTGCGCAGTGGGTGACACGAACCCCACGGTGGGCGGCCGCATCAAGGTGAGCGACTGCTCGCAGGTGACCGACGGCGCCGTCGCGGTGTTCCTCGCCTCGCCCGCGTTCGCGAAGCGGTGGGCGGAGCGGCGCGGGCTCGCCCTCGAGGCGGTGCCCCGCATCCTGGGCTGGGGCCACCACACGGCGCGCATCCGCTTCGAGGACAAGATCGCCGAGAGCCGGAACGACCCGTACGTCCTGCCGCACGTGCGCGCCACGATCGTCGACGCCTTCGGCCGCGCCGGGATCGCGGACGTGAGCGGAGTCGACGGCATCGAGACGCACGACTGCTTCACCACGAGCGAGTACATGGCCATCGACCACTTCGGCATCACCGCGCCCGGCGAGAGCTGGAAGGCCGTCGAGGCGGGCTGGATCGAGATCGGGGGCAAGCACCCGATCAACCCGAGCGGAGGGCTCATCGGCGCGGGCCACCCCGTCGGCGCGACCGGCGTTCGCCAGCTCCTCGACGCCCACGCCCAGGTGAGCGGGACCGCCGGCGACTATCAGGTGGAGGGCGCGAGACGCTTCGCCACGCTGAACATCGGCGGCAGCGGTACCACCAGCGTCAGCTTCGTCGTCGGCGTGTGAGCGCGGCTACCTGCGTTTCGACGCGCCGCTGCCGCCTTCGCCGCGGTTGTAGCGCTGGATCAGGTCGTCGGTGACGTCCAGGTTGCTCGGGGTCCAGATGACGCCGCCCTCGTTGCGCTCGACGATCAGGCTGTAGCCCTCGGACTGCCCCATCCGGCGGAGGATCTGCTCCATGCGCTCGAGGATGCCCTTGGTGAGCTGGGCCTCCTTCTGCGCGAGCTCGCGCTGGTACTCGACGTAGGTCGTCTGCAGCTCGACGAAGGCCTTCTGGTACTCCTCGAGGCGCTTCTCGAGCGCGCTCCGGCTGAGGACATCGCGCTGCTTCTCGATGTCCTCCTTCATCTTCTTGAGCTCGGACTGCTTCTTGTCGAGCGTCTGCTGGCGGCGCTTGAACAGGCGCTTGAGCTGCGCCTTGGCCCGCCGGCCGTCCTCGGTCTCGTTCAGCGCGCGCTGGAGATCGACGACCGCGATCCGTACCTGGCCGAAGACGGTGGGCGAGTACGAGGCCAAGAGCAGGGCGGCCACGAGGGTCACGGCGTGGCGAGTGAGCTTCATCGAAGGTCCTTCCCGGTCCGTTTCGTCGCGAGGTGACTAGCTTTTGCGCCCCTCCGGGTCAAGTCGTGACGCCGTTCGGACGGGGGCGAGCTCCCGCACATTCAGAAGAAGTTGCCGATGGTGAACTCGAAGAGGATGTCCTCTTCGTGCGGGCGGGGGGCGAAGGGCAGGCCCCACTCGAAGCGGAGCGGGCCGAGCGGGGAGATCCAGCGCAGGCCGAAGCCCCAGGAGGTCCGGAGGTCGAGGAGGTTCACCCGGCAGGGGTCGGCGGCCGGGTCGCCGTCGATGGGCGGCGGGCCGCTGCACAGGGCGTCCTCGAGGTTCCAGGCGTTGCCGCCGTCGGTGAAGACCACGCCCCGGATCCCCACCTCCTCGATGATCGGGAACTCGAGCTCCAGGTTGTAGTAGAGCTGCATGTTGCCTCCGATCTGGCCCCTGTTCGTGCCGGCGGGCGACGCGTTGGGATCGAGGCTGAGCGGCAGGCCGAGGCGCGGGCCCAAGCTGTTCAGCGGGAAGCCGCGCACGTTGAAGATGCCGCCGAGGAAGAACCGCTCGAAGATGGGCACGCCCTCGGGCTCGCGCGAGGTCACGAGCCCCCACTCGGTGTTCAGCTTGAGGACGAAGCTCCCGAAGAGCTGCTGGTAGAACCGCGCGAACGCGCGGTAGCGCACGAACACGTTGTCCGACCCGAGGAACCGGTCGGCGACCTCGGCCGAGGCCGACGCGTAGACGCCGCTCGTCGGGAAGAGGCGGTTGTCGCGCGTGTCGTAGGTGAGCGAGAGCTGCAGCGAGCTGGTCAGGCCGTCGCGGAACAGGTTCGCGAGCGGCAGCCGCCGGAAGATGTTGAAGCCGGCGCCGCGCCCGGCACCGCCGAACAGGCCCCCCGTTCGTGAGGAGATGTCGACGTACTCGGCGTTGTACCGGACGAAGAGGCGCAGGTCGTCCGAGAAGATCGGGTGGCCGAGGGTCAGGCCGCCGCCGGTCGAGTCTCGGTTGAAGTCCTGGTACTGCCGGATGGTCTTGAAGCCCTCGACCGCCGCGGTCCAGTCGCTGCCGAAGAGGTACGGCTCGACGAACCGCACCTGCGCGAGCTGGCGGATGCCCGAGAGCTGCAGCTGGAGCGAGAGCGACTGTCCGCGCCCGAAGAGGTTCTGCTGCTGGACCTGCGCCGTGAAGATGAAGCTCTCGATGGACGAGAAGCCGGCGCCCACCTGGAAGGTCCCCGTCGGCCTCTCGGCGACCTCGAAGTTGATCACGATGCGGTCCGGCGCCGAGCCCTCCTCCTCGGAGACGTCCACGCGCTCGAAGTAGCCGAGGGCCTGGACGCGCGCCTTCGACTCCTCGACGAGCGTCTGGTTGTACAGGTCGCCCTCGACGATCTCGATCTCGCGCCGGATGACCAGGTCCCGGGTCTTGGTGTTGCCGCGGATGTTGACCCGCTCGATCCGGACGCGCGGGCCGCGCTGGATCTGCACGACGACGTCGACCTTGCGCTCCTGCATGTCGAGGTCCGTCTGCGGGAGCACCTCGACGAGGGCGTAGCCGCGGTCCCGGTAGAAGCGGGTGATCTCGAGCAGGTTCATCGCGATGGTCGTCCGGCTGAACCAGTCGCCCGGGTTCGCCTCGACCATCTCGCGCAGCCGCCGGCGGCCGCCGAGCGGCTCGATCTCCTCGCGGTCCTCGTTCACCTCGGCGATCCGGAGCCGGCCGATCTTGAACCGCGGCCCCTCCTCGATCGGGATCGTGATGTCGATGTGCTCGCGGTCGGGCGTCAGCTCGATGCGCGGCGTGCCGACGGCGACCGCGAGGTAGCCGCGGTCGTAGTACAGGGCCTGCAGCCGGGTGACGTCTTCCTCGAAGTACTCGCGGTTGAAGGTGTTGTTCGAGGAGATGAACGAGAAGAAGCCCGTCTCGCTCGTCCGCATGAAGCCGAGCAGGTCGTCCGACGGGATGCTGTGGTTGCCGATGAACCGGATGCGCCGGACGGTGACCTCTTCGCCCTCGTCGATGACGAACGCGATCTGGACCTCGTCCTCGTCGATCTCGGTCATCTCGTAGTCGACCCGGGCGAGGAAGAAGCCCTTCTCCGCGTAGAGGTCGCGGATCTTGGTGACCTGCCGCTGGACCTCGGGGAGGCTCAGGACCTCGCCCTCGGACAGCGTGATCTTCTCGTCGAGGTCGCTGTCCGACACCTCGTCGTTGCCGCGGTAGACGATGCGGCCGATGGCGGGCCGCTCGGTGACGGTGATGTAGAGGTCGACCCGGTCCTCGCCCACCGGCTGCGCCTCGACGACGATGTCGTCGAAGAAGCCGAGGTCCCAGAGCGCCTGCACGTCGCGGGTGACCTCGGGATCGGTGCACGGGACGCCCGGGCGCAGCTCGAGCGTGGCCCGGATGTCCTCCTCGCCGACGCGGCGCCCGCCGCGCACGTGGATGCGCCGGATGACCCGGCCCTGGCAGACGGTCCGCGGCGCGCGCAGCACGGTGGTCGGCTCGTAGGGCTCGCCCTCGGGCTCCTCGGCCAGGGCCTCCTCGTCCGGTGCGGCCTCTTCGCCTTCGGGGGGCTCGGCCTCTTCGCCTTCGGGGGGCTCGGCCTCTTCGCCCTCGGCGGGCCCGGCCTGCTCGTCGCCCTCGGTCGGCTCCTCCTCGCCCCCGGAGCCCTCCTCGGGCCGCGGGCGTGGCTGTGCCCCCGCCGGAGCGGCCGCCGTCACGGCGACGAGGAGCACGACAATCGGAGCGAGGATCCGGCTCATCGCGAAGGCCTGCGCCGCTATAGCGGCGCGCCTGGGGTGGGTCAAGCGCCCGCTGGCTCCCGATCGCTCGGATTTTCGGACGCTTCCGTCTCCTCCGGCTCGTCTTGGGCCGTCTCCTCCGGAGGGCCATCCGCCCCGGATGCCAGATCCGGCTCGGCGCGGCGGAAGGGGGAGCCCGCCTCGGTGCGCCGCTGGTCGGTGTCGATCAGCCCGTCCCGCATCGTGACGACGCGCGGCATCCGCGCGGCGAGGTCGCGGCTGTGGGTGACGATCAGGAAGGTCGTCCCGCGGCTCTCGTTGAGGTCGAAGAAGAGCTTGTGGATCGAGTCCGAGGTCTTGCTGTCGAGGTTGCCCGTCGGCTCGTCGGCCAGGACGAGCCGGGGCTTCATGACGAGCGCGCGCGCGAGCGCCACGCGCTGCTGCTCGCCGCCGGACAGCTCCCCGGGCCGGTGCGTCAGCCGGTGCCCGAGCCCCACCTCCTCGAGCAGCTCGCGGGCGGCCTTCTCGAGCGCGCCCTTGTCGCCGCCGCGGATGAGCCCCGGCATCATGACGTTCTCGAGCGCGGTGAACTCCGGCAAGAGGTGGTGGAACTGGAAGACGAACCCGATGCTCTCGTTGCGGAACTCGGCGAGGCGTGCGCTCGAGTACTTGGTGACGTCCTTGCCGTCGTAGAGGATCCGGCCGCTCGTCGGGAGATCCAGCGTCCCGAGCAGGTGCAGGAGCGTGCTCTTTCCGGCGCCGGACTGGCCGACCACGCAGAGCATCTCCCTCTCCTCGATGACCAGGTCGATCCCCCGAAGCACGACCACGTCGTTCTCCTCGTGGGGGAAGACCTTCGTCAGCTTCTCGACGACGACCAGCTCACGTCCCATGGTTGCTCACTCGTATCGAAGCGCCTCCACGGGCCGCACCTTGCTGGCGAGGACCGCGGGGAAGATGGTCGCGACCAGGCACACGACGACCGCGCTCACGCCGACCAGCGTGAACTCGACCGCGTCCGTGTGCACGGGCAGCTTGTCGATGTAGTAGACCTCCGGGTTCATCTTGATCCCGAAGTGCTCGGCGGCGAAGCACACCACGTAGCCGAGCCCGCAGCCGATCGCGGAGCCGAACAGGCCGATCAAGAGCCCCTCGATCATGAAGACGCCGACGATCCCCCGGCTGGGCGACCCGAGCGCCTTGAGCACTCCGACCTCCCGGTTCTTCTCCTGGACCATCAGCGTCAACGTGCCGAAGACGCAGAAGCCCGCGACCAGGATGGCGATGCCCAGGGCGATGAACATCGCCAGCTTCTCGAGCGCGAGGGCGCCGAACAGGTTCTTGTTGGTCTCCTGCCAGTCGCGTACCCGCAGCTCCCCGCGCCCGATGGCGTCACGGACGTGGCCCGCGACCGCCGGCGCGCGCTCGACGTCCTCCACCTTCACCTCGACGCCGCTGATCTCCTCGCCGACGTTGAGGAACCGCTGCGCCGTCTCGAGCGTCACGTACGCGTACTTCATGTCGTACTCGTACATGCCGCTGTAGAAGATGCCGGCGACCCGGAAGGGGCGGCTCTTCGGCATCGGCCCCGCGGGCCCGAGGTCGCCGAGCGGCGAGACCACGTTCACCTCGTCGCCGATGTAGAGGCGGAGCGAGCGGGCGAGCTCGCGGCCGACGATGATCCCCGGCAGGACCTCGCGCGGGGGCTCGACCGACTCCGGCCCCCGCAGGAACTCGTCGATCTCCTCCATCGTGGCTCCCTCGCCGGGCGCCGGGGGGGTGGGGGAGGTCGGGTCGAGGAGCGCGTCGACGTCGCGGACCGGGGAGCCCTCGCGCTCGGCCGGCGGCTCTCGGTCGCGGCGCTCGAACCGCGGCGGCGCGCCGAGCGGCATGGGCCCCCGCGTCTCCTCCGGCGGCAGATCGAGCAGCCGGGCCGGATCGATCAGGTACTCGAGGCGCCCGCTCTGCAGGTTCCGCTCGAGGTCGACCACGCTGCTCACGGTCTCGGGATCGATGCCGCGCAGGACCGCGCCCGCGAGGTTCGAGGCGCTCGTGACCATCACCTCGCCGCTGACGTAGGGCGACGCCGCCACGACCCCCTCCGTCCGTCGGGTCGCCCGGACGACGGGCTCCCAGCGAGCGAACGTGTCGTGCTCCTTGTCGACGACCACGTGCGCGTTGTTCCCGAGGATCTTGCGCTTGAGGTCCTGCCGGAAGCCGCCCATGACGCTGAGGGTCGTGGTGAGCGCGCAGGAAGACACGCTCACCGCCAGGATCGAGAGCACGCCGATGGTCGCGAGGAAGTTGCTCTTCTTGGCGCGCAGGTGCCGCGAGGCGACCAACGCCCGGAAGCCGAGCTGCTCGATGAGGTCGAGCACGTAGGGCATGAGCCAGGCGATGGCACGCAGCGCGAAGAGGACGGTCACCGTCAAGCGCAGCGCGGGCTGGATGACGGCCTCGGGCGCGTCGCTCGTGGGCTCGAGCGGCATGGTCGCCGTCACGAACAGGAAGGCGACCGTGAGGATCACGTCGACGCCGATCCAGATCACCCGGCGCACCCGCTCGGGGACGAGGAACCAGCTCGAGACGCAGCTTCCGAGGAGCACCGGCCAGGCGGCCGACGAGAGTCCGATGGTGGTCCAGAAGGCGATCTCGACCCACTGGGGGACGGTCAGGAGGAGCTCGGCGGGGCTGACGCCGGACCCGAGCCCGGCGGTGAGCGGATCGGCGAGGGCGAGGTTCAACAGGACGACGGCCGAGCCGAACGTCAGGGCTTGGACGAGGCCGGCGACCGCGACGGTCATGAGCCGGCCGCGCCCCGGCGTGCCCGGCTGCACCCGCCGCATCCGCACCAGCGTCGCGATCGCGAAGCTGAGCATCAACAGCAGGAACACGCCGATCCCGATCGGCACGAGCAGCGCGTAGAGCGGCTGCACGAGCATCACCGCGAGCACCACCTGGGCGCTCACGGCGAGGGACACGACGCCGAGGCAGTACGTCGCGGCCAGCACCACGTACACCGCCGGGATCCACCCCAGGCGGATGTCGCGCTGTCCGCCGCCGTCCGTCACCCCACCTCCGGACGCAACAGCGGGAACAGCAGGACGTCGCGGATCGACGGCTGGTTGAAGAGCAGCATGCACAGCCGGTCGACGCCGAGGCCGAAGCCGGCGGCCGGCGGCATGCCGTGCGAGAGCGCGCGGATGTAGTCGGCGTCGTAGTCCATCGCCTCTTCGCCGCCCCCTGCGCGGATCGCGACCTGCGCCCGGAAGCGCTCGGCCTGATCGTCCGGGTCGTTGAGCTCGCTGAAGGCGTTGGCCAGCTCTCGGCCGTCGACGAACAGCTCGAACCGGTCGACGTAGTCCGGGTCGTCGTCCTTTCGGCGCGCGAGCGGCGAGACCGCGAGGGGGAACTCGGTGATGAACACGGGGAGGGACCTCGACCCGTCCTTCGATCGGTAGAGCTTCGTGAGCTCGGGCTCCGCGAGCAGCTCGTACAGGAGGAAGACCCGCTCGCCGTGGTTGCCGGCGTCGGCGAGCTGCTTCCGGGTGACCTCGTCGACGCGGGCCATCATGCCCTCGCACACCGCGGCGAGCTTCTCGGGGTCGTTCAGCGCCGCCCGGTCGACCACCTCCGCCCAGGGCGTCCGCGGGACGCCGCCCTCGCCCGAGCGGGCCAGCCGCTCGAGGATGGCCTCCCGCATCGGGATGCGCGGGAACTCCTCGTCGAGCGTCCACGCGCGGTCCTTGCCGAGCTCCGGCCAGGCCTCGAGAACGGCGCCGTCGACGTGGCGGAACATCTCGACCGTGAGGTCCATCAGGTCCTCGTAGGTCGCGTACGCCGTGTAGAGCTCGAGCATCGTGAACTCCGGGTTGTGCCGGGTGCTGATGCCCTCGTTGCGCAGGATCCGCCCGATCTCGTAGACGCGGTCGTAGCCGCCGACGAGCAGTCGCTTGAGGTACAGCTCGGGCGCGATGCGCAGGTAGAGCTCGAGGTCGAGCGCGTTGTGGTGCGTCTCGAAGGGCTTGGCCGTGGCGCCGCCGCGCACCGAGTGGAGCAGGGGGGTCTCCACCTCGAGGAAGCCGCGGCCGTCGAGGAACCCGCGGAGCGCCTGCACGACGCGCGTCCGCGCGCGGAAGACCTTGGCGACCTCCGGGTTCGCGAACAGGTCCACGTACCGCTCGCGGTAGCGTTTCTCCACGTCCTTCAGGCCGTGCCACTTGGCCGGCGGCGGCAGGAGCGCCTTCGAGAGGTGCTCGAAGCGGGCGGCCCGCAGGGCGAGCGCGCCGGTGCGCGTCCGGATGAGCGGGCCCTCGACGCGGGCGTGGTCGGCGAGGTCGAGCGCCTCGTATTGGATGCGGTCGGCCTCGGGCAGGTTCTCCGGGCGGACGAGCGCCTGCGCGTCGCCGTGGGGAGTGCGGATCACCACGAAGGGACCGCGCTTGGCCATCACGCGGCCGTAGAGCATCTCGTGCGGCGCGTCCGCGGGCAGCTCCTCCTCGGTGGGGAGCTCGCGCCGGCGCTCCTCGATCTCGGCGAGCTCCACGACGTCCCGGCGGCTCCGCTCGGTCTCCGGCGTCGCACGGAAGCGGTTCGGCCACGGCTGGGTGTCGGCGCGGCGGAGCTCGTCCGCGTGCGCCCTGCGCGCCTTCATCAGCTCGTCTTCGCTCGCCATGGCTCTCTCCTCGGTCGGGGGTCCCCGTCCCCCTTCCTGCGGATCTCAGTCTTCGCGGGGCTCGTCCCCCGGTGCCTTCTTCTTGGCCTTCCGATCGGCCGCCATCAGCAGGTACGCCTCGATGAACTCGTCGAGCTCCCCGTCGAGCACCGCCTGCACGTTGCCCGTCTTGTGCTCCGTCCGCTCGTCCTTCACGAGCGTGTAGGGCTGCAGCGTGTAGGTGCGGATCTGGCTCCCGAAGTCGATGTCCTTGCGGTCGCCGCCGAACGCCTCCTCGAACTCGGCCTCCCTCTCGCGGCGGGCGCGCTCGTACAACCGCCCGCGGAGCATCTTCATTGCGGTCGAGCGGTTCTTGTGCTGCGAGCGCTCCGCCTGGCACGCCACCACGATGCCCGTCGGGATGTGCGTGAGCCGCACGGCCGACTCGGTCTTGTTGACGTGCTGGCCTCCGGCGCCGCTCGACCGGAAGGTGTCCACCTTGAGGTCGCCCGGCTTGATCTCGATCTCGCCCACGTCCTCGTCGAGGTCGGGGACCACGTACACCGCGGAGAACGCGGTGTGGCGGCGCGCGTTGGAGTCGAAGGGGCTGATGCGGATGAGCCGGTGCACGCCGCCCTCGGCGCGCAGGTACCCATAGGCGTAGTCGCCCTTGACCAGGATCGAGACGTCCTTGATCCCGGCCTCGTCGCCTGGCTGGTGGTCGAGGATCTCGGTCTGGAAGCCGTGGGCCTCGGCCCAGCGCAGGTACATGCGCATGAGCATCTCGGACCAGTCCTGCGCGTCCACGCCGCCGGCGCCCGGGTGGATCGTGACGATCGCGTCGGCCCGGTCCTCGGCGCCGCTCAGCATGCGGGCGACCTCCATCTTGCGGACGCCCTTGTCGAGCTCGGGGAGCTGCGAGCCGATCTCGTCGACCACCGACTCGTCGCCCTCCGCCTCGGCCAGCTCGAGCAGCTCGCCGAGGTCCTTCACCTGGCGGCGCAGCCGATCCCAGGTCTCGACCTTCTCCTGCGCGGCGGCGCGCTCCCGGAGGACCTTCTGGGCGCCCTCGGCGTCGTCCCAGAACCCCTCGCGCAGGGTCAGCGACTCGAGGCGGTCGACTTCGTGTCGGAGCCCGTCGATGTCAAAGATACCTCCCCAGCGCGTCGAGGCGCTGTGAGAGCTCGTCGAGCAGCTCCCGGCTTTCGGTGATCGACATCGACATGGCGAGACCACGTAGATCGCCCGGGCCGCGGTGTCAACGCGCGCGGTCCGCGCCGCGGGGCGATCCGGTACTCTCCCCGGAACCATGGAAGCCGAGGGCGACGACGAGCTCGTGGGCCGGACGCTGGGCGGGCGCTACCGGGTCGAGCGCCTGCTCGAGCGGGGCGGCATGGGCGCCGTCTACGAGGCGGTCCAGCAGCCGCTCGGGCGCCGGGTCGCGCTCAAGGTCCTGCACTCGCACCTCGCCTCGGACGAGGTGACCATCGAGCGGTTCCGGCGGGAGGCCGAGGCGACGGCCCGGCTCAACCACCCGCACATCGTCCAGGTCACCGACTACCGGGCCGAGGCGGGCGAGCCGGCGTTCCTGGTGATGGAGTACCTCGACGGCCGCTCGCTCGCCGAGGCCATGCGCGAGGACGGCATCTTCGCGCCCGAGCGGGCCGTCCACGTCGCCGCCCAGGTGCTCGACGCCCTGGGCGCCGCGCACGAGGCGGGCATCGTCCACCGCGACCTGAAGCCGACGAACGTGGTGCTCGGCTCGAGCGCGGGCCTGCGCGACGTCGTCACGATCCTCGACTTCGGGATCGCCAAGCTCGCCGAGGCCTTCGCGGGCGGGCGGCGGCTCACCGTCGAGGGGACGCTGGTCGGCACGCCGGCCTACATGGCCCCCGAGCAGGCGGCGGGCGAGGAGGTCGACGGGCGGGCGGACCTCTACGCCCTCGGCGTCCTGCTCTACGCCATGCTCGCGGGTCGGCTGCCCTACGCCTCGAAGGACCCGGGCGAGGTGCTTCGGGCGATCGTGAACGAGGCGCGGACGCCGCTCCTCGAGGTGCGCCCGGACCTCGATGCGGACCTCGCCGGGGTCGTCGAGCGGGCCCTCGAGAAGGACCCCGAAGCACGCTGGCCCTCGGCCGACGCGATGCGGCGGGCGCTGTCGCGGTGGATGCGCCGGGCGGGCGCGCTCCCGGATGGCGCCGGGCCGTCGGCCTCGGCGGCGCCCTCGGGCGAGGCTCGGAACGAGGACAAGAACGAGCGCCAACCGTTCGTGCGGCCGTGGGTTTTCGTCGCGGGGCTGATCGTGGCCGCCGGTCTCGGGGCGGCGCTCACCTGGCTCGTGCGGCCCGCGCCCGAGCGGATCGTGGTGCGCGAGGCGGCACCCGCCGAGCGGCCCGAGCAGGGGGTGGCGCCGCCCGGCGAGGACGCGCCGACCCCGGTCGGCGAGGCCGCGGACGCGGGACCGCCCGAGGCGCCGGCCCCCGCGGCGCCCACCGCGGTCGAACCGCCCCGGCACCGCCCGCAGCCAGGGCGGGCGGGTATCGAGGACGATTCCCCCCGGCTCCGCGTGCAAGGTGCGGCCCACCGGGACCTCTACGCCACCGAGGATCTCGCCCCGCGGTTCGAGGCTCTCTCGCGAGAGCTGGCCTCCTGCGCCGAGGGGCAAGACATCCCCGAGGGGGCCGCTCCGCCGGTCTTCTACCTCGACGTGACCGCCGAGGGGCGCGTCCGCTCGGTCCAGCCGAGCCTCGGCGAGTGGCCGCTCGGCGCGGCCAACTGCATCACGCGCGGACTGACCGGGATCGACCTCGGCCCGACCCGAAGCGGCGACGGGGGGCGGATCGTCCTGACCTTCGGTCGGGGGGGCTGAGCCGCGACGGTGCGACCGTCGGCCGGGCCGGTCCTCAGAAGCTCGCGCGCGCGCTGACGAGCGCGCCGTCCGGCGTCGCGGCGACGCCCACCTGCGCCTGCGGCTCGCCGGGGCCGGTGAGGTCGAGGACCACGAGGGTCGCGGCGAGCGCGGCGGCCGCGCCCGACACGACGTAGAGCGCGACGCTCCAGCCGGCCTTCGTCTCGGCGTCCTCGAGCACCCGCTCGCCGTCGCTCCCGCGCGGGATCTGGTAGACGCCGTCCCCGTCCGCGTCGGGGTACTCGTCGTGCAGGAAGGCCTCGTCGTCGGACGCGCTGCTCGCGAGCAGGGCCGCGCCGACGAGCGAGCCGACCGCGACGGCGCCGGCGCCGAGGCCCGCCCAGAGCAGGCCGTGGCTCCGGTCCTCGGGCGGCGGCGGCTCGGGCCCTGTGGCGGGCGGGCCGGCCGCGGGCCCGGCGGGCGGACCGTCCGTCCCCGGCGCGGCCGGGCCCGCGAAGGGGTCGGGAGGCAGATCGGGCGGCGGCGTGTCGGGTGCGGGCGCCGACGCGAGCTCTTCGCGCAGCTCGCGGGCGCGCTCCTCGGCGTGCGACCGGTAGCGCCCGCTCGCGTCCTCCTCGGCGCACCGCTCGTAGGACTCGACCGCCACCTCGGGGTAGGCGCCCCAGCGATCGTAGGCGAGCGCGAGGTTGCACATCGTCGCGACCCGGGGCGCCGCGTCGTAGGACGCGCGGAAGGCCTCGGCCGCCTCCTGGAAGCGGTCCTGCTCCATCCGCTCGACCCCGAGGCGGAACATCTCGCGCGCACGCTCGGCGTCCTGCGCCGTCGCGACCGCCGGACCGGCCGCCGTGGCCGCGACCAAGGCGGCGCCGATCAGAACTCCGGCTCTTCGATGACCTCGCCCGTCCACGATCCGCTCCCTGCGCGCATCTCGGTCCGCTCCGGCGCGACGCGCTCGGGCGGCGCCGTCTCCATGCGCGACACGGTACCCGATCGCGGCGGCCGCCGCTGCCTCTCGTTCGCCGGGGCGCCCTCGATGGGCGCGAGCCCGGGGGGCGGCCCGGCCTCCCCGGCGCGCGCGGCCCTCGACGCGCCCGGCGCTCCGGCGTCCACGGGCTCGGCGCGCGCCACGGCGGCCCCGGCGTCGGCCTCGGCCGGGACCGGGACGGCGGCGCCGGCCTGCTCGGCCTCGGCGGCGGGACCGGCGGCCCCCGCGTGCCGCGTGTCGGCCCGCTCGTCGGCCGCGTCGAGGACGAGCACGATGCCCACCGCGGTGATCCCCCCGACGAGCACGCCCAGGCCGAGGAGCACGCCGACGAGAGGCCCCATCCGGCGCGGGGCGGGCGAGGGGTAGCTCGTCGGCGGGACGAGCTGCCCGCTCGACCAGGGCTCGACGGCGGCCGCCGCGCGCGCGGCGGGACCGCTGCCCGAGGCGACCTCGTCGCTCGACACCGAGACGGTGGCGGCGTTGCCGGCCCAGGCGAGGGGGGCCTCCGAGACGACGGGCGGTCCGTCCTCGGCCTGCATCGGCACCATGCGCGTCGGGGGGAGCGGGCGCTTGCCCGGCAGCGTCGAGGCCAGCGAGCGCTCGGCCGTGTCGCGGATGGCCTCGGCCGCCTGGTGCGCGTCGGCGAACCGCTCGGCCGGGTCCTTCGCGAGGAGCCGGCGGACCACCTGCTCGACCCGCGGAGGGACGCCGAGGTCCGGCGCCACCTGGGCGAACGGAGGAACCGGCGCGGCGAGGATCTGGTGGATCAGAGCCGCCGTCGAGGGCGCCTTGAAGGGGAGCCGCCCGGCCAGCATCTCGAACAGCACGACGCCGACCGCGTAGACGTCCATCGTCGGGGCCGGGCGCGCTCCGTGGAACTGCTCGGGGGCCATGTAGGGGAGCGACCCGAGCACCTGCTGGCTCCGCGTGATGCGCTGCATGAACGAGTCGTCCACGCTCGCGGCCAGGCCGAAGTCGAGGAGCTTCACCGCGACGGGTCCGGCCGGCGGCAGACCGATGTTCGAGGGCTTGACGTCACGGTGGACGATCCCGGTCTGGTGGACCTCCGCGAGCGCCTCCGCCGTCTCGGCCGCGACGTGCAGCGCCTCGTCGAGGCCGAGGCGGCCCTCGCGCCCGATGCGGCGCTCGAGGGTCTCGCCCTCGACCAGCTCCATCACGTAGAACGGGCCGAGCCGCTCTTCGACGCCGAAGTCGGTGACCTGGGCCACGCGGGGAGACGAGATGCGCGCGAGCGCGCGCGCCTCGCGCTGGAACCGCTGGACGAGCTCGTCGCTCCACCGCTCGAGGCGCAGGACCTTGAGGGCGAACCGCCGGCCGAGGGCGAGGTGCTCGGCCTCGAAGACCTGCCCCATGCCGCCCTCACCGAGCAGGCGCACCAGCTCGTACCGGCCGGCTACGGTCAGCCCCACGGTCGCGGACTGGTATTGGGGGGGCTCGGTCATCGGGTCGGGTCGACGCCCCCTGCGCCGGCGTATTCGACTCCGGTGGCCAGGGGGCGCTTGGCGCGCGCGGGAGCAGGGCGCAATTTCCGGCTACTCAGCACGGCACCGCCACCGCCGGGCTTCCCTCCGCACACGCCGAGTCTACCGGCCGACGAGCGCGTGTCGAGCGTCGGGAGGGCGAACCCCTGTTCCCAGCCCGGGCGTGCTCTGTTAGTTTCCGCGCGCCGATGGTCACCCTGCGCACGTTCGCCTTCCTCGACAGCCTGCAGCCGCAGCTCGCCTCGTTCATCGGGAAGACCGCCCGCGGCTTCCTGCCCGTGCCCGGCCAGGCGTCGCTCTGGGTGGAGATCGCGCCGGGCATCGCCATCAACCGCGTCACCGACACGGCCCTCAAGGCGACCGAGGTCGCGCCGGCGGTGCAGGTGGTCGAGCGCGCGTACGGCCTGCTCGAGATCCACCACGAGGACAAGGGCCAGGTCATGGACGCGGGCAAGTCGATCCTCGAAGGCCTGGGGGTCGAGGAGAGCGACCGCATCCAGCCCAACGTGGTGACGCACCAGATCATCCGCGCGATCGAGCCGTACCAGGCCCAGATCATCAACCGGAACAGCTCGGGCATGATGATCCTGCCGGGCCAGTCGCTGTTCCTGATGGAGACCGATCCCGCCGGGTACATCCCCTTCGCGGCGAACGAGGCCGAGAAGGCGGCGCGGGTCTACCTGGTGGACATCCGGCCCTACGGCGCATTCGGGCGCCTGTACATGAGCGGGTCCGAGGCGGAGATCGACGCGGCCGCCGAGGCGGCGCGCGCCGCCATCGATTCGGTGAAGGGTCGCAAGACCGAGGTGCAGCTCAACCGGTGACGAGCCGGTCGTGAAGGAAGAAGGCTGATGGCAGACGCTCTGGGAATGATCGAGACGCGCGGGTTCGTGGCCATGGTCGAGGCCGCCGACGCCATGGTGAAGGCCGCGCGCGTGGAGCTCGTGAGCTTCGAGAAGATCGGCGGCGGGTACGTGACGGCCGTGGTTCGCGGCGACGTCGCGGCGGTGAAGGCGGCGACCGAGGCCGGCGCACGCGCAGCCGAGCGCGTGGGCGAGCTCGTGAGCGTGCACGTCATCCCGCGCCCGCACGCCAACATCGACGAGGCGCTGCCGCTCGGGCGCACCCCGTCGGCATCGGCCGCAGAGTAGGGCCGGATGTACCTGGCGCGCGTCATCGGGACCGTCGTCGCCAGCCGCAAGGAGGAGGAGCTCGAAGGACTCAAGCTCCTCCTCCTCAAGCAGTGCGACCTGGACGGCGAGCCGAAGGGCTCGACGCTCGTGGCGGCCGACGCGGTCGGCGCCGGCGTCGGGGAGGTCGTGCTCTACGCCTCGGGCTCGAGCGCGCGCCAGACCCTCCTGACGAAGGACCGGCCGGTCGACGCCGTGGTCATGGCCATCGTCGATCAGGTCGAGACCGACGGGACCATGAAGTACGTGAAGGACGCGTGACGTGAGCCGTAGGTTGCCGACCGGAGGCCTCGACGAGCAGACGCTCGAAGCCATCGTCGACGCGGTGGTCGGCAAGGTGCGCGAGCGGATGACCCAGAACCGGTCGGCGGTGACCCCGCCGGCCGCGCGTCCCGCCGCCGAGCACGTGGCCGCGCCGTTCGTCGCGCCGAAGCAGGCCCGGCCCGCCGCGCCGATGGTCTTCGCGCGCTCGGACATGCCGGGCATCCACGACGACCTCGAGGCGGCCGTGCAGGCCGCGCGGCGGTCCTTCGAGGAGTACGAGGCGATGCCGCTCGCCACGCGCTACGCCGTGGTGCGGGCGATGCGAGAGGCCGCGCTCTCGGTGCTCGACGAGATGAGCGAGCGCGCGGTTCGCGAGACGGGCCTCGGGCGCGTCGAAGACAAGAAGATCAAGAACCGGATCGCCATCACGAAGACGCCCGGCCCCGAGTTTCTCGAGCCCATCGCGCAGAGCGGCGACGAGGGGCTCATGCTGCTCGAGCGCGCTCCCTTCGGCGTCATCTGCTCGATCACCCCGTGCACGAACCCGACCGAGACCATCGTCAACAACGGCATCGGGATGGTGGCGGGCGGCAACTCGGTCCTGTTCAACGTGCACCCGCTCGCGAAGGAGACGAGCGCCTGGTACATCGCGCTCCTGAACGGCGCCATCGCCGCCGCCGGAGGGCCCAAGGCGCTGCTCCACTGCATCCGCGAGCCGTCGATCGAGTCCGCCCAGAACGCCATGCGCCACCCCGGCGTGCGGCTGGTGGTGGTCACGGGGGGCGGCGCGGTCGTCGCCGAGGCCATGCGCTCGGGCAAGCGGGCCGTGAGCGCGGGTCCCGGCAACCCGCCGGTGGTCGTGGACGAGACGGCGCACCTCGAGCGCGCCGGCCGCGCCGTCGTCGCGGGGGCGTCCTTCGACAACAACATCATCTGCACCGACGAGAAGGAAGTGATCGCGGTCGCCGACATCGCCGACCGGCTCATGGCCGAGATGGAGCGGTTCGGCGGCTATCGCCTGAGCCCGGGCGAGGTGCGCGAGCTGGAGAAGCACCTGCTCGACCGAGAGGGCCACGTCAACCGCGAATTCGTCGGCAAGAACGCCGGCGTGCTGCTCGGGGCCGCGGGCAAGCGCGCAGGTGACGATCTCCGGCTCCTCTTCGCCGAGCTGCCCGAGGAGCACCCCTTCGTGCAGCACGAGATGCTCATGCCCATCGTGGGCGTCGTCCGCCAGCCCGACGTCGAGAGCGCCATCCAGTGCGCCAAGCGCGTCGAGCACGGCTATGGCCACACCGCCGTCATGCACTCGACGAGCATCGAGAACCTCTCGCGCATGGCCCGCCTGATCAACACGAGCATCTTCGTGAAGAACGCTCCGAACTTCGCCGGCATCGGCGCCGGAGGCGAGGGGTACACGAGCTTCACCATCGCGTCGCCCACGGGCGAGGGGCTGACGACCTGCCGCACGTTCACCCGCGAGCGCCGCTGCACCCTCAAGGATCACTTCCGGATCATCTGAGGTGGACGCCGCGACACATCCGGCGCTGGCGGTGCTCGAGACGCGGTCCATCGCCCGCGGCCTGTTCGTGTGCGACGCGCTCGTGAAGCGCGCGCCGGTGCGGATGCTGATGGCCGACCCGGTGACGCCGGGCAAGATGTGCATCGTGTTCGCGGGGGGGGTGGCCGAGGTCGAGGAGGCGCTCGGCGCCGCGCGGGAAGCGGCCGCGGCCGAGGAGCTCGACTGGCTGCTCCTGCCGCACTGTCACGAGGCCCTCGTGCCCGCGCTCGAAGGCGTCGAGCCCCCGCCCGTCGAGGGGTCGCTCGGGACCCTGGAGATGCGCACCGTGGCCGCGACCTTGCTCGCCGCCGACGCCGCGCTCAAGGCGGCCGACGTCGACCTCGTCGCGATCCGCCTCGCGCGCGGCATCGACGGCAAGGGCTACTTCGTGCTCACGGGCACGCAGGACTCGGTCGAGGCCGCGCTCGACGCCGGCGACGATGCCGTCCGGCCCGAGCATCGCGCCGGCCGCGAGCTCGTCGCCCGCCCGCACCCCGACGTCGACTGGGTCCTCGGCCGCCTGGTCTGATCGCCCCGCCCCCGCCGCGGGGCGTTCGACCCGGAGTCAGCCGGGGCGCTTCTTCATGAGCTTCTCGTGGAGCACCGGGCCGAGGCTCGCGATCATGAGGCGCTCGACGATCGACTCGATCCGCTGCCGGTCGGCCTCGCGGTCGAAGATGAACCCGATGCCCATCCCGGGCTCCTGCTCCTCGGTGGCGTCCGCGGCGTGGACGACCCACTGGACCTTGCCGCGCAAGAGCAGCGGCTCCTCCATCCGGGGGACGGTCAGCCGGAAGACGAACTCGGTGCCGATGTCGAGCGGCTTGCTCGTCCGGATGAACGTCCCCCCGCGGCTGATGTTGCGGGTGTAGTCCGCGAAAAAGGAGTTCAGCCGCTTGTACTCGACCTTCAGCTCGATGGGCGCGCGCGGATGCTCGCGGCGTTCTGAACCTGGCTGCTGCACGGAGGGACACATCATCTCACCGCGACCTGGGACGGTCAAAAGCCCGACGCCTCACCGTTGTCCAAGGGGTCGGAAATGGCCTACCCTCTGCCCAGCATCGGTGCCGTAGCCGCCGCTTCCGACCGGGCGCCGTGGCCCCGTCGGGCTCGGGGGTGGTACGCGCGCCGGGGCCGCATCCGGATGGCCGAGACGGACGAAGGCGACCTGCTCGAACGCGCGCGCGGAGGCGACCGGGCGGCGTTTGGCGCGCTCGTGCGGATGCACCAGCGCCGCGTGTATGCGTGTGCCCTGCAGATGCTGGCCGACGCGGGCGAGGCGGAGGACGCGGTCCAGGAGACCTTCCTGCGGGCGTGGAGAGCCATCGACCGCTTCGAGGGCGGCTCGCAGCTTTCGACCTGGCTCTATCGGATCTGCGTCAACGTCTGCCTGAACACGATCCGGCGGCGGCGGCGCGTCGACGCGTCCGACATCGCCGACCCGCGCGTGCCCGAGCCGGTCGCAGACCCCAACCAGGGCAAGACCGACCCGGGCCTGAGCGCCGAGTCGCTGGAGCTGTACCGCCGCCTCACGCGCGCGCTCGACCAACTGAGCGAGACGCTTCGGACCACGGTCGTCCTCGTCCTGATCCAGGGGCTGGCGCACAAGGAAGCGGCCGAGGTCCTCGGCTGTCCGGAGGGCACGGTCGCCTGGCGCGTGCACGAGGCGCGGCGGCGGCTGCGCGACGTGCTGGGCCCCGCCGAGGAGCCGCCGGCCGCCGAGAGCGCGGAGAGCGCCGCCGTCGCGGGCGTGAGGAGGTCGTCGTGAGGCGCGAGGAGCTCGTCCGGCGGATCAACGAGGCGCTCGACGCGCCCGACGGTCTCGAGGGCGACCTCGAGCTGCAGCGCCTCTTCGTGCGCGACTCGGCGGCGAGCGACCTCGCCGACGAGATGGCACGCATCGACCGTGCGCTCTGCGCGTGGCCCGCTCCCGCACGCAGCGACGAAGGGTGGGAAGCGCTCGCGACGCGGATCGAGCAGCGCCTGGACGAGCCGCTCCCCGCCGTCGGCGATCCGACCGCGCCGCCACGCTTCGCCGACGCGGCCCCCGCCGACGAGACCGAACGGCCGGCCCCGCCGGCCGCTGCCCCCGCGAGCGGGACGACGTCGGGGGAGTTCTCGCTCGCGGTGCTGACCGGGCGCGAAGAGGAGCACGAGCCGGAGGCGGCCGGCACCGACGGCGCCGAGCGCCTCTCGTTCTCCGACCTCGCCGTCGTACCCCCGCGCGTCCGCGGCGGCATCCCCGGCTTCATCGACGTGCAGTCCGCGGCGCCTCCCACGGCCCCCGCCCGGCCGAGGCGGGCGGGCGTGTGGGTCGCCGGGGCGCTGGCCGCTGCCGCCGCGGTCGGCCTCGCCGTGGTCGGCGGGACCGCCACCCTGAGCACGGCTCCCGACGCGGAAGAGGTCGCAGCCGCTCCGTCGGCCGTCGCCGCCGCGGCCGAGGCGGCGGCGGAGCCGCTCCCCCACGAGCTGTCCGAGGCTCCTCCCGCCGAAGAGGAGGAGGCGGCCGCCGCGCAGGCCGTCCTCGAACCGGAGGCGTCGGCGATCCGCGAGCTGCCCGCCGCGCCGATGCGCCGCGCGAGGCGAGAGCGGCCGTCGGGGCCGCGCGCGGGCGGGGGCGGGGCCCCGAGAGGCGCCGGCCCGGAGCTCGGGAGCGAGGCGCCTCGGGTGCGGCGCGAAGCGAGGGCCCAGACCGAGACGGCACACGACGAGGAGACCGAGCGGGCGCGTGAGACCGGCGAGGGCGGGGGCTCGGCCGGGAGCGCCGAGCCCGAGGACCTCCCGGACGCACCCGACCGCGACTCGGTGGCCGCCGCGCTGCGCGCGGTGCAGCCGCTCGTCGAGGCCTGCTACCAGGAGCAGCACGGCGTCGCGACGGTGGAGATCACGGTCGGCAGCTCGGGCCGCGTGCGCTCGGCGCTCGTCACCGGGTTCTTCGCCGGCACCGCGGAGGGCTCCTGCATCGCGCGCGCCGTCCGCCGAGCCCGCTTCCCGCGGTTCAGTCAGGACACTTTCCTAGTTACGTACCCCTTCCAGCTCTAGCGCTGCTACTCTCGCCCCCCGTGAGCGAGGCGGTCCTCTTCGGCTCCTACGAGCTGCTCGACCGCATCGCGGAAGGGGGCATGGCCGAGGTCTGGCGTGCCCGTTCCCGCGGCGTGGCCGGCTTCGAGAAGACGGTGGTCATCAAGCGGGTCCTGCCCTCGCTCATGGCGAACCCGGGGTTCGCCGAGATGCTCGTGCGCGAGGCCAAGATCGCAGCGCTCCTGAGCCACCCGAACATCGTCCAGATCTTCGACCTCGGCGAGGAGAGGGGCGCGTACTTCATCGCCATGGAGCATGTGCCGGGCAAGGACCTCGGTGCGGTGATGAGCCTCGCCGAGCAGGGCCCGGACCGGGCGCGCCTGTCGCTGCCCCTCAAGCTGTGGATCGTCTCCGAGGTCGCCAAGGCGCTCGACTACGCGCACCGCCGCAAGGGCGACGACGGGCGGCCGCTCCACATCGTCCACCGCGACATCTCGCCGCAGAACGTGCTCCTCGGGTTCGAGGGGGCGGTGAAGGTCGCCGACTTCGGCATCGCCCGCGCCGATCAGCAGGAGCTCGGCCGCGGCGAGGACCCGAAGGTGCTCCGCGGGAAATACGCGTACATGTCTCCGGAGCAGGCGAACGGAGAGCCGCTCGACCGGCGCTCGGACCTGTTCTCGCTCGGGATCGTCCTGTGGGAGCTCCTCGCGGGCCAGAGGCTCTTCCGTGGCGGGAGCACCGGCGAGACGCTCGAGCGCGTGCGCGCCGCGGACGTGCCTCCGCTCCCGGAAGGGCTCGGGCCGCGCGGTGAGCTCGATCGGATCCTGGGACGTGCGCTCGCGCGGGACCGAGCCGCGCGATACGCGTCGGCGGCCGAGCTGCAGTCGGATCTCGCCCAGCTCGCATTCGACCTGGGCGCGCCGGTGGACGAGTCGGACCTCTCCGAAGCCATGGCGCGGACGTTCCCGCAGGACGACGAGGCGAGCCCGAACAAGCTCAGCGTGGACGTCCTTCTTCGAGCCTACGACGACGCGACGGCGCTGAGCGACGCCGGACGGGAGCTCGACGCCACGCCCACCGCCGACGTGGGCACGCGAGCGTTCCCGGCGTCGCGCCGCATCCGCGCCGAGGCGCGCCGGGTGGTGCTGCTCGCCGCCGAGGATCGCCCACAGGACGCGCCGGTGTTCGAGGCCGTCACGAGGAGCCTCGGCGGCCTCCCGCTCCGTCCCCTCGACGGGGTGCGGGAGGCCGTGTTCGGACACGCGACCGGGGGCGAGCGGGCGCCCGAGCACGCCGCGCGTGCCGCCCTCGAGCTGCGCCGCCGGCTCACGCTGGAGGGGCCGCTGCGTGTCGCGCCGGTCCCGTGCATGTCGATCGTCCGTGGGCCGGCGACCGTGTTCGCCGAGGACACGGTCGAGCCCGAAGCCGAGGTGCACGAGACCGCGGCGCGCGCTCTCTCGGGCCGGTGGCCGGGCGAGATCCGCGTCGACGAATCCCTGGCCGGCGAGCTCTCCCGCACGTTCGCGTTCAGCGAGGGCAACCCTCCGGTGCTCGAGGGTTTCCGTGCGCCGAGCGAGCGGGACGCTCTGGCGCTCCGCCGGCGCAGCCCCCTGTGCGGCCGCCGCGAGGAGGTGCGCGTGCTCGGCGAGGGGCTCGCCCGGGCCTCGGAGGGGCGGGGCGGCGCGTTCCTGATCGTCGGCGAGCCAGGCAGCGGCAAGTCGCGCCTCGTCGCCGAGCTGCGCGCGAACGCGGCGGCCCAGGACGTCGTCGTCGTCCAGGGTGCCGGGGACGAGGCCGAGCACGGCCAGAGCTACGGGGCGCTCGCCGGCCTGTTCGCGGACCTGTCGGGCCTCGAGGAGGACGATCCGCCGGAGCGGCGGTTCGCGAAGGTCGAGCGGCTGCGCGTGCTCGGGCTGCCGCCGCGCGACGTGCGCCGCGTCGGCGAGCTGCTCGGCCTCGCCTATCCGACGGCGATGCGGGAGCGTATCGGAAGGCCACGCGGGCTCGATCTGCTCCTCGCGGCGCGGTCGGCCCTCCGCGCGCTCTCGCGCGACCGCACGGTGCTGCTCGTCCTCGAGGACATCCAGTGGATCGACGACTCGACGCGCCAGGTGCTCCCGCTCTTGTTTCGCGGACAGTCCCGCTCGCGCGTGCTCACGGTTCTGACGACCCGGCCGGGCGCCGCCGTCTCCCAGCTCGAGGCCGAGGTGCTGCAGCTCCGCCCGCTCTCGGAGCCGGCGTGCGGGCGTCTGCTCGCGCACGGGCTCGGGGCGCGTGCGGTCGAGGAGGAGCTCGCCGCGCGGGCGGTCGCCGAGACCGCGGGCAACCCGGCGTGGATCGAGGCGATGGCGCGGGAGATCGTCCGGAGCGTCCGTGTCGAGGAGGGCGTCGCGAGCGC
Organism: Candidatus Neutrinellum sp.; assembly: GCA_039794305.1. Classification (GTDB taxonomy): domain Bacteria; phylum Myxococcota_A; class Polyangia; order Polyangiales; family JBDIVX01; genus JBDIVX01. The sequence goes on from JBDIVX010000040.1 coordinate 28,975, forward strand.
CGGCGCGCTCGAGGTCCCGGTCACGGAGGCCGCCGCGGCCGCGGCCGCGGCCCGCCTCGCCACCCTCCGGCCCGACGAACGCGATCTGGTGCGCGTGGCCGCGCTCTTCGAGAACGGAGTCGACGTCGGCACGCTCGCCGAGGTGCACGGCGTCCCGCGCGACGTGGCCCGCCGGCCGATCCGGCGGCTGCTCGTGCACCGCCTCCTCGTCCCCGCCGAGGACCCGAATCGCCTGCCGGCTGAGCCGCTTCTGTACGCCGGGGTCGGTCGATGGGGCGGCGGCCACGACGAGCTGGAGGTCCCCGAGCGTCTCCGTGTGCCCGGAGACATGCTGCGCCACGCGATCCTGCGGACGCTGAGCGAGAGCGAGCGCCGCCGGCTGCACGGGCGGGCGGTCGCCGTGCTCGAGCGCCACGCCACGCTCGACGACCCGGCGAGCGCGGGCGAGCTCGCTCATCACGCCGCGCGCTCGGTCGATCGGCGCCGCGCCCCCGAGTACCTCGTGGCCGCGGCCGAGTCGTCGCACCGCGCCGGCGACCCACGGAGCGCCGCGCACCGGTTCGCCGAGGCGGCGGCGCTCGTGCGCGACGAGGCCCTCGAGCATCCCGAACGGGACGCGGTGGACCTCGCGCTGCGTGCCGCCGAGATGGCGCTCGAGGCCGGCGACGCGGATCTCGCCGAGCGCGCCGTCCGTGACGTCGAAGGTGAGGTGGCCCACCGCGATCTGCTGACGGTGGTTCGGCTCGCCGTCGCGCGGGCGCGCGCAGCCGGCAGGCGCGACTGCTGGAGCGACGCGGCCTTCGCGTTGGCGGAGGTCTCGGACGCGATCGCCGCGCTCGAGGACGGCGCGGCCCGCGCCGGCGCGCTGCTCGAGTGGGGGCGGGCGGCCCTCGAGGCCGGAGACCCGGCGCGCGCGGCCGAGCTCCTCGAACGCGCGCAGCTCGCCGCCGGAGACGGCGCGCCCGCGATCGGCGGCCGCGCGTGGTGCGGTCGCGCTCTGGCGCTCGCCCGGCTCGGGCGTGTGGACGAGGCGGACCAGGCCGTCTCCTCGGCGCTCGCGGTCGCGGCGCGCCTCGGCACCGGGGAGCTGCGCCACCTGTCGCTCGCGGCGATGGCGGAGGCGCAGGCGGCGCGCGGCGCGCTGGGGGAGGCGGCGGCGCGATGGGCCGAGGCCGCCGAGGTGGCGGGGCAGCTCGGCGCGCACGACGAGGCGGCGCGCCTCGACGCGCTCGCGGCGGCGACGTTCGTCGAGGCCGGCGAGGAGGAGCGGGCCGTGCCGCTCGCCGAGCGTGCCGTCCGCGAGGGGAAGCGCTGCCGGCAGGAGTCGGCGTGGCAGCTCGGGATCGCGGTGCAGGCGGCGCTCGCGGTGGCGGCCGATCCGAACCCGAGCTGGATCCCGAGGCTGCGCCGCGCCGTCGAGCGGCTGTCGGCGCTCGGCCGCTGCGGAGAGGCCTCGCACGCCGTGCAGATGCTGTCCCGCGCCCACCTGGCGCTGTCGGACACCGGCGCCGCGGCGCGCTCGATCGAGCGTGCCGCCGAGCTGGCGCGCGCCGGGGGCTTCGCCCCGATGGCCGAGCGGCTGCGCCAATCGCAGGCAGCGGGGGGCGGCCCGGCGTGACCGGCGGTCGGCGGAGTTTCTGAGGCTCGTGCCGATCTTTCGTCGAGGAGCGCCCGTCTTTCGGCGACCGCCGTGCGCCCGCCGGGGCAGGCTGCGGTGATGGTCCCTCGCCTCCCGCGCATCCTCCTGCCGCTGGTGCTCGCTGCCGCCTGCGGTCCGTACCACGCCCACGGCGCTGCCGAGCCTCTCTCGATCGGCTACGTCGCGTACCCGGCGCCCCGGGCGGCCGAGGAGCGGGGCGCGGACCTGACGGTCGAGCTGTTCTACGAGGCGCTGGCGCCGTACGGCGAGTGGATGGAGCACCCGACGTTCGGGATCGTGTGGGCGCCCGACGACCCGGCCTACGTGCCCTACTCGAAGGGGCAGTGGGAGTACACCGAGCACGGCTTCACCTGGGTGTCCGCCGATCCCTTCGGGTGGGCCGTCTGTCACTACGGCCGATGGGTCCTCACCGATCGCTGGCTGTGGGTGCCGGGGACCGAATGGGCGCCGGCCTGGGTGGTGTGGCGCGAGGGGGGCGGCGTCGCCGGATGGGCGCCGCTGCCGCCCGACGGATGGACGGAGCCGGCACCGGAGACCTTCGTCTTCGTCGACGTGTCGTACCTGCTCGTCACGGAGGTGCACCACCACTACTACGCGGGCTGGGCGGCCGTCGACGCCTACGCGTCGACGCAATGGGTCGAGGCGCGCGCGCACCTGCCCGGCGGCGGCAGCTACTGCCCGGGACCGAGCGCCGATCGACTGCGCCGGCGCGGCGTCACCGTGCGCGTGTCGCGGCTCGATCCGCGTGGCACCGGCCGGGTCGGCGTGCGCTCGCCAGGGGAGCGCCCGCGCGTTTCGGTTCGCTCGCCGGGGGAGCGCCCGCGCGTTTCGGTCCGCTCGCCGGGGGAGCGCCCGCGCGTCTCGGTCCGCTCGCCGGGGGAGCGCCCGCGCGTGCACGTGTGGCGCACCCGTCCGGCTTGGGACCGGCGCCGATCGATCGTGCTCTCGCGCCGGCACCACTTCCCCGCCGGCCACGTGCGGGTCGAAGAGCCCTCGCCTGCGCAGGGGGCGATCCCCGAGCCCTCCGCCGTCGCGGCCGACTCCGCGCCGCCACCGCCGGTGCCCGCGCCGACCGGGCCCGTCGTCCGCCCGCCCGCGCCGCATCCCGCCGCGCCCGTCGAGCCGCGTCGCACGATCCGCGCGCCCGAGCCGCGACCCGCGATCCGTCCGCCCGCGCCGCGACGCGCGCCGGCCGCCGAGCCGCGCCCCGCGATCCGTCTGCCCGAGCCGCGGCCGCGACTGTCCGCTCCGGCCCAGCGTCCGGCGCTGCCGTCACCGCCGCCCGCGGCCGCCCCCGTGCGGCCTCGGCCCGACCCGCGCGCCCAACCGCGCCGCGACCGGCCCCGACCGGGGCCACGCGCCGTCCCCGGCGCGGTGCGCGTCCCTTCGATGTCTCGGCGCTAGTACCTCGCCGCCGCGCTGCGGATTCCCTTGCGCGGACGGTGGATCGTCGGGGAGCATGGTCGGCGGTGCCTCGGTCGCTGGAACCCATGGCTACCCCCCCTCGGCCATGACGCCCGCGACCGAGGCGCCACCTTCGAGATGCTTCAGCGTGATCCGGTGCGCTCCGCCACCAGCAGCTCGCGGCCCCGGCGCCGCAGCTCCGCCGGCCCGAGGTCTCCGCGCTCGACGCGTGCGAGCAGGGCGCGCTGGGCCTGGTAGTCCTTGTTCACGATGCCCGCCTTGCTCTGCAGCATGCGCCACGCCTTCCGGCGCTCCACGCAGAAGACGACCATGTGGCGGGAGAGGGTTGCCTGGGCGACCTGCCCGCTCGGGAGCTCGACGTCCATGAAGACGCCGAAGTCGGGGACGAAGGAGCGGTCCTCCTCCCGCAGGAAGCGCCGGGCGACGACGTCCTGCTGGGTGATGCACACGAGCATGTCGTCGAGGTGCACGAGCCGTTCGGCCTCGTCCTCCTCGATCCACTCGAAGTGGTGGCGGAAGCGCCGCTCGCTCAGGGCGAAGTGGGCGCTGGTGTACCAGCGGGACCTCTGGTCGTGGCCCCTGGTCTCCTTCCAGTCGCGGTCGAGGGCGGGGTTGCCCGCGAGGTCGAGCGCCTCGGCGTACGTCTCGCCCCGCTCGGGGCGGAAGACGAACTGGGGCATCACGCGCGCCTCGAGGGCCCGCCGGGCTTGCACGGTCGAGACGTCGTCTCCGACGCCGTGCTCCGGCTGGCAGGCGGAGTACGCCTGGAAGAAGGCCGTCCCGCGGTAGTCGAGCCCGTCGAGCACGGCCTTGTAGAAGGCAGCCTGGTCCGCCATCGAGACCTGCGCGACGAAGGGCGATCCGTGCCCGGCGGTGAGCGCTTCGGCCACGCTCTTCTTCTCGGTCAGCTTGCCCTGGGTCGCTGCGCCGAAGGAGTTCATGTCCACTCCGCCAGGCATGGGCGACGAGTCGGAGTTCTGCCCGCCGGTGTTGGAGTAGACCTGCGTGTCGAGCATCAGCATCTTGACGTTGGGCCGGTTCTGCAGGACCGCCTTCGACAGGTTCTGGAAGCCGATGTCGCCCATGGCGCCGTCGCCGGCCACGGCCCACGCCTTGGGGAGCTCCCGCACCTCGCGGTCGGTCATGAAGGCGTCCGAGAAGTGCGCCAGCCGGTGGTACTCCTCCGGCGTGATGACGTCCTCGGCGCGATCGAGCAGGGCGTCTGCGAGCCGTTCGGGGATCACCGAGCGCCGGGCGTGGTCGTGGATGAAGCTCTCTCCGAACAGCCACCCGACGGTGGGGCCGTCCTGGAAGAGCGAGTTCATCCACGGGTAGGTGTGTGGGTTGTTCGGGGGCGTCGATCCGTAGACCGTGTTGCAGCCCGTGCTCGCCGCCATGGCCATGACCGACATGCCGTTCGGGGCCCGGCCCTCGATCGCCCGCAGCTCGAGGTGGTTGAACGCGTCCTGCCGCATCACGGCGACGAGCGCGTCGACGAGCGCCTGGTCGTCGAGCGAGGCGGCCTCGACCCGGGCGCGCGTCTCCTCCTCGGATTCACCGCCGAGGCCGAGGACGAGGTGTGCGACGGCGGTCCGGTAGAGCGCGCGCTCCTCCGGGCTCCGGGCGGCCAGCGCCGAGAGGCGCTCGGGGCCCTCACGCTCGAGCAGCTCGGCCCGTGCGCGCAGGCGCTCGGCGCGGGCGCGGTAGACGGGGCGCATGTAGGCCTCGGTGAGGGTGACGGCCGTCCGGAGCGCGCTCTTCTGCCCGCAGCCCGCGCACGCGCCGTCGCCGCAGACCATGGCCTCGTAGTTGCCGCGGGCCATCAGGTGGTTGCGTAGCGCCGCCGGCTTGGACCGCTCTGGCGCCGATCCGTCGTAGAGCCCCATGTAGCGGTCGCCCGTCTCGGGCAGCAGGTCGAGGAACGCGGTCCGGGCAGCGACCGTGGCGTGCAGCTCCTCCGAGTCGTCGACCATGAACAGCGCCCCGTGCTTTCCACACTCGACGACGCACTCGGCGCATCCCTTGCAGAGGTCCGTCACGAAGACGCCGAACAGGCCGCCCGTGCCCGGGCTCTTCCGCTCGGGGATGGAGAAGATGGGTTTGGCCTGCCCGTATCCGAAGGGGAGGATCGACAGGATCGCGTGCAGCTCCTCGCGCGTCGCCTCCGTCACGTCCTCGATGTCGTCGAGCTGCTCCCGGACGAGACCGGCGAAGGGCTCCGGCTTCTTTCCGTCGATTCCGGCCCTCATGCGCTCGCGGACCCGGCGCTCGATGTCGGCCACGGCCGCCTCGAGGCGCTTTCGGTCGTGCTCGTCGCTGACGTAGTGCGTGATGGCGGTCGTGAGGACCGTCTCGACGTCCTGCGCCGTCGTGACCAACGCGCCGTCCGGGCAACTGGTGCTGCACGCCATGCACTGGGCGCACAGGTCGGGCCGGAGCTCGGGCGTCTGGACTCGGGCGACGCGCTTCGACGCCTGCGCCCCCGTGGCGGCTGCCATGGCGCCGACCGAGGCGAGGGGCGATGTGGGCTGGCCCTCGCCGAGCCCGGCCCGGAATTCACGGTCGAAGCAGGCGCGGGAGTAGAGCGCGGGGCGCTCGGCGTCGCTCGCGTCGTCGGACCGCCGGCGCAGCGGCGTGAGGACCTCGCCCATCATGTCGGAGCGATCCGGGGCGTCCATGTCGCCGGTGGGGACCTCGCGGACCCGGTCGAAGCCCTCGGCCATGATCTTCATGTTCGACTCGACCACGATGGCGCCGAGGTGGCCGAACTGCTTCTCGTACTGCGCGCGCGCGACCGCGTGGAAGCGCTCTTCGTCGATGCCGTGATCGGCGAGGAAGCTCGACACGCGGAAGAACGCGCCGAGGAACGCGTTGCCTTGCATGCGGAGCTGCAGCGCGGGGTGGTGGGCGAGCTTGCGCGCGATGGCGATGCCGTCGAGGGCGTAGAGGCGGACGCCCCGGTCCACGATCCGCTGCCGCAGCCGGCGTGGAATGCGTGTCCACACCGCCTCGGGGGTCTCCTCCGACTCGAGCACCAGGGCACCGCCGTCGGCGATGCCGTCGAGCGGGTCCATGTGGGTGAACGCCTTCGGATCGCAGCACAGGACGACGTCGACGTGCCGCAGATCGCAGTTGACGCGGATCGGCTCGGGCGCGGCCACGAGGAAGTAGGCGGTGGGGGCGCCCTTCTTCTCGGAGCCGTACTTCGGGTTGGCGCTGAGGTGCAGCACGTCCGCCGGCTGCCCCTCCGACGCCGGGCGCGAGGACTTGAGCTCCTCGGCGAAGGCTCCGATCATCGCGCCGAGGTTCTTGCCGGTGGTGATCATGCCGCGCCCACCGATCGAGTGCAGCCGCACGGCGATGGCGCCGTCGGGCAGCAGGGAGGGCGTCTCGTCCGCGCGAACCTCGTAGGGGTGGCGCACGCCGAGCACGAACGGGTCGTGGGTGTCCGCCGCGAGCACGCCGTCAGTCCGCGGCCGCTGGCCGGTCGCGTACTCGAAGGCGCCGATGATCCCCTCGGGGCGGAAGTCCCGGGAGCCGAGGCCGTAGACCCCGCCATGGACCCTCGGCGTCTGCTCCGGGGCGAGAGCGGGCAGGCCCCGGGCGTCGTCGCGGCCTCGCTCGAGGGCCCTCGCGAGGGCCGCTCGCACTTCGCGCGTCAGGGGATTGTCGACGGAGAGGGGCTCGTCGGTCCGCTCGAGGACGATGACGTCACGCTTGCCGCGGAGCGCCCGGACGAGGGCGGCCTCCGGGAACGGTCGGAGGACGTTCACGTGGATCGAGCCCACGCGCGCTCCGCGGGTCTTCGCGAGGTGGTCGACCGCGGCCTCCACGTTCTCCGCCGCCGACCCCAAGGAGACGAAGACCTGCTCGGCGCCCTCGGTGCGGTACTCGCGAAGAAGGCCGTAGCGACGCCCCGTGAGCGCAGCGAAGCGGTCGTAGGCCTCCTCGAGGAACCCCAAGATCGGCTCGTAGAACGCAATCCGGCGCGCGACCACGCCGGGCATGTAGTGCTCCTGGTTCTGCACCGGCCCGAGGAGCAGCGGGCTGCGCAGATCGATGACCTCGGGAACCCGCCGCCGCCGCGAGCCGAACAGCTCGCGCTGCGCGTCGGTGGGGCAGTCGATGACGTCCTCCGGGGCGCCCAGCATCGTGCGGATGAGCTCCGCCTCCGGGGCGAGGAAGGTGCGCTCGAGGTGCGAAGTGAGGAAGCCGTCCTGGCAGTTGATGCCGGGGGTGAGGGACAGCTCGGTGACGCTCCGGAGGATGAGCGCCTGATCGGCCGCCTGCTGGGCGTCGCGCGCCATCAGGATGATCCAGCCGGTGCCGAGCGCCGTGTAGACGTCGTCGTGCCCGCAGTGGACGTTCAGGGCGTGCTTGGTCAGGGCGCGCGTGGCGACCTCGACCACCATGGTCGCGAGCTTGCCCGGCGCGTGGAAGTACTGCTCGAGCGCGTAGACGAGCCCCTGGCCGGAGGTGAAGTTGACCACGCGCTTGCCCGTGACCGCGCAGGCGATGGCGCCGCCCTGGGCCGCGTGCTCGCCCTCGGTCTCGATCGCCAGGGTGGGGCGGCCGAAGACGTTCAGGCGCCCCTCGGCGTGCGACTGCTGGAAGAGCTCCCCCATCTCCGTCGAGGGAGTGATCGGATAGAACACCCCGGCGTCCGCGAGCCGCGCCTCCGTGTGATAGGAGACGAGCCGGTTGCCGCTGCAGGTGACGGGGAGCCCCGGGAAGGGCGGGTCGGAAGTCATCGCGCCCTAGATAGACCGGCGACGGCGTCCGGCGCAATTGGACCCGGGCCGCCGGGCACCTCGGCCGCCCATGACGGGCCTCGGAGGTCGTCGGCAAGCTCGCCTGGGTTCGCCCCATCGCCAACCGCTCCCGCCACGCCAAGGGGCCCATCCGGGCGGCACGAGGGGGCCCGGGAACGTCTGTGATGAGACCCGACGTTGACCGCAAAAGCGCCACCACGCTATCGTCTTCGCTGCTGCGCAAGGGGGGGGCATGAGATCGCAATTTACGCGCTGGCTGGTTCGGGCGATGGTGGTCACGCTCGTTGGGGGGGGGGCTGCAACGCCCCTGAGGCAGAGGTCGTGGCGACGCGCGCCGCGACCGGGTTCGCGGCCCCGGCGGGCTGCACGACGGCCGACCCGGCCTCGGACGGCTACCGGGCGTACGTCCAGGCGTGCATCGGGGTCTGGACCGGCGCCTCGGCCGCGCCAGGCGACGGTTGCGGCGAGGAGGCGGGAGCCGCGTGCGCGCCGCAGGACGGCGGCGCCGTCGCCTGTGTCAGCCGGACCGACGGCGACGCGTCGGTCTCGACGTGCGAGGTCGAGCCGCTGATCCCCGAGGGGGGCTCGTGCCGCGAGTCGCAGGCTTGCGTCCCGGGTACGCACTGCGACGAGGTCGATCTCGTGTGCGTCCCGGACAAGCCGCTCGGCGCGCCGTGCGATCCCTCGCGCTGGGGCGAGTGCGGGCCTGATCTCCAGTGCGCCGGCGACGGCAGGTGCGCCACCTACCCGCTCGAGGCCGTCTGCGAGGAGGTGGATGAGCTCCGGCCGTAGCCTCGCGGCGCTGGCAGTGCTCGCGTTGCTCGCCGCGTGCGGGACGGGCCCGGCGTCCGACGCGAGCCTCGAGTGCATCGACGTGTGCGAGGGCGCCATCGTCGACCTCGACATGGACACCGGGTCGTCGTGCGCGGTCTACGAGTCGGGCGCCATGTACTGCTGGGGCGCGCGGCGCGGGGTGGCCGAGGACGGGCGCGCCGATCGAGCCTGGGGTCCACCGGGGCCGGGCCCGTTCCACCCCGTCCGGGTCCCGGTCGACGCCAGGGTCGCCAGCGTGGCCCTCGGGCGTGACCGGTCCTGCCTGCTCGACGACCGGGGCCTCACCTGGTGCTGGGGCGTCATCCGCGAGGTGGACGAGCTCGGATCGGCCCGGGACGTGCATCGGCTCGAGCCGTATCCGGAGGCGGGCTACTGGCGCACCGTGCACCTCGCGGTCGGCACGAGCGACCGCTGCTACACGACGACCGAGGGCGAGGCGCTGTGCGTCGGCACCCACCTCGATCCGGGGAGGTTCGGGCGCCCTACGGATGTTGTCGAGACCGCCGTGGGGATACACGTCCTATGCGCCCTGATCGCCGACGGCCACGTCGAGTGCTGGGGCGGCCTGAACGGCTCGGGGGATATCGGCGACGGCACGACGGAGATCCGCTACTTCCCGACGCGCGTCGTCGGGATCGAGGACGCGGTCGAGATCGCGGCCAAGGGCTACACGTGCGCGCGCCTGGCGACGGGGCGGGTCCGTTGCTGGGGCCCGGGGCCGCTCGGCGACGGCAGCTTCGAGTCGAGCCCGGTCCCGGTCGAGGTGATCGGCGTCGAGGATGCCGTCCAGATCGACGTCGGCTACCAGGGCGCCTACGCAATCCGCCCCGACGGCACGGTGATGGCATGGGGCTACCTCGGCGCGCCGGTGCACGGCTCGGGCGAGCCCGGGTCACGGTTCGCGTGGTCGTACTCGACGGCGGTCCCGGTCGACGGGATCGACGAGGCGGTCGAGGTGGCCGTCGGGGGCGACGCGGCCTGCGTGGTCCGCGGGAGCGGCGAGGTGTGGTGCTGGGGCGGAGGGTACCTCACGTTCGGCGTGGCCTGGGACCCGGACATCCCCGTCTGGCCACCAGCCCGCGTGCGCGGCCTGCCCTGCCCTTGCGCGCGGTGACGCCTGCCGACGGCATGGCAAGTGCAACCTCCGCACGGAGGCGAAGCATGCGCGCGCCGGGCCGGTCGCCGGGGACAGAGGAGCGGGGGACGTTTCTTATCAGATCGGATGTGTGCGCGCCGCTCCTTGACTGACGGTCCGGCGCCTCCTAACTTGCCGGCCCCGACCCGGCGCGCCCATGTCCGAAGGCTCCGAACCGCGCGACACCCAAGCGGTGTCCGACCAGTCCGCCCAGGGGGCCGCGTCCGAGCACGGCGCCGCCCCCGAGTCATCCGTCCCCGAGGCGACGAGCGCTCCGGAAGCGGTGGAGCCGCTCGAAGCGCCGTCCCCCGCGGAGGCCGCCGGGGGCGAGGCCCCCGAAGCACCCGAGACGCGGGGCGAGAGCGAGCCCGAAGAGGCGTCCGGCGAGACGGCGGAGGCGGGCGAGGGGCAGGCCGGGGCCGGGCCCGCCGAGGCATCGGGCGAGTCCACGGGGGCTGCCGCCGAGGGCGAGGACCGGCCGAAGAAGAAGCGCCGGCGCCGCCGCAAGAAGAAGAAGGGCGCCGAGGGCGAGGTGGCCGAGGCCGCGCGCGAAGGTGAGAAGGAGAAGAAGGAGGGCTCGGTCCCGTTCCTCCGGTTCTTCGAGGGCGAGCACGCGCACGGGAAGCGGCACGCCTTCTCCGTCGGCGAGATCGTCGCCGGGCGCGTGACGCGCGTGGAGCACGGCGCGGTCCTCGTCGACCTGTTCGGCAAGGCGACCGCGATCCTCGACGTGCGTGAGCCGCGGGAGGTCCCGATCATCGTCGAGGAGCCCGTGGTCCCCGAGACCGCGGAGCCTGCGGCGGAGCCTGCCGAGGCGGCCGAGGCGGCCGAAGCCGTGGAGCCTGCGGAGCCTCCGGCGGAGCCTGCCGAGGCCGCGGAGCCTGCCGAGGCCGCGGAGCCTGCCGAGGCCGCGGAGCCTGCGGCGCAGCCTGCCGAGGCCGCGGAGCCGGCCGCCGCGCCGTTCGCGGAGGAAGCCACCGAGCCGGTCGTGGCGCCGTTCGCCGAGCAAGCCACCGAGCCCGTCGCTCGAGCGGCCGAGCCGGCCCCGGAGCCCGAGGCTCCTGCGCCGGAGCCCGAGCCTCTGACCTGGCCCGAGCCTCTCCCTCCGCCGCCCAACCTGGGCGAGATCCTCCGCGGGCGCATCGGCGCCGTCTCGGAGAGCGGCTACGTGGCCATCGTGAACCGCGTCCTCGATCGCGCCGCCCAGAGGGCCCGCATCGACTGGGCGCGCGAAGAGCGGCACCGCGTCGAGGGCCTCGTCTTCGGGTTCAACCGGGGCGGCTTCGACGTGCTCGTCGACGGTCTGCGCGCGTTCTGCCCGGCGAGCGGCATGTCGCTCGAGCCCATCTCCGACCCGAGAGACTACGTGGGCCGCCGGCTCGAGTTCACCGTCCCCCCGAAGAAGGGTGGGGCGCACGGCCTCGTCGTCAGCCGCAAGAACATCCTCGAGCGCGAGCAGCGCAAGGCGCGCAAGGCGCGCCTGAAGAGCCTCGAGCCGGGCCAGGTCCTCGAAGGGCGCGTCACCCAGGTGCGCGAGTTCGGCGTGTTCGTGGACATCGGCGACGGTCTCGAGGGCCTCGTCCACCAGAGCGAGCTGTCCTGGACGCGCGGCGTGCGCCCGGCCGACGTCGCCAAGCCCGGCGACGTCCTGTCCGTCCAGGTGCTCGAGACGAAGCCCGAGAGCAAGAAGGACAAGCAAGGCCGCGTCTCGCTCTCGGTCCGCACCCTGGCGCCCGATCCGTGGAAGCAGCACGAGGAGCTCCTGCGCGAGGGCACCGCGCGCAAGGGCAAGGTCGTCGGGACGACCGAGTTCGGCGCCTTCGTCGAGCTCTGCCCCGGCATCGAGGGCCTGCTCCACGTCTCGGAGCTCGGCAAGGACCTCAAGCACGCGAACCAGGCCGTGCAGGAGGGCGACGAGCTCGACGTCGTCATCGAGCGCGTCGACCCGAAGCAGCGACGCATCAGCCTCTCCAAGCTCTCCGCCGCCGAGGCGAAGGCCGTCGCGGAGGGGACGCTCGACCTGTCGCAGCGTCCGAGGTCGCTCAAGCCCGGCTCGCACGTCGTCGTCGTCATCGACAAGGTCGAGCACCACGGAATGCAGGTCCAGGTGCGCGGCGTCCTCGGACGGCGCGGCCGGGGCTACCTGCCGAACCGCGAGCTCGGGAGCATCTCCGGCGAGAGCAAGCGCGCCCTCGGGCCCGGGGACGAGATCGAGGTCAAGGTCATCGGCACCGACCGCGACGGCGGGATCCGGGTATCGGTCAAGGGCCGCGAGGTGGACGAGGAGCGGCGGGCGGTGCGCGAGTACCGCAAGGAGGCCGCGAAGCATGGGCTCGGCACATTCGGCGACTTGCTCCGCCAAAAGCTGGGCGAGGCGCAGGGGTCGGACGACGGTTCGTGAGCGGGCGGTCGCCCGTTGCGTTCGGCGCCCGTCGTTGCTATGAAGCCGGTCCGCTGACGGGCGATTAACTCAGGGGTAGAGTGCCATCTTCACACGGTGGAAGTCGCTGGTTCAAATCCAGCATCGCCCACCACGAAGGGTCGTTCGGGCTGCCGGGCGACCCTTTCGTGTTGGTACGATTGGGTACGACGTGAGCCGTGAGCGCTGACGCGAGGACCGAGAAGCTGGTCGAAGGCGTGCTCGCCGGAGAGGTGAGGGCGGTCGCCCGTGCCATGCGGCTCGTCGACGACCGTGAGCGTTCCTTCCACGATCTCCTGAAGGCGATCTACCCGAAGACGGGGCGGGCCTACGTGCTGGGCGTCACCGGGACGCCCGGCGCCGGCAAGAGCACGCTGGTCGACCGACTCATCGAAGCCTATCGAGCCCAGGGCAAGCGGGTGGGCGTCGTCGCCGTCGATCCGACGAGCCCCTACTCGGGCGGCGCGATCCTCGGGGACCGCATCCGCATGCAGCGGCACTTCCTGGACGACGGCGTCTTCATCCGCTCTCTCGCCACGCGTGGAGCGCTCGGCGGGCTGTCGAGGTCGGCGGGGGACGTGATCCACGTGCTCGACGCGGCCGGCTTCGACGTCGTGATCGTCGAGACGGTGGGAGTCGGCCAGGACGAGCTCGAGGTCACGCGCCTCGCGCACACCACGGTCGTCGTCATGGCGCCCGGCATGGGCGACGACATCCAGGCGATCAAGGCCGGCATCCTGGAGGTCGCCGACCTGTTCGTGGTCAACAAGGCCGATCGGGAGGGCGCCGACGCGACCATGCGGGACCTCGAGCAGATGATCGCCCTCGGGGGCGTGCTCGAGAAGCAGGGCGCCGGCCCGACGGCGCGCGGACACTCGGCGGCCGCCGCGGCGGCCCGTGCCGGCAGCGGCGCTTCGGGCGGCCGGTGGGTCCCGCCGATCCTCCGGACGGTCGCCGTCAAGGGCGAGGGCGTCGACGCCGTGATCGAGGCGTGCGAGCAGCACCACCGATTCCTGCTCGAGACCGAAGAGGGCAGCCGCAAGCGGGCGCAGCGGTTCGAGCAGGAGTTCCTCGGCGTCCTCAGGGACACGCTCCTGCACGAGGCCGAGCGGCGGCTCGGCACCGCGATCCGAGAAGCGGTGGACGCCATCGCCGAGAGGCGCGAGGATCCGTACTCGGCGGCGGAGCGGATGGTGGGCTCGGTGTTCGAGGAGACGGAGGAATGAGGCGGCGCGCGGCCTTCTTCGCGTGCCTCCTGGCCTCTGCCGGGTGCGGCGACGAGAGCCGGACGGTGAGCCTGGTCTTCGAGCTCGCTCCGACCGCCGCGGATGTCGGCGTCGAGGGGTGCTCGGTCGCGCCCGACGTCGAGCCCGCGCCGCTCCCCGAGCAGGTCGACCACGTCCAGCTCGAGATCTGCCGCCACACGGAAGCCGGCTGCGAACGCGTGCCGCTGACCACGCCGGACGGCGACCACGCGAGCGCGAGCCCGGGGATCCTGCTGGAGCTCGGCAGCGGCCGCAGCTTCGAGGTGGACGGGCGCCTCGGCGGCGGACCGCTGCGTGTGGAGGCGGTGGTGTGCGACGGCACGAGCCTCGTCGCGCGGGGCGTCGCCGACCGCGTGCGCTTCGGGTCGAAGGCCGTGCGCGTGAGACTGTACCGCTACCGCGCCGCGAGCTGCGCGGGCCCCCGCCGGGCCGGCGGCTCGACGGCCTTGCCGGCGCCGCGGGCGTTCCACGCGGCGGCCGCGCTGCCCAACGGCGACGTGCTCGTGTACGGCGGCGTCACGGGAGACGCGCCGAGCACACCCGGGCCGGGCGCCGACGGCCTCTTGAGCTGGGCGGGCGTCACGCTCCAGCGCGCGATCGAGGTCTACGACGTGTCGGAGGAGCGCTTCGTCACCCTGGACGCCGAGCTCGGCCGGGTGCTCTTCGCGTCCGCGCTCCTGCCGTCGGCTCCCGAGCAGCAGCAGACCGGGCCTTTCGTCGTGCGCGTCGTCGGTGGCTTCGGGTTCGAGACCGACGACGGCAGGCCGGCCATCCGCTTCGACTCGACCCAGGGGCGCACCTACCTCGCGGCACCGCTCCTTCCGGGGGCGGACGTCAGGGTCCGCCCGAGCGTGGACCTCGTCTACTACCCCGATCCGCCCCGTGTCGAGGTGAGGGACGCTCCCATCGCCGGCAACCCCACCGGGGCGGCGAATGCCATGGCGGCGCCGCTCTCCGGGGCGCCGGGCGCGGTGGCGCTCGGGCTCGAAGAGGGCTTCCGGGAGCCGGACCCGGCCTACTGGACCATGGGCGGGGAGGCGAGCTGGCCCAACGTGCGGCCCAACTTCTGGTTCTTGACCGAGGACGGGGCGCGCAACGGCGACCCGGGCGAGCTGCTCGCCGCGCGCTTCGGTCACACGGTCACCCCCGTCGCCGCCGCAGGGCCGGGCGCAGCGCTCGTCTGGGGTGGCAACGTGCACGAGGTGGACCTCGCCGTGGTGGAGGCGGAGGCGGGCGAGCTGCTCCGGCCGGGGTCCGCGCCGGCGGCGATCGCCGCGGGCGGCGCGACGACCCTTCCGCACCCGACTGCGTTCCACTCGGCGAGCGCGCTCTCGGCCGACACGATCCTGTTCGCGGGCGGCCTGCGCGTGGGCTGCGTGGGCACGGGCTGCATGGGACGCGGCTTCAGCACGTCCTACGGCGATCCGCCGCTCCACGCGCTGCAGTGGCAGGCGGGCGCCTTCGTCCCGCTTCCCGTCGACAACACTCTGTTCACGCCTGCGTTCCTGCACACCGCGACGGCCGTGCCCGGCGTCGACCCGATCCAGCCGGTCGTGCTCATCGGCGGGGCGGTCGCCTCGGGGACCTCACGGCTCGAGGCGAGCGACCAGGTCGTGTGGGTCGGCCCCACCGACGTCGGTCGCTTCGGCACGCTTCCCTTCGCGGGCATCGAGCGGCTCATCCACGCGAGGTGGGCCCACGCCGTCGCCCCCTTGCCGCAAGAGCGGCTGCTCGTGACCGGCGGCATGCAGCGCCGCGAGACGAGGCTCGTGGCCATCGGGCAGGCCGAGGTGCTGGCGTGGGGGGAGCTGCCGGCCGACAACCCGTGCGCTGGCGCACAGGACGGCGGGGTCGGCGGATTCGACGCGGGATCGCCATTCGACGCGGGGATCGCGGATGGCGGGCCCGACGCCGGCGCCGCCGGCACCGACGCAGCGGTGGTCCCGGCGGACTCGGGGTTGTAGACAGACGACCGGAGGATTGGACATGGCGACGCGCGAAGTCTTCATCGTGGGTGCGGCCCGCACCCCCATCGGCTCGTTCCAGGGAGCGCTGGCGGAGGTCCCGGCGACGCGGCTCGGCTCCATCGCCATCCGCGCGGCGCTCGAGCGCGCGAAGGTGTCCCCCGATCAGGTGGGCGAGACGTACATGGGCAACGTGCTGAGCGCCGGGCTCGGCCAGGCCCCGGCGCGTCAGGCCGCCAAGGGCGCCGAGTTGCCCGACTCGGTGCCGGCGACGACGGTCAGCAAGGTGTGCGGCTCGGGGCTCATGTCCGTGATCCTCGGCACGAAGAGCCTCCTGCTCGGGGACGCCGACGTCGTGGTCGCGGGCGGCATGGAGAGCATGTCCAACGCGCCCTACCTGCTCCCGAAAGCGCGCGCGGGCCTGCGCATGGGCCACGGTCAGGTGGTCGACTCCATGATCCTCGACGGCCTGTGGGATCCCTACGGCGACTTCCACATGGGCAACGCGGGCGAGCTGTGCGCGCGAGAGCTCGGCCTGTCGCGCGAGGCGCAGGACGAGTTCGCGGCGACGTCCTACCGCCGCGCGCTCGCCGCGCAGGAGGCCGGCGACTTCCGCGCCGAGATCGTGGACGTGGTCATCCCCTCGAGGAAGGGCGACGTGACCGTCTCCGACGACGAAGAGCCCAAGCGGGCCCGCCTCGACAAGATGGCGTCGCTGCGCCCGGCCTTCACGAAGGACGGCACCATCACCGCGGCGAACGCCTCGAAGATCGACGACGGGGCCAGCGCCCTGGTGCTCGCGACCGGCCAGAAGGTGAAGGAGCTCGGTCTCGAGCCCATGGCCCGCCTCGTCGGATACGGGGGCCACGCGCGCGCGCCGGAGTGGTTCACGACCGCGCCGGTCGGCGCCATCGAGGACGTCCTCGCCCGGACCGCGCTGAAGGTCGCCGACATCGACTTGTTCGAGGTCAACGAGGCCTTCAGCTGCGTCACCATGGCCGTCAGCCAGGCGGTGGGGCTCGATCCCGAGAGGGTGAACGTCCGCGGCGGTGCGGTCGCGCTCGGCCACCCGATCGGAGCGTCCGGCGCCCGCATCCTGACCACCCTCCTGTACGCGATGCGTGCGCGCCACGCGAAGCGCGGCCTCGCCACCCTGTGCATCGGCGGCGGCGAAGCGGTCGCCGTCGTCGTCGAGAGCGTCTGATCTTCGTCGCGGGGGGGCGAGTGGCGCTTGCGGGCGACGGTGCGATCGGGAATCCTCTCGCGCCGATGGACGTGGCGGGCCAGGTGGCCGCGGCCGAGCTGCCCTGGGGCGTGCGGCCGCTCGAGGCGCTGCACCCGGGCGAGGCCGCACAGGCCGGCGACGAGCTCGCCGACCTGCTCGCGCTGCGGGCTTCCGGCGTCCCTTGCGCCCCGGCGTGGCTGGTCGCCCTCTCCGGAGACGGGGCGCTCGGTAGGCTCTGCACCGCGCTCGAGGTCGCCCTCGGCTCTGCGCCCGGGGCGCGTGCGCTCCTCCGGCCGCTCTTCCCCACTCGGGGGCTCGCGGCGCGGTTCGAGCGCCGCCCGGAGCTCGCGGCGCTCGTCCGGGAGCCGAGCGAGGTCGGCCGAGCCGCGGGCGCGTTCCTCGCGTCCGTGGGCGCCCCGGAGGTGACGGGCGCCCTCGGGGGAAGCCTCGCCCGCCTCTCCGCGCTCGTCACCGTGGCGGAGGTGGGACCGCTCGGGCGCGCCGCGAGCGCCGATCCGGTCCACGGCGACCCCGACCAGATCCGGGTCTGGGAGGCGGCGGTCACGCCGTGGCTCGTCGACCGGCGGACGACGCGCGTCACCACCCGCGGCGAGGGCGAGCTCGACGAGCCCGGGGCTTCGGCGGCCGCGGACCTCGCCGACCGCGCACAGCTCGTGCTCGGGCTTCCGGTGGAGATCGGCTGGGCGCTGTCGCGCGGACGGTCCGTGGTCACAGCGGTGCGGCACCTCGGGCCGGCGGCCCGTTTCACGACCGCGCCGTACCGGATCGTGACGCTCGTCTCGGAGGACGAAGGTTGCGTCGCGCCGCTCGCGATCGACGCCCTCGACAAGGCCGTCCGCCACGAAGTGGCCGAGCCCGGGGTCGAGCCGTGCGTGCGCAGGATCTACGCGAGGCCGTACCGCCGGATGGAGGAGAAGGTCACGGTGCGCCGGCGCGCCGGCGATCCTGCTTCGGTCGCGCGCTTGGCAGGACGGGCCGGGCGCGTCGCGGCCGAGGTGACGGCTCCCCTCGCGGCGGCGCGATCGTTCGAGCGCTCGATGGCGTCGAGGCTCGCCGCCATCGACGCCGTGGACCTCGGCGCCCTCGACGAACGGGCGCTCGTCGAGGAGCTGCGTGATCGGCAGCGGCTCGTGATCGAGGCGATCGAGCTCCTCGATCGCGGCCGCACGGCGACGATCGGGGCCCTCGCGGCGCTCGAGGCGACGGTGGGGGCGCTCCCGCGCGACGTGCTCCCGGCCGTCGCCCGACCGAGGCCGGCGCGGTCGCGCAGGAGGCTGCTCGACCGGATGGCGCGCCTCGCGCGCCGGATCGAGTCGGAGCACGGCGAGCTCGTGCGTCCCTCGTCCCTCTCGGCTCCGCTCCGCCGCAAGTGGGACGAGCTCCGGCGTGACCTCGCCGAGGTGCGCCCCCTCGGCATCGACGTGCGCCCGTTGCCCTATGGCCGCGACGACGACGCGCTCCTCGCTGCGATGCGCGCGGCGCCCTGGGAGCAGGCGGAGACGCGCGAGCGCGCGCGCAAGAACGCCCTGCGCCGGATCATGGCCACGGCTCGGCAGCGCCCGTTCGGCCGCTCGCGCGAGGCCGTCGCGGCAACCCTCGCGCTCGTCGTCCGGCGGGTCGCGAAGTCGAAGGGCGCGATGTCCGAAGCCCTCGCGTCCGCGATGCTGCGGCTCCGGAGCGCGGCCTCTGAGGCAGGCCGCCGGCTCGCCGACGAGGGCCTGCTCGAGGCCGCTGAGGACGCGCTCTACCTCTCGCTCGACGAGATCACGCAAGGCCTGTCGAGAGAGCCGGGTGCCTACGCGGCCCGGGTCCGCCTGCGACGCGAAGACGACCTGCGCTGGGCGCGATATGCCGCCCCGCGCCGCATCGCGGCCCGCCGCTGATCGACTTGCGCGTGTCCTACTCGACGCGCGTCCCCGCGAAGCCGGTCTCGAACTTCACGCTCGCCGACACGACCAGCGCCTCGAGCTCCGCGTCCATGTCGGGGTCGCCCGCCCAGAGACAGCCGCCCGCGTAGGCCACCACGACCTTGCCGTTGCTCATCTCCTCGGCCCGCCAGTCACCGCCCTCGGACGTGCCCGTCGTGACGAGGTCGGCGTGCGCCGACGAGACGCCGAGCAGGGCGCAGTTGACGCCGTTCGTCGCGACACCGGCGCCGAGGAGCAGGTCGAAGCTGCCGCCGGCCTCGTCGATCACGCCGAAGTGCTCGGTCTCGGTCGTCGCGATCTCGCCGTCACACACCTCTTCGCAGTCGGGGTTGTTGGTGCCTGCGCCGCACTCGGCAGGGTCGGGATCCACGAGCGGGCCGTCGCAGCTCTGGCGCGGAATGCGGACCCACATCCGGTGTGGGTAGGTCGCGTTTCGCTGGGTCACGTCTACGGTCGCCGGCCACGTCTCACTCGGGCACACGACCTCGGGGCGCTCGCACGAGAGGTCGAAGGTCAGCGGCATGCCGTCGTGGTCGATCGTGAAGCTCCCGCCCGCGACGCCGATCTCCTCGGTGTAGACGGCGCCGCCGATCTGGATCTCGACCGAGAGCGAGTCGTCGTAGCTGATGGCCCACTGCCCCGCGACGTCCGGAGCCGGGCTGCGCGAGAACGCCGGGCTCTTGCCGCAGCCTCCTTCGGCCCCGAGGGCGAGCGGCGCGGCAGCGAGCACGAGGGTGACCGGGATCAGTCGGGTGACACGGTGCGACATGCGAAGCCTCCTTGGGCCAGGGTACCAGCACGCCACGTGCCAGCGGAGCAGCCCACGGATCGCGGCACGAAGCGCGGCCGGCGGCGCCGGTGAGGTCGGGCGGTCTCGGCGACGGCCGTTCACGCCGCTCGGCTTGACCCCTGCCGCCGGGCCTTGGTAAGCCGCCGTTCCCACTTCTGGAGCGAACATGGCGGAAATCGAGGTCTTCGGGGTCATCGGGGCGGGGCAGATGGGGCGTGGCATCGCCCAGGTGGCGGCGCAGAACGGATGCCGCGTCTCGCTCGTGGACGTGTCCAAGGAGCAGGCCGAGCGAGGCAAGGACCGCATCGCCCGCGACCTCGGCCGCCTCGTCGACAAGGGCAAGATCGAGGCCGCCACGCGTGAGGCGGTCCTCGAGCGCGTCGAGCCGGTCGGTGACTTCGCCGCGCTCGCGGTGGCCGACTTCGTGATCGAGGCCGCGACCGAGGCCCTGGACCTCAAGCAGAGGATCTTCCAACGCGCCGACGAGGCGATGCGGGAGGAGGCCATCCTGGCGAGCAACACGTCGAGCATCTCGCTCACCAAGCTCGCCGCGGCGACCTCGCGCCCGGAGCGGGTCATCGGCATGCACTTCATGAACCCCGTGCCGGTCATGAAGCTCGTCGAGATCGTGCGGGCGCTGCAGACGAGCGACGAGACCTACGAGGTGACCCGGAGCCTGGCCGAGAAGATGGGCAAGGTGCTCGTCACCACCAAGGACATGCCGGGCTTCATCGTCAACCGGATGCTCATCCCGTTCCTGAACGAGGCGTGCTTCGCGCTCCAGGAGGGGCTCGGGACCGTCGAGGACATCGACACCGGCGCGAAGCTCGGGCTCAACCACCCAATGGGCCCGTTCGAGCTCGCCGACCTGATCGGGCTCGACACGGTGCTCTACATCGCGGAGGTCTTGCACCGCGAGTTCGGCGACGACAAGTACCGGCCGCCCGCCATCCTGCGGAACTACGTCGCCGCGGGCTGGCTCGGCCGCAAGTCGGGCCGGGGCTTCTACGAGTACAAACGCTGAGAGACGGAGGCTCCATGACCGAACGGAAATTCGCGCGGCTCGAGATCGAGGACGGCATCGGCCTATTGACCATCGACCGGCCCGACCGCCTGAACGCGCTCGACCGCGACGTGCTCGAAGACCTCGGCGACGCGGTCGAGGAGGCGGGCGGTACGGCGGGGCTCCGCTGCCTCGTCGTCACCGGCGCGGGCAAGGCGTTCGTGGCGGGCGCGGACATCGCGGCCATGAAGGACATGACCCCCGAGCAGGCCAAGGAGCTCGCGACCCTGGGGCACGGCACGTTCGACGCGATCGAGTCGCTCCCGTGCCCCGTCATCGCGGCCGTCAACGGCTTCGCCCTCGGTGGAGGGTGCGAGCTCGCGCTGGCCTGCGACTTCATCTACGTGTCGACGAAGGCCAAGCTGGGCCAGCCGGAGGTCAAGCTCGGCGTCATCCCGGGCTTCGGCGGGACGCAGCGGCTGACCCGCCGGATCGGCGCGGCGTGGGCCCGAGAGCTCGTCTACACCGGCCGCATGGTCGGCGCCGAAGAGGCGGTGCGGATCGGTCTGGCCAACAGAGCCTTCGAGCCGGACGCGCTGCTCGACGAAGCGAAGGAGACCGCGCGGGCGATCGCGCAGATGGGGCCCGTGGCCGTGGCGGCGGCCAAGCGGGTCATCCTCGACGGCGCCGACATGCTCCTCGCCGACGCGAACCGCCGCGAGATCGACGCCTTCGCGAACTGCTTCTCGAGCGCCGACCAGAAGGAAGGCATGGCCGCCTTCCTCGACAAGCGCGAGGCGAAGTTCGAGGGGAAGTGAGCGCCACGCATCAGGGCGCGTGCAGCGTGAAGCTCGAGCCGCTTCCGTCGGCGTAGCCGGCGGAGCCGCAGCCGCTGCCGACCTGACGCGTCGTCTCGTACCGCACGACGTACGTGGGGCCGGCGATGGCGGCGAAGCTGTAGGTGCGGTCCACGGCCGTGGTGCCGGACGTGATCGAGAAGCTCCCCACCGTGATGCCGTTGATCTTCACGGCGACGTCCTGGGTATCGCACGACAGCACGTTCGGGTCGACCACGAGGTGGACGTCGATCTGGTCGATGGTGGCGAGCCCCGTCGTCCGGGTGCCCTCGACGTAGTCGCCGAGCCGCCAGAAGTAGGCCCCGCCGGCGGCGACCCGGGTGTCGCCGGCCAGCGGAAACGCGTAGGTCTCGGGCGGGATCACCATCGGCACGCAGGCGCCCGAGGTGCAGATCTCGCCCCCCGCGCATGCGTGGCCGCAGGTGCCGCAGTGCGAGGTGTTCGACGCCGTGTCGACGCACGTGCCGCCGCAGTCCGTGAGCCCGCCTCCGCAGACGAGCGCGCACGCCCCGCCGCTGCACAGCTCAGCGGCCGCGCAGGCGTGGCCACAGGTGCCGCAGTGCATCTCGTCGGTCGCGAGGTCCCTGCAGGACGCGCCGCAGGCCGTCTGTCCGGGAGGACACGACAGCTCGCACGTGCCCGCCTCGCAGATCTCGCCCGCGCCGCACGTCCTGCCGCACGCGCCGCAGTTGCTCCGGTCGCTCTCGAGGTCGCGGCAGGCGCCCGCGCAGTCCGTCAGGCCCGCCGGGCAGCTCGACGCGCAGCTCCCGCCCATGCACAGCTCGCCGGCTGCGCACGCGTTCTCGCAGGCGCCGCAGTGGTCGGTGCTCGTGGACAGGTCCACGCAGCTCCCGCCGCAGGCTTCGAGCCCGATCCCACAGGACGACTCGCACATCCCGGCGTTGCACACCTCGCCGGCGGCGCACCGGATGCCGCACCCCCCGCAGTGCTCGGCGCTCGATGCGGTGTCCACGCACGCCCCGCCGCAGTCGGTGAACACCGAGGGGCAGCCCCCGCCCGAGTCCGGGCGCGTGACCGTGCCGGCGTCGCCGCGGCCGGTGCGTGGACCGCTCCCTTGGGCGCACGCCGAGGCGACGAGGAGGAGGACGGCGAGGGGAAGGAAGCGGACCACCAGCCCCGAGCATAGACGAACGGGACCGCTCGCCCCAAGCCCCTGTACCTTCGACTCAGCCTCGGTCGTCCGGTTCGCGATAGGGTCGCGGCCGAGGTGAGGCCGGACCGTCGGGAGCTACCTTGTGCCCCCTGTGCTTCGAGCGCCTGGGGGGGACGTGTGCCCC
>JBDIVX010000041.1:0-51507 GCA_039794305.1 Candidatus Neutrinellum sp.
ATGCTGCGGGACCGTACCCTTTTCGACGAGACGCGGAGGCTCGCCGCGTGATGCACGCGGCGTGTCAGGTACCGTGCCATGCATCGCAAGAAATCACTTGCCAACTGGTGGGGAGTCCCCCCCCCGCGAGGAAGCCGAATGCGAATCCTGCTGCCAGGACTAGCGCCCCGGCAACATACGCTCGGCCATGCCCCCTTCGGCGCCCCCTCATGACGTGAGCAATGATGGTACGAGGACAGCTAGCATGCAAGCGTCCATTCTTTGCAGGTGCCGCGCCAGTCGAGCCAGTAGCGGGTGCCTCTCCACTCGCTCGCGCCGTTCCGCAGGCAAACCCACGTGGAGCGGGCGATCCCTCTGTGCCGACGTAGCTGAGACACCGACCGAACCCGCCCACGTGCAGGGCGTGGACCTTGCTGGCTGCGTCATGAGCAGGCCCGCTCGCCGCTGCCCGTCAAGCGAAGTCGAGCCACACTTGGGCGTCCCGGGGACGCCGGCTCGGTGAGCCGTTCGAGGCGCCCCGCGCATCTACCCAGCACGATGACGACGAAGGCCGTGCTCCGTTGGGCGTGCTGCCTGGCGGTCGCCGCGTGTGCACCTGCGCCACGGGAGTCCGAAGACGGGGACGGCCGCCATGCCGGCGAGCCGGCCGACCGGGTCGTCGCCGAGGTGCGTGGTCTGGCGGCGCCCGTGGTCGAGTGGGCCGACGCGATGGCGGAAGGCTCCTCGGCGATCGTCAGGACCGGCGAGGGATTGGTGGCCGAGCGTTTCGCGGCGGGCCTTCGGATGCGAGCCGGCGAGACGGCCCGCGACGGGATCGAGATCGGGCCCGTGAGGGGCCGGCTCGGGGGAGTATGGCTGCGGCCGGTCGATGCGGCGGCGCAACCGGCCGAGCTCGCGCAAGGCGCCGTCGTCTACCGTGGCATCCATCGATCCACCGATGCCGTGTTGGTCGCCTCCGGAGGACGTGCGGAGGTCTTCTATGTGCTGCGCGACCAGAGCGCTCCGCGATCGTGGCGGTGGCGCCTGGACGGTGGCGCCGCCCTCTCTGCGACGCAGGCGGGCGAGGCGATCGAGCTCCGAGACGGAAACGGCCGGACGCGCATGAGGATCTCTGCTCCTTTGGCGATCGATGCGCGGGGCCGCCGGGTGGGTGTGACCGTCAGGCTCGAGAACGGCGAAGCCTGCTTCACCATGATGGCGGACCCCGCACTGACCCATCCGGTGCTGGTGGACCCTCTGATCGAGGTGTTCGAGTGGTTCGACGTGACGCCGGTGGCACCCCGGCGGTACTCGGACCACGCCATGGCGCACGACGAGGCTCGTGGCCGCGTCGTCCTCGTCGGGATGCACGTCGACTCGGAGCGCGACACGGCCTCTCGCGGCGAGACTTGGGAATGGGACGGAAGCCGCTGGACCCACCACGACTCGGCTGCCCAACCGCCGCCCCGCAACGGTCTTGCCATCGCATACGACGCCGCGCGCGAGAACACGGTCCTGTTCGGTGGCGGCATGGTGGTACCCTATTCGGGGTTCGGCCTCTCCGACGACACCTGGCAGTGGGACGGCGTTCGTTGGACGGAAGTGATGACCGAGACGCGGCCGCCGGCTCGCTGGGATCACGCCATGGCCTACGACAGCACACGCCGCCGCATCGTGCTCTTCGGCGGCTACGGAACCGACGGTGTCCGGGACGACACCTGGGAGTGGGATGGTGTGCGGTGGATCGAGGTCACCCCCGCAGCAGCTCCGCCAGCACGCTCGAACCACGCCATGGCCTATGACGCCGCGCGCGGGCGCGTGGTCCTGTTCGGCGGCTCCCTTCCAGACAGCGACGCGGCCCCCTTCTCGGACACCTGGGAGTGGGACGGGACTACCTGGACGAAACGCAGCTCCACGTCCAGCCCGCCCGCGCGCGCCTACCACGCGATGGTGTACGACTCGGCGCGCGAAGGTGTGGTCCTGTTCGGCGGCGGAGAAGGAAACCGCTACGACCCGACCGGACGTCGAAGCGACATGTGGGCGTGGGACGGCACGGAGTGGACCGAGGTCACCCCCGCGGACCGTCCTTCGGACCGCGCGCAGCACGCGATGGCATACGACGCCGCGCGTGAGCGCACCGTGCTGTTTGGCGGCTATGCCAACTACGGCGACCTCGGGGACACCTGGGAGTGGAACGGCACCGCCTGGATCGAGGTGCTCCCGCCGCCCAGCCCGGCGCCCCGTTCCGGACACACGATGATCTACGATCCCGTGCGCGAGCGGGTGGTCCTGTTCGGCGGCTCGGCTCGTATCGAGACCTGGGAGTGGGACGGGGAACGCTGGACCGACGTGACACCAGCATCGAGCCCGACGATCCGCTACGGACGGTCGGTTTGGGACGCCGGCCGCGCTCGACAGGTCCTCGTCGTGAGAGACGACGACACCGGTCGAATCCAGACGTGGGAGCGGGCGGGCTCCGAGTGGCATCGCCGGGACTCGGACTTCCCTGTTCCCATCGTGAGCCACATCCATGACGTCGTCTACGACGAGGCGAGGGCGCAAGTCCTGCTCTTCGGCTTCTCTTGCGGGGAGGTCTGCTATCGCAGCGAGACGTGGACGTGGGATGGCGCGACCTGGACCGAGATGGAGACCCCGGTCGCGCCGTCGCGTCGTTCCGTCACGATGGCCTACGACCGAGGCACCGAGCGCGTGCTCCTCTTCGGCGGATCCTGTGGCCTCGACTGCTCGGCCGACGACGTGTGGGCGTGGGATGGCGCGGAGTGGACGGAGATCGGCTCGGCGCCGCTGCCCGACATCCATGGCCCAGCGATCTACCACGAGGCGCTCGGTCGAATCGTCATGGTCGGAAGCGACGCCACGTGGGCGTGGGACGGGACGGGGTGGGTCGAGATGGTCTCTTCCGGGCCGCCCCACCGTGAGGGCCACGCCATCGCGTACGACACGGCTCGGGACCGTCTCGTCCTCTTCGGCGGGCACCACGACTGGACTGGGTTCGGTGACACCTGGGAGCTGGCGTGCTGCGGGGTGGGCTCCGACTGCAGCCGTGACGAGGACTGCACCAGCCGTGCCTGCGTGGACGGCGTGTGCGTACCCTCGGATGGGTCCGAGGACGCGGGGAGGTCGGGACCGTCGACGACCGACACCCCGGGCAGCGGCTGTGGTTGCCGCGTCGGATCGCGAGGCGGATGGCCCGCCCTGGCTCTGGCGCTCCTGGTCGGCGGCGTCGCGCTCCTCCGGTTGGGTGGTGCCCGCGTCGATCGTCGTTCCAACCGTCGCAAGGGTCGGAGCCGGTGAGCACGTCGACGCCCGTATCACACCTTGACGCGCTGGAGCTCGGCGAGCCGGTCGAGCGGGTAGCGGGTGCCTCTCCACTCGATCGCGCCGTTCCGCAGGCAGACCCAGGTGGAGCGGGCGATCATGTAGATGATGAGCACCTGGCCGACCGGCGTGAGCAGGGCCGGCAGGAAGCGGTGGCCGGGCATGCGCGTGCGGACGACGGCGGCGGACACCGGGATCACGCCGAAGGCGAGCGCCGAGACCAGCGCCAGGGCCGGTGAGTGCAACAGCCCGGCGAAGGGTCCGACGACCAGCGCGGTGAACGCCAAGAGGCGGCAGGACAGCCGCCACAGGCGGTAGTGGCCGATGATGCCGAACATGTTCTTCTCGAGCCCGCGGGCCATCGCGGCGATCGACGGATACCAGAGCACGCTGACCTCGCCCGTCGCGAGCCAGCACTCCTGCCGCGCGCCGGCGCGCTTCATGACCAGCCCGAGGCCGACGTCGTCGGCGACCTCCATGCGCAGGTACTCGAACCCCTCGCTCCGATCGAACACCGACCGGCGGACGAGGTTGAACGCGCCGCCGCCGACGTAGGCATCCGAGTCGGGGTCGGCGACCTCGTCCGGCTTCGTGGTCTGGAAGAAGAGGCCGCCGAACGCGGTCACCGCGCTCTCGTGCACGACGCCCGAGGTCCGGAGCTGAGGGATCAGGACCAGCATGTCCATCCCCCGGTCGACGGCGAGCGCGTGCGCCCTCCGGAGCGCGCCCGGCGCGTAGTGCACGTCCGCGTCCGTGAAGAGGATCCACGATCCGGTCGCGCGCGAGGCGCCCACGTGCAGGGCGTGGACCTTGCCGAGCCATCCGTCCGGCAGGGTCTCGACGTGAACGGCCGTGACCCGGGCGTCCGCCGCCGCCACGCGGTCCACGATCTCGCCCGTGCCGTCGGTCGAGCGGTCGTCCACGACGACGAGCTCGAGGTTCGGGTGGTCCTGCGCGAGCAGGGTCGCGATGGCCGCCTCGATCGTGTCCGCCTCGTTGCAGGCGGGGATGACGATGCTCAGCTTCGGCCACGGGCTCGGCTCGCCCGGCACCGCGTCCGAGAGCCGCGGCATCCTCGTGAGCGTCCACGAGGCGCGCAGGTACGCGACGACCCAGACCACGCTGGTGACCCCGGCCCAGACCGCCACGATCCACCACGCCGCCGTCCCTTCCGTCACGTCCCGCCGATCATGCCCGATTTCTCCCGGCACCGAGACCCGCGCGGCCCGAACCCGCTATGCTTCGCGCCGCGGAGGCCCCCCGCCGGGGCCTCGGGAGGTTCTGTGTGGAGATCGACGAGCTGACACCCGACGAGGAGCTGGCGCTGGTAGGGCTCCTGCGCGAGGTCATCCAGGCCGACGGCGAGTACACCGACATGGAGCGCGCGGCCGTCCGCATCGTGCGCGACGGCCTCGGCGCCGCGCGGTTCGACGACGCGATCGGGCGCGCACAGGCGCGCTTCCGCTCCCGGGCCGACCTCAAGGACCACGCCAGGACGATCGGACGGCCCGAGGCGCGCAAGCTCATCTTCGACGTGCTAGAGCACGTCGCCAGGGTGGACGGCGTCGACCAGGCGGAGGAGAAGCCCCTCGCCTGGCTGGCCTCGTGGTGGTCTCTCGACTGACCCCTGGCCGCCGTGGGTCATGCCGCCCCACCGCGGGCGTATTGCGCCAACGCACAGCGCGCGCGCGAAGGATGATCACCTTGTGGGGACCATGCGTAAGCGGATCTTGATCGTGGGCGGCGTGGCCGCCGGGGCGTCGTGCGCGGCGCGCGCGCGGCGTCTCGACGAGAGCGCCGAGATCGTGTTGTTCGAGCGGGGGCCGCACGTCTCGTTCGCGAGCTGCGGGCTGCCGTATCACGTGGGAGACGTGATCCCGGACGAGGGCGATCTCCTGCTGGTGACGCCCGGGCGCTTCCGCGAGCGCTTCGACATCGACGTGCAGGTACGGCACGAGGTCGTGGAGATCGACCGCGCCGCCCGGACGGTCCGCGTCCGTGATCTCGGCAGCGGCGCCGAGCGCACCGAGCGCTACGACGCGCTCGTGCTCGCGACGGGCACCTCGCCCATTCGCCCCGACGTGCCGGGCGTGGACCTGCCGGGCGTGTTCAGCGTGCGCACGGTGCCCGACACGCGGCGGCTCCGGGCCTTCATCGAAGAGCGCGGGGCGCGGCGAGCCGTCGTGGTCGGAGCGGGGTTCATCGGGCTCGAGGTCGCCGAGAACCTGGCGCACCGCGGGCTGTCGGTGACCATCGTCGAGCGGGCGCCTCAGGTCCTCGCACCCCTCGACGTCGAGATGGCGTGCCCCGTCCAGCGGCACCTCGAGGCGAACGGCCTGTCGATCCGGCTCGAAGCCGCGCTGACCGGCATCGAGGAGTCGGCCGGAGGGCTGCGCGTCCGGACGAGCGCGGGGGCGCCGATCGACACCGACCTGGTGGTGCTCGCGCTCGGAGTGCGGCCCGAGACCACGCTCGCCCGGCAGGCGGGCCTCGCGATCGGCCCGACGGGCGGCGTGAAGGTCGACGAGTCGCTGCGCACCGACGATCCGCACGTCTGGGCCGCGGGCGACGCCGTCGAGACGCGCTGCGTCGTCACCGGAGCGCCCCGCGTGGTGGCGCTCGCCGGACCGGCCAGCCGGCAGGGCCGAGTCGCGGCCGACGTGATCGCCGGGCGGCCCGCCCGGTTCCGCGGCGTCCAGGGCACGATCGTGTGCGGCCTCTTCGGCCTCACCGCCGCCTCCACCGGGCTCAACGAACGCGCGCTCCGTGCGGCCGGCGTGCCGCACCGCGCCGTGTGGCTCCACCCGAGCAACCACGTGGGCTACTACCCCGGCGCCGAGACGATCCACCTCAAGCT
Organism: Candidatus Neutrinellum sp.; assembly: GCA_039794305.1. Taxonomy (GTDB): domain Bacteria; phylum Myxococcota_A; class Polyangia; order Polyangiales; family JBDIVX01; genus JBDIVX01. The sequence continues at coordinate 6,176 of JBDIVX010000041.1, forward strand.
CGTGTTCGATCCCGAGGAAGGCCGGATCCTGGGCGCCCAGGCCGTCGGCAAGGCGGACGTGGACAAGCGCATCGACGTGATCGCGACGGCGATCCAGATGCGGGCCACGGTGTTCGACCTCGAGGAGGCCGAGCTGTGCTACGCGCCGCAGTTCGGGGCCGCCAAGGACGCGGTGAACGTCGCCGGCATGATCGCCGCGAACCACCTGCGCGGCGATCTGCCGCTCGCGGACTGGGACGAGGTCGGCCGCGACGACGTGCTGCTCGTCGACGTGCGCGAGCCGGGCGAGTTCGCCGCGGGCCACATCCGGGGCGCGACCAACGTTCCGCTCTCGGAGCTGCGCGACCGGCTCGAAGAGCTCCCGCGGGACCGCGAGATCCTCGTCTACTGCCAGAGCGGCAAGCGGTCCTACGACGCCGCCCGCGCGCTCGCGCAGCGCGGCTTCATGGTCCGGAACCTCCTCGGCGGCATCGAGAACATCGAGTGCCGCCACGGGGACTGGATCACCGTCGATCAGCCCTGAGCGACGGCGCGCGCGACCTTCATGCCGAACGTGTAGATGCTGATCTGCGGCGGGACGCCGATGCTCGTCGGGAAGAGCGACCCGTCGGCGACCCAGAGCCCCTCGAGCGCGTGGCAGGCGCCGCGCGGGTCGGTCACCGACGTCTTCGGGTCCGGCCCCATGCGCATGCTCCCCATCGGGTGCACGGCGGTGAGCCGCGCGTCGTGCGGGAGGAACCGCTCGGCCGTGACGGCGTCGAGGTCACGCTCGGACCGGATGCGGATCAGCGGGAGCGCCGGGACCACGCACTCGCTCGCGCCGGCCGCGAGGAGGATCTTCGCGCCTGCCTCGATCCCCTTCGCGAGCTGCTCGCGGTCCTCGTGCGTGGGCTCGTACTCGATGCGCGTGCGGTCGCCGTCCAGGTAGACACGGCCGGCGGTCTCGTCGTGCACCATCGCGGCGAGGACGGCGAGCCGCGGGTAGCGGCGCATCTCGCGGTGCAGCGCGGGGCCGAAGCCCGGCATGATCGACGCGGTCCCGATCGGGTGGGCGAAGCTCGGGACGAGCCACACGCGCCGCTCGGACCCGGGGGAGAGGTCGAGGAGCTCGGTGCACTCGTAGCTCTGCGGCACGCCTCGCCACGCCTCGATCGGCCGGTCGAAGAGCCCCGCCACGACGGCGGCCGGGTGCAGGCGGAGCCCGCGTCCGAGCGTGCCCCACGGGTCGGGGACGCCGCTCCGGAGCGCCATCGCGGGCGAGCCGATGGCGCTGCCGGCGAGGCACACCGCGCGCGCCCTGGCCTCGAGCGTGCCGCGCGTCTCGCCGCCGGCGCCGAGCAGCGTCGCCGAGACGCCGGAGACCCGCCGCCCGTCGTGGAGCACGCGCTCGACCCGGCAGTCCGCGTAGATGCGCCCGCCCGCCTCGACGATCTGCGGCACGAGCACGCGGCGCGCGTTGAGCTTGCCGTCGTAGGCGCAGCCGAGCTCGCAGAAGCCGCTCCCGATGCAGCGCTCGTCGCGGTTGTGGCTGAGCCGACCGCCGGCCCACCCGAGCGCCTCGACGCCGCGCTGGATGACCTGGTTGTGCACGTTCACCCGATGATCCTCGATGCGCCGCACGCCGAGGTCCCGCTCCACCTCGTCGTACAGCGGCGAGAGGTCCTCGGGCCCGACTCCCTCGACGCCGAGGTCGTCCCGCCAGTGCGCGAGCAGCACGTCCGGCGTGCGCTTGCAGAGGTTCTGGTTGTGGACCGTCGAGCCGCCGAGGCCCCGGCCCGACAGGATCGCGATGGCGAGGTCGTCGGTCCGCCGGCCGGCCATGTCCTGGAAGAGCATGGGCAGCATCTCGTCCTCGCGCTGCGTGAAGTCGCGCGGGAGGTGGTCGCCCCCCTCTTCGAGGAGCACGACGTCCTTGCCCGCGCGCGCGAGCTCGCGCGCCGCCATCGACCCGCCGGCGCCCCCGCCGCACACGACCACGTCGGCGTCGACGCGGTGGGTACCGCGGAGCTCACGGCCGTGCAGGATGCGCCCGCTCACCACCACCCTCCGCTCGGACGGGCCACCAGCGGTCCGTCGTAGCCGATCGCCTGCCAGGTCCGCGGGTCGCGCCAGTAGGCCATGGCGCACAGGCTCCTCAGGCTGTCGAAGGCGCCGCGCAGGAGCCCCACCGAGCTGTTCATCATCGCGGCGAGGACCCCGTCCTGGCCCGGGCCGTCGAGCCGCGTGAAGCGGGAGGCGCGCCCGGCCGAGAGCGGCAGCCCGTGCTCGAGGAGGTGCAGGAGCTTCTTGAGGTCGTCCCGGGTCGCCTCGTCGAGCCGGGCGACGAAGCCGTCGACGAAGAGGGCGACCTCGAGCTCTCCCGGCGCCGGGTCCTCGGGCCGGTCCGACCGCAGGATGCGGGCGGCCGCGGCCTCGACGATCAGGTACTCCTTGGGGGTGAGGGCGCGCAGGCGCCGCGCGATCGCGGACGGGACCTCGTAGCCGCTCGTCTGCCAGGCGAAGAGCCCCCCGAGGCCGACGGCCGCGGCGCCGCCGAGGCCCCACCGGAGCAGGCGGCGCCGTCCGATCCGAACCATGGGTGGGGAGGATATCGCCCCCGACGGCCCCGTCGAGCGGCTGATCGAAATCAACTGGCATTCACGTGAGCCGTGCGCAGCTATTCCCCATGCTGGCGCGCGACGACCTGTTCTCCGACGTCCCTCAGTACGAGGTGACCATGAAGGGGCACGCCTTCAAGCTGCCCCTGTTCTACCGAGACGCCTCGGCGGTCACTGCCATCTTCCCGGCGAAGGCGAGCGCGGTGGCCCGGATGATGCCGCGCCCGACCCTCCGGCCGCTGCTGCTCGCGCCCGGTGTCGCCACGTTCGGGATCACGTTCTTCGACTACCGCGACTCCGACATCGGTCCGTACGGCGAGATCGCGTTCACCGTCCCGGTGAGCCACGGGACGCGTCCGGTGCCGCTGTGGACGGTGGCGATGCAGATGCGCGCGGGCACGCTGAGCGCGTGGGTGCAGTGGCTCCCCGTGACGACCGAGATCGCGCGCGTGGGCGGCGTCGAGGGGTACGGCTACCCCAAGTTCGTGGCGGACATCGAGTACGAGGTGAAGGGCGACCGGTTCCTCGGCGCGCTGCACCACCAGGGACGGCGCGTCGTCGGGCTGAGCGGCGAGCTGCCCCACGCCGAGAAGACCGACGTGCCCAAGCGGTACGTGACCTACGCGGTGCGATGCGATCGCCTGGTGGAGGCGCAGGTGCTGCTGCGCGCCGACACGCTGGCCGTGGGCCGCCGCGCGAGCCGCCTCCACCTCGACCTGGACGACCAGCACGAGATCGGGCTCGAGCTCCGGCGCGTCCTGCTCGGGCGGCACCCGCTCTACGTGGAGCACATGGGCCGGTTCCGCTCCATCCTGCACCCCCCGAGCTTCCTCGAGTAGTGCGCGACCCGCGCGCAGAGGCCCGGGTGGGCGACTTCGAGCGGGACTACCCGCTGCTGGCCTGGCTCGACGAGCGGGGCCTCGGCGAGGTGCCGGCGCTCGCCGACGCGGTGCGCCGCTCGAGGGCGTTCCGCCGCGCGCACATCGACCCGGCGGCGCTCGCGGTCGAGCGCGAGGCCGCGCGCGATCCCGCCTTCGTCGCGCGCGACGTGGTCGGCGCCGCGGCGCGGTACGGCTGGTTCACGATGATGGTGCCGCGCCTGTTCGGCGGGCAGGGGCTCCCGCTCGGGGTGATGATGATCGCGCTCGAGGAGGTGTCCGCGGGCTGCCTCGGGCTCGCGAACCTGATCGCCGTGCACGGGCTCGCGCTCTCGACGGTGGGGGCGACCGGGGACGTGCGCGGCATGGCGCGCGTCTGCCGGCGCCTCGCCGCGAGCGAGCGCGACGGCGAGCCCGCCCTCCTGTCCACGGCCATCACCGAGCCCGGCGCGGGGACCGACATGGAGGACGCGCGCCTGTTGCGGACCGCGCGGCTCGTCTCGGAGGCGCGCCCGGTCCGGGGCGGCTACCTCCTGAGCGGCCGCAAGGTGTTCATCAGCAACGGGAGCATCGCCGAGACGCACGTCGTGGTGATGCCCACCGACCGCAGCCGCCCCGTCGAGACCATGGCGGTGTTCCTGGTGGACCGCGGGGCGAAGGGCCTGTCGATCGGACGCGTCGAGCGCAAGATGGGCCAGAAGGCCTGCCCGGCGGCCGAGCTCGTCTTCGAGGACTGCTTCGTGCCGGACACGGACCGGCTGCGCGGCAGCTCGGTCGCCACGCGCGTGCTCGACCTGACGCTCGGGGCGACCCGGGGCGGGGTCGGGGTCTTCGGAGCCGGCGTGGCGCGGGGCGCGTACGAGCGGGCGCTCTCGTGGGCGCAGGACCACCGCATCGCCGGCCGCCCGGCGCTCGAGCACGCGTGGGTCCGCGCGACGCTCGTCGAGATGCGGCGCAACGTGATGATCGCGCGCGCGGCGTACCTCGAGGCCATGCTCTCGAACGACCTCTACGGCCTCGGGTCGGTGCTCCGGCCCGGGCTGATCGAGCGCGCCGTGCGGCACGTCCCCGACGGCTGGCTCGACGGGCCGATGGTGCGCCGCCTCGTCGAGGATCGGCGGGTGACGAAGGGGCTCGTGCGCCGCATCGCCGAGATGCCGGAGGCAGAGGTCGGGGTCGCCGCGGCGCTCGGCGCCCACGCGAAGGTCACGGGATCCGATCTCGGCGTCCGGAACTCTGAGCTCGCGCTCGAGATCGCCGGCGCGGACGGGCTGCGCCACGACGCCGGCCTCGAGAAGCTCCTGCGCGACGCGAAGCTCCTGCAGATCTACGAGGGGACCAACCAGCTCAACCGGATCGAGATCGGCCAGCGCCTCGTGACGGAGGTGCCGCATGGATGAGGCGCGCCTGATGCGCGACGGCGTCGAGCGGTTCGCCCGCTCGTGCCTCGAGCCGCACCTCGCGACGGTCGAGGGCTATCCGGGCGCGGTCCCCGCGGAGGTGATCGAGGGCCTCGACGCGCTCGGGCTCCGGGACGTGGACGTGTCGGACGCCGGCGGCCGCATGCTGCTCGCGCAGGCGCTCGAGGCGCTCGCCTCGCACGCCGGCTCCTGCGCGGCGCTCGCGCTCGCGGACATCGCGGCGCGCGCGCTGCTCACCGACGCGCCCGCGGGTCGCGGGGCGTTCCCGCTCTACGAGGAGCTGCGCCACGCCGACCCGCGGCTCCTGGTGGGCTCGGTCGGCGCGCTGCCGCACCTCGCGGGCGAGGCTCGCATGGTCGTCGGGGCGCCGATGGCCGCCTGGCTCGCGCTCCCGGCCGGGGGCGATCCGGACGGTCCGGCGACGCACCTCGCGGTCGTGTCGACCACCGCACCCGGGGTGCGCGTGGGCGCGCCGATCCGCACCCTCGGGATGCGCGGCGCGCACGCCGCGGACGTGGTGGTCGAGGGCGTCGCGGTCCCGCGCTGCCACGTCGTGCCGCTCGACGCCGACCGCCTCGCGTGCCTCCGAGGCCCGGCGCTCGCGATCGGCGCCGGGCTCGCCGCGTCCTCCCTCGCCGACGCGCTCGCGTACGCGCGCGAACGCATCCAAGGCGGGCGGCCCATCGTGGAGCACGACGAGGTCCGCGACATGCTGGCGGGCATGCGCGCCGCCGTCGCGCTGTGCCGGAGCGCGGCGCGGACCCTGTGCGAGGACCCGTCCGAGGCCGAGCTCTTCGTGCACGCGCGCGAGCAGGCGGCGCGAGCCGCGGCCGACGGCGTGCAGGTGCTGGGCGGCAACGGCTACATGGAGGACTACGGCCAGGAGCGCCGCATGCGCGACGCGCGCCAGGCCTGCTTCCTCTTCGGCCGCGGGACCGAGCTGCGGCTGGCCCGGCTCGTGCCGTGACCGCCCGATCGTGAGCGCGCTGGCGCAGCGGCGCGTCGTGGGACATGCTCGCCCGCCATGGCGCTCGACCCGGCACTCGTCGCCGACTGCCCGTACGGACCCGGCGGCCTCCTCATCGACGAGGTCGTCGAGGTCGACCGTCCGGGGGGGCGGGTCGTGTGCCGGTGGCCGACCTCGCCCGAGCTGCCGCTCACGCGCGAGCAGCGCGCGCACCCGGTCCGCCACCCGCGCCACGTCTCGGGCGGGCTGATGGTCCACATGACCGGGATGGCCGGCTACACGCACGCCTACTACGTCTTCGATCTCCGCCACGCCGACGGCTGGATCGGCTACGGCGGCGCCATCCACCGGGCTCGCTTCAAGGCCCTCGCGCCGCCCGGCGACCCGATCCTCATCGAGTGCCGCCACACGCAGCTCCGCCGCAGCCCGACCCGCATCCTCGCCCGCTACGAGCTGCGCTTCACGCAGAACGGCACGCTCGTCTACGAGGGCGACCAGACCGCGCTGTGGATGCGGGTGGACGAAGCGGAAGCGGCGGCGGAGTAGCCGGCGCCGAGCGACGCCTCAGGCGACCGCGCGCAGCTCGGACAGCTCGAGGCGGAGCTTCTCGCGGAGGCGGGCTTCGATCTGCCGGACGCGCTCCTTGGTGACGCCCATCTCGGTGCCGAGCTGCTCGAGCGTGAGCGGCTCCTCGCTCATCAAGCGCGCACGCACGATGCGCTGCTCGCGCTCGCTCAGCGTGTCGATGGCGTCGGCCACTCGCCGGCGCAGGTGCTCGCGGCCGAGCGTGGCGTCGAGGTGCTCCTCGGGCGTGGGCTCGTCGTCCCGAATCCGATCCACCAGCGGCGCGCGCCCGCCGTAGGGGACGTCGATGGACACGTCGCCGTGCTTCAGCATGGCGAGCAGGCGCTCGGCCCGCTCGGCCGGCATGCCGCTCTCCTCGACGAGCGAGTCGGCGCCGTCGAGCCCGCGCGATCTCCACGCGCGGATCGCGCGGCGCTCGCTGCGCGTCGTTCCGACCCGCGCCATGCGGTGCTGCCGCATGACGTAGTCCCGGATCTCGGCGCGGATCCAGTACACGGCGTACGTGATGAGCCGGCAGCTCCGGTCCGGATCGAAGCGTGAGGCGGCCTGGAGCAGGCCGATGTTGCCCTGCTGGATCAGGTCCTCGAGGGGGACACCCCAGCGGCGGTACTCCCGCGCGACGCCGATCACGAAGGGCAGGCTCGCCTCGACGAGCCGGCGCCGGGCGTCGGGATCGCCCTGCCTCGCGGCGTGGGCGAGGCGGCGTTCGGCGTCCGGGTCGAGCCTGTCCAGCGTGGAGAGCGATTGGCGGTAACGATCGAGGATGTCCATCTAGTCGTACATGAAGCAGTGCGGGTCCCGGTCCGAGTACGGATCCAGGCCCTTGCCGTAGACCACGGCGAGACACCCCCCACATCGATGGCGAATGGCGCAACCTGCGCACGCGGCCGAGCCCTGGCGGTACAGGCGCGCACGCTCCGAGTCGTAGATGGTCGCGAGGTCCTGCTCGGGCACGTGCCCGATCGGCGACGGGAACTTCCGGCAGGCGTGCACCGCGCCGTCCGGCAGGACCGCGACGAAGTTGAAGGCGGCCCCGCAGCCCTGCCCCGTGCACCCGCCCCACAGCGGCTGGCCGAGCTCGTGACGGAAGATGTTGAAGAGGTTGTCCTTGAACCCGAGGATCGGGTTGTTCTTCGCGGCGGCCATGTACTCCACCATGAACCGGCCGTAGCGCTCCTTGTCCGGGACGCCGAGCGCCGCACCCTCCCCTACCTGGGACAGTCGATTGAACGTGAACCGGTCCGCCTTGTCGCGGAGCAGCTCACCGAGCGGAACGATCTGGTCGATGTTCTCGTTCGTCAGCGTGGTCATCACGACCGCGTGGATGCCGAGCTCGCGCAGCACCGGCAGGAACTCGATCGCGCGGCGGAAGGTGCCCTCGCCACGGATGCGGTCGTTGTGCTCTTCCAGGCCCTCCAGGCTGACCTGGAAGTATCGAGGCTTCCGGATCGCGACCAGCCGCTCGAGCAGCGGGCGCTCGACGGGGTTGCCGAGGATGCTGACGCCGATGCCTCGGTCCTTCACCTCCTGGTAGAGCTCGAAGAAGTGCGGGTAGAAGAACGGGTTTCCGCCGGACAGGATCACCGCCGGCTTGACCTCGCGGGCCCGGCAGAACGCCTCGAGGTCGTCCAGGATCGCCACGCACTCGTCGAGGCGCAGGGCGGAGAGCTTCGTGCGGTCGTAGCAGTGCTTGCAGTGCAGGTCGCACGCGTGCGTCAGGTGCCACTGGATCGTGAACCGATCGACCTTCCTACCGCGCACGGAATCGACGAGCATGGCAGCCCTCCTTTCGCGCGATCGGGCCTTCTTCGGGTTGATCCGGCGCAAGTTGGCGGAAGAGGCGCCGCCCCAACGGTGCGTCAGCGCCGGGTCGAGGCTCCCTTCGGGCGCACCGCGGCGCCCCAGGCGCGCTCGACGGGCCCGGAAGCCGGGCAGAACGCGGCGCCAAGGCCGTGCCCCCCCAAAGAATTTCCGGCGTTTACACCGGATCGTCAGCCGACCGGTTGCACTATGGCAACAAGCAGCCGATGCTGTGCCCCGTGACGAGTCAGTCCTTCATGCCCGCCCGCCGAGGACGGGCCCGCGGAGCGCTCGGATGACCCCTTCTCGCCGCCGCCGCCGGCCTGCGTTTCCTCACGTTACGGAAGAACCGGGGGCCTATCTGGACGGGGTGGCCCTCCCCCTGACGGTCCAGCCGGCCCCGAGCCAGGTCGCGTGCCCGGACTGCCCGGCCATCCGGCAAGGGGTCTTCGAGCACATGATCAAGGGGCCGCGGGCGAGCTGCGCGTTCCAGTGCCTGACCATCGAGAACCGCGCCCAGATCCCCGACCGGTGGTTCGGCACCTACGGGGTCGCGCTCATCCGGCGGGGCGTCATGGTCCGCCAGCGCGTCGACGCGCAGGGCCGGGCGACGGCGGTCGACGCGGCGGGCCCCGGCTGCCTCGTATCGCTGAACGAGCCCGCCGGGCCCACCGGAGCGGCCGCGTACGCGGCGACGCGCCTGCTCGTGTGCCTCTGCCCGAACGAGTCCATCGACCGGGAGCTCGAGCTCAAGAGCGACGGCACCGCGCCGGACCTCGTGCGGATGCAGCGCGAGCAGATCGATCGGCTCGAGCGCGTCGCCGACGCGCGCGGCCGGACGACGGTGCAGTCGAAGGTGTCGGCGCTCCTGTGCACCCTCGCCGACACGCTCTCACCGCCCCGCCGCCGGAGTCGCATCCCCTCGGGCTTGCAGCAGCGGGACATGGCCCTGCTCCTCGGCGTGCGCCACGAGTCCGTCTGCCGCGCGCTCGGGCAGCTCGAGAAGAAGGGCGCGGTGCGACGCGAGCCGGACGGCATCCGCATCACGGACCGCACGCTGCTCGAGACGATCTGAGCTCCGCGCGACGTCAGAGCGGCTCGAAGGCGCAGGTGAAGTGGCGTAGAGCGGGGGGCTCCTCGGCGATCCGGTAGCCGCCGAGCCGTTCGCGGCGCTCGTGGACGTATCGCACCGCCTCGAGGACGTAGTCCATGTGGCTCTGCGTGTAGACCCGGCGCGGGATGGCGAGCCGGACGAGATCGAGCGGCGCCGGCTTCTGCCGGCCGTCCGGCAGGGTCTTGCCGAACATGACGGTGCCGATCTCGACGCTGCGCACGCCCGCTTCGAGGTAGAGCGCGACGGCGACGGCCTGGCCGGGGAGCCGCTCCGCCGGAACGTGCGGGAGGAAGGCGCGCGCGTCGAGGTAGACCGCGTGGCCGCCCGGCGGACCGAGCACGGGCACGCCGGCGTCGTTCAGGTTGCGCCACACGTAGGCGGTCGAGGCGATGCGGTACTCGAGGTAGCGCTCGTCGAGCACCTCGCGCAGGCCCACGGCGAGCGCCGAGAGGTCGCGGCCGGCGAGCCCCCCGTAGGTCGGGAAGCCCTCCGTCAGGATCAGGACGTTGCGGCAGCGGCGGGCGAGCTCGTCGTCGTTCACGGCGAGGAAGCCGCCGATGTTGCCGAAGGCGTCCTTCTTGGCGCTCATCATGGCCCCGTCGGCGAGGCGGAACATGTCCCGGGCGATGTCGGTCGCCGAGCGATCCTGCTGGCCGGGCTCGCGCTGCTTGATGAGCCACGCGTTCTCGGCGAAGCGCGCGCAGTCGAGGAAGAGCGGGATCTCCCAGCGGGACAGGAGCTCGCGCAGCGCCCGGAGGTTCGCGAGCGACACCGGCTGGCCGCCGCCGCTGTTGTTGGTGACCGTGACGACCACGACGGGGACGCGCGCGTGGTGCTCCTCCAGGAACGCCCCGAGCCGCTCGAGATCCACGTCGCCCTTGAACGGGTGGTCGGCGTAGGGATCGAGCCCCTCGCGGATCGGGAAGTCGAGCGCCTCGCAGCCCGCCGCTTCGACGTTCGCGCGCGTCGTGTCGAAGTGCGTGTTCGCGGGCACGGCCGCCCCCTCGCGGCCCATGACGCCGAACAGGATCCGCTCGGCGGCCCGGCCCTGGTGCGTCGGGATGACGTGCCGGAGCCCGGTGAGATCTCGGATGACCGCCTCGAGCTCGAAAAACGAGCGCGCGCCGGCGTAGGACTCGTCGCCGCGGAGCATCGCCGCCCACTGGTCCTGGCTCATGGCGCTCGTGCCCGAGTCGGTCATGAGGTCGATGGTCACGTCGTCCGCGCGGATGCCGAACAGGTTGTGGCGCGCTTCTCGGAGCGCCTCCGCGCGACGCTCCCGGCTCGGCATGGGGAGCGGCTCGACGACCTTGACGCGGAACGGCTCGATGATGGTCCTGGGCTCGAACAAGTCAGTCACCTTCCCAGCCCTTCGGCGCGTACGCGCACGAGGGCTCTTCGGCGAGCGGATCGCCGTGCACGGCGTAGGCCCGCGCGCGCGAGCCGCCGCAGACGCGGCGGAACTCGCAGGCCCCGCACTTGCCGCCGAGCGCGTCCGGATCGCGCAGCCGCCGGAACAGCTCGTGCTCGCGGTAGACGCGCGTGATCCCCTCGTCGCGCACGTTGCCGCAGGGGATCGGGAGGAACCCGCTCGGGTAGACGTCGCCCACGTGCGACACGAAGCACACCCCCTGCCCCTCGTTGACGCTGCGAGGCGCGCGCCCGATGCCGTCGGCGAGCCCCCGGATCTCGTTCCGGCTCACCTTCCGCTGCAGGAGCACGCGGCGGAAGTGGGGCGCCGCCGTCGTCTTCACGTCGAAGGGGGCGCGCTCGGCGATCTCGGCGAGACGCACGAGCAGCTCCTCCACCTCGTCCGGGCCGAGCAGGTCCGCCGCACCGGCGCGGCCGGTGGGCACGACGAAGAACACCGCCCACAGCTCGATGTCGAGCTCGGCGATCTCCCGCGCCACGCCGTCGAGCTCGTCGCGGTTGAAGCGCGTGATCGAGGTGTTGATCTGCGTCGTGATGCCGAGCTCGCGGGCCGCGCGGAGGATCTCGAACGTGCGTGCGTGCGAGCCGTCGACGCCGCGGAACGCGTCGTGCGTGGCGCGCAGGGCACCGTCGAGGCTCACCGCCAGCCGCGCGAGCCCCGCGTCGCGGAGCCGCTCGAGGAGATCACGCGTGATGAGCGGAGTGGCGCTCGGCGTCAGCGCCATGCGCAGGCCGATCTCGGTGCCGTGGCGCACGAGCGAGACGAGGTCCGGCCGCTTGGCGGGATCTCCACCCGTCAGCACGACGAGCGGACAGCCCATCGCGTGGATCTCGTCGAGCAGACGAAAGCCCTCGTCCGTGGAGAGCTCGCGCGGGTCCCGCTCCGGAACCGCGCACGCGCGGCAATGGCGGCAGACGAGATCACACGCGCGAGTCGTCTCCCAGAAGACGAGGAAGGGCGCGCGATCGAAGAAGTGCGCGGCCGGCCGGACGACGGGCTCCACTGTGCGCACGTAGCGCGCGCGGGCGTGTACCGGCGTGCGTTCCGTCACAAGTGCGCCATAGTCCGCGCGTGGCACTTCGGGACACGGTCGTCGTCGGCGGCGGCGTCGCAGGCCTCGCGACCGCGTGGCAGCTCGCCGTGCGCGGCGCGTCGGTCCTGCTGCTCGAGCAGGAGCGGCTGCTCGGAGCGCACAGCACGGGACGCAACGCCGCGATCTGGCTCCCGACCGACGGCGGCACGTCGCCCGAGCTGACGCGGAGGAGCGCCTGCATGCTCGACGCGCTGCTCGGACGCGAGGGCTGGCTGCGGCAGACGGGCGCGCTCGTCACCGCGTCCGACGCCGCGCTGCTCGACGACAACGCCGCCGGTGCGCGCGCGGCGGGCGTCACCGCGGCGCCGATGGACGCCGCCGAAGCGGTGCGCCTCGCCCCACCGCTCGAGGGCGGCTCGACGCGGGCGGCGCTGCACGTCCCCGAGGCCGGCGTGCTCGACATCCACGCCATGGTGGAGGCGCTCACCCGGGCGGCGCGCGGAGCCGGCGTCGCGATCGAGGCGGGCGCGCGTGTCTGCGCCGTGGTGCGCGAGGACGATCGGGCGAGCGCCGTCCTGCTGTCGGACGGGAGACGGGTCGAGGCCGAGCGGTTCGTCGTGGCCGCGGGCGCCTGGGCTTCGGAGCTCGGGACGAGCGCGGGCGCTCCCATCCCCGCAGTGCCGCTCCGCCGCCACCTGGTCGTCCTCGACGCCCCTGCGGCAGGCGGTGAGCCCGTCGTGTGGAACGTCGGCGACGAGGTCTACTACCGCCCCGAGTCGGGTGGGGTCCTGGCGAGCCCGTGCGACGAGACGCCGTCCGGTCCAGGCGTCCCGCCCACCGACGCGGCGCAGCTCGACGTGCTCGCGCGGCGCGTGACCGCGCTCGCTCCCGCCTTCGGCGCGGCGCGCGTGCGCAGGGCGTGGGCGTGCCTCCGGACCTACACGCCCGACCGCGAGCTCGTCGCCGGACCCGATCCGCGGTGCCGCGGCCTCTCGTGGCTCGCGGGGCTCGGCGGTCGGGGGATGACCGTCGGCGTGGCGGCGGGCGAGCTCGCCGCGCGGCTCGTTGCGGGCGAGGACGACCCGCTCGTCGGTGTCGTCTCGCCCGCGCGCTTCTGCTGAAGACTCCTCACGGGCGCGGGCGGCACTCGGGCTCGGGCGCGAGCCACGTGCAGAGCGCCTCGCACTTCAGGCCGGCCAGCCCGCCGTAGGTCGCGTCCGCGACGAGGCAGTCGAGCTGGCATTGCGGGCCGCACTCTTCGAGAGTCCGGCAGACGCCGAGCGGGCGGATGCCCGTCACGCAGCATCCTTGCCGCGCGGGACAGGCGCCGCCGCAGATCATCGGGTCGAAGCCCGCGGTGCACTCGACGCGCAGGTCCGGCGGAAGCTCCACGACGGGTTGGATGGCCTCCTCGAGCGTGACCGTGGGCCCGGCGTCCGGGGCGTCGTGCACGGACAGGCCGGCGCGCCGGCCGTTCGCGCATCCCACGAGCACGACCGCGCCGGCGGCGAGCGCCGCCCCGAGCCGGCGATGGTGCATTGCTGGATCTCCCTCGGGCAGACGGCATCGCAACGGCCGTGCCGCTCGGGCGCGCGCCGATCCGTCCGCGATCCCGGCAGCCGGCCGGGGCGCACCGGCACGCCCGCGCGCGGGCGCACGTGGCGGCGCGCCCCGATCGGGACGGGGCCCTCGAGACGGGCGCCAACGTGAGATTCCTTACAGTCTGCGCCCCGAAGCAGGCAATGACCTCGATGGGTCTCGCCGGGCCGCCCCGACAGGCGTAGGATGCGCCTCGGTTCGCCTCCTGGCCGCCAGTGGGTTCCACCGTGCACGACCCTCGTTCCTCGATTTCCCGCTCGGGACGGGGGATTTCTTTCCTGACGGGGGTGGCGGACCTACCCTGGTGCCCCAGAGGATCGGCCCCTCCCCACAAAGGGGTGCCAGGTCGCTCGGGCGTTCTATAATCCGCGGAATTTCCCGACCCATGGTGTAGGCATTGGAACGGACCGTCGAAACCCTCGATTCGGTGGTGATCCGCTTCGCCGGCGACTCCGGCGACGGAATGCAGCTCACCGGTACGCAGTTCACCGAGACCTCCGCGCTGGCCGGAAACGACCTCGCGACATTCCCGGACTACCCCGCCGAGATTCGCGCGCCCGCGGGCACGCTCGCGGGCGTCTCGGGCTTCCAGCTCCACTTCTCGAGCGAGCACGTCTTCACGCCGGGCGACAGTGTGGACGTGCTGGTCGCGATGAACCCGGCGGCGCTCAGGGTGAACCTCGAGGACGTCCGCAAGGGAGGCATCCTCGTCATCGACAGCGCCGGGTTCGACGCGCGCGCCCTGGACAAGGCGGGCTACCCGAGTGACCCGCGCACCGACGGCTCGCTCGACGGCTGGCGGGTGATCGAGGTTCCGATCACCGACCTGACGCTCAAGGCGATCGAGGAGCTTCGGCTGCCCGTACGCACGGCGGCTCGGAGCAAGAACATGTTCGCGCTCGGGCTCGTCTACTTCATGTTCGGCCGGAGCCTCGACCACACGCTGCACTGGTTCGAGCAGAAGTTCGCGAAGAAGCCGGACATCAAGGAGGCCAACGTCCTCGCGCTCAAGGCCGGCTACAACTACGGGCTGACGCAGGAGCTGTTCGCGCACGTCTACGAGGTGAGGCCGGCGGAGCTCGAGCCGGGCCTCTACCGCAACATCTCGGGCAACGAAGCCCTCGCCTACGGGCTCATCGCGGCCGCCGAGCTGAGCGGGCTCGAGCTCGTGTGCGCGAGCTACCCCATCACGCCCGCCACTCCGATCCTGCAGTACCTCGCGAGCCAGAAGGCCCTCGGCGTGCGGACCTTCCAGGCCGAGGACGAGATCGCGGCGGCGTGCGCGGCCGTGGGCGCCGCCTATGCGGGCGCCCTCTCGGTGACGACGACGAGCGGCCCCGGCGTCGCGCTCAAGGGCGAGACGATCGCGCTCGCGGCGGCGCTCGAGGTCCCGATGGTGATCGTCAACGTGCAGCGCGCCGGCCCTGCGACCGGCCTGCCGACCAAGACGGAGCAGGCGGACCTCCTGCAGGCCTTCTACGGACGCCACGGAGAGAGCCCGATCCCGGTGATCGCCGCGCGCAGCCCCGGCGACTGCTTCTACGCGGCCATCGAGGCGACGCGGTGCGCCATCCGGCACATGACCCCGGTGTTCCTGCTGACGGACGGCTACGTCGCGAACGGCGCCGAGCCGTGGCGCATCCCGAAGATCGCCGACCTGCCGAAGATCGACGTGAAGTTCCGGACGGATCCGGAGGGCTTCCAGCCGTACAGCCGGGACGACGAGCTCGCGCGCCCCTGGGCGCTGCCGGGGACGCCGGGCCTCGAGCACCGCGTCGGCGGCCTCGAGAAGCAGCACCTTACCGGGAACGTGAGCACCGACCCCAAGAACCACGAGCGCATGAGCAAGCTGCGGCTCGAGAAGGTGCAGCGGATCGCGCGCCACTACGAGCCCACCGAGGTGTTCGGCGACTCGTCGGGCTCGCTCGTCGTCGTGAGCTGGGGCGGGACCTTCGGCGCGGTGCGAGAGGGCGTCGTACGCGCGCGCAGGCATGGCCACCGCGTCGGCCACGTCCACTTGCGCAACCTGTGCCCCCTCCCCCAAGACCTCGGAGAGATCCTCCGGAAGTTCGACAAGGTCGTGGTACCCGAGCTCAACCTGGGACAGCTCACGAAGGTGCTTCGCTCGGAGCTCCTCGTGGACGCCCGGTCCTACGGCAAGATCCAGGGACAGCCGTTCAAGGTCGCGGAGATCGAGGACGCGATCCGCGCCGAGCTGGAGGCGAACTGATGGACGCGAAGGCCAACGACGTTTCGACGCTGACCGCGAAGGACTTCAAGTCCGATCAGGAGGTCCGCTGGTGCCCCGGGTGCGGGGACTACTCGATCATCGCGCAGGTGCAGCGGACGCTGCCGAACCTCGGTATCCCGCGCGAGAAGTACGTCTTCGTCGCCGGCATCGGGTGCTCGTCGCGGTTCCCGTACTACATGAACACGTACGGGATCCACGGCATCCATGGGCGCGCCCCGGCCATCGCGACGGGGATCAAGGTGCTGCGCCCCGACCTGAGCGTGTGGGTGATCACGGGCGACGGCGACGCCCTGTCGATCGGCGGCAACCACATGCTGCACGTCCTACGGCGCAACGTGGACGTGAAGATCCTCCTCTTCAACAACCGCATCTACGGCCTGACCAAGGGCCAGTACAGCCCCACGTCTCCGACGGGGACGCGCACCAAGTCGTCCCCGGTGGGCTCGATCGACTACCCGGTCGATCCCGTGCGGTTCGCGCTCGGGTGCGGCGGCGGGTTCGTCGCCCGCGTCATCGACGTGGACGCGAAGCACTTCCAGGGGGTGCTCTCGCGCGCCGCGACCCATCGGGGGGCGGCGTTCCTCGAGATCTACCAGAACTGCCCGATCTTCAACGACGGCGCGTTCGCGCAGCTCACCGACAAGGCCCAGAAAGACCAGCGCGTGCTCTACGTCGAGCACGGCAAGCGCATGGTCTTCGGCAAGAACGGCGAGCATGGGATCGCCATGACCCCGGATCTGACGCCGCGGGTGGTCCCGGGTGACAGCGAGGAGGTCGTCGTCCACGACGAGACGAACGAGATGATCTCGCTGTTCCTCTCCCGCTTCGAGGGGCCGGACCTGCCGGTCCCCGTCGGGGTCCTGCACGCCGTCGAGCGGCCGAGCTACGACGCGATGCTCGACGAGCAGGTGGAGCGCCAGCGCACCGAGCGCGCGACCACCCTCCAGGCCGTCCTCGAGTCCGGAGAGACCTGGACGGTCGGCTAGTTTGATCGACCCACCCGGGCGCGCTGACATCCGCGCCGCGGAAGGAATCGGTCCTTGCAAACCCATCCCATCTCGTGCCATCGAGGGGGCTCCATGCGTATCGCTTTCGTCTATCCCTCCTATGTTCGCCACGCGCAGGCGAACCCCGAGATCGCCGAGGACGTCTCCGCCGGGAGCTACCTCGGATCGCCGCCCATGGGCATCGCGCTCCTCGCGGGCCTGACGCCGGACCGGCACGAGGTGGTCTTCTACGACGATCGGATCGAAAAGGTCCCCTTCGACGAGCCCTTCGATCTCGTCGCCATGCCGGTGTTCACGCCCGGCGCCATGCGCGCGATGGAGATCGGAGACGAGTTCCGCAAGCGGGGGACGAAGGTCGTGTCCGGCGGCATCTTCTCGTCGCTCATGCCGCAGGAGATGGCCCCACACGTCGACGCGGTCTGCATGGGCGAGGGAGAGCCGGTGTGGCTCGACATCCTGCGCGACGCGGAGAACGGGACGCTCCAGCCGGTGTACCGTGCCTCGGAGCCCTTCGACCTCGCCGGGCTGCCGCGGCCGCGGTGGGATCTCTACTTCGCCAAGGAGGGGCCGACGGGCTACCGCTCGACCGGACCCACCGGCGAGCTCACCGTCGACTACCCGGTGCAGATCTCCCGCGGCTGCCCCCTGCGGTGCGTCGCGTGCGCCATCCCCGAGTACATGGGACGCAAGATGCGGTTCGCGCCGCCCGAGTGGGTCGCCGACAACTTCCGGATCTTCGCGGAGGACGGGCAGAGCCGTCACGTCTCGCTGACCGAGGACACGACTTCGTTCCCCGCGGGCAAGGTGCAGAGCCACTTCGCGGAGGCCATGGGGCTCAGCAAGGGCCTCGGCACGACCATGTCCTACGTGGGCGCGAGCCCGCACCAGGCGCTGCTCGCCCCGGACGAGTTCTACGCACACCTGCGGGACCTGGGCACCGTCTCGATCTACATGGTCTTCGGCTTCTGTCCGGTCTCGCGCAAGGCGTTCCAGGCCGACCAGGATGCCAAGGAGTACCAGCGCGCGATCGACGCGGTGCAGCGCGTGCGCGACCAGGGGCTCGGGGTGTACGCCTCGCTCCTGGTCGGCCACGACGAAGAGGACCTCGGGGTCTTCGACCAAGTCCTCGAGTACTCGCAGCGCGCGCGCATCGACACGGCCGAGTTCGTCGTGCTCACGCCCTACCCCGGCACGCCCCTCTACCGGAAGCTGAGCGAAGAGGATCGCATCCTCACGCGCGACTGGAGTCGGTACAACGACGCCAACCCGACGTTCCGGCCGAAGAACTTCACCGCCGACCAGCTCCGCGCCGGCTACCAGTACCTCTGGAAGGAGTTCTACCGGCACAACGACTCGGCGCGGCACGCCGTCCAGGTCTGACGCCCGTTTCGAGCTCGACGCCTCGACGCGTCCATCGCGCCCGCGTGAGGATCAGAACGCGGTCGTGAGCCCGCCGAGGACGTCCACGCCGCCCTCCCGGTTCGGGCGAACGGCGAAGCCCGGTGCCCATGACGGCGATGGCCGCGCCACGCCGCTCGACGCCTCGGACGCCGACGCGAACGCATCGATCGAGAAGAAGACGATGGAGGCCGCGCCGAGGATGCCGACGCTGGTGATGACGCCGTCCGGCGGCTCGATCTCGGAGGCACCCAGGATCACGAGCGACACTGCGTCCACCAGGGCGAGCGCGTAGCCGATCCAGCCCGCGATGCGCATGCCCGGCGCGCCGCTGACTCCGCCTTGCCGGGCCGACGCGGCGCCGGACGCGGTGACGGGCGCCATGACGCCGAGCGCGAGCGTCGCGCCCACCCCGAGTGGGAACAGCGACGGAACCTGATCTTCCTTGGTGACCTCCGCTCCGATCGCCAGCCCGAGCACGAGCGACGCCGACACGAGCCCGAGGGCGCCCGCGGTGCTGGCCCAGCCGGCGCTCCGCGGCTGCTGCATCGGCGGCGGCCCGTAGCCCGTGCCCGGGGGCGCTCCCCCCGGGCTGGCCGACACCCAGCCCCCGGATGCTTGGCCCTGGGGCGGGGGCGGTGTCGCTCCGGACGCGAATCCCTGCGGCGGCGCGCCGGGCGGCGGCTGCGTCGCGGGAGGCGGAGGGGACGCGCCGTACTGCGGCGTCTGCATCCCGGGAGGCGGAGCCTGCGTCCCCGGCGGCTGGACCTGCGCCGGCGGCGTCTGCGCGGGTGGCGGCACCGACGGCTGGGCGACGCACTCGCCCGCCGACGTGCACTGCTCTCCCGCCGAACAAGGCGGGTTGCACGCCGAGATGCACTGTCCCTCGTGGCAGAGATAGCCCGACCGACACGCCGGTACGCACTCCGCGTCCTGCGCCGCTGCCACGGACGAAGACAGCAGCAGGCCCCCCAGCAGCCCCTGAAGCACGATGATGCCCCGCATACGCTTCCTCTCCTCCCACGCCCTGACGGCGCGCAGGGCGGAATCCTATCCGCGCTGCCGTCGGGGAGGAACGGGGATGCTCGAAAAATGCGAAGCACTGTTGCGACGCCGCCAGGGGGATGGGTAAGGTCGCGCGATCCGATGGCAGAGGCGCCGGGAGGGGGAATTCGTACGGTGGGCGTGACGATCTGCGCGGCCCTGATCGGCGCCTGCTCGGTCGTCAACGACCTCGACGTGTGCGAGCGCGAGGCAGGTCCCGAGGTGGACGGGAACGTCCTCACCCCGGGCGCACAACAGGTGCACGGCCGTGGCTCCATTGCCGAGCTGCCGGGTGAGGGCGGGCTGCTCGCGTTCGTGTCGGCTCCGATGGGCGAGTCGACGGTGCGCCGGGAGGTGCGCCTCGCCCTCCTGACTCAGCGCGGCGAGCCCATCCGCACGTGTGACGCCGACGGCGGCGGCGAGATCGGGGTTGCCACGTTCGACGAGCACGGAGACGCGCTCCGGTACCGGCCCTTCGCCGCCGCGTCTCCCGACCCGGACGGGCACCACCTCGTCGTCTGGTCCGAGGCGACGGATCTGCTCGGGCCAGGGGAGCTTCGCGGACGGCGGCTGTGGTCCACGGGGTGCCTGGGCGACGTCGTGTTCGCGATCAGCGACTCGCCCGAATGGAAGCCGGTCGTCGGACAGGTGGCGGTGACGGGGGTCGACCAGTTCGCCGTCGTCTGGAGCGAGGCGTTCTACGACGAGGGGCGCGGGGGCGCCACCGTCGCGCGCGTGATGGCGCGAGTCCTCGACACGTCCGGATCGCCCCCCGAGTTCCTGGGAACCGTCCGGGACATCGACGGAGGCCCGGTACAGCTTCCGGAGATCGGCGACGTCCAGCGCATCGCGATCGCGTCGATCGACGAAGACCGCTTCGCCGTCGCGGCCATGGGCGGCGGGGTCGACACCGTCGTCCGGGTACACGTGTTCGACGATCGCCTCGAGCACATCGCAACGAACGACGTGGCGCGCACCGACGGCCTGTCGCCGCACCCGGAGGGCAACGTCGAGGTGGCCTTCGACGGCGAGAAGCTGCTCGTCGTGTGGACACAGCCGGACGGCTCGGGCGCCCAGCGCGCCATGGCTCGGCTCCTCGATCCGTTCTCCGGTCCCGTCTCGGGCATCTTCCGGATCGGGTCCACCACCACGGGCGACGAGGTGGACGTCACGGCCGTCGCCAGGCCCGGCGGTGGCTTCTTCGTCGCGTGGCAGGAGGAGAACGCGGTCGGCCGCACCGACGGGGACGGCTCGGGCGTGCGAGGGGTGATGCTCGACCCCGACGGCGAATTCCAGTTCGCCAATCCGGCGTGCGGTCAGGGTGACTTCGCGCTGAACGCGACCACGCGCGGGAACCAGGAGTCACCCTCGCTGGCCGTGGTCGACGGGTCGGTGTTCGTGGCCTGGACGGACGACTCGGGGGTGGGCCTCGACCGCAGCGAGTCGGGTGTGCGGCTGCGCGTGTTTCGCAGCGAGGACCTGCTTCCGAATCGGTGAGGAGGGGCGAATGCGTCAGCTCGTGGGGGTCGTGTGCATGGTGGCGGCGGTCGCAGGGTGTCCCGGAAGCGACCGGCGCACCCGCGGGGACGCGGGCGCGGGGTCGGACTCCGGCGTGGTCCGCGAGTGCGGGGAGGCGGGCGCGTCGATGGATGCGCGCGACTGCAACTGCGACACCGACTGCCGGACGGGCGCGCTGTGCATCCCGGAGGACCGGGCCGTCTCGCCGCGCGGGTTCTGTGGCCGGTCGTGCACGAGCGATGCGGACTGCATGGACGGAACCGTGTGCTCGGAAGTCGCCGGGTCGGAGGACGTCGGGCTCTGTACGCTGCCCTGCGAAGCTCACACCGACTGCCCGGCGGGAGACGTGTGCTTCGATCGGGAGTGCTACGGCTACTGCCGCTCGGACGCCGACTGCCTCTCGGGCCGCTGCCACGCCACGTCACGGCGCTGCCTGTGGGGCGAGGAGCCGGCGGGCGCCGGCGTGTACGGGGCCTGCGTGCGCGACGAGGACTGCCAGTCGGGCTCCTGCAACGCGAACAACGGCCGCTGCACGACGCTGTGCCTGATCTCCGCGCAGGACTGCCCCGACGGCGCCGTGTGCGTCGGCGGCTTCTTCGACACGGGCGACGTGGGCTACTGCGTCCCGCCGTGCGTGGACGGGGGCTGCGCGGACCCGGAGCTCGAGTGCCGGGATCTCGGGATCCCGGAGGGGCGCACCGGGTGCATGAAGCCGTGGCCCGATGCCGCGTGCAAGGGCCGCCCCGCGGGGAACACGGACGGCCTGCCGTGCGGCTGCCACGACGACTGCATGGAGGGGACGCTCTGCCAGTCGGAAGAGAGGACCGGCCTGCCCGGCGGGATCTGCTCCCGGCCGTGCGACACGACCTCCGACTGCCCGGACGAGGGCACCATCTGTCTCGGCGGCGTCTACTGCGCCCGGAGCTGCTTCGCGGAGTCGGACTGCGGCCCGGGACGGATCTGCTGGAGCAACGCCTGCTACCCGTTCTGTACGAGCGACGCGGAGTGCGAGGTCAGCACCTGCGACCCGTACTACGCCCAGTGCCAGCCGAGCCCCGACGCAGGGCTCGCCATGGGCGCGGTCTGCACCGCGGACAGCCAGTGCAAGTCGGGTATCTGCCTGACGGCCGACGGCGACGAGGGGTACTGCGGCGCGCTCTGCCGTGTCTCGGCGCAGAGCTGCCCCGACGGAGCCGTGTGCGTCGGAGACGGCACGGACGACGTCGGCACGTGCTACCCGCTCTGCACCTCGCCGGCGGACTGCACGGCCGAGGGGCGGGAGAGCTGCGTGGGCACGACGTTCCCGAGCGACGCGCCCAACCACTGCGAGTGATCGATCAGGCCCGGAACGCCTCGACGTCCACGCCGAGGCGCTCGGCCCAGCGATAGATCTGGCGCCGGTCCTTGCCGAAGTACTCGGCGACCTGCGCCACGTTTCCGTCGAAGTGGCGGAGCACCTCCTCGAGGTCCGGTCCGCTGGGCACCGCGTCGCGGCGGACGCGCAGGGGCAGTGGCAGCGCCGCGCCGGCTGCGCTCGGGGGTCCGCGCCGGGCGAGCAGCGGGGCGCAGAGCTCGGCGGAAAGCACGTCCAGATCGAGCGCCGCCCCTTCGGGCATCTTCAGCGCCGCCGCGTGCACCACCTGCTCGAGCTCGCGCACGTTGAACCGCCACCGGTGCACGACGAGCGCCTCGGCGGCGTCGACCCCGATCACGCCTTCCCGGTCGGCGGCGCGCAGGAAGTGCTGGGCGAGCGGGAGCACGTCCTCCTTGCGTTCGCGCAGCGGCGGGACCCGGACCGTGCTGCCCATCAACCGCGAGTAGAGGTCGGCGCGGAACGTGCCGCGATCGATGGCGGCCTCGAGGTCCACGTTCGTCGCGGCGACGACGCGGACGTCGACGTGGCGTGGCTCCTTCTCGCCCACTCCGCGCACCTCGCCCGTCGCCAGCGCCCGCAGGAGCTTCGCCTGGAGGGGGAGCGGCATCTCGCCGATCTCGTCGAGGAACAGAGTGCCGCCGTCCGCCTCGCCGAACAGGCCGTGGCTCGTGCCCGTGGCGCCGGTGAAGGCGCCCTTCACGTGCCCGAAGAGCTCGCTCTCGACGAGGTTCTCGGGGAGCGCCGCGCAGTTCACGGCCACGAGCTTGCCCGAGCGCCCGCTCACCCGGTGGATCTCGGCGGCCACGAGCTCCTTTCCGACGCCGGTCTCGCCGAGGACCAGGATCGGCCGCGCGCTCCTGCCGACGGTGCGGATGTCGAGGCGCACCCGCATCATCCCGACGCTGTCTCCGCGCAGCCGCCCGCGCTCGAGCGGCGCCGCCACGAGCACCTGGCAGTCGGCCGCGCTCAGGTACTGCAGGAGGAGCACGTGCGCGCCGACCCGCACGACGTCGCCCGCGGCGAGCTCCCGCTCCCCGATCCGCTCGCCGTTGACGAACGTCCCGTTTCGGCTCTCGAGATCGATGATCCGCCAGCGCCCCTCGGGATCGGGACGCTCGACCCGCGCGTGGGCCCGCGAGACCTCTCCGTCCTCGAGCGAGAAGCGGTCGGGGCCCGGCTCCGCGCGGCCCACCACGAGGTGCGCCGCGGACAGGACCTTGGAGTCGCCGACCTTTCCGGCATCGGGAGAGGCCAGGACCACCAGGCGCCACGCGCCGGCGCCGGCGGAGCCGTCGAGGTTGCTGGGCGCGGTCGACGCCATCGTCATGGTCGGAGCTCCCGGGCGGGGCCGCGACGATATCACGGCGGCCCGTGACCGAAGCCCGTGCGGCCGAGACAACGGCGCGCGCGGGCGTGACACCCGCAAGACAGCCCTGATTCCAGCCACTTGGGCGCCGGCACGGCCTCTGCAAAACGCCTCGACCATGCGGCGGTGACCGCGACGAAGGAGGCGGACATGACGAAGGTGATCGGAGCGATTGGGCTGGCGTTGGCGATCGGGCTCGCGGGCTGCACCAACACGTCGGGGCCCACGGGGAGCGGAGGCGGCAGCGTCGGCGAGGGCGACGGCGGTGGCGGCGGCGACCGCGAGCCCGTCAGCTCGACGTCCTCCCTCCTGCTCGTGAACGACAGCTCGATCAGCATCTGGTACCTGTACGTCTCGCCCTCCTCGAGCAGCAGCTGGGGCGGCGACCAGCTCGGCGCGAACGTCGTGAGCCCCGGCGAGCGGTTCACGCTGCGCAGCATCCCCTGCGGGCAGCGCTACGACCTGAAGGTCGAAGGGAGCGGCCACGCGACGCTGGCCACTTCGTACGGCGTGTACTTCGCGTGCGGCGAGACCATGACCTGGCGGCTCTACTGACGACCGGGACGACGAGGACGAGGACGACCATTCGAGTGATTCAGACAGGAGGAACGACCATGCGTATCGTGATCATCATTGCTGCAGTCCTGGCCGGAACGGCTTCCATCGCGGGCGCCCAGCTCAAGGAGGTCTCGCTCGAGGAGACGGTCAAGCTGGCCCCCGAGGCACGCCTGACCGAGGCGGTGTTGGGTCAGGAGCTCCTCGTGCGCACCGACCTCGTGGAGTCGGACGAGGGCACGCTCGTCGGCTCCTACGAGCCGCCCGCATACGACGATTGACCACGGCCACCCGGTGAACGACGCGAACGACCGCGGCTCGGACCTCCGGGCCGCGTCGTTCGTCCGTCCGGCGCCTTGCTGCGCGATGGAGGGCGGGGGTAGGCTTCGTTGCACGCGGCGCGGTCCATGGGGGACAATCTCACCAGCACCATCGAGCCCGGACGGACCGTCGCGGGCCGCTACCACGTGAAGAGCCTGCTCGGCAAGGGCGGCTTCGGCGCCGTGTACGAGGCCGAGCACGTGGAGCTCGGCAAGACGGTCGCCCTCAAGGTCCTCCTCCCCAAGCTCGCGGAGAACGGGGAGGTGGTCACGCGCTTCATGCGCGAGGCGCGCGCGGCGGCGGCCATCGGTCACCCCGGCGTCGTCGAGGTCTTCGACCTCGGGCGCGAGGAGGGCGTCGCCTTCATCGCGATGGAGAAGCTCGAAGGCGAGGAGCTGTTCGACCGGATCCAGCGGGAGCACCCGCTCGATCCCGCCTTCGTGGCGCGGGTGGGCGCCGACCTCGCGGACGCCATGTCCGCGGCGCACGAGCACGGCATCGTGCACCGGGATCTGAAGCCCCAGAACGTCTTCCTGGCGACGCGGGGCCGTCAGAAGGACGTCGTGAAGGTCCTCGACTTCGGCATCGCCAAGCTCGCGGAGGCCGACCCCGCCGACGTCCCGCTCACGCGCACCGGGCAGGTGTTCGGTACACCGCTGTACATGTCTCCGGCCATGCTGCGTGGGGCGAAGGACATCGACGGTCGCGAGGACGTCTACGCCATGGGCGCGATCCTCTACGAGGCGCTCGCTGGACACCCGCCCTTCTCCGCCGCCACGTACCCCGAGCTCGTCCTCAAGATCGCGAGCGAGGATCCCGTCCCCTTGTCGTCCGCGAGACCCGACGTTCCGCCGGCGCTCGCCGCGATCGTGGCGCGGGCCATGAGCCGCGACCGCGAGGCCCGTCACCAGTCGGCGCGCGAGCTCGCCGAGGCGCTCGAGCGGTTCCTCCAGGATCCGGAGGCGTCGGCGGCGCGCCCGAGCGTCGCGGGGTTCGTGGACACGATGCCGAGCGGGCCCGTCAGCGTGATCACCCCCCGGTCCGAGACGCCCTTCGTCAGCGAGTCGATGAAGCCGCCGGCGCCGAGTCGTCGCAAGAGGGGCCGGGTCCTCGCGGGGGCGCTCGCGCTGCTCGTGGCGGGCGGGATCGGTAGCGCCTGGTGGATGGCGTCGGGCACCGAGGGACCGAGCGCGACGTCGCCGGCGGCGATCCCTGCCGCGCCGGTCCCTCCGGCGGCGATCCCGGAAGACGATCCCGAGGCCGCTCCGGCCGAGGAGCCGCCCGCGCCCGAGCCGGCGGCGCCCGTCACGCGCACCGTCCGGTTCGAGACGCTCCCGCGTGGCGTCTCCGTCGAGATCGGAGGCGACCGACGCTGCACCGCCCCCTGCTCGCTCGAGCTTCCCGAGGAGCCGACCCGGGCGGTGCTGTCGCTCGGCGGGTACCGCAGCACGGTGGTCCCCCTCGAGCCGCCCTTCCCCGAGGTCGTCGAGCGGCGCCTGCTGCGAGCCCGGGTGATCGCGGAGCCGTCCGAGCCCGCCACCCCCATGACGGACCTGATCATCAAGGCACGATGAGATTCGGCGCGAGCACCCTCGGTCTGTTCCTGTGCGCGATCCTCGCTGCCGGCGTCGCCCGCGCGGACGACTCCTCCGAGGCCCGGCTCCACGATCAGATGGGGCGCGAGCTCCTCCAGCAAGGCCGCTACCGCGAGGCGCTCCAGCAGTTCCTGGCGTCGAACCGGCTCGTCCGGAACCCGAACGTGGTCTTCAACGTCGCCGAGGTGTACCGGCACCTCGGCCGAAGCGCGCGAGGGCCCCAGGGAGAAGGCGATCGCCGCGAGGCGTACAACTGGTACGAGACCTACCTGACCGAGTTCGAGATCGGCGAGGAGGACCGGGCGGTGGCGGAGCGGCGCCGCGCGGAGCTCGAGCCGGAGCTGGCGATCCTCGTCGTGACCACGGAGCCGCCGGGCGCGACGGTCTACGTGGATCGGCAGGAGCTCGGCGCGGTGGGCCGGACGCCACGGCGCGTCGCGGTGGTCCCTGGCTCGCACACCCTCGTCCTGCACCGCGACTCGTACGGGCCGGCGCGCGAGGAAGTGACGGCCGCGGTCGGAGAGCGCACCGAGTCGCGCGTCGTCCTCGAGCGCCTCGTGGCCGAGCTGATCGTCGAGTCGGAGCCCGCGGGCGCGACGGTGCACCTCGCGGGCCGCGACGAGCCGCTCGGGACGACACCGCTCCGCGCCCTGCTGCCCGTGGGAAGCGCGGAGGTGGTCATCCGTCGGGAGGGATACGTGGAGCAGGCGCGCGTGGTCGACGTGGTCGACGGCCAGCCGGCGCGCCTGTCCGTGCGCCTGGGCCGTGACGCGGCGCGGATGGCCGTGCTCTCGGTGATGACGAACCCCTCCGGCGCGACGGTGATCGTCGACGGCGAGCCACGCGGGGCCGCTCCGCTCACGCTCGACACGCTCGCGCCCGGATCGCACGAGGTCGAGGTCACGGCGGAGGGCCACGACCCCTGGTCCACGGAGGTCCTGGTCGAGGCCGGCAGCTCGACCCGCGTGCGCGCCACGCTCGTCGACCCCGACGAACGGCCGTGGACCGGGTGGCGGTGGATCGGGTACGGCGGGGGGGCCGGGCTCGTCGCCGCCGGTGCCGTCGTGGGCGGGTTGGCGCTCGCCGCGCGGAGCGACTTCCTCGATGCCCCGAACCCGACGGCCGGCGACCACGACCGCGTGGAGACGATGAACCTCGTGGCGGACGTCCTCCTGGCGGCCGGCGTCGCCACGCTCGGCGTGACCCTGACCTTCGATCTGCTCTCGGCCGCGCCCCCGGTGTCGTCGGGCGACATCGAGGTCGATCGCTGACGAACGCCGTCAGCCCGGGACCATCTCGCAGGCCATCTGCGGTTGGCCGTCGGGCATGCTCGCGCCGTTGCTCGCCTGGATGATCTGGTAGCTGCCCGCCGGGAACACCCAGCGCGTGGGCATCTGCTCGCGCGTGTGAGGGAACGTGTAGACCCAGCCGTGGCTCCGCGCGACCCACGTGAAGAAGTGCACGCCGCGGTCGTCCGACCAGTAGTTCGTGATGGCCGCTCCCTCGCCGTTCCCGCCGAGCTCGTAGAGCACCGGTCCGGTCGCCTCCTGAGAGAGGTAGTAGTACTGGCCGGCGGGCCCGGCCATGCTGCTGCCGTCGGCGATCATCCGGCAGCTCGGGACGGCGAAGCGTGCCGTCGTCGTGGCAGGCGCGCCGCCCTCGTGCATGCGCGCCCCGTTCAGGAACCAGCTCGCACAACCGCTCGTCGAAACGGCAATTAGCGCGATCACCAAGAGCCATGCGGTCCGCATCCGTGCCTCCATTTCCCCGGGCTCCCTCTGCCGTCACGGGCTACCGCCGGATCGGCGGGCGCGACTCTAGCCAGCACGCCGCCCGAAGGGCAAGGACGCGCGTCGATCCCGTCCTCCCGCACTCTCCCGCTTGGATAGGAGACTACTTCCGAGGGCGCTCGCGAGGAAGGTGCGGCCCGCCTGCGGCATGACCGGGGCGGGGAACGGGTTGACCGGAAGCGAGTACCGCCAATCGAACAGGTTGTAGACGCCGAACGCGTAGTCGACCGGAAAGCGCTGCGCCTTGCCCGTCAGCACGAGGTCGGCGACCAGCGCCCACTCGGTGCGGTCGTTCGTGTCCAGGGCGGTCCGCCGCGGCGCCTCGAGCGTCACGCGCGACGCCAGGACCAGCGTGCTCGGGATCAGGGGCACCACCCCCTTCACGCCGCCCGAGTGCCAGGTCGTCGAGAGGCCGGCCGTGGAGCGGCCTTCTCTGGTCGGACGGGAGGGCTGACGCTTCGGTCGCGTCAGGCCTTCTCGTCGCGCTCTTCCACGCCGAATACGATCCGCTGGGGCGCGCGCGTCGAGCCGTAGTACCCTGCCCGCGACCGATGCGCCGAGCCCAGCTCCTTCTCGTCTTTCTCTTCGCGACCGCGTGCGCGCCGCTCACTTGCGAGTCGGCCGAGGTCGTCCACGAGGAGCACGGCCGCCGCGTGGAGATCCGAGCCGAGCACCGCGCGGGGATGGGGGTGGGCGCGGTCGGCGCGCCGCACGCGTTCGGGATTCTCTACCCGACCTGGGAGGACTCCGGGATCCGCGTGACGATGACGGTCGACGATCGGCCGGGCGTGATCGTCGGCTGGGAGCCCAACGGGGACGTCGATGCGATCGGGGACGCAGTCGGCGTCGCGATCTCGGAGAACGGGCAGCACGTCGCGGCGCGACACGGCGAGATCTGGCGCGTCTTCCATCTCTTGCCGAAGGGAACGCCGTTCGATGCGCCGGGCTCGGAGGTCACCGAGAGCGAGGTCGACTTCTCGACGTTTCGATCACCAGAAGACATCGCGGTCGGCGTGCTCGAGGATCACGAACAGGGCTTCGGCACGGACTGGGAGCTGTTGCTCGCGGCGGCGGAGGCCCAGGATCCATCTCCCCGGCTCGATCTCGCCTTGCTCGCGGGCTGGCCGGACGGGGATGCGCACGAGCGCATCGTGGCCTCGCGGCTCGAGGCCGGTTCGGTCGATCCTGCTTTCGCGGACGCCCTGTTCGCTCGCGCGCGCACATTCGTCGAGACGTGGACGGAGAGTCGACCGCGAGTCGGAGTGAGCCCGCCCGAGGAAGCGGTCGACCGCTCCTTCGTGCGGCTCGGCGCAGAGCGGCTCGCCTGGCTCGACGAGCACCGGATCGGGCAATGGGAGGGCCTCGAGGGCGATCCCGACGAGTGGCTGTCGTGGTACCTGTCCGACCGTCGCCAGAGCCGCGCTCGGTTCGAGGGCGCTCCTCCGCTGCCCGAAGCGCTGGCGAGACGCGGTGCCGGGGCGGCTCGGCGTTATCTCGAGCGCAAGGTGACCGACGGTGTGGTGACGGTCGACCGCGGGCCCGTGTCCCGCGCGACCATCGAGTGGGTCGGGGTGGAAGGCAGCGACGTCGATCGGAAGTGGATGCACGATCTCTTCCTCGCCTCTTGGCCGGCGGGCGACGACGTCGTGCACCGCACCATGCTCGAGATCGCCGGAGAACGGCTCGGCGAGACGGTCGCCGACTGGCGCACGCGCTCGCTCGCCTCGGCCGAGCGCGCGCTCGACGGAGACGGCTACCGCCGCGCGGCGGAGCTCCTCTTCGCCCTCGATGCACCCCAAGCGACGAAAGACCGCGCGTTCGACGTGCTCTTCGAGCGGCGGGAGCATTCGCTCATCGAGGACGAGGCGAGCGAGGCATCCGAGGGCTGGCGTCGCCAGACCGTCGGCCGGATCCGTGCCCTCGAGGAGACAAACCCCTCGGCCTTCGCGTCGAACCGGCGCATCGGCTTCGCCCTCGCTCTCACGCTCGACGACTGCGAGGACATCGTCGCCCTCGCGCGCTTCGAACGCGAGACACGACGGATCCCGCTCGCTTGCCGCGCTCCCGCGCCCGCTAACCCTCCGGCTTCTCCCGCGCCGCCGTGAGCGATCTTCGCCCCCATCGCCTCCTTCATGAGGGGAAGCGCCTCTACACGGCCCTCGCTTCCAGCAAATCGATGGCGCGGTCGACCATGCCGAGACCGTCGTCTCCCTCTTGCGGGAGGTTCACGTCGATCGCGTCGAGGCGTCGCTGCGTTTCGCCGTCGTCGGAGCGCGGGCGTCGGCTGAGGAGCTCTCGGCGCACAGCCCGCGTGATGTCGGCGAGCAGCCTCCCCCCCTCGCAGATGCGCCTCGCTAGATCCACGAACGAGACTTCCACGCGGCGCATCGACACCCGCCCGCTGTGATGCACGTCCTCCATGGCGAGGCGGTCACCCGTCAGCGCCCACGTGAGTCGGGACTCTTCCCAAGGACCGGTGGTCGGTCCGGCGTGATCGTCGCCTCCGAGAAGCGTCAGTAAGGCGTAGAACCAGCTCATCGTCATCCAGGGCTCGTCGACCGTTCCCCCATCGCTCCACGGGACTCCGTCGACGTCGATGAAGAACCCAACTTGGAACGAGCAGCAGCTGATGTGCTCGGCGTTCACGTACGAATCGACCAGAGCTACTTCTCGGCCGACGAGGGACGTCGCCGGCACCCACGCGTCATCGACGAGCCACATCAACTCGCATCGGGTCACTTCCATGCGACACATCATAGAATGACTTTCGATCCACTCGCGCCCAGCCTCACGGCCTGCGCGCTTCGTCGAGTCTCGCGCGGCGCCGGCGGCCCGGCGAGCTGAGCCCTGCCGCACGAAGGATGCTCGCGCCGCTCCGAGGACGGGGACGGGCGACCGCTGACGCGACGCGGCGGCGAGCCCGCGCCCGGCCCGGCGGCCGGAGCGCGCGCTTCGCCCCCGTCAGTTCGTGGCAGGCGGAGCCACGTGGAACGTCGTCCCGCGGATCATGCAGGCAGTCCCCGCGTTGGCCCACGGCATGCTCCCGGCGCCGATCTCGCACTGGAGCGTGTACGCCTGCCCCTCGTGCACGCCGAACACGTACAGGTGCTCGACGCCGTTGACCGTGGCGCGCAGGCGCGTGCTCGAGGCCATCTCCCCCTGCACGGTCATCAGTCCGGGCATCTCGCGCGCCGTGCCGCCGCTCGCGGTCACCTCGGCGCGCTTTTCTGCAACGAGCGCCGCCAAGTCCCCATCGAACGGCGCTTTCGTGACGGAGAGCGTAAGCGTCGTCGGGCTCATGTTGCCGTTCACGCTTCCGCTGTACGCGACGACGGCACCCTCGACCTCGACCGGGGTGAACGTGGGCGGAATCTGGAAGCGGAATCCGTCCCCGGAGACGACGAGCGACCCCTGCGAGACCTCGTCTGCCGGGAGGACGTCCTCCGCGCGCGGAAGCGTCGCGCCGCCCTGCGCCGGCGCCTCGCCCACGGGTGGCGCCTCCGGGGCTGCCGGCGTCGGCGCCGGCGCCGGCGTCGGCGTGTCCATCACAGGCTGGGCCACCGGCACCGCCGGGTCCTCGTCGTCACATCCGCTCGCGAAGACGAACGCGCACAC
The DNA here is from genome assembly GCA_039794305.1 of Candidatus Neutrinellum sp. GTDB lineage: Bacteria > Myxococcota_A > Polyangia > Polyangiales > JBDIVX01 > JBDIVX01. The sequence goes on from JBDIVX010000041.1 coordinate 37,437, forward strand.
CATGACGCACGCGAGAATCGAATCCAATCGCATCGGTGTCCTCCATCGACGGCACCCCACGATGCCGTTGCCGAGCAGGGTACCCAAAGCCATCGGGGTTCCGCATCCAAATCCGCACCGCTCCCCGGACCCCTGTCTCCCCGTCTCTTGCGCCGACCCAGATCCCAGGTCATGACGGGCCCTTGGCGTTCATCGCAGCCATCGACGAGGCCCGGTCCGCCCGAGCCTGCGAGTGAGCGGGGCTGGTCCGAACGTCGCGGGCGCTCACCTCTCGTCGGCGGTCGTGAGCCACGATTCGATCTTGGCGTACACGTCGGACCGATCGAGCAGGTCGAGGTGGCCGGCGCCGAAGGCGATCCACCGATGCGTCTCGGGAAAGGCGAGCGCGAGATCCGGCCGTTCGCAGCGGCCGAGCGCGCTGTCGACCGGGACGATGCCGTCGCTCGGGAGGACCGCGCCGGGCGCGGCCGCCGTGGTCGCCGCGACCGCGTAGCAGTCGGCGCCCGCGGGCAGCGGGAGCGGGGTCCGAGGGTCGGCGCCCCGCGCGAAGCGGTCGCGAGCGTGCCAGTCTTCGTCGAGCACGTTTCCGAAGCGCATGTCGGTGACGCCGGCGCTCCGGATCTTCCCGAGCCGCGCGAGCGGAGCGCTGTAGCGGCTCAGCCCGAGGAGGACGTCGATCCAGTTGCCGCCGCGCTCGAGGGGTGCGCCGTGGTGGGGGGTGCCCAGGCAGACCAGCGCGCGGAGCTTCGGTCGCCAGGTGTGGCCGGCGAGCTCGGCGTAGTGGCAGGCGCCGCGGGAGACGAGCCCGCCCATGCTGTGGGCGAGGATGACGAGCTCCTCGATCGGCTGCGGCCACGCGAGGACCAGTCGCTCGAGCAGCGCCGCGAACGCGCGCCCGTTGGTCGAGATGTGCAGACCGCTGTTGTAGCGGAGGTACACCGGCGACGCGCCGAGCGCGCCCGCGAGCGCGGCGCCATGGTCGTGACCTCGCCGCTTCCAGTGCCGGTCCGTCAGGCACGAGCCATGGGCCAGGACCAGCAGCTTGCCCCCTGCGTGGGAGACGGCTGCGGACAGCGCCTCTCGGTCGAGCGGCAGCGCTCGCCCGTCGCTCCGGAGCTGCATCTCGATGGCGAGCGGATTTCCGGTCTCGCTCAGGTAGTCGCCGAGGACGCCGTTCAGCACGGCCAGGACCGCGTCGCGCTCGAGCCCCGGCCTGCTCTCACCGAGAAGTGGTGCGAGCTGCCCCAGGGCTGCGTCGATGCTCGTTCCGACGAGATCCGTCACGGCGCAGATGCCCCCATAGATGGGCCGGCCCAGGGTCCGCATCGTTCCCTCGAGCGGCCGCCCGAGGACGGCCGGGCCGGCGCCGATCGTCTCGTGCATGGCCCGGACGAGCTCGACGATGGCCTTGGTGGCCTCGACCGCGAGGCGGCTGGCGCCCCGGAGATCGTCGCCGTGCTTTCGCTCCTCGCCCATGCCCAACTCGCGCTCGCGGCCTCCCATCGAATGTAGACACGTACGGGCGAGCGCAAGGACGTCGGGAAGTGGGCCGCCGCCGTCGGCCGCGTCCTGGCCACATGACGGACCGCTCTGCCCCGTAACGCACTCTTCGCCCGAGTCCTGGCCGCATGACGGACCGCTCTACCCCGTAACTCGCTTTTCGACCGAGTCCTGGCCGGATGACGGACCGCTCTGCCCCGTAAACCGGTCTTCGGCCGAGTCCTGTCCGGATTGCAGGCGACTCTGACTGCGGCGCCGCAGCGCGCGCATCGTCGTCAGGCGCTCTGTGCGCCAGCACCCCGCAGCGAAGGTACCCACGCAGGGCCTCGCGGCACGCGAGATCACGGCGAAGAGCGCTCTCCGAGGTGGGCTCGACGGGATGACCCGGACCCCCGAGCAACGGCTGCGATACGTCGGTCCCGTCGGCCTGGCGGTCTCGTTGGGATCGCGGCCGGCCTGGGCACGGCCCTGTTGCTGATCGGGAGCAGCGCGGCCTCTTTCACCGGCACGCTCAGCGACGCGGAGCTGTGCTCCTCCACCGCCTTCGCCACCCTCGGCGGTCTCGGGGCGGGCTGGCTCGGGGCGATGGTGTTCAACGTCGTGGCGCCGTTGCTCGGCGGGGTTCCGGTACGCCTCGCGCCGCACGATGCGTCCGCGGGACGCGAGGAACGGACACCCAGTACTGCCAAGAGCGGCTCGGCCTGAGCCGCGGCGCCGTCTGGAACCGCATCACCCTCGCGCGCCGCTGCCAGAGGCTCCCGGCGTTGGCCGAGGCCCTGTCCTCGATGGAGATCGGCTTCGAGGCCGCGAAGGAGATCGCCCGCATCGCCACGCCCCGAACCGTCGCTGCGTGGATCGGCCGCGCCAAGGAGCGCACCTTCGAGCACCTTCGCGAGGAGGTCCGCGCCGTCGAGGCGGCCGTGCGCTCGAACGAGACCCCCGCCGACCCCTGGCCACCCACCGACGAGGAGATGGCGGACGAAGAGGCCTTCGAGCGCGACATGCTCTCGGGCGACACCATCGGCCAGACCCTCGACCGGTTCGCGGCCGAGCCCGAGGCCGAGCCCGAGCCCGAGCCCGAGGCCGAGCCCGAGCCCGAGCCCGAGCCCGAGACCGAGGCCGAGACCGAGGCCGAGACCGAGACCGGGACCGAGGCCGCGAACCGGTCGCTCGCCGTCTCGGGCGAGGCGCCCGACGGCCTCACGTTCGTCTTCGGCCGGGAGCCCTTCATGGTCGTGCGCGGCCGCGAGAAGCGGCGCGCGGCCTGATGGACCTCACCTCTCGCTCCGCCTTCTCGCTCTCCGCGGATGGGTACTTGCCGGCCGCGACGGCACCTACGTCGGCGGCGTCTCCGTCGGCGGCACCGAGTGGCTCGGCCCCTGATCCCGTGCCGGGCCCACGTTGGGTATGATCCGGCGATGAGGGCTGCCGCCACGTTGCTCGCCTTCGCCGTCGGAGCGAGCGGATGCGGGCTGCTCCTCGACTTCGAGCCGAGCGCGCAGGAGGCCCACGATGCGGGATCGGCGAGTGACTCGGGGTCGCACGCCGACGGCGGGGCGCGTTCCGACGGAGCCGTCGGCGCCGACGCGTCGATTCCCGATGCTACGTCCGCCGATGCGTCGTCCGCCGATGCGTCCGCCGTCGACGCGGGCATGGTGCCGGGCGTGCGCCTGGCGGCCGGCGCCTTTCACACCTGTGCGGTCGTCTCCGGCGGCGTCATCTGCTGGGGGAGGAACGAGGAGGGACAGCTCGGCGGCGGCACGACCGGACCGCCCGGCTCGAGCACCGTGAGCCTCGGCGAGGCCGCGCGCCAGATCGCGGCGGGAGGCTCCCACACGTGCGCGGTCATCGGCGGCGGCAAGGTGTCCTGCTGGGGCGGCAACTCGCACGGCCAGGCCGGCTCTCCCGTCCTCGAGCCCCGCCCCGCGCCGGCCAACGTCGGCGACCTCGATGGCGTGGTCGAGGTGGCCGCGGGGCTGACGCACACCTGCGCCCGGCGGCTCGGCGGCAGCGTCGCGTGCTGGGGTCTCGGCACCGACGGCCAGCTCGGCGACGGAGCCTTCGAGAGCACCCACGAGCCCGTCGAGGTCGACATCTCGGACGCCGTCTCCATCGCGGCCGGCGACGGACACACCTGCGCCGTGCACGCCACGGGCGCGGTGAGCTGCTGGGGCGCGAACACCAACGGCCAGCTCGGCGACGGGTCGTATTCGGCGCGGGGTGTGCCGGGGCCGGTGCCCGGCCTGACCGGCGCTTCCCGCGTCGGCGCCGGTGCCCTGCACACGTGCATCGCTCGCCTGGGGGGGCCGGTCGCGTGCTGGGGCCGCAACACGCTGGGCCAGCTCGGCTCGCCGGGCCCCGATCCGCGGCCGGCTCCGATCGATGTGTCCGCCCTGATCGGGGCGCTCCAAGTCGGCGGGGGCGGCGAGCACTCCTGCATCCGCGACGACAGCCAGGCCGTGCACTGCTGGGGGTACAACGTCGTCGGCCAGCTCGGCGACGGCACGGTCACGAGCCGATCGAGCCCGGCGGCCATCCCGGACCTCTTCGCCGACGAGCTCGCGGTGGGCCGCAACCACGGGTGCGCCCACGGCCCCTCCGGGACTCACTGCTGGGGCCTCAACAACGAGCAGCAGCTCGGCGACGGCACGACGGTCAACCGGAACACGCCCGTGGAGGTCCGCATCTTCTGAGTCAGAGCGCGGCCGGGTGGGAGTCGACGTTCGGCGCCGGGTCCCGAGAGCGCAGGTGATGCCGAGCGATCAGCCCCCTCGCACGATCCAGCACGAGTGGTGCGGCTCCATGCCGATGTGCGGGTAGTAGCTGCGCGCCGCGGGGGCTGCGAGCAGGATGAGCGTCGTCTTCCGGCCCGCCGCCGCATGCGTCTCGTCGATCAGCCGGCGGCCGATGCCGAGGCCCTGGTAAGCGCGGTCGACGGCGAGGTCCGACAGGTAGGTGCAGTAGGCGAAGTCGGTGATGGCGCGCGAGACGCCGACGAGCGTCCCGTCCACCCGGGCGGTGATCACCAGCTGCGCGTTCTGGACCATCGCACGCACGCGCGCGACGTCGTCGACGGGGCGGCGCTCGGCGAGCCCGCTCGCCCGCAGCACCCGGATGAAGTCCTCGGCGGTCAGATCGGGCTCGCTCTGGTAGCGCACGTCGCTGGTCATGGTTGCCGCCCAGGTATCGCACGCGCGCGGTCGTGAGGCATCCGGGGCCATCCGAGCGAGGTCGAGGCGTCCATGATTCCCGGTCCATGATCTCCGGCGTGATGCGCCGGGGGGAGGCGGCGCGGACTCTGCCGGGTCGAGCCCGGCGGCGCTCAGCAGCCGCCCCCCGGGGTCGTGTGAGGTGCCCGCGGGACGCGTCGGCGCCCCGCTACTGCTTCCGGAACCGCGCCTCGTCCGGCCTGGTCAGCTCGACGATCCCGCTCTCGGCGACGATCTGTTCGATGCGTCGGCCCGTCGTGCCGCCTCGCTCGATCTCGCGCAGTGCGTCGCGCGGTGTCATCGCGACGCCGTCGACCTTCAGGTGCGCGACGTCCATCAGCGCCGGCGGCATACTCGCACAGTAGTCGCGGAAGCGCGCCGCCACGCTGGATTCGGTGTCGCCCCAGAAGTCGATCAGCGGCTGCTTCAGGGTCTTGCCGGCAGCGTTGGTCGGTATCGCCGGTGCGAACACCACGTACTCGGGCACCTCGTAGGGCGCCAGCTCGGTCTCGCAGTGGGCGCGTATCTCTTGCGCGGTGACCGCGTGGCCCGGCTTGAGCACCAGCACCGCCTTCAGGCGCTCGGAGAACAGATGGTCGGGCACCCCCACCACCGCCGCGCGTAGCACCGCGGGGTGCAGGTAGAGCTTGTTCTCGACCTCGATGCAGTACACGTTCTGCCCGCCGCGCACGACCATGTCCTTCTTGCGGTCGAGCAGCCACAGGTAGCCTTCCTCGTCGATCTTCGCCCAGTCGCCCGACAGCACGAAGCCGTCGCGCCGGAACACCTCCGCGGTCTTGCCGGGCTCGTCCCAGTACCCGGCATTGGTCTGCTGACCGCGATAGGCGACCTCGCCGATCACGTTGGGCTGGGTGACCTCGTTGCCGTCGTCGTCGAAGATCGCGATGTCCGTGTTGGGCGTAGCCAGCCCGCAGCTCGTGATCTTCCGGATCGCGTCCTCGGTGGGCAGCGCGAAGCCCAGCGCCGTACTCTCGGAGACAGAGCCGCCGTTGACCATCGCGACCGGCGCGAACTTCTCGTGCAGCTGATTGATGTAGGTCTCCGACGCGGCGTGCCCGCCGAACAGGATCTTCTTCATCGTCGAGCAGTCGTGTTGGCCGAACTCCGGGTGGTTCATCATCATCCACAGCATGATCGGGGCGGCCACGGCCCAGGTGGCGCGCTCCTTCTCGATCAGCCTGATCGCGTCCAGCGGCGCGAATGCGCTCATGACCACGCACTTGCCGCCGGTGAGCAGCGCCGGCATGAAGTCGGTGTACACCGCGGTGTTGTGGTACAGCGGGGGCATGCACAGGTTCACGTCGTCCGCGTCGAGCCCCCTGGCCGCGTGGACGATGCTCTGCGCACAGCCCAGCGCGTTGATGTGCATCGCCATCGTGCCCTTGGGCACGCCGGTGGTGCCCGAGGTGAAGGAGATCGCGCACAGGTCCCATTCGTCGATGGCCTCGCACACCGGTGTCTCGCGTCCGTCGCGGTTGAGCTCGGCGAAGGCGATCGTTCCGGGCGCTGCGTCGCCTCCGGTCATGAAGACCGACTGGACGCTGCCGAGCGTGCCGCGCACCGACTCGAGCTTGCCGGCCCAGAGCTCGGGCGATACGAGCAGACCCCTGGCGCCCGCCTTGTCGATCTGGGCGGCCAGGCCCTGCGGGGTGAGTCCGAGGTTGACCGGCACCGCGATCCCGCCGAGCTGGATGATCGCCAGATAGCTGATCACGTACTCGGGGCAGCCCAGCGTGAGCAGGCACAGGCGGTCGCGCCTGGCGAAACCATAATCGCGGCGCAGCCGCGCGGCGACTCGATCCACCTGCTCGCCGACCTCGCGCCAGGTCAACCGTTGCCCGCCGGGATGGAAGACGTAGGCCTCGCGATCGGGGTAACGGGCGACATTGGCCGCGAGCACCTCGGCGATGTTGCGGGGCCTGTCCCGGTAAGCCCAGATCTCGGTGCCCTCCCAGGCGATGCCGCGCCCGACGGGCGCGGTGATGCGCGTGACCTGCGCGCCCAGTTCCGGATAGAGGTCGCGCCAGGACTTGCACGTGCCTCGTGTCGGACCCCGAATGTCCCAAGCTCCCATGATTCCACCTCCGTTAGATTCGACCGTTTGGCTTGCCTTCGCCCCCCGGCATCCCGTCGACCACGGTCCCGAGCGCGCGCAGCACCTGTTGCGCCGCCTCGTCCAGGTCGAGTTCGCAGCGGACCAGCCGGTCGCACAGCGCCTCCAGCGCCGGCGTGTCCGCCGCCAGCACCCGATCGCGCAGTGCCGCGGCGGCGGCCTCGGCGAGCATCCGGCGCAGCCGCGAACGCAGGTCGAGCCCGGCGCCGCGCCGATCCTCCCGTGCCGTGGCCTGCTCCAGCAGGTCGATCAGTTCCGCAACGCCGCGGCCGGACGTGGCGACCGTGGACATGACCTTCGTCGCGCGGGCGAGCGGACTGCGCAGCCCGAGCATGGCCTCGAGCTGGCGCACGGTCTGCTCGGCCGCCGGGTGGTCGGCCTTGTTCACGACGAGGATGTCCGCGATCTCGAGGATGCCGGCCTTGATCGCCTGGATGTCGTCGCCGGCACCGGGCGGGCACAGCACGACGCGCGCATGCGCGAAGTTCGCGACCTCGACCTCCGATTGCCCCGATCCCACGGTCTCCAGGAGGATGAAATCCGGCCCGTAGGCGTCCATCACCTGCACCACCCCCCAGGCAGCCCGGAACAGTCCGCCGAGGTGCCCGCGCGAGGCGAGCGAACGCACGAACACGCCGGCGTCCCCGCTGTGCGCGCTCATCCGCACGCGGTCCCCGAGGATCGCGCCACCGCTGATCGGGCTCGACGGATCGACGGCGAGGACGCCCACCGTCTTGCCGCGCCGGCGCATCTCGCGGATCAGCGCGTCGATCAGCGTCGACTTCCCCGCACCCGGGGGGCCGGTGACCCCCACGATGCCGGAGCGCCCCAGGTGCGGCTGGATCGCCGCCAGCAGCGCCGACGAACCGGGGCTCGCGTTCTCGACGGCGGTGATCGCGCGCGACAGCGCGCGAGGCTGGCCACCGAGCAACCCGTCGACCAGCGCCGCGGCACCCGAGCGCGCAACGCCGTAACGCGTGTCGTTCATACGACGACCAGCGGTTCGCCGAACCCGACTGCCGAGCGCGTCCGATGGCAGACTTCGCCGTGGGTCGCGCCCGCGTCGATCGCGTCGACGACCGCCCCGAAGGTGTTCGCGTGCGGATCGTCGAAGGCACGCGCGAGCCCGTCCAGCGCGCGTTCGACGGCCTGCGCGCTGCGTCGCGCGCGGAACTCGCGCAAGTCCGCGAAATAGCGGTCGAGCCGGGCCGGGGACAGCCGCTGGATCGAGGTCGGGCGCTCGCCGGGATCGTCCTGCACCCGATAGGCATTGACGCCGACGACGATCTGCTCGCCCGCGTCGACGCGCTTCTGGAACTCGAGCGCCGACTGACCGATCATCCGTTGCACGAAACCGGACTGCACCGCCGCGAACATGCCCCCCTGCTCGTCGACGCTGCGGATGACGTCCAGGATCTTCTCCTCCATCCGGTCGGTGAGCGTCTCCACGTAGTACGAGCCCCCGAGCGGGTCGATCACATCGGCCAGACCCGCCTCGTCGCGCAGGATGTTCTGCGTGGCCACGGCCACCCGGGCGGTGGCTTCGGTGGGGCTGCCGATCGCCTCGTCGTAGCTGTCGGTGTGCAGCGACTGCAGGCCGCCGAAGATGCCCGCCATGGCCTGAACCGCGACGCGTGCGACGTTGTTCAGCGGCTGCTGGCGGGTGAGGTCCACGCCCGAGGTCTGGGCATGGAAGCGGAACTTGCGCGCACGCGGATCGGCCGCGCCGAAGCGCTCATGCGTCAGCCGTGCCCAGACGCGCCGGCCGGCGCGGAACTTGGCGATCTCCTCGAAGAAGTTGATCGAGATATCGAAGAAGAAGCTGAAGCGGCGCAGGAAGACGTCGGGGTCGCGGCCGCGCTCGCGCATGTCGTTGGCGTACTGGATCGCCGACGAGATGGTCAGCCCCATCGCCTGGGCCGGCGTGGCCCCGGCCTGCTGCATGTGCTGGCCGACCACCGACAGCGGATTCCAGCGCGGAACGTGCTGGTTCATCCAGTCGATGTGGTCGAGCAGGATCCGCCTCTGTCCCGGGAGCGCGAGCCGGTAGAACATGTGCAGCGAGGCGTAGTGGGACAGATAGTCGGACTGGTTGGTCGTGCCGGCGAGGCACTGCCAGTCGATGCCGCGCTGTCGCGCGACCTTCAGCAGCATCGCCGACAGCGTGTACGGGGCGGTGTCGCCCAGGCTGATCGACTCCTGGTCGAACGGAAGGCCGTCCATGCAGGTGGCCATGTCGTCCGAGGTCGAGATCAGCGTGCCGCAGGTGCCCAGCAGCTCCCGGTCGACCTCGTCGGGGTCGTAGCCGCGCATGTGGCTGTTGCACGGCGCCACGAACAGCCCGGTTAGGCCCAGCGCGTAGAGGTCGCGCATGCGCCGGTTGTAGTCCTGCGGCACGCCCAGGCCCACGACCATCCGCGGGTTCCACGGCCGGCCGCGATGCATGCTGGCGTGGATACCGCGCGTATAGGGAGGCTGCCCGGGAAAGCCGAGCGCTTCCATGTGGCGCGAGCCGTCCCAGTCCTGCGGCCCGTACAGCGGCTGGAGAGCCACCCCAGAACGATTGACCCGCGGCACATCGCTCGCGACCTGTGCGCAGAACTCCTGCTGCCATTGCGCGCGTGCGGCGGATTCGTGCCGGTCGTTCATGTCGGACATGGCGCTACTCCAAAGATTCGGCCCGTGCGCGTGCGGCGGCCGCGAGCGACGCGACCGAGGTCACGATCTCCTCGCGCGTGGCGCCCGAGTGGAAGATGCGGGCGATGCCCGCGGACATCAGCGGTTCGATCTCCGGGTCCGGCACGATTCCGCCGACCACCACGGCGATGTGTGAGAGGCCGGCCTGCCTGAGCGCATCCATCAGCTTGGGCAGGATCAGATGATCGGTGGCCAGGCTGGAGATGCCGATCAGGTCCACGTCTTCCTGCAGCGCGATCTGCACGACGTTGGGCACCGTTTGCCAGGGCCCCGTATAGACCACCTCCATCCCCGCATCGCGCAGGTAGGCCGCCACGATGCGACTGCCCCTGTCGTGCCCGTCGAAGCCGACCTTGGTGATCAGCACCTTCGGCCGGTGCTGCGCGCGTGCTGGGTCGTGGTCCATGCGACTGCTCCGCTGTCGATCGCCGATGCGGGCGAGTGTACGCAGGTCTCGCCGACCAAACAAGCGTTTGTTTTGTCGACGGCTTCGTGTATTCTCGTATTCTCGGAGACCCCGCGAGGACAGATGGCTTCCACACGAAGATCAGCCCCGGTGCGTGCCCGTCCCGCAGTGCCCCGCAAGGCCGCGACCGCGGCGACACGCAACGGGTCGGCCGCGGCAGGGCATGGCGTCCAGGAGGACCGACGCCAGGTGCTCGTCAACGAGGCCGCGCGCCTGTTCGGCAGCAAGGGCTACCGCAACACCTCGATGCGCGACATCGCGGCGTCCGTCGGCATCCTTCCGGGGTCGCTGTACCACCACTTCCCGTCCAAGGAAGCGCTGTTCGTCGAGGTCTACGCTCAGGGCGTCTCGCAGATCGGGCAGGCGGTGAACGACGCGGCGGCCAGGCACACCGAGCCCTGGGCACGGCTGGAAGCCGCCTGTACTGCCCATCTTCAGACGCTGCTGGTCAAGGACAGCTTCGCGGCGGCCGTGATCCAGCCGCTGCTGCACCTGTCGATCGCCGACCTGCCGATGCGCGCTGAGCTGGTCGAGCTGCGCGACCGGTACGAAGAGGTCTTCGAGCAACTGGTCGGTGCGCTGCCACTGCGGCCCGGCACCGACCGTCGCGCCTTCAGGCTGGGCCTGCTGGGGGCAATGAACTGGTCGCTGGCCTGGTACCGGCCAGGAGGCGACACGCCGGCGACCATCGCCCGCAAGCTGCTGAGCCTGCTGCGGCACGACTGATAGGCTCGGCCTCCACGAGGCCGCTCCTCGCGCACGGCTCGGCCCGCAGGCTGCACCACAGCGCCCGCGACACGGCGGTCAGCACCTCGGCCCGACGGGCGCACGATGCGCGCAGGTCCCACGGCAGGGTCAGCACCCACTGGCGGTAGGGGACGTCCGGTCGACGAGCACAGCGCCCAGCTCGTCCATGCGGCGCGCCCCACAGCCCGGGCGGGCCAATTGCATCAAGACATCAGACGGATTATGCCTTGATGCATGGCTGGCACGCGCACCACCCTGACCCTCGAGCCGGACGTCGCCGAGGCACTCGAGCGTTTGCGCCGCAAGGAGGACCTGACGCTCAAGGAGGCGGTCAACCGCGCCCTGCGCCTGGGGCTCGACCACCTCGACCGCCCCGTGAAGCGGAAGGCCTTCCGCACGCGCTCGGTCTCGCTCGAGCCGATCGTCAGCAACGTGGACGACATCGCCGAGCTCACCGCGCTCGGCGAGGGCGAGGCGTTCAGGTGATCGTCGTCGACGCGAACCTGCTCATCTACGCGCACGTGGCGGACTTCGAGCAGCACGACGCGGCGCGTCGATGGCTCGATGATCGGCTTGGTGGCACCGAGCGCGTCGGGCTGCCGTGGCCATCGCTCCTCGCCTTCCTCCGACTGGTCACGAACCCGCGTGTCTTCTCTCGTCCTGAATCGTCGTCGGACGCGTGGGAGCAGATCGAAGAGTGGACCGGTGCCCCGACCGCATGGATCCCGGCCCCGACGTCGCGTCACCGTGAGGTGCTCGCGACTCTCGTGCCCTCGATCACCCGCGCGAACCTCGTGCCGGACGCTCACCTGGCGGCCCTGGCCATCGAGCACGGCCTCACGCTGTGCAGCACCGACGGTGATTTCGCCCGATTCCCCGGCTTGCGATGGATCGATCCCCTCGCCTCCGCCTGACCAACGGCTCAGGGGCGAGCCGCCTCGCAGCCCAGTCGCGGGGACCGTCGACGTACGAACGGTCGAGCTCGCGCGTCGACGCAGGTCGTGCGCGAGCTGGCGCCCGACGAGCTAACGCACCATGGAGCTTCCGATCGACGTGCCGTTCCAGGCGGCGGTCGAGCACTACTTCGATCGCGACGAGGTGGACTTCATCCTGCCGAACCAGCTCGTACGGCGCTCGGCGACACCGTCTGCCGTGCCGCGAACGGAAACGACCACCAAGACGCCCTACGGCTCCGCCTCGCTGATCACGATGGCACGGATCGGGTGATCACAATGCTCCGGATCGGGCGTTCACGATGACCGAAATGCGCACGGGGCCCGCCGGCGTCTCGCGATTCTGCACCCCACGCCCTCCGGGCCTGGGGCCCTGCTTCGACGCAGCCACCACCTCGACGTCCTCGAGTGTCCCCGATGCCACGGGCGACTGCGCCCGATGGCGGTCGTCCGCGACCAGGCCCAGGCTCGCCGCTTCCTCGCCCACCTCGGCCGGCCTCACGAGCCCTTGCCCCTCCCCCCGCCCGCGACCCGACGCTCGACTTCGGTGCCTGAGCCCGAGCCTCCCATCTCGGGTCCACCACGGCACCCGGCGCACCGCTCCGTCCGGACCCGTCAGATCTGCCCGATACGCCGCCCACCGCTCGATTCAACGCAACGAAGCCCGCCCCCCGGGCCGCTCCCATCAACCCCACTACACCCCCTTGCCCGAGAGTCGTCGAGGTAGCCCTTGCAGCGCAGCCATTCCGAGGATGCTCCTGCGTGCTCGCTCGACGACGCGCTCGACCTCTCCGGCGGTGAGCTCGGCAAGAGGCACGAAGCGCACCCCGCGGCCCGGCGAACGCGGCACGCCACGCCATCCCTTCTGTTGCCGAGCGCCGCAGTGTTCGCTCATCCCCGCGCGCGGCGCTGATGCCTTCGCGGCGCGGGAATCACAACGAGCTGACGGCCGAGCCGGAGCAGCCCCGCGACACGACCCCTGCGTGCGGCAAGGCCGCGAGCCGTGAAAGTCTCACCGCGATTCCCGACAAGTCCTCGGGGCCTCGAGCGGACCCGTCTCCGGTTCACGCCCGTGCCCGAGCGGCGTGAGCCGCACCTCGCGGTGGATGGGTACGGGCATCCCGCACGCATCGGTGTCGACCTCGAACGCGAGGACCGCGCTCTCGAAGCCGGGGGCCTCGGCGGTGACGGTGGCCGTGAGGCGTACATGTTCCTGCCAGGGCCCCCTGCCGGGCTCGACACCTTCGTCCGGCCGTTTCAGCTCGTCGTTTCCGGCAATGTCCAGGATCTCGTGCGTGCATCCGAACCGCTCGCCGCTGTACGTGCATCCGGGCGACACGTAGTCGCCCGGGTCGCCTTCCAGCAGCACCGTCGCTTCCGCAAGGAGCTGACCGGTATCGGCGGCGCGAACCGTCAGGAGGACCGGCGGCACGAGCCCGCACCGGATGGGCGAGCACGGATCCGCACATCCGAGCGCAGTCGCGGCCAGGCCGGCGAGCAGCAGCGGCAGCAGCCGGCACGTTCTCATGGTGCCCGCATTCCTTCGGCGGACTCGGTGCCATCCGACGTGGTCGAGAACGTGATGACAGGGGCTGCGGGATCGCGCAACGAGAACGCAACGCGCTCTTGGCGGCCCGCACCAGCGACGCCGTCGACCGATTGTGGCCGACTGAACCTGTAGAAGTAGACAGGCTCCACGACCGCGGGCGGGGCTCCACGCGGCAAGACATACATCACCCCCTCGAAATCGACGTGCGCAGTGGACAGGCTGGAGAACATGTCGTCGAAACGCGCCCTCACCTGTTCCCGGCTCACCGTCCGCGGCATGGACCATCCGGGATGGACCGGAAGCTCGTGCCCCCTACCGTCTACGTGGGACTCGATCGCAACCCCACCGAGGCGAAGCGAAGAGACCTTACCCGAGGCGTGAATCCCGATGCGGATGCCGTTGTTGGCCACGGGAATCCCATTCAATGATCGCAGGACGGTAAAACGGTACTCGCGAATGTACTCCGTGGCTCCGCTACCATTGCGTGTGCCGCTCCCGGCGACGCGGTGCCCGGATTGGATACGCTCCATGTCGTATTGGGTCGTCACCACAAGCCCCGCTCCTTCAAGCCGGGCAAGCGTGTCATGGAAGACCGCCAACGCCTCGTCCTCGTCGATGAGCGATTCCGGTGCGTCCGGGCCTTCCAGCAGATCGTTCCGTAAGAGCCTGAGTTCATCGACGTCAGGCATGTGTACCGCCCCACGTTGTGAGCGCGGACATCGGGGCGGTCGTCTCGTGATCTGAGCGGGGCTCGCCGGCGGCCGCGGCGGCGTGGCCCCGCGTCCGGCCTGGGACGGGACGGGCCAAGAAGTGGTC
>JBDIVX010000042.1:0-51486 GCA_039794305.1 Candidatus Neutrinellum sp.
GGGACGTCGTACCCGGCGGTGCCCATCGAGGTGGTGACGACGCCGAGGTGGATGCGCTCTACCCCGTCGAAGTCCCGCAGACCGTCGACGTCGCCGTCCCCGCGGGCGAGCGAGGCGACGAACGCCGGGAGCTGTTCGGCGATGGCGGCCTGCTCCTCGGCCATCGTCTCGGAGCCGTCCATCACGAGGAGCAAGGCGAAGCCCGGGGGCCCCACGAGGGTCCGCCGGAACACGACGACCGGCTCGCACGTGTCGGCGTCGGTGTCCGGTCCACAGCTCGCCGAGCCCGTGACGAGGACGGCGACCTGCGCGGCGGCGCAGACCCACCCCGACGCCCGGCGTCGGCCGCCGCGTGGACGATCCTCGCGCACGCTCCAGGGTCGCACGGAGGGCGGGCCGTGCGTAGCCTCGTTCGGCGCTACGCATCTGCGTCCGCGAGGTCCTTCCACGCCAGGAGGCCGGAGAGCTCCGATCGCACGATCATCCGTGCTTCTCGCTCGACCGCGCCTTTGCGGGGATCGTCCGGTTTCGTCCTGGGCCTTGGCGGCCGGGCAGGGCCTGGTGGCGGCCCAGCCCGGGGGCTCGTAAACTGCCTTCGTGACCTCGACGGCCAAGAAGATCCTGGATGAGGCCCTCGCCCTCCCTCGAGAGGAGCGGGAGGAGTTGGTCGGTGCCCTGAGCAGCAGCCTCGAGCCCGTCGAGTTGAGCCCGGAGTGGGAGGCCGAGATCGCCCGCCGGGTCCGTAAGATCGAGAGCGGCGAAGCCGTCTTCCGGGACGCCCAGGATCACCTCGACGAGCTGCGGGCGAAGTACGGCCGCTGATGTCTCGGCCGCGGATTCTCGATGAGGCGGCCGAGGAGTTGGACGCCGCCGCGGCGTACTTGGAGGCTGAGCGGCCCGGCTATTCGCGGGTGTTCCTCGAAGCCTACGACGCGGCAATCCAGCCGGGCGCCGTACACCCCGCGGGGTGAAGCCAGCGCGCGGCGGTCGCGGGTAGACTGGTCCGGCCGTGCTCCCGGACGAGGCCATGGCCCTGCTCGAGGTGGACGCGCGCGTCGATCGGCGCGCGCTCCGCCGCGCGTACATGCGCAAGGTCAAGGCGCACACGCCCGAGCGCGATCCGGAGGGGTTCCAGCGCGTGCGGGCCGCGTACGATCTGCTCGACGGGTCGTTCCACGCGTGGCATCGGGAGGGCGGGGACGCGGACGAGCCGCCGGGCGAGGTCGAGGCGCCGGGCGAGGTCGAGCCGCCGGGCGAGGTCGAGCCCGCGGGCGCGCCTTTGGCGCCGTTCGAGGACCCACGCTGGCTCGCGCTCGACGCGCAGCTCGAGGAGGCTCCGCCCGAGCAGGTGGTCGAGCTTCTCCGGCGGACGATCGAAGAGCACCCGGATCTCACCGAGGCGCGCCTGCAGCTCGCCGACGAGCTCTTCGGCGACGGCGAAGTGGACGAAGCGGAGCGTGTCGCACGCGAAGGGCTCGACGCGGACCCGGACGCGTTCCGGAGCTGGCTCCTGTGCATGGTCCCCGAGCGCGTCGGGCCGGCCGAATACGCTTCGTGGGAGCGCGCTCCCGACGCCGGGGAGCTCGCGTCCATGGCGAGCGCGTGGGCGATCGCCGGCGAGATCGACGCGGCCGAGGACGCGCTCGAGCGCGCCATCCGAGCGGCCGAAGGCTCGGTCGATCGAAATCCCGGCATGTGGTCGATCCTCCTGGCGCTCCTGTGGTTGCACGCGTGCGGGCGCGCGGCCCGCGCGGCGGAGCTCACGACGCGGCTCAGGTGCTGGCTGACCGCTTCCGGATCGGAGGCCCGGATCCTCGGCGGGGGGCTCGCGAGCCGCTGGGTCGCGGTGCGGGAGCTCGGGGAGCTTCCCGACGAGCTCGCCGAGCAGGTCCGGGGGAGGATCGCCAGGGACGCGATCGAGGGGGAGCTCGGGAAGTGGCGCGACGAGCTGGTCGCCTGGTCTCTGGTGGACGGCTCGTCCGCGAGACGGTCGCGCGCGCTGTTGCGGTCTCACGCTCCGGAGCTCTACCGGATCTACGGCGAAGCGCTCCGGGGTCGGGTCGACCGGAAGCACCAGGCCACGGCAGGACAGCAAGGGTGCGGCGGTTTCATCATGGTCATGGTCGCGCTGGCGCTCGTGCGTGGTGTCTGTTCGGCGGCCGAGTGCAACGACCGCTCGCCGCGACCCGACGTCCGGCGGATGCTCGCGGGGATGGACCGACCGGCGACGCCCTTGTCCGAGGAGCAGCGAGCGATGGCCATCACCGCCGTCTGCTCGGCCTCCTCTGCCCGGACGGCGCCGGCGACGTGCTCCACCGGAGAGTGGTTGTGGGCGGCCTTGGAGCGCGAAGACTGCGTCAGCGCGCGCGACGGGCTCACCGAGCTGCTGGACGGATACGAGGCCGATCCCGCCGCCGGCGCCGATGATCGGGCTCACGCCTCTCTGGCCATCGTCCGCCTGCGCGCGGCCGTCGACACCCTCTGCAACGACCGAGCACCGCCATGACCACCACGCGCAGGACCATCGTCGGGATCGACCTCGGGACGACCTACTCCCTGGTCGGCACCGTCCAGGGCAAGGCGCCGCTCGTCCTTCCGAACGGGCTCGGGGAGCTGCTCACGCCGAGCGCGGTGAGCGTGGACGACGACGGCCGGCTCCTCGTGGGCGCTGCGGCGCGCGCGCGGGCGCAGACCCACCCGGAGCTGACGGTGCTCGCCTTCAAGCGGGACATGGGGACCGATCGGAAGTACCGCCTCGGCGGCCGCGAGATGACGCCCGAAGAGCTGTCGGCGCTCGTTCTGCGGGAGCTCAAGGCGGACGCCGAGCAGGCGCTCGGCGTGGAGATCGAGGAGGCGGTCATCACGGTCCCCGCGTACTTCGGCGACCGGCAGCGGCAGGCGACACGCGACGCCGGCCGCATCGCGGGTCTCGACGTCGAGCGGATCATCAACGAGCCGACGGCCGCCGCCCTCGCCTACGGGCTGCACGAGCGCGATCGGGAGCTGCGAGCCGTCGTGCTCGACCTCGGCGGGGGCACGTTCGACGTCACGGTGCTGGAGATCCTGGAGGGCGTGATCGAGATCCAGTCGTCCGCCGGTGACTCGCGGCTCGGTGGCGAGGACTTCGCGGACCTCGTCGCCGCCGACGTCGAGCGGCGGATCGTCGAGCAGCACCGCCTCGACGGCCCGCTCGGCCGCGTGGCGCGGGCGCGCGTGAGAGAAGCCTCCGAGCAGGCGAAGCTGCGCCTGTCGGGAGCGGACGAGACCACGGTCGTCCTGCCGGCGCTCGACCTCGGCGGCGGCCGCTCGGTCGACTTCTCGACGGCCCTGTCACGCGTGGACGCAGAGGCGCTCTGGGCTCCGCTGCTCGAGCGCGTCCGCGCTCCGATCCTGCGCGCACTGCGCGACGCAGGCGTCAGACCGGATCGCGTGGACGAGGTGCTCATGGTCGGCGGCGCCACGCGCATGCCCTGCGTGGTGCGCCTCGCCGCGAGCCTCTTCGGGCGGATGCCGCACCGCCGGCTCCCCGCGGACGAGGCCGTCGCCATGGGCGCCGCGGTGCAAGCCGCGCTCAAGGCCGGCGACGAGGCCGTGGAGGACATGGTCGCGACCGATGTCGCGCCGTTCACGCTCGGGATCGCCACCTCGGTGCTCAGCGGCAGCCGCCTCGTCGAGGGCGTGTTCGCTCCGATCCTCGAGCGGGGCACCGTCATCCCCGCGAGCCGGGTCGAGCGCTTCCGCACGGTGGAGGACGGACAGCGCCGGATCCTGGTCGAGGTCTACCAGGGCGAGCACTCCCTCGTGCGTGACAACACGAAGCTCGGCCATTACGAGGTCAAGGACCTTCCCGCCGCTCCAGCCGGCGAGCAGGCGGTCGACGTCCGGTTCACCTACGACCTGAACGGCATCCTCGAAGTGGAGATGACCGTCGTCGAGACCAGGCAGGTGGACCACCTCGTCCTCGAGCAACGGCCGGGCCGGATGAGCGCGGCCGACATCGAGGCCGCCCGCAAGCGGATGCGAGCGCTCAAGATCCACCCGCGCGACACGCTCCCGAACCGCACCGCCCTCGCCCGCGCCGAGGCCCTCTACCCGGAGCTGCGCGGCCCGGCCCGCGATCACCTCGGCGCCGCACTCGCCTCCTTCCGCCTCGCGCTCGAGGAGCAGGAGCCGGCGCGCATCGAAGAGCAACGCGGCCTGCTCAACCGGCTCCTCGAGATGCTGCGGCGGGGCTGAAGCCGCTCAGCTCGGCTTCGACGCGGGGCTCTCGTCGGGGTCGCCGCGGGTCGGCTTCTGTCGCGGCTGCGTGGGAGGCGGGATCTCGACGGCGGCGCGCACGGCGGCCTCGACGTCCGGGCCTCGGTCCGGGTGGATGGGGAAGACGGTGACCTCGATCAGGCCGTCGCCGAGGGCGCTCGTCTGCGGGTCGCGCACGACCGAGTGCCAGTGCACGTGCAGCGCGGCGACGCGGATGGCGTCCTTCACCTCGGGCAGGCGGCGGTCGTCGGGGAGGCTCATCCGGAAGACGTGGTGGACCGCGTGCTCCTGCGCGGGGGCGCGGACGAGGGTGTCGCGCACGACGCGCGTGTAGGGGACCACGGCCTCGTCGCCGTCGCTCGTCTCGATCGTCACGGTGCGGAGGCCGAGGCGCCTCACGCGGCCCTGGACGCCGCCGACGCGGACATAGTCGCCGACGCGGCAGGCGCGACCCGTCTTGAGCGCCACGCCGCTCGCCACGTCGCGCAAAGCCGGCCAGGCCGCGGCGACGACGAGCAGCAGCACCACGCTCGCCGCGATGGCGCCGGCGTCGGGCTCGCCGCCGAAGAGCAGGCCGAGGCCGAAGAGGGCGTACACCAGGAAGACGACCGCGCCGAGGACGGGGCTCGCGCGGCTCACGATCTCGCGGCGCTCCTGGCTCATCGGGACGAGCCCCACGAGCCGTTGCAGACCGATGAGCGCGACGACGAGGAGCGCGCCTCCGGCGACGACCAAGAGGGCCGTGATGCTCCCCCAGAGCGTCACGACAGGAGCCCCCGGCGCTCGAAGCGCTCCGTCACCACGTGCTGGACGAAGGGGTTGAGCCCGAAGGTACGCTGCCGCCCGCGGACGACCAGGCCCATCCGGCGCAGCGGCTCGAGCTCGCGGCGCAGGTCGGCGTGCTCGAGCCCGGTCACTCGGGCGAGCCGCTCGAAGGCGGCCTGCTTGTGGAGCACGAGCTGGATCAGCAGCGCGGCGTGCTCGGGCCTGAGGTCGTCGAGCGCCGCCCAGCGCGGCCGCTCCGGGATGCGCACCACGAGCGTCCGGTCCTTCACCTCGGCCACGTGCGTCAGCCACGAGCGCAGCGCCGCGCCCACGTTGCCGCCGGAGTAGTCGAAGTGGCCGCTGAAGAGGCGGGCCGTCTGCCACGGCGTCAGGCGCTCCTCGGCGCGGCCCGCGAGGCGGTACTCGAGGCCCGAGGAGCCGTGACGCAGCGTGATGACCTGCTCGAGCGCCTCGGCCGACAGGGCGTCGCACTCGATCGCGGCGAGCGCGTGGTCGGCGAGGGGGCGGATGCGCCCGAGGAGCCTGTAGGCCTGACGGCCCATGCCGAGCACGAACAGGCGCTTGTCGCCGTGGCGCGCCACGACGTCGAGGATGGCGTCGATCGCCGCCTCGCCCCCGTCCCTCCGCTCCCACCACAGCTCGAGGTCGTCGAGGACGAACACCGATCCGAGCGGTGTGGCGCGAAGCACGCGCCCGAGGCTGCCCTCGGCGCCGACGGCCTTGCCGAGCGCGGCCCGGAGGTCGGCCGGATCGGACGAGCCGCCCGGCGGCGGCTGCACCCAGTACACGGGCGCGCCGTCCGTGAAGCGGGTGGCGATCCGCTGGCACAGTGCCGACTTGCCCATGCCGCGCTCGCCGATCACGAGGAGCGCGCCCGGCGTGCCGCGCCGGTGGTACCCGACGGCGTCCTCGGCCTGCGCGAGCTCGCGCTCGCGGCCCACCCAGAAGGTCTCGTTGATCGTCGACTGCCCGAGGAAGAGCTGGCGGTAGTAGCTGGGCAGCGAGGTGACCACGTCGGGCGACGGGCTCGAGCGGTCGATGAGCGCGAGGACGCCGCCCGACCCGCCGTCGGCCGAGGCGCTCGTGCGGAGCCGCCGCGCCAGCACGACCCCGGCGCTCCGCCGGTACAGGAGCTGCACGAGCCCGGCGCGGACCTCCTGGGTGAGCCGGACGAGCGCCGACTGCGCACCCGACACGGCCTTGCGGCCCGACAGGACGCGCGCCTGCTGGCTCACCTTCGCCCAGGCGCTCGAGAGGTCGTAGGGGCTCGTCGCGTCGACCACCGCGCGCAGGTGCTGGTCGACCGCGCCGTTCAGGCGCCGGACGAGCGCCTCGAGCTCCACGAGCTCCGCGTCGAGCCGCGCGATCGAGCTCGTCGCCGCCGACGAGACCTGGCGCGCGATCGGAGCAGCGTCCTCCTCCTCGAGCTCGTCGCCGTCGCCGTCCTGCATGGAGAGCAGGCGCGCCACGTCCCGCGCGACGCCCACCGCCTTCTGCTCCACGCGCGGCGCCTCCGCGAGCGCCTCCTGCAGCGCCCCGACCAATTCCGATTCGACCAGGAACTGCGCCAGGCGCCGCACCGGCATGTCGACGACCTCGAGCTCGGCGCCGCTGCGTTCCTCGAGAGCGCGCACCGACGCGTCGCTCAAGATCTCTCGCGACTCGGGGAGGGCCTGCGTGACGGTCGCCATCTCCGCGAGCAGCGCTTCCACTGCCGGGCGCGCGTCGAACGACGCCTCGAGCTCCACGTAGGACGTGAGGTGGGCGCGCAGATCGCGGTCGTCCGGGCGCGAGCGCACCGACTCGAGCCCTTCGCGCAGCTCGCGGCACGCGCGCAGGCTCCCCGCCTCGATCTGCGTCGCGATGGCCTCCTTCAAACGGTGGGCGCTCGAGGCGAGACGGTGCTGGAACGTCGAGAGAGAGACGGCGAGCTGCGCCCGCTCGAGCAGCCCGTGCTGCTCCTCGGACCAGCGCCCGACGTCGTCGAGGAGCTGGGCCGCGAAGGCGTCGAGCTCCCTCGGGAGAGGGCGTTGTCGCCGCGCGTGCGCGTCGGCGTCGACCCGCTCCACGTCCTCGGCGTAGCCGATGGCCGCCTGCCGCGCCTTGACCATCGAGGCCCACTGGAGCTCGCGGACCCGCGTCTTCTGCAGATCCGAGATGGCGCCGAGCCGCTCGCCGAGCCTGTCCAGCTCCTCGCTCACGCGGTCCCGGAGGGCCGCGCCGGTGTGACCCTCGGCGAGGAGGAGCCCGATGCGCGTGCGGAACGAGCCGAGGATCTTGCCGAGCTGCACCGCGAGCTGGCGCGCGTCGAGCGTCGCCTGGTCGACGTGCGGCCGCACCAGCTCCATGAGGAGGCGGTCGAAGTGGTGCGCCTCGAGCCGGCCGCTCGGCACCTGGTAGCGGGCGCTGCCGCGCGAGAAGCGGGCGGCGAGGCGCCGCCGGCGCTTGATCCGACGCACCGACGGCGGATCGTCGGGGCGGGGCGCGAAGTCCGCGGCGGGCCTCTCCACGCGCAGGCGTGCGGCCGCGTCGTGGGTCAGCTTCCGTGCCTGCTCGACGAGCGTCTCGACGCGACCGGTGAAGCTCGACCGCTGCGCCGCGATCTTCTCGTCCAGGATCGCCGCGAGCTCCGAGGAGGCGCCCTCGCCGATGGCGCGCTGCGCCTCGTCGAGGAGCTTGCGCAGCGCCTCGCCTTCGAGCTCCTGTTCGGCCGACTCGAGCGCGCGGAGCTCTCGCCGCGCGAGCTGCTCGATCCGCCTCACGAGCCGGACCTGCTCGCCGTACACCGGCGCGATGCAGTGGTCGTGGAACTGGACCGCCGCCGTCAGCGTGCGCTCGGCGAAGCTGCTCACCGCGCCCGCGAGCGCCGGCGCCTCCGGCGTCGGGACCGAGGGAAGCTCGGGCCGCGATCCGCCGTCCAGCAACGGCGGGAGCGACGAGATCTTCGCGCGCCGGACGACCGTGAGCGCCTCGGGGAAGAACGACGAGGCGCGGAGGAACAGGACCTGGCGGAGGGTCCGAGCGACGTGGTCGGTCTCGTCGAAGAAGGCCGGGTCCATGGCGCCCACCGCGTCGGGCAGGCCGAGCAGCACGAGGTCGGCGTCGGCCGACTCCTCGAGGAGCCGCGCCGAGAAGCCGCGAGTGTCGTTGACCACGCGCACCGCGGCGTCCATGCGGGAGTCCTCGAGCAGCCCGCGGCAGGTCGTTCGGAGGTTGTCGTTGTTGGCGCTCTCCTCGCTCCACAACAGGAAGCGCACGGTGGTGCCGCGCCAGGCCAGCTCGGACGTGATGAAGCGCAGGAGCGCCACCGAGAGCGGCACGTTGCCCGCGCCGTCGCGCCACCACACGTCGATGCGCCGGGCCTGCTTCTTGTCCGGCCTCGCCGCGGCGTGCTCGGTCCGCGCATGGAGCAGGAGGTTCAGATCGAGCTCCTCGACCGCCCCGAGGATGCGCGCGAAGCCGTCCGGGTCCTGGTCGCGCGCGTGCCAGGAGAGCATGACGGTGTTGGGCTCGAGCCCGGTGAAGCCGTGGAAGCGACAGAGCGCGGCGGCCGTTTCGAGGGGGTGGCGGCACTCGATCCGTCTCGAGAAGACCCCGACGCGCTCGTCGTCCTCGGCCGCGGGCGAGGGCTTCGTGCCGGCGGCGGCAGGCGCCTGCGCGTCGTCCTCCCCGCGGAGCACGGCGTCGAGCCGCGCCTGGTCGTCGAGCCGCGCCTGGTCGTCGAGCCGCGCGTCGGCCGCGAGCTCGCAGTCGGTCACCATCCCGGTCCGCGTCGCGAGGGAGCGGGCGAGCTGGCCGACCTCCACGGGCTCGTCGCCGGTCCGGAACAGGAGCACGTTCGGCGTCCAGTTCCGCTGCTCGGTCTCCCGGCGGCTCAGACGGTGCAGACCGCTCCGCACGAGCGCCGACCAGACCCCGCGCCAGGTGTCCCCCGACTCGAGGCGGAGCTGCTTGCGCTGCAGGTACACGAACAGGCCCGTCATGAGCGTGACGGCCGCGAAGGTCGCGCCGAGGTCGATCTGGACCATCAACAAGACCGCGGCGATCGCGCCGACCAGGCTCACGAAGCGAGGGATGCGGAAGGCGGGGCGGAAGTCCGGGCTGGCCCAGCTCTCGATCCAGCAGGACAGGTTCAAGAAGCCGTACAGCGCGAGGAACACCATCGAGACGAGCCCCGCGATGGCGTTGAGCTCCGCGAGGAGGATGCCCGCCTCGCCGATGACGAAGGCGAGCAGCAGCGCCCGGCGCGGCTCGTTGGTCTTCCCGGTGCCCTTGAAGAAGAACCGCGGCGTGATCTGGTCGCCGCTCATGGCCTGAAGGACGCGCGGCGCGCCGAGGATGCACCCGAGGGCGGAGGAGAGCG
Organism: Candidatus Neutrinellum sp.; assembly: GCA_039794305.1. Taxonomy (GTDB): domain Bacteria; phylum Myxococcota_A; class Polyangia; order Polyangiales; family JBDIVX01; genus JBDIVX01. The sequence goes on from JBDIVX010000042.1 coordinate 9,407, forward strand.
TCGCCCCCCAGATGCCCGCGAGCACGAAGGGCGGGAAGAAGGAGACCTTCAAGAGGATCTCGGGGTCACCGACGAGCTGGTCGGCCGGGATGCGGTACGTGAAGTAGATCGCCAGCGCGAGGTAGACGACGAGCCCCGTGAGGATCGCCGCCATCGTCCCGCGGGGGATCGCCTTCTTCGGATCCCGCAGGTCGCCCGACATGTTCACGCCCGCCGTGAACCCGGTGACCGCGGGGAAGAAGATGCCGAACAGGAGCCCCATCGGCGGCGCGTCCTCGCGCGGCTGGAGCGGCGGCTCGGCCGGCGCCTCGGGCGACCCCAGGAAGATCGCGACGAGCGAGAGGCCGATGAAGGCGAGGATGAGGTACTGCGTCTTGATGGCGAACGCGGTGCTGACGAAGGTGATGACCGTCAGCGCGACCACCGTGAGCGTCCCGGCGACGCGGATCGCGTTCTTCGTCGGCTCGACCCCGATGTACGTGAGGAAGCTCTCGCAGAAGCCGATGATGTAGAACGCGATGCTGATCGACAGACCGAGGAAGAGCGCGATCCCGAGCGTGCCGCCGATGGGCAACCCCAGGCTGCGCGACACGATGTAGTACGGGCCGCCCGCGCCGACGCGCTTGTCGGTGGCGATGGACGAGACGCTCAGCCCGGTCGTGACCGACACGAGGTGCGCGACGAGGATGATGGCGAGGGAGGCGACGAGACCGGCGTGCCCGACGATCCAGGGCAGCCGCAGGTACATGATGACGCCGAGGATGGTCAGCAGCGACGGCGTGAAGACGCCCCCGAACGTCCCGAACTTGCCGTCCTTGGCCACCAGACGACCTAGAGTACCCGATCGGCGGGCGACCTGCGGCCGGAGTCTGCGGCCAATTGGGCCACGACGCTCGCGCCGCACCGTCGCGGCGCGCCACGCGTGACCGTCCGCGGCGTTTCGATTTGTCGTGTCGTCCCGCGGCCGAGCGGAAGGGCATGGCCGTTGCTCCGTTGCGGCACCGTGCATCCGGTGTGGCGGGCGGTCTCGGGTCGATCCGGAGCGGACGCTTGCCGGGCAGAGAGGAAGGACATGACCGTGAGCACCGAGAGTACCGTGACCACGTGCTGGCGCAGCGGCCTGGTGATCGACCCGGACACCACGGCGCGAATGATCCAGACGTCCATTCGGTCGCTGGTCCACGGCCTGATGCGGCGGCGGGGCGTGGTGGTGGCGCTGTCGGGAGGCGTCGACAGCTCCGTCGTCGCCGCGCTGTCGGTGCGCGCGCTCGGGGCGGAGCGCGTGCTCGCGCTGCTCATGCCGGAGCGCGACTCGTCGGTCGAGTCGCTCGAGCTCGGGCGGCGGGTCGCGCGGCACCTCGGGATCGAGGCGATCGTCGAGGACATCGCGCCGACGCTCGAAGCGCTCGGCTGCTACCGGCGCCAGGACGAGGCCGTCCGCGAGGTGTTCCCGGAGTACGGCGAGGGATGGTCGCACAAGCTCGTCCTGCCGCCGCTCCGGGACGGGGCCCGCCTCAACGTGTTCCGGCTCGTCGTCGAGTCGCCCGACGGCGAGCGCCGCGAGTCCCGCATGCCCGTGCACGCGTACTCGAAGCTGGTCGCGGCGACCAGCCTCAAGAAGCGCACGCGCAACATGCTCGCGCACTACCACGCCGAGAGGCTCGGCCGGGCCGTGGCGGGCACGCCGGACCGCCTGAAGTACGACCAGGGTTTCTTCGTCAAGTACGGCGACGGCGCGGCGGACATCATGCCGATCGCCCATCTCTACAAGACGCAGGTCCATGCGCTGGCCGAGCACCTCGGTCTGCCCGAGCAGGTGTGGTCGCGGCTGCCGACGACGGACGTCTTCTCGATGTCGCAGACGCAGGAGGAGCTCTACTTCGCGCTCCCGTTCGACCAACTGGACGCGTGCCTGTTCGCGCACAACCACCGCATTGCACCCCAGGAGGTCTCGCGTGAGCTCGGCATGCCGCTGGCTCGGGTCGAGGCGGTCTTCCGGGACATCGAGGCCAAGCGGCGGACCACGCGCCACCTGCACAGGCGTCCGCTGCTCGTCGAATCGGTGCCGGAGGTGGTCGGCTGACGCGCGTCATCAGAGGTGAGCGATGGGAGACACGAAGCGAAGGATCCGGGCGTTCGTCATGGAGACGTTCTACGTACCCGAGGACACGCCCCTGGACGACGAGGCCTCGCTCATCGGGAGCGGGATCGTCGACTCGACCGGCGTCCTCGAGATCGTCGACTTCCTCGAGGAGGCCTTCGGGGTGAGGGTGTCCGACGCCCAGATGCTGCCGGACAACCTCGACTCGATCGGGCGCATCGCACGCTTCGTCGAGCGGATGCAGGGCCCGACGGCGAGCGAGCGGCAGGCGGCGGTCGAGGTCGACTCGGTGGCGGTCTGAGGCGCGGCATGGCGTTCGAAGGGATACGCGGCGACATCGCCATCTACGCCGAAGACGAGCTGGGCCGCTGGTGGGCGGCGCCCGGCTTCTGGGTGGCGGCGACCCACCGCCTCGGCGCCCGGGGCCACCGCGCGCACAACCGCCCGGTGCGTTGGGCGATGCTCGGCCTCCACTGCGTGCTCGCCTTCCCGTGGCGCACGTTCAAGGGCGTGTACATCCCCGCGAGCACGCGCATCGGGCCGGGGCTCCGGCTGCCGCACCCGCAGAACATCGTGCTCGCCCCCGGCGGAGAGATCGGCGCCGAGTGCTCGATCTACCAGGACGTGACGATCGGGCGAGGATCGGTGGCCGGCGTCCCGAAGATCGGCGAGCGCGTCATCCTGTACCCGGGGGCGCGCGTGCTCGGCGGGGTGCGCGTGGGGGACGACGCGCGCATCGGCGCCAACGCGGTCGTCCAGCGGCACGTCCCGCCGGGCGCCGCCGTCTCGGTCCCGCGTCCGCGCGTCATCCCCGCCGCCACCGCCCAGCGGACGCGGCGCCGCCTCGCCGTGGTGTCGGGCTAGCCGTCAGTCGGAGTGGAAGGCCTCGTCGTGCTCGCCGGACGGCGGGGTCGAGCGGCCGTAGACCTCGGCGAACGTACGGAACATCTCGTCGAGGGGCAGGTCGAGGTACACGCCGCGCTCGCGCACGTACTCCATGTACCTGCGGCCTTCGCCGTCGAAGGCCTGCAGGAGGGCGTCGTGCTCGCCGTCGAGCTCGAGCGGAGGCACGCCGAAGCGGGCGCAGAGCGCGGCGTTGAAGGCCGGGCTCGCCTTGACCGTCCGGCCCGCGATCGAGAGCTCGACCCAGCCGTGCCACGCGAACAGATCGGTGCCCATCAGGCGTCGCAGCTTCTCGGTCGCGAGGTGGTTCCTCACGTCGGAGAAGCCGAGGCGCGCCGGGATCCCGGCGGCCCGGGCGGCGGCACACAGGAGGACCGCCTTGGGCACGCACCAACCCGCCTCCCGGTGGACGATGCGGCTCGCTCGGTAGTCGTCGGGGTCGACCGAGATGGAGTAGGGGTCGTAGCGCAGGCGGTCCCGGACGGCGCGGAAGAGGCGCGCGGCCTTGTCGCGGTCGCCGGTCGCACCGCCGCAGGCCTCCTCGGCGAACGCGATGACGTCCGGGTGGTCGGAGTCGACGAAGCGGGTGGGCGCGAGGGCGGCGCTCTGATCGGTCACGCGCGGATCATGCCATGCCGTCCGCCCGGGACCAGCCGGTCACAATCCGGCCTCGGCGCAGGTCCGGGAGGCCTGCTCGGAGGCGGTGCGGGCGGCGGCCAGCTCGGAGCCGTCGCCTGCGGGGACGGCGGCGGCGGCGGCCCTGGCGCGGTCGCTCGGCTCGCGCACGGCGTCGCGCGCGGCGACCGCCGCGTCGAGGCGCTCCTGCGCTTCACGGGCGACGCGGGCCGCGTCGAGGAGCGCACGCCACTTCGCGCGCACCGACTCGAGCGTGACGCCGGCCGCCGGCGCCGCCTCCGCCGCGCGGAGCGCCTCGAAGGAGGCGAGGACCCGGGCGCGGACGGCCTCGGGCTGGTCACGCACCAGGAGCTGGACGCGCGTCGCGCACGCGTCACCGAGGTCGTGGATGCGCTCGAGCTGTTCGTCGCCGTCGAGCGGCGCGGTCATGAGGTCGGCGAAGCGCCCGTCGAGCTCCTCGGTGAGCGCGTCGGCGATGCGCTGCGCCGCCTCCGGGTCCTCAGGGTACAGCTCGCCGACCGCCAGCACGGCTCCGATGACCGCGCCGATGCTGACCTCGATCCCGACGAAGGCCTCGTGGCGCGCACCCTCCGAGCCCTCCGAGCCCTCGGTGCGCAGGTTGCCGAGGTCCATCAAGGCCCGCACCACCTCGTCGAGGGCCCGGTCCCGCGCCTGTGTCGCCGCGCGCGCGCCGGGCAAGGCGGCGTCCACGTACGCCCCCCAGGCACGGTCCGCTTCGGCGCGCGCCGCCTCGCACCGGTCCTCGGCCGAGTCGCACCCCGCGCCGGCCGACCACACCACCACGACCGCGAGCGCCCTGCGTGTCCACACGTCCATGGCCCCCCTCCTCCCGGAGAGGGTACCGCGAAACGGGCGGCGGCCGTCTAGGCGAGGTGCGCGCGGCGCTGCTCGATGGTCCTGGCCAGATGCGCCGTCCTGCGCCGGTCGAAGCCGATCTCGTCGAGCCTGGGGATCCAGCCGGCGATGCCGTCGCACACCTCGTCGAGGACGGCCTCGGTCGCCGCCCGGCGGACGCGGTGACGCTCTCCGAAAGCCACGAAGTGGGCACGTCGGAGGCGCTTGTCGCGTCCTTCCATGGAGAGCGCGAGGTGCTGGTCGCCGTAGGGAAGCGTGCTCAGGAGATCATAGGCCGGCGTCATCTCGAGCCGACCCGACCTCGGGGACACTCGCACGCTGACGTTCTTGGCGTGCAGGTCGCCGTTGGCGATCACGTAGGAGTAGGCGTGCAGCCGCAGGAGCTTCGCGACTTCCAGGATGGGCGTGTCGCACGCCGACAGGGCGCGAGCCACGTCGGAGAGGGTCACCGCGTACTTGTCCGCCGGGTAACGATCGAGGAGCTGGCAGCCGTCTTCCTGGTGCAGCTTGCGCACGCTGCCGTCCGCACCGGCGACGCGATCGAAGCGCTCCACGAGCAGGCCCGGCGCGCCGTCGCGGTCGTGCACGAGCGCGCAGCGCGCGACGTCGATGCCCGAGTCCGCCGCCGCCCGCATGAAGAAGTGCTCGTCATGGACGAGCCGCGGCAGCTCCGGCGGCTCGAGCTCGAGGATGTGCAGCGACCCGCGGCGCGGCGCGCGGACCGGGAACGACACCATGGCGGCGGAGATCTTCTGCTGGACGCCCGGGACCGTGGCCAGCTCGTGGCGCCCGCGCCTTCCGTACTCGATGCTGGCCGCGAACAGCTCGGCGAACGAGACCTCTCCGAGGCGCGCGGTGTCTGCCACGGGTGTGATCTCGCGAAGCGGCTCGCCGGGCGGCACCGCCGACACGTCGCCGACCGCGTCGGCGCCGGCTGCGACGAGCATCGACAGGAGATCGTCCGGCGACGTCTTCAACGCGTGCACGAGCGCCGCGAGCCGTGCGCCCTCGGGCAGCAGGTTCGCGAAGAAAGGGTGGAGGTTCGTCCCGCGGACCTCGTAGGGCTCGCGTCGGGGGGGCAGGTGCAGGGCCACGCCCATCCGATCGCGCGGGTGCTCCTCGAGGAAGCGCTCGTCGTACGCGAAGCGCGACCCGTGCGGCGTGCGCTCGAGGCGGCCGGCGAGCGTCGCGCCGCGGTAGACGTCGGCGCTCTGGGCGACCCTCATCCGTCCTCCGGCACGCGCAGCTCGGGGGGACCGACGACGAGACCGCGCTTGCCCGCCGCGAGCCGGAGCTCGAGACCGAGCACGTCGAGCACGTCGAGCACCTTGTCGAGACGAAGGCTGGGCTTGCCCCGCTCGAGGTCATAGAGGAACGCCGGCCCGCACCCCGCGAAGCGGGCGAGGTCTTGCTGCGTGAGCCCGAGCGCCCGTCGCCGCCGGCGAATGGCCGCGCCGAGCCTCCGGGTCATGGCGGGGGTGTCGAGATCCATGCGATCGCATGGAAATGCCTATCACGAGCCTCGCTCGGGCGCCATATCCATGCGATCGGATGGATTGTGCCCGCGACCGGCCGACTGCGGGCGCGGATCCATGCGATCGCAGGGACGGCCGCGTCAGGCCGTCTTCCGGCCCACCATCATGAGCCCGGGCGTCCCCGGGATGCGCTCGGCGCGCTTGTCTTCGAGCGGGAGCGGCTCGAGGAGCGCGCGGGCCTCGTCGAGGTCGATGGCGCGGCCGGCGACCCACGTGCGGAACGCGGCGAGGGCGAGCGGCAGCGTGAGCTGCGGCACCTTGAAGCAGGCGCTCGGCGTCCTCGAGCCGGCAGCCCCGGTCGGCCTCGACGACGACGAGCTTGCCGCCCGGCGCGAGGACGCGCGCGCACTCGGCCATCCCTCGCCCGGGATCGGGCCAGTGCTTGATCGACGCCACGCTGATCACGAGATCGAGCTCGCCGTCCTCGAAGGGCAGGTCGAGGGCCGATCCCTGGACGAAGCGCGCGTTGTCGATGCCGCGGCAGCGCCGCTCGGCGCGGGCGATCTGCTCGTGCGACAGATCGAGGCCCGTGATGCGCCAGCCGGGCTTGCGCCGGGCCATGCTCCGGACCGCCTGCCCCCCGCCGCAGCCGACGTCGAGGACGCGTCGGTCGTCGGGCGCGTCCTTCACGACCTCGCCGAGCAGCACGTCCTCGAACGCCACGACCGCGTCCGCCACCAGCCGGTCGTAGAGGAACGACTCGAGCGCCGTGTAGGGCGCCGTCATGTCGTGGACCATCCGGAACATCGGCCGAGCGTATCACTCGCGCTGCCGTCTGGGGGGCGCGTTCGGGTCACCTGTCTTTCCGGACAGGTGCGAAATCTCGCGCGCCCATGTAACCAAGTTGGGGCATGGCCCGAATCCTGGTCGTCGACGACAGCCCCACCACCGTCCACTTCCTGCGGCGCCTGCTGAGCGAGAACGGGCACGCGGTCGAGACGCTCGATTCGTTCGTCCGGCTCGCCGAGCACGTGCGGCAGAGCCCGCCCGACCTCATCATCCTCGACCTGAGCCTGCCCGCCCTGCCCGGCGTGAAGATGGGGCAGCTCATCCGGCGCTACCAGTGCCGCGACGTCCCCATCGTCGTCTACTCCTCCCAGCCCGAGGAGGAGCTCATCGAAGCGACGAGGCTCGTCGGCGCCGTCGACTTCGTGTCGAAGAAAGAGGATCCGGCGAGGCTCGTCGAGGCGGTGCACGCCGGGCTCGGCAAGGGCGCAGGACCGGCGAGGGGATTCGGTGCGGGCTGATCCCGACCTCCTCCGCGAGATCGGCAGCCTGCGGGCGCAGCTCCACGACCTCGAGAGGCGCCTCGGCACCGCCCGCCCCGCCGCGGTTCCGGACGGCCCTTTCGACGTCCTCCTGAGCCGCGTGGGGGACGAGCTCGTGGCGTTCCCGCTCTCGTGGGTCGAGGAGGTGGTGGCGGTCGCCGCGATGACCCCGGTGCCGGAGGCCCCGCCGTGGCTGTGCGGCCTCTTGCGCGTGGGAGAGGAGGTCTTGCCGGTGCTCGACGTCCTCGGACGGATCGCGCGCCGGGCCCGCACCTTCGCGCTGAGGGACGTCGTCCTGGTGTGCAACGGCGGCGGGAGGCGGGTCGGGCTCCTCGTGCAGGACGTGCTGACCGTCGCCCGCGTGGACCCCGCGGAGCTCCGCGACCCGACCTCGGAGCACCTCCCACAAGGGCCCTACCTCGCGGGGGCCTTCGCCCGACCCGAGGGGCTGGCCCTGCTCTTCGACGTCGAGTGCCTCCTGTCGACGAGCGAGCTGCCGGAGATCGACGCCGCCGAGGCTCCGGGCGGGGAGGACGGGTGAGGTCGATGGAGTCGCTGGGGGCCAAGCTGACCACGACCTTCGGGCTCACCGAGCGCCCGGGCTTCTGGGAGGACCTCCGGAGCGCGGCGCTCAGGACCGCGGAGCGAAACGGGCTGTCGGTCGACGAGCTCGCCGAGAGGCTCGACGCGGATCCCAGGCTCCTGCACGAGCTGGTGGGCCCCCTGACGGTCGGTGAGACGTTCTTCCTCCGGCACCCGCAACACTTCGAGCTGGCCGTCGACCACGTGCGCCGCCGCCTTCGCACGCTCGCCGACGGAGAGCTCGTGCACGTCTGGTCGGCCGGCTGCGCCAGCGGCGAGGAGCCGTACTCCGTCGCCATCGCGGTCGACTTCACGCTCGGAGAAGCGGCCCTCCGGCGGCTCGCGGTGCGCGCGACCGACGCCAACCCGGCGGCCGTCGACAAGGCCCGGAGCGGCGTGTACGGCGCCTGGTCGTTCCGCGGTGTCCCCTGCTGGCTCGTCGCCCGCTACTTCCGCCCCGACGGCGGCGGGTTCCGCCTCGCGCGGGACGCCGTCCGCGAGGCGGTGAGCTTCGAGGTCGGGGGGATCGCCCAGGCGGCCGCGCGCATGCCCACCGCCTCCCTCGACGTCGTGCTCTTCCGCAACGTCGCGATCTACCTGCAGCCCGAGAGCCTGGTCGCGCTCTACCGGGAGCTCCGGCGCGTCCTCAGGCCCGACGGCCTGCTCCTGGTGGGCCACTCCGATCCGCGGCCGGGCCCGGGCGTGTTCGTCCGGTGCAGCAAGACCGAGCACACGTCCTTCCGGCCCGCACCGGACGGCGTCCCGAACGCGGAGCGGCCCACGGTCCGACCGCCCGGGGTCGCGGTGCGCCGGAGGCGGCGGCGACCCACGGGAACACTCTCGCGATCCTCGCGATCCTCGCGCGCCGAGCCGCGGCGAGAGAGCCGCCCGCCCGAGCCGGTCGCCGCCCCGAAGGCGGATCCCGATCCTGGCGGGCTCCGCGCGCTCGCCGACGGCGGCCGGACCGAGCTGGCGCTTGGAGCGCTGGCTGCCCAGATCCGACGGGATCCCGGCTCGGCGTGCCTGCACGCGCTCCGCGGCCGCGTCCTGCTCGACGCCGGCAGCGGGACGGAGGCCGTCGAGGCGCTCAGGCGCGCGGTGTTCCTCGCCCCCGAGGACGTCGTCGCGCGCTTCTGGTACGCGCAGGCGCTCGGGGTCGCCGGGGAGGCCGCGGCGGCGCTGCGCCAGCTCGACGAGGTGGAGCGACGCCTCGAGCGGGCTCCCGCGACGGTCCTCCTCGACGGGACGACGTCGCCCGAGGAGCTGCTCGAGGCCGTTCGGCTGTTCCAGGAGGGGCTCCGGTGAGCGGCGAGACCGACGGGCACCGCGCGGAGATCCTCCGGCGTCGCGCCGAGCGGCTGGCCGAGCGCCGCGCGGAGGTCCGCCACGAGGGCAGCGCGATCGACATGGTCTTGATCGACGTCGGTCGCGAGACGCTCGCTCTGCCCGCGGAGTCCGTGCGGGAGATCACCGCGCTGCCGCCGGTGACGCCGGTGCCGGGCCTGCCCCCCTACCTCGTCGGCATCACGCACCTGCGCGGCGAGCTGGTCTCGGTGCTGGACCTCGGCCGCTGGCTCGGGATCGCGGGCGCGGGCGCGTGCCGCTACCTCGTCTGGCTCGATCACCCGAAGGGGCCGCTCGGCCTGCTCGCCGAGAGGGTCGCGGGGTTTCGCCGCGTCTGGGAAGACGAGCTCGACCGCGCCCGCCATGGCGAGGAGCGGCCCGTCGCGGGAGTCACTCGGGACCTGATCTCGGTCCTGGACGTAGAGCAGCTCTGGGAGCGCCCGGACCTGCTCGTTTCGTGAGGAGAGACGTGCTGAACATCCTTCGAAGAAGCCTCCGAACCACGCTCCTCGCCTTCATGGGCGGCATGGTCGCGGTCTCTACCATCGGGCTCGGCTACATGAGCTACGACGCGTCGAGCGAGAGCCTCGCCGCGTCCATCCTCGCCAAGCTCGAGGCGGTCTCGCAGGCCAGGGAGGCCCACGCGGTCGACCTCGTGCACCACGCGCAGGCGGAGCTCGCGCGGCTCGAGCGCACGGAGGCCGTCGAGGCGGCGCTGCGTCCCGCCGCCGCACCGACCCCTCCGCCGGCCGATCCAGAGACGTCCGCCTCGCCCGCGCCGTCGCCGACGCTGCACCGGGACGCCGCGCGCGAGCTGCTCCAGCGCGTCGCGGGCACGGCCTCCTTCGTGTCGATCGCGCTGGCCGACGACGAGGGCCGGGTGGTGGCCGCGAGCAGCAGAGCCATGGAGGGCACCGACCTGTCCTCGCAGCCGTGGTGGGCCGCCGCGCTCGAGGACCCCGCCGTGGGGACGATCGTGAAGGCCGGCGACGAGCACGCCTTCCAGATCACCCATCCCCTGCGGTCGGGCCAGGGCGGCCGGCCGGCCGGCGTCCTCGTCGGGCTGGCGAAGGCCGACCATCTCTACGAGATGCTGGCCGACCGCGAGGGCATGGGCGAGACGGGCGAGACGTACCTGATCGACCGCGAGGGCCTGCTCCTCAGCCCCTCGCGCTTCGTCGAGGGCGCGGAGCTCTCCCAGCGCAACCGGGGCGGCGCCTACCAGCAGGTGGCGCAGCACGGCGTGCCGGGCGGCGGGATCTGGGCCGACTACCGCGGCACCGAGGTGCTCGGCTTCTCCATGTTCGACCACTTCGAGGCGAACGGAGTCGACTGGGTGCTCGTGACCGAGATGGACGAGGAGGAGGCGCTCGCACCCGTCGTGAGCCTGCGGAGGGAGATCGTCCTCTTCACGGTCGTCGTCCTCGCCCTCGCCTTCGCGCTCGCCTTCCTGATCGCGCGATCGATCACGGCCCCCATCGTCCGCCTCTCCACCGCGGCCGACCGGATCGGCGCCGGCGACCTGACGGTGGCGCTCGACCAGACGGACCGGCAGGACGAGGTGGGCGTCCTCGTCCGCTCGTTCAACACGATGGCCTCGAACCTCCGCGAGATCATGGAGGCGCTGCAGAAGGGCGTGACATCGCTCTCCTCGAGCGCGTCGCAGATCACCGCGACCGCCAGGGAGTATGCGGGGACCGCGGCCGAGCAGGCGTCGGCCGTCGCGCAGACGAGCACGACCATCGAGGAGATCAAGCAGACGAGCCGCGCGGCGGCCGAGAGCGCCTCGACGGTGGTCGACGCGGCCGAGGAGTGGGCGGAGGCGGGCCAGCAGGGGCGGGCCGCCCTCGACCGCGCGGTCGAGGCGATGGACGTCATCGCCGCCCGTGTCAACGGCATCGCCACGAAGATCCTGCAGCTCAGCGAGCAGAACGAGCAGATCGGCCAGATCGTCGAGAGCGTCAGCGACCTCGCCGAGCAGTCGAACCTGCTCGCCGTCAACGCCAGCATCGAGGCGGCCAAGGCCGGAGAGCAGGGGCGGGGGTTCGCGGTGGTCGCCGCGGAGGTGCGCAACCTGGCGGAGCAGAGCAAGCGCGCGACGCAGCAGATCCGCAACATCCTGGCGGACATCCAGAAGGCGACGCAGGGCGCCGTGATGGCCGCCGAGGAAGGCAACAAGCGCACCGAGGACGGCAAGGGCGCGGTCGAGGCGGTCCACAGCCTGGTGCAAGAGCTGGCGGCCGCGCTCGAGCAGAACGCCGACAGCGCACGGCAGATCGCGGGGTCGGCCAACCAGCAGGCCTCGGGCATCTCCCAGGTCTCGGAGACGCTCGAGGCGATCGCCAAGGGCGGCAAGGACAGCGCCATGGGCGTCCAGCAGCTCGAGCAGTCCGTGTCGCAGCTCAGCACGTTCTCCACGAACCTCAGCGAGATCGCCTCCCGCTACCGCATGTGACGTAGCCCGTGAGCGACGCCGATCCCGAGCTGTTCGCCGTCTTCCGCGACGAGGTCTCCGACGCGATCGAGGAGATCTCGTCGCGCCTCGCGCTCATCGAGGGTGCGGACGACGACGAAGCAGATGCGCTCCTCGAGGCCATCCTGCGCTCCGTCCACAACGTCAAGGGCGCGGCGCGCTTCGCGGGCTCCGAGCCGATCGAGCTGCTCGCCCACGCGATCGAAGATCGCCTGAGCAGCGCGCGTGGAGGGGGCGTGCCGGTCGACGAGGCCCTGCTCGTCCTGTTGCGCCGGTCGCTCCGGCGGATCGGAGACGTCCTCGAGGGGAGCGCGGAGCCGGCCGAGCTCCTGCACCTGGCCGCGGAGCTGTCCGGCGGTGCGCTCTCGGGTCCGGCGGCGGACGAGCTGGCGGGCGAGCCGGTGGACGCCGGACCGGCCCTGGCCGGCGGGAGGGACCTCGCCACGGTGAGGGTCGACGCCAAGCGGATCGAGCGGTTGATGAGCATGACGGGCGAGCTCTTCGCCGTCCGGGCGCGCTTCGGCGATCGGCACCAGCGCCTCACGGCGTTCTGCGACGCGCTGCGCGACACCCGCCGCGCCGGCGAAGCCGAGGCCCGGGCGAGCGTCGAGTCCGTCGTGAGGGAGATGGAGAGCCTGCTCGACCGGGATCGACACGAGCTGCAGCGCCTCGGGTTCTTCGCCGAGGAGTTCGGGGAGTCGGTCAAGAGGATCCGGATGCAGCCCCTCGGGGGCGCGGTCCCGGGGCTCGCTCGCGCCATCGGCAACCTCGCCGAGGACCTCGGCAAGCAGGTGCGGTTCACTGCGGACGTCGGCGACATCGAGATCGACCGCCAGATCCTCGACGCGCTGCGCGATCCGCTGCTGCACCTCTTGCGCAACGCGATCGACCACGGCCTCGAGCCCGGACCCGAGCGCGCCGCGGCGGGCAAGGACCCGACGGGCGCGATCCGCCTCTCGGCGAGATCGGCCGGGTCGATGGTGGAGATCGACATCGCGGACGACGGGCGCGGCATCGACGTCGAGGCCGTCGCCCGGCGAGCGGTCCGGGACGGAGTGGCGGAGGCCGAGCACGTCGCGGCGATGGACGCCGAGCGGCTCATGGACCTCGTGTTCTCGCCGGGCGTGTCGACGGCGACGGAGGTGAGCCGGGTGAGCGGGCGGGGCGTCGGGCTCGACGTCGTCCGGAGCCGCGTCACGCAGCTCGGCGGCCGGGTCCACGTCTCGAGCTCCCGAGACGGCACCACCTTTCATCTCGTCGTGCCCGCCACGGCCGTCTCGACGACGGGCCTCGTCGTCCGCTGCGGCGAGGTCGCGTACGCGCTGCCGATCGCCCACGTGGTGCGGACGATCCGCGTCCCTTCGAGCGAGGTGCGGACCGCCGACGGAGGCGCGGCGATCGAGCGATCGGACGGCGAGCCGCTCCGGTTGAGGTGGCTGGCCTCGCTCATGTCACTGCCGAGGAAGGAGGATCCGCCACACCTGACGGTCGTGATCGTCTCTCACCTCGGGGCGCAGCTCGGGCTGGTCGTGGGCAGCCTGGTGGGCGAGATGCAGTTCGTCTCGAAGCGCCTGCCCTGGAACATCGAGCGTGCCCCCGCGGTCGCCGGAGCGGTCGTCTCCGGCGACGGCTCGGTGGCCCTCGTCGTGGACGTGCCCCAGCTCTTCGTCGCGTCCCACCGCCGGCGAGCGGCGGAGGAGGCTGCCGTGCGGCCGGCCGCCGAGGGCCGCCGGATCCGCGTCCTCGTCGTCGACGACTCGCTGACGAGCCGGACCCTCGAGCGGAACATCCTGACGGCGGCGGGGTACGAGGTCGAGGTGGCCGTCGACGGCGAGGCGGCGTGGCGCCTGCTCCAGGCCTCGTCGTTCGATCTCGTGGTCAGCGACGTGCAGATGCCGAAGCTGGACGGGATCGGGCTGACTCGCCGCATCCGGAGCCAGCCGGCCACCGAGCGGCTGCCGGTCATCCTGGTGACGAGCCTCGACCGGCCGGAGGACCTGGCGGCGGGCGCCGAAGCGGGCGCCGACGAGTACATCGTCAAGGGGCAGTTCGATCAGCGCAAGCTGCTCGAAGCGGTGGCGCGACACACGTGAGGAGCCGACGATGAACGCACGGCGAGTACTCATCGTGGACGACTCTCCGACGGCCCGCCGCGGGCTCCGGCGGGTGCTCGAGGCCGAGGAGAGCGGCCTGCGCGTCGTCGGCGAGGCCGCCTCGGGCGCGCAGGCGCTGCGGCGGGTGCGGGAGCTGCGCCCCGACGTCGTGACGATGGACGTCTTCATCGGGGACGAGGACGGCGTGGCGCTCACCTCGCAGATCATGTCCTCGGTCCCCTGCCCCATCGTGCTGGTGACGAGCGCGGACGTGAAGGACCGCGCGCTCGCGTTCCGCGCGATGCAGGCGGGGGCGCTCGATCTCCTCCCGAAGCCCCGCGGCGAGGCGGACCGCAAGCGCCTCGTCCGCGTGGTGCGCGCGCTCTCGCGCGTGCCCGTCGTGACCCGGCGGTCGGGCGACGCCGCAGCCGATCGAACGACTCGCCCGCCGCCACCGGAGCCGGTCCACGTGGGCCTGGTGGCCATCGGCGCGTCCACGGGCGGTCCGCCGCTGCTCCACGATCTCCTGCAGGCGGTGCCGGCGCCGCTGCCGGTTCCGGTGCTCGTCGTGCAGCACATCATCCGCGGCTTCGCCGAAGGGCTCGCGAAGTGGCTCGAGCAGACCACCGGCCACGAGGTGCTCGTGTGCCGGACGTCCCAGCCGCTCGTCGCGGGCAAGGTGTACGTGGCTCCCGACGACGCCCACCTCGTGCTCTCCGCGTCCGACGTCGCCGGCCCTTCCAGCGGCGGTCCGCGGCGGTTCCAGCTCCCCTCGATCGACGAGCTCTTCGAGAGCGTCGCGCACCGCCGCGGGTCGGACACCATGGGCGTGCTCCTGTCCGGCATGGGGGAGGACGGTGCACGGGGCCTGCTCGAGCTCCGGCTCGCCGGTGCGCTCACCGTGGCGCAGGATCCGTCGACCTGCGTCGTCGACTCGATGCCCTCGGCCGCCATTCGGATGGGGGCGGCCGGCCGGGTGCTGCGGCCTTCGGCCATCGCGCGGCTCGTGCAGAGCCTCGCCGACGTCGAGGGTCGAGGCGTCACGAACAGGAAGGAGGAGGCGGGATGCGCCTGACTCGACGGTTGCTGTCGTTCACCCTCTGCGCCGGCTGCGTCCTGTTCCCGGCAGGCGCACGCGCGGCCGACACGGTGGAGACGTGGGACGTGGGGGCGACCGATCTCGACTTCTACCTCGGAGCCGAGGGGGTGGGACGAGACCGGTGGGCGGGGGGCGTGTACGGCGAGATCATGCTCGGCTACGGCCTCCTGCCCCGGCTGTCGGCTCACTTCGGAGTGTCTCTGGCCGGCGACGGACGCCTCGCGGGGCGCACGTTCGAGACGTCCTTCGGCGTGTTCGGCACGCCGCTCGACACCGACCACCTGGACGTCGACGTCTTCCTGGCCTTCGGCGCGGGGCTCCCCGACGACGAGGGGCTGCACGTGGCGCCGTCGTTCGAGGCGAACTTCGACGTGGCGCCGGACGGCGCCCTCGCCGGGGCGTACCTGCGCGGCGCCGTGCTCCTCGCGGGGCCGGAGGGGCCCGGCGAGCGGTCGCGCGCCGACGCCGCCGCCACCCTCGGCGCCTACTGGACGGCGGGGCCGGGCCACCAGCTCCTCCTCGAGGTCGGCGCGGAGAGCCCGCTCCGGGGACAGCCGGCCTCGACCACGGGCTCGGTCGCCCTCGGCTACAACGTCGAGGCCGCCGAGGGGCTCGAGCTGATCAACGAGGTCGGCGTGAGCCACGGGTTCGACGGCGAGGCGCCCGAGGTCAGCGTGATGATCGGGTTCATCGCCACCATGACGGGCGAGCCGTAGTCGTGGGTGGGCGGGTGTGATTCCTACAGCACGATGACGCGGACGAGGTCGAGGCGCGAGTCCGCGCCGAGCTTCGTGAACAGGTTCGCCTGGTGGAACCGGACGGTCCTCGTCGTGATGCTCAGGACCAGGGCGATGTCCGCGAGCGTGCGTCCGAGGAGCAGCAGGTTGAGGACCTCGCGCTCACGCGCCGAGAGCGAGCACCGCTCGGCGATCGAGTCGATGCGAGCCCGGAGCAGCGTGGACAGCAGCTCCTCGCTGATGATCCGGCTGTCGACGTCCACGCGGCCCTCCGACACGCGGCTCGCCGTCACCAGGCCGAACCCGTCGAGGGGCCCCTCGATCTCGAACACCGCCGTGACCGTCTGCCGGCCGTCGTCGAGCTGCTCGACCGGACAGCTCGGGCACTGGTCGGCGCGCCCGAACAGGGCCGCGTAGCACGGCTGGCCGGGCGCGTTGGTGGGCATCAGCCGCGCGCACACGGCAGGCCGGCTGAGCGCCTTGTCGAGCAAAGCGAACCGGGCGCCGTCCGACCAGGCGATGCTGTAGCGCAGGTCGACGACCGACGTCGACTCCCGGGCGGCGGCGCCGGCGCGCACCCCGGTGACGCGCGCGAGGCGCACGGCGGGCGACCCGGGGTCGAGCGGGGCGTACTCGATGGTCAACCACAGGTACCGGTCGCCCCTCCGGACCGCCGTGCACTCGCAGGGGCTCCTCTCCTTTTCCCCCTTGCTGAACGGACAGGTCTGGCGACGCCGCTCCGGCCCGAGGATCTCGGCCCATGGCTGGCCGACGACCTCTCCCTCTTCATGGCCGAGGAGCTTCAGCAGGGCGGCGTTCACGAGCTGCACGCGGTCGTCGGCGTCGAGCACCGCGGCGGGATCCGTGAGGTGCTCGAGCAGAGGCGCTGCGACGGACCGCCAGGCGTGCGAAGACAGGGCTGAATCGGGAGGCGTCAAGGAGTGCACACACGTCCACCCCCCTGGCCACGGACAACACCATATCCCACGCGCCGCCCGATGGACACGACGGATTGGAGACCGAGTCCTCGACGCGAGTCAGCGCCGGCCCTTCTTGCGCGCGAGCAAGGTCTCGGCGAGCGAGGACGGCGCGGGCGGGGCGGGATCGGCCGAGGGAGCGCCGGCCGGCGGGGCGTCTTGGGACGGCGCGGCGGGCTTCGCGTCAAGGGACGCGGCGGGCTTCGCGTCGAGCGCCTGCTGGACCTCGGGCGCGGGACGGCGCGGCGCGCTCGGCGCACTCGGCGGGCCGAGGCCGTCGGCGGCGGCGTCGTCGTCGCGCTTGCGGCGGCGGAAGCGGGCCCCGAGCGCGCGGCGGAAGAGGCCGGCCGGCACGACGAGCCGCCGCAGCGCGACCGAGAAGAGCAGCGCGAGGAGCGCCGCGGTGACGAGCGGCGGCCAGAGCGGGCGGTACGCCCAGGTCGGCGGAGGGCGGTCGGTGAAGAGCCGGTCGAGGTCCGCGCGGACGGCGCCGCCCGTGAGCGCGGCGATCTGCGCGAGCTTGGCGTGGTCGGTGCCCTCGCCGCGCAGCTCGTCGCCGGCCGGGCGCACGGCGCCCGCGCTCCCGACCATCCGCGCCTCGCCCTCGCGGACGGTGACGAGGTAGGGGCCCGGCGCGTCCGCATCGAAGGTAGCCTCGTACCGCCCCGCGCCGGTCTGCGTGAGCGCGACCTGCACCGGCTCTCCGCCCGGCGCCGCGACGGTGGCGCCGAGGTCGAGGTAGTTCCGGTAGCGCCCCGCCTCGTCGACCGCCTCGACGCGCACGCGGCCTCGCCCGCCCTCGACCGACACGCTCACCTGCGCGTCGCTCCGCTCGGGCGAGCGCGAGACGTCGCGCACGAGCTGGCCGAAGAGCGCGCCGTAGCCCGGCCAGCCGAGCCACGAGCGGCCGAGCTGCGCGCCCGCGTCGGTCGCGAACACCGCCGACTTGCCGACCCCGTGCTGCCACTCGACGAGCAGCGGGTCCTCGTCCTTGGCCGCGAGGAGCACGGTGGCGCGCCCCCGCGCGTTGACCGCGACGTAGCCCGCGAGCTCGGGCGCCCCGCCGAAGTCGATGCCGCGCGTCGCCGCGCCGGGCTCGACCGGCCGCGCGCGGAAGGGCTCCTCGACGACCGCCGAGCGGCTCGCCTCGATCGTCTCCTGGGTGAAGATCCGGGGCAGCTCGCTCATGTCCTCGACGATGTAGAAGCGGCCCTGCCCGATGCGCGACTGGCGCTCGAGCTCGGGCGTGTAGCTCCCGTTGCCCATCGACACGATGCTGGTCGTGATCCCGCGCCGCGCCGCGTCGCTCACCATGGAGCGCGTCCGCTCGAGGTGCTGCGAGTCCTCGCCGTCGCTGAAGAGCAGGAAGTGCTTGAGCTGCGTCTGCTCGGCCCCGAGCGCCGGATACGCGGCCTCCATCGCCACGTCCACGTCGATGCCGCCGCCGCCCGGCTGCGCGCGGTGGATGGCGTCGGCCACGTCCCGCGGGTCGCGGACGGCGGTCATGGGGAGCGTCCAGTGGGCGACGGTGTCGACGTGCAGCACGCCCACCCGGTCGAACGGCGACAGCAGCATGGCGGAGCGCGCGGCGGCCTCGTTGGCGACGTCCAGCTTGGTCCGGCCCGGCCCCGCCGGGGCGCCCATCGACCCGCTGTTGTCGATGGCGATGACCATGCCGAGGGACGCGCGGTCGCGGCGCTCGCGCAGGTCGAAGGTGGCCGGCAGGACCTCCTCGACCGGCGTGTAGGCCCAGCCGCCGAGGCCGAAGCTGTCGCGCGCGCCGACCATGAGGAGGCCGCCGCCGAGGTCGCGCACGTAGCTCGCGACGAGCTCCATCTGTGACTCGCTGAGCGCCCGCGCGTTCAGGTCGCTCAGCACCACGGCGTCGTAGGAGGCGAGCGAGCCGAGGTCGACGGGCACGCCGCGCGGCCCCGCGAGGTCCACCTCGAGCCCGGTCCGCCGGACCGCCTCGGCGAGCGCGGTCGCCTCGTCGGGCGCGCCCGCGAGGACGAGGACCTTCGAGCCGCCGCGGACGCGCACGAAGGCGCCGCCCTCGTTGTTCTCGCGGGAGGCGTCGGCGCCCTCGGCGAGCGGCTCGACGAGCACGTCGTAGCGGTGCACGCCCGCCTCGGGAGCGAGGTCGCGCATCCGGAGCACGTCGTGTCCGGCGCCGAGCTCGGTCTCCGCCTCGGCGATCGGCACCCCGTCGCGGCTCACGCGCACGCGCACCCGGGTGGCGCGGGTGGCGCGGGTCACGATCTGGAGCTCGAGCGGCTCGTCCGGATCGGCGGTCTGCGGCAGGCGGACCCGGTCGACGGCGACCTCGAGGCTCGGCTCGCGCTCGATGGGGACGACGTCGATCTGCACGCCGCGGCTCGCCGCGCTCGCCGCCGCCTCGAGGGCGTCGCCCTGCGTCTCGACGCCGTCGGTCACGAGGACGATGCGGCCGGCGTGCTCGGCGGGAAGGTCGGCCAGGCCGCGCCGGATGGCGGCGGCGACGTCGGTCGCGTCGCGCGGGACCGACGCCCGGCGGGGGCCGACCGGAGGCGCTGGCGCGGGCACGATCTCGGTGACCGCCTCGGCGCCGAAGACGACGAGGCCCGCCCGGTCGTCGGCCTCCATGTCCTCGAGCGCGCCGCGGATCGCCTCGACCGCCCGCGCCGTCCCCTGCTCGCCCGAGCGCTCGACGCTGCGGCTCCGATCGAGGGCGAACACCACGGCCATGCGATCGATGCGCGAGCCCAGCTCGAGCCCGGCGAAGGCGAGCGCGGCGCAGGCGCTGCCGAGGAGGACGAGCGCCTGGATGACGCGGCGGCGCCCGCCCGCGTGCTCGCGCGGGAGCCGGCGGAGCCGCCACGCCACGAGCAAGAGGACGGGGACCCCGAACGCGAGGAGCCACGGCGCGCTGAAGCGGATCACGTCGCCGATCTCCTCGTGGCCCAGACCGTCTCCGCTCCGAGCACGAGCAAGAGCAGCCCCGCGAGCCACGGCCAGGCCTCGCGGTGGTCGTCGGCGTCGGCCACCTCGGCGCGCGCCTCGGCGCCCCCTTCGGTGAACCGCGCCCGGGGCGACAGATCGCTCTCGGCGGGATCGGTCAGGTTGCGCAGGGCGGACAGCTCGCGGCCCCCGGCGCGCACGCCGTAGACGCCGGGCTCGGCGGGCACCGGCACGACGGCGACGCCGCCCCGCGAGGTCGCGACCCGACGATCGCCCGAAGGCGTACGGACCTCCACGTCCTCGCCCTCGGGCGCCGGCACGCGCAGCGGCTCGCCGAGGGCCCCGGGCGCGACGCCGCCCTCGGCGCGGTGCGCGCGCGCGCGCTCGAGGAGGTTCCGCCAGAAGACCACGAACGACGCCTGCCGCGGCCAGTCGCTCTGCGACGGATCGAACGCGACCAGCGTCGTCTCCCCGTCGGGGCGGCGGATGTGCGCGACGGCCGGGCCCGCGTCGGTCGTGACGAGCGGCCGGGCCGCCGGGCCGGTCACGGGGCGCAAGAGGCCGAGGTGTACGTCGCCGAGCCGCAGGAAGCGCAGGCGCGGGTCTTCCTCGTCCCAGGTCACGATCCGCGGGCGCTCGACCGGCTCGCCGAGCTCCACCTCGAAGACGCGGTCGCCCGAGGGGGCGACCACGACCGAGTCACCCGGCGGGGCCGCGTCGGGCGTCGCGCCGGAGTAGACGAAGAGGCCGTCGAGCGGCGGGTCGTCGTCCGAGCGCTCGCGGAGCGCGTCGAGGGTCGTCGCGAACAGCTCCACGTCCGGATCGGACCGGAGGACCCGCTCGACCGGGACGGGCGCGCGGCCGACGAGGAACACCGGCAGCCTCCGCGCGCCCGGGCTCGGGACGACCGCGACGTCGTCGAGCGCGAGCGCGTCGCGCGCTGCGGCGCCCTCGGGGCGGGTGAGCTCGACTCGCACGACAGGCGCGCGGCCGGCCGCGTCGGGCGGGAGGTCCGCCGGCATGACGACCGACTCGGTCTCGCCCGCAGCCACCGCCACGCGCCGCGAGGCGACGACGCCGCGCCCCTCGAACGAGGCGGTGACGTACACGTCGTCGCCGGTCGCGCCGAAGCGCGTGAGCCGGACGAACACGTCGGCGCGGTCCGGGGCGCCCTCCTCGGGGCGCGGGCGCGCGTCCACCGCGACGATCGCCGTGTTGTCCGCCGCCTCGCCGACGCGGTGGACCTCGACCGGGACCGTGCGACCGTCGAGCGCCACGGCTCCGTCGACCGCGGCGTCGGTGAGCAGCACGACGCGGCTCCCGGAGGGCGCTCCGCGGAGCCTCTCGACCGCCAGCGACACGGCGCCCTCGAGCCCTCCCCCGCGCCCGCGCGGCTCGAGCCGGTCGATGGCCCGCTCGAGCGCGGTCGCGTCGCGCGAGGAGGGGGCGACCACGGTGGGCTCGGCGGCCGCCTCGACGATCATCATCTCGCCGCCCGGCGGCAGGCTCCGCGCGATCCCGCGGGCGACCTCGCGCGCCTCGTCGAGCCGCGTCCCGCCGCCGTGCGCCGCCGCCATCGACACCGACGTGTCGACGATCACCGCGATCCGCGCCCCGCTCGGGACGCTGCCCGCCCCGGCGGGCCGGGCGAGCGCGACCGCGCCGGCGACGATCGCCAGCGCCTGCAGGATGAGCGACACGTGCGGGACGAGCCGCTTCCACGGCCGCTCGGCGCGCATGTCCCGGAGCGCGGCCTCCCAGAGCAAGGTCGACCCGACGACGCGCCGCCGCCGCCGCCGCTTGAGCACGTACAGCGCGACGAGCGGCACCAGCAGCCCCACCCAAAGCAGCTGCATCGGCGCAAGAAACGTCATGGACGAGCCATGCGAGCGGAGCGAGCCCGACGCGGAGCGAAGCGAGGCGTCGAGGGGTGCTCGAGGGGAGTCCCCTCGAGGAGGAATACGGGTGGGGGTGGGTGGGTGGTGTAATAAAACCTCATGCTGCTCTCAGGTACTCCAGGAGCGCCTCCTCGATCGCGATGTCGCCGCCCGCGCGCACGTAGGCCATGCCGCGTCGCTTCGCGTACGCCTCGGCCTCGGCGAGGAACGCGGCGAGCCTCGCGCGGTAGGCGCGCACCGCGCGGCCGTCGAGCGACACGTCCACGGCGGTGCCGCGCTCCGAGTCGACGAGCACGAGGTCACCCCCCGGCTCGGGATCCAGCTCCTCGCGCGCGAGCACGTGGAAGAGCGCGACCTCGTGCCGGTCGGCGATCAGCCGATCGAGCGCGCGCTGGTAGCCGCCCGGATCGAGCAGGTCGCTCACCACGGCGACGAGCCCGGGGCGGGTTCGCCGCGCGAGGAGCTCGTCCACGGCGCGGCCGAGGTCCGTCTCGCCGCGCCCCTCGACGCCGTCGAGGTACCGGAGCATCGTGCCGATCCGCCGCTTTCCGCGCACCGGCGGCAGCGGGCGCCCGAGCCCGCCGCCCCACGGGAGCACGCTCACCCGCTCGCTGCCGGACAGGGCCACGTACCCGAGCGCCGCGGCGATGCGCTTGGCCGCGTCGATCTTCGGCGGCTCGCCGACCCCCATCGACGCGCTCGCGTCGACGAGCAGGTAGAGGGTGAGGTCTTCCTCGGCCACGAAGAGCCGGAGCACGAGCTGCTCGAGCCGCGCGTAGGCGTTCCAGTCGATCCGGCGGACGTCGTCGCCCGGGAAGTACGCGCGGTGGTCGGCGAACTCGGCGGAGGACCCGCGGCGGAGCGACCGGCGCGCGCCGCCCGCGGCGCCCGCGAAGCGCCGGCGCACCATCAGCCGGAGCCGCGCGAGCCGCCGGAGGAAGTCCGGATCGAGCAGCGACACCGCCTCGGTCACGGCGACTCACCGGCGGCGGCCTGCCCCGGCGGCGCCGACGCGCGCTGGAGCAGCGGCGCGGGCGGTTCGGAGGTCCGGACCCGCTCCTCGCGGACGCGGCGGCGCTCGTCGTCCTCGCGCCTCGCCCGCCGCGCGCGCGCCTCGACCAGCACCCAGAAGAACGCCGCGCCGACTCCGTAGAAGACGACCGGGAGCAGCACCTGGAGGGACGCGGCGAGGCCCATCTCGCCGTCCGCCACCAGCACGCCGAGGATGGACGGCTGGAACGGCGAGAAGTGGACGGCGAACGGGATGGCGTCGTCCATCCGGTCGATCGAGCTCGGGTCGAGGATGAGCGAGAAGAGGAACGGCACGATGCCGAGCGCGCCGATGGCGGCGACCGCGAGGACGCGGGCGGCGATGCCGCTCCGGAGGTTCACGCGGAGCCAGGCGCCGAAGCTCGCGAGGAAGAGCGCGACCGCGGCGTTTCCCAGCGCCACCACGAGCAGGCCGGCGTCGAACTGAGCGTGCTCGCCGAAGCCCGGGTAGAGGAGGTGCCGCAGCAGCGAAGCGGCGCCGGCCATGCCGAACGAGGTGGCCACGACGAGCACGGCGGCGTACCGCAGCGTGGGCGCGGCGCCCGGCCCGAGCGCGACGAAGAACGGCCGCCAGACGGTCCCCCGGGTGCGCAGGTCGGCGAGCCGGGGCGGCAGCGGCGGCTCGTTCATGAAGAGCGTCGCGTAGAACAGGAGGAAGAGGCCGCCGCCGATCACGAACCCGAGCCCCGCCTCCGCGGCGTCGTCGGCGCTCCCGAACAGCGTCACGAGCATGCCGACGACGAACGTGAGCCCGGTCGCGGAGACGAGAGACCACACCTTGAACGGCGTCGAGCGGTCCTCGGCCGGAGGGCGGATGCCGGCCACGGCCGAGGCGAGGAAGAACCACACCGGCATGCCGAGCAGGTAGGCGGGCAGGCCGACGAGCGTCGCCAGCGTGTCCCACTCGGTGACGCGGCTGACGAGCGCCTCGGTGAACCAGAACGGGCCGCTCATGCCCGTGCCCCACTCGCTCTTGGCGCCCTCTCCGATGGCGGCGAGGAAGATCGTCGCGAAGAACGCCGCCGGGACGAACACCAGGGTCGTGATCAGGATCGCGATGCGGGTGGACTTGAGGCGCGCCGAGATCGCGACGCCGAACGAGACCGCCGGCGCGAGCACGATCATGAGCCCGCCGTAGCCGACGACCACGTGCCAGGGCGAGACGCCGCCGAACAGGAACGCGATGCCCACGACCGGCGCGAGCGCGACGAGCACGAGGAACATGGACGCGTACGCAGCCAGGAACTTGCCGCGGACGATCCGCCACGGCGCCATGCCGCTCAGGATCAGCGACTCGTAGGTCCGCTGCTCGCGCTCGGACGTGAGGCTCGTCGCCGCGTAGGCAGGCGCGACGAGGCAGATGACGAAGAGCGCCGTGCTGAAGAAGATCTGGAAGACGATCTGCCCGACCTCGGCGGGCGGGAGGGAGCTCGCGGCCACGGCCGCCCCGCCGGACAGGACCACGATGCCGACGATGCCGGTCGACAGGTAGAGGAACCGGATGAACAGCTTGCGCCGGAACGTGGAGCGGAGCTCCTTGACCAGGATGGGGTTCGGGTCGCGGACGAGCCGCTCGAACCGCTTTCGCAGCCGGTCCACGAGGCCTCCCCGGGGCGCCGGCGCGGCGGACGCGGCGGCCTGCTCGGTCCCGCTCACTGGAGCTCCCCCTTGGTGACCTCGAGGAAGATGCGCTCGAGGTCGTCCACGTCGGGCTCGACGCGCACGACCGACAGCCCCTGCTCGACGGCCTTCGCGACGATCTGCGCGACGAGCTCCTCGCCGCCCTGGTAGGCGACCCGGTAGTCGCCGTCGGGCTGGCGCTCGACCTCGAGCACCCCGGACACGCCGGACAGGAGCCCCTCGACTCCCTCGGGCGGGGACAGGAGCCGGAGCCGCACGCCGCGCTCCGGCCGGAGGGTGCGCCCGATCTCGTCGACCGTTCCCGCCGCGAGGAGCCTGCCGCGCTCGAGGATGGCGACCGAGGTGCACATGTCGCTCAGCTCCGTGAGGATATGGCTCGACAGGACGATCGTCTTGCCGAGGCGCTGCAGCTCGTCGATGAGGTCGCGCATCTCGATGCGCGCGCGCGGGTCGAGGCCGTTGGCCGGCTCGTCGAGGATGAGGACCTCTGGGTCGTGCAGGAGCGTCCGCGCGATGGCGAGCCGCTGCTTCATGCCCTTGCTCATCGTCGAGACGAGCCGCTCCCGGAGCGGCCCGAGGTCGGTCAGCTCCATCACGGCCTCGACCGTCCTCGCGCGTGCGCCGACGTCGATCCCGTGCGCCGCCGCGAAGAAGTCGAGGTACTCCTGCACCGTCACGTTCTCGTAGACGCCGAAGGAGTCGGGCATGAAGCCGAGCAGGCGCCGGACGTCCGCCGGCCGCTCCACCACGTCCACGCCGTCGACGAGGATGCGCCCGTCACCCGGCTCGAGCAGCGTGGCCATCATGCGCAGCGTGGTCGTCTTGCCCGCGCCGTTCGGGCCGATGAACCCGAAGATCTCTCCCTTCGGGACCTGGAACCACACGTCCGACAGGACGCGGAAGGAGCCGAACCAGTGCGTGATGCCCTCTACCCGGATCACTCGAACGCCTCCTGCTGGAACGGAGCGGGGGTCGTCTCGCCGTAGGGATCGGTCGGCGTCAGGTAGACGGGATCGACGCGCTCCCGCTCGACCGCCGGCACCACGCGGACGAGCTGCAGGTCGACCTCGCGCCCGAACGTGTCCGCCACCTCGGCGCGCGCCGCGCTCACGTCGGCCGCCCACGCGACGAGCGCCGGCACCGGCGGGGTGACGAGGCTGCCTCCGAGGACCTTGGTCGCGCCGTCGAGCGCGCGGTGGTGTTCCTCGGGCAGCCCCAGGATGCCCGCGAGCTGGCGGAGCGACGGATCGTCCTCGCCGTAGAACACCGTGCCTTGCGCGATCGTCATCTCGGCGACCTGCGCGACCGCGGCCCGGCCGCCCGGCGGGATCGTGCCGACCCGGTAGACCGACCCGACCCCGTCGACGACGACGGCGCCCCGGAGCGTGACCGAGCTCCCGTTGTGAACGGCGACGAGCCGCTGGCCCGACCGCTCGAAGGTGACCGCCCCGCCGAGATCGGCGATCCGGTCCTCGCGGACGAAGACCGTCTCCCACAGCCGGCCGCGCAGGCCGCGGAGCACGGGGCGGTCGCCGCCGTGGTCGACCGTGGGCCCGAGGTCGGCGCTCGGCAGGCGCACGAGCGACGTCATCCCGCGCTCGGGCGACTCGAGGTCGAAGGTGGCCGGTCTCGTGAGGAACAGGCCGCTGTAGCGCCGGGCCGGGCCGGCGTCGTCGCCCTCCTGCAGCTCGACCACCTCGACCGCCCGGTAGCGCATCCGCGTTCCCTTGCCGAGATAGCCGACGCCGAGCATGACCGCGAGACAGCAGCACGCCGCGACGGGTGTCGTGGCGAGCGCCAGCGTCGGGCGGTTGCGCTTGCCCACGAACGCGAAGTTCACCGGCCCGACGACCAGCACGTAGAGGAGCAGCACGACGGCGACGAGGCCGAGCGCCGGTCGGTAGCCCTCGTTGGGATCGAGCGCCGAGCGGAGCGTCGCGAAGCCGGGCGTGCCGCCGAACCACGTGCCCGCCATGGCGTCGTCCTTGCGGCGCCCGAAGGGCAAGAGCGGCGTGCCGACGCCCCGGGTCCGCCGCACCGACGCGATCGACTGGACGAGCAGGCGCGTCTCGGGCGCCTCGACGTAGGGCGGCGCGGCGCCGTCCCACGTGGCGACGTGTACGCGGCCGAACCCGAGCCGGCGCGAGGCGCCGTAGGGCTCGGCGCGGAAGCCGGGGCTCTGGGACGTGAAGCCCTTGCCGCGCACGGCCTCGGGCACGAGCTCGGGGCGGTCTGCGTAGGCGCCGTCGAGCCACGCCAGGTCCCCGGCGAGCGAGCGCAGGAACGGCTCGCTCAGATCGGCGTCGCTCCGCGGGAACACCAGGAGCTGCCCGCCGGCGCGGATCCAGTCGGTGAGCGCGAGCTGCTCGGCCGGCCCGACCCGCGCGAGGTCGGGCGCGCCCGCGACGAGGACCGAGACGGTCGACCAGGCGACGGCGTCGGTCGGCAGGATCGGATCGCCGGTCGCGGGATCGAGCGGCACCTGTCCGATGGGCGTCCGGACGACGCTCGTGCCGCCGCCCCCGCCCCAGGGGTCGGGCGGCAGGTGCTGTTCCACCTCGAGGTCGAGCAGCGCGGGACGCAGGCGCGGCGGATCGGACAGGACGACGACGGCCTGCTGCGAGGGCGCGTAGCTCGGGCTGAGGACGGCGTGGGCGAGGCGATCGTCGTCCACTACGTACGACGCCTCGACCGTCGTCGCGTCGGTGAGGAAGGCGTCGAGCACCACGCGCCGCGTCTGACGCGGCGGCAGGTCGAGCTGCACCTGGTGCCGCTGCGGGGGCGACTGCCAGTGGCGCGCCGACAGGACCACCCGGCCGCGGAACGTGCGGCGCGTGTGGTTCTCCACCTCGACGAGGATCGGCACGAAGGCGTCGTTCATCGGGAGGTCGTCGCCGAACAGGCCGCGCACCGTCAGGGTCGCGAGCGGGCGCGCGGGCTGTGCGCCGGCGGCCGCGGGGAGCAGCAGGACGGCGGCGAGGGGGACGGCTCGGAGGAGCTTCCGCATGGTCAGCCTGCGATCGCCGCGACGGCCGTCGGGACCTCGGGGACCTCGTCGAGGAGCCGGGCGAGGATGGTGTCGGGGGTGACGCCGTCGGCCTCGGCCTCGAAGTTGGGGATGATGCGGTGGCGGAGGGCCGGCGGGACGACGCGCCGGATGTCGGCGTAGGCCACGTGGGCGCGGCCCTCCATGAGCGCGCGGACCTTGGCGGCGAGCACGATGCTCTGTCCCCCGCGGACGCCGGCGCCGTAGCGGAGGAGCTGCCGAGCGGTGGGCGCGGCGTCCGGCTGCACCGGATCGCTCGCGCGCACGAGGCGGGCGACGTAGCGTGTGAGCGGGTCGGCGATCTTCACCTCGCGGACCAGCTCGCGCATCTGCAGCAGCTCCGGGCCGTCGATCACGCGCGGCACCTCGGGGCGCGCGGTGCCCGTCGTGAGGTCGAGGATGCCGACCAGCGTGTCCTCGTCGGGCTGCGGCACGAGGACCTTGAAGAGGAAGCGATCGAGCTGCGCCTCGGGCAGGGGATACGTTCCCTCCATCTCGATCGGGTTCTCGGTGGCGAGGACGAAGAAGGGCTGGCGCAGCGCGTGGCGCTCGCCGGCGATCGTGACGTGGTGCTCCGCCATCGCCTCGAGGAGCGCGCTCTGGGTCTTCGGGGTGGCGCGGTTGATCTCGTCGGCGAGGACGAGCTGCCCGAAGATCGGCCCGCGCGACAGCTCGAAGCGCTTTCGGCCGCGCTCGTCCTCGACGACCACGTTGGTGCCCACGATGTCGGCCGGCATCAGATCGGGCGTGAACTGGATGCGCGAGAAGTCGAGGTGCATGGCCTCGGCGAGCGTTCGCACGAGCAGGGTCTTTCCGAGGCCGGGGGCGCCCTCGAGCAGGGCGTGGCCGCCGGCGAACAGGCAGACCAGGACCTCCTCGACCACCTCGCGCTGGCCGACGACGACCTGGGCCACCGCGTTGCGGAGCCGGTCGGTCGCTTCGTGGAATCGGTCGATGCGCTCGTCGGTCACTCGTCGCCTCCAGACGGGGTGGCCGCCGAAGGCGGCCGGGGACCCCGCGCCTCAGAGAAATAGATCCGAACGTGGTCGCGGTAGTCCTCGGGGATGGGGGCGCGCTCGATGGCGCCGGGCTCGCCGTCGGCGGGCGCGCCGGTCGCGGTCGGGTCGCCCGCGCCGGCGCCCTCGATCGGCGTGCCGTCGGGGTTGGTCCAGGTGACGGTGCTGCGCGAGGGGGCGCCCGGACCGATCACGGGGCGCACCCGGGCGAGCGGGCCGTCGGTCGCGCCGGCGAGGTCCTGGGTGCGGCCGCCCTCGGGGCCGGTGCCGGTGTCGTCGGGGCCGCCGGGGCCGCCGGTGCCGGAGCCGTTGCCGCCGTTGCCGGTTCCGTTGCCGTTGCCGGAGCCGGAGCCGTTGCCGGAGCCGTTACCGTTGCCGTTTCCGTTTCCGGAGCCGTTGCCGGAGCCGTTGCCGGAGCCGTTTCCGTTTCCGTTTCCGTTTCCGTTTCCGTTTCCGTTTCCGTTTCCGTTTCCGTTGCCGTTGCCGTTGCCGTTGCCGGGGCGGGTCTGCGCGATGGGGAGGGCGCCGGGGCCGCCGGTGCACTGGCCCTGGAGGTTGTCGAGGTTGGCGAGGGTGTCGCGGAGCTGCCGCTCCATCTCGTCCGCCGTCATGGGCTGGGCGTTCGCCTCGGCGTCGTCACGGGCCTGGTCGTTCTCGAGCGCCTGCGCGCGCTGCATCGCCTCGGCGAGCCGCCGCCGCTCCTCCGGCGTGAGGCGCGCCCAGGCCTCGCGCATCGCCTCCACCATCTCGCGCGTGAGCTCGGCGTTCGCGCCATCCCGCTCGAGCCGCTCGAGCGTCCGACCGAGCTCCGAATTCGCGAGCTCGGGCATCGCCTCGGCCAGCTCGCGCGCGAGCTCCGCCTGCTCGCTCCGCCTCCGGAGCAGGCGCTCGCGCCGGAGGAGCGACTCGGCGAGCTCCTCGTCGCCCTCGCGCCGCGCTGCCTCCGCCGCGTCGGTCAGGGCCTGCCGGGCGCGCTCGCGATCGGCCGCTTCGCGCCGCGCCGCCGCGCGCTCCACCTCGCGGTCGAGCGACTCGAGGTCGCGCTCGGCGAGCGCCCGCTGCATCCCCGGCTCGGGCTCGAGGGCCTCGGCCGCCGCGTCCCGGGCGCGGCGCTCTCCGGGCGTCTCCCGCCGGCGCGCCTCTTCGACGCGCTCGCGCAGCTCGGCGATGCGATCGAGCGCGTCCCGCCGCTCGACCCCCTCCTCGAGCGCCTGCCGGAGCTCGCGGGCCTCGCGCGCGGCCTCTTCGAGTTGGCGCCGCTGATCCGGATCGCGCGCCACCTCGGAGAGCCGCTCGATCCGGCGCAGCACCTCCGGGTCGTCGAGCTGCACCGTGTCGCGCCCGAGCCCGGCGCCGGGCGCGGGCGGCACCGGCACCAAGATCGCCGCCGCGAAGAAGGCGGCCGCGAGCGGCAGCCCCCACGCCTCGCTCCGGAGGACCGGTGGCCGGACGTCCCTCGCCGTCGCGGGCCCGAGCTTCGCCTCGGCGCGCGCGCGCGTGTCCTCGGCGAACGTCCATCCGTCGCCGAGCTCCCACGCCGTCACGATCGCCTGGTCGGCCTCGAGCCGCCGGTCGACGTAGAGCACGAGGTCGGCGTCCGACGGCCGGGCGCCGAGGCCGCGCACGAGCCCGACCAGCGGCCCGACCGCGAGCAGCGCGAGCAGCGGCAGGCGCGCGATCCCCGGGACCGCGAGCGCGAGCACCAGCGCCACCGCGCCGGCGACCACCGCGCCGGCGAGCGCGTCCCGGATCACGGCCCGCGCGAGGAGCGCCCGCCGAACGGACGCCAGCAATTTCGGCAGCTTGGTCATCGGCAGGCCCGGGTCCGGGCCGTCCCTCCACGATATCGAACGACCGGGGACACCGATAGCTTCCCCTTCGGACCGCCTCCGGGCGGGCCGGCTTGGCGAACGGTCGCCCGGGCACCCCGAACCGTCGCACACCCTGGGAGGGACGCCGTCTGCGAGCCCGAGCTCCCGTTAGCCCGCGAGGAGCCACCTCGGCAACCGGAGGCTCGAGGGTGCGATGACGGAGGGCCGTGGCTGGATTGCGGAACCCTGCACGAGTCTTTCGGAGGCGATATGGTTTCGATCGTGGAAGGCGCGAACACCACCGGGTCGCCCTCGTCGGTCCGGGACGCGGATCAGCGGGTCTATCTGCACGGCGTGAGCTGGCCACAGTACGAGGCCCTGCTCGCGATGCGCGGCGAGAGCAGCGCCGTGCGGATCACGTACCTGCGCGGTGAGGTCGAGCTGATGGCACCCTCCCGCGGTCACGAGAAAACCAAGACGTTTCTGGGGCGCCTCCTCGAAGCCTGGGCCGAGGAGACCGGCGTCGACCTGAACGGGTACGGGTCGTGGACGATCAAGGAGAGCGAGGAGGAGCGGGGCGCCGAGCCCGACGAGTGCTACGTGCTCGGTGACCACGATTAGGACGTGGATCGCCCGGACATCGCGATCGAGGTCGTCTGGACCTCCGGGGGCATCGACAAGCTGGAGGTCTACCGCGGGCTGCGCGTGCCGGAGGTCTGGTTCCTACGGGACGGCGTCCTCCGGCTCTTCGTCCTCGAGGGCGAGCGCTACCAGCAGGCCGAGCGCAGCCGGATCCTCCCCTCCTTCGATCCCGAGCCCGTGCTCCCGTACCTCGCCGAACCCAATCAGACGCGCGCCGTGCGGGCGTTCCGGGCCGCGCTCCGCGGCGAGTAGCAGGCGCGCCGTTTGCTGCGGGCTCGCCCGTGATCAGCGCTCTACCGGAAGAAGTAGGAGAAGCCGGCGGAGCCGAGCAGGCGGCCTCCGATCAGGAGACTGCCGTCGCCGTCGATGAACGTCAGCGCGGCGCCGAGCGTCGCCATGATGACGACGTTCTTGCCGAGGAAGGACCGGATCTTGGCGCCGCCCGTGATCTGCCAGACGACGTCCTTCGGACCCTCGTCCTCCCGCTCGATGTACCCGAGCCCTCCGCCGGCCCCGAGGGAGAAGTCCGCGAGTGGACCGCGGTGAAGGACGTAGTACCCGCGGAGGTTGCCACGCAGGGAATTCGGCCCCTCCTCGTCGAAGAACAGGCCGAACAGGGCGTCGAAGTGAACGGGACCGAGGTCGACCTCGGCGGCGATCGAGCCGGCACCGAGGGCCCCGGCGGGTGCCAACAGGACGATCTGGGCCCCGAGGGCGAAGGCCGGCACCTCGAACGGGTTGAGGCCCGCCGCCAGGCGCTCGTCGGGGCTCCGCGGCTCCTCCTGCGCTTGCGCGGCGGCTGCCGACGGCGTGCCGAACGTGGCGATGACCAACATCGCCGCCAGGGTGCGCCGAGGGCCTCCCTGCGAGATCGTCCGCAGGGTGCGCGAGATGGTCCACGGAGAGCGCGGGCGGTGAGCGTCGCCCACACCGTCGAGTCGCCGGTCGCCTGTCATGGCCGCCTCCCTATGGCCGGGACCGGGTGAGGCAAGAGGCCGCGAGGCGCGATGGCCGCAGGCACCATGGACGCCCCGCGGAGCTCCGGTCGCGCTCGTCCACACGTGCGCCGATGCGAGCGACCGGTGACGCTGGTACGACCGATGCAGTCGTCCGCCGTCGCGCGGATGGGCGAAACGGAGACCAGCACACCGGAACGACCGGCTCCGCCGCCGCTCGGGGCCGACCAGCAGTGGATCGTGCATCTCTACCGCGCGCTCGCCCAGGAGGTCGGCATGTGGAGGCAGCGCCTCGACGTCACGGCCAACTGGGCGATTCCCCTCCTCATCGCCCTGATCACCCTCGCCCTGAGCGAACCGGCGGTGCCGCACTTCGTGGTGCTCGTCCTCGGGTGGTCGCTGATCCTGCTCACGGTGCTCGTCGAGGCGCGGCGGTACCGGGTGCTCCACCACACGCTCTGGCGCGTCCGCCTGATCGAGCGTGGCTACTTCGCGCGGCTGCTCGAGTCCCGCGAGCCGGGCGACTCCCGGTGGCAGGCCCGCCTCTCGGCGGACCTCCGGCGGCCTGTCGCGTCCATCGGGATGTGGACGGCGGTGGCCCTACGCCTCCGGACGACCTACCTGCCGGCCCTCTACCTGCTGCTCTTCGCCTGGCTGCTCAAGCTCGCCATCCACCCGATGTTGGTGCACGCGCCGGGCGAGCTCTACGCGCGGATGGCCATCGACCAGATCCCGTCGTGGTTCGTGGCCGCCGTGGCCGTCGTCGTCATGGTCGGCGCGACGATCCTGGCGAGCCTCTCCCCGCATACGGAGGAGCTCGAGAGCCCGGCGCCCAGGTCGAGCCCGAGGGCGTCGGCCGGGGCGCGCGGGCGGGAGGTCGAGTCGTCCTGACGCGGGTCCGGTCCGTCGTCAGCGCAGGCCGCTGCCGGTCCCCTCCTGGAGCTTCGCCATGACGCCTTCGAGGTTGAAGGACGCGGGCTTCTGACGGGGCGGGAAGTCGCGGAACGAGGCGGCCTGTTTGGCGACGAAGTCCTGCGCGGGCACGAGCAGGAAGGCGTGATCGAGCAGCCAGTCGTAGTAGGTGTTCGAGCTCTCGTCCGCGCGCTCGAACGGGTCTCGCCTGAGGTTGAAGATCTTCGGGACCCGGAGCGGCACGAACGGCTCGGCCCACAGGGCGAGCTGCTTCGCGCGCTGCTCCATGAACACCATCTTCCAGTCGCCGAAGCGGAGAGCCAGGAGGTCTCCGTCGTCGCTGAAGTAGAACACGGACTCCCGCGGGCTCTCCTTCGCTTCGCCGGTGAGGTAGGGGAGCATGTCGAAGCCGTCGATGTGGACCTTGAAGGTCTTGTCGCCGGCCTGGTGCCCCTTCAGCAGCTTGTCCACCACGTCCTTCTCTCCCGCGGCCGAGAGGAGGGTCGGAAGCCAGTCCTGGTGCGTCACGAGGTCGTTCAGGATCGTCCCCGCGGGGAACTTGCCCGGCCAGCGCGCGAAGGCCGGGACACGCCATCCGCCCTCCCAGTTCGTGTTCTTCTCGCTCCGGAACGGGGTGATCCCGGCGTCCGGCCACGAGTTGAAGTGAGGGCCGTTGTCGGTCGTATAGAGGACGACCGTGTCGTCGGCGATGCCGAGCTCGTCGAGCTTGGCGAGCAGCTTCCCGACCAGATCGTCGTGGTAGAGCATGGCGTCGTTGTAGAAGCCCTGACCGCTGCGGCCCTCCCAGCCCTCCTTGACGTGCGTTCGGAAGTGCATGTGCGTCGAGTTCCACCAGATGAAGAACGGCGTGCCCGACCGGTGGACCTCGTCGATGAACCGCAGCGTGCGGTCGGTCACCTCGTCGTCGATGGTCTTCATCCGCTCCTTGGTGAGCGGTCCGGTGTCCTCGATGCGGCCGTCGGCGTAGCTGTGGATGACGCCGCGGGGCCCGAACCGCTTCCGGAACTCCGGGTCCTTGGGATAGTCCGGGTGCTCGGGCTCCTCCTCGGCGTTCAGGTGGTAGAGGTTCCCGAAGAACTCGTCGAAGCCGTGGTTGGTGGGCAGGAACTCGTCGCGGTCCCCGAAGTGGTTCTTGCCGAAATGCCCGGTGGCGTACCCGTGGGGCCGGAGGAGCTCGGCGATGGTCGGGTCCTCGGGCCGGATGCCGGTGTCGGCGCCGGGCATGCCCACCTTGGTGAGGCCCGTCCGGATCGGGTTCTGGCCCGTGATGAACGCGGCCCGGCCCGCCGTGCAGCTCTGCTGGGCGTAGTAGTCCGTGAACGAGATCCCCTCCTCCGCGATGCGATCGATGTTCGGGGTGCGGTATCCCATCATGCCCCGGTTGTTGAAGCTGAGGTTCCAGTACCCGATGTCGTCGCCTTGCAGGATCAGGAAGTTGGGTTTGGCCATCGGCACATCCTCCGGAGTGGTGTCGGTCTGCGTGGATGCAACGCACGTTCCTCGGCCACCGGCGCGCCCTCTCGGGTTCCGCGTGGCGTCCTGTCCGCTGCCAAACGGCACCGACGGTGCGCTCTGGGACTCGCGTCCGAGCGCCGAGTCACCCAGCCGACAGCTCGAGCTGGGTGCGAAGGCGGCGCGCGAGGTCCGTCGCGACGGGGCCCGCCGTGCCCGCCCCGATCGGGCGCTCGTCGACCTGCGTGACGGGCATGACGAGGAAGGTCGTCGAGGCGACGAAGAGCTCGTCGGCGGCGTGCAGGCGCTCGAGGGAGACCTCCTCGGCGCGCACCTCGAGGCCGGCGTCGCGCGCGAGCGACTGGACGACCGGACCGGTGGTGCCGGGCAGGAGGTGGTTCGTCTGGACCGGAGTGACGAGCGCGTCGCCCTCGACGAGCAGCACGTTGCTCGAGGCGCCCTCGCGGACCTCGCCCCTCGGCCCCACGAAGATCGCCTCGCCCGCGCCGCGGCGCAGCGCCTCGCGCTTCGCCACCACGGCGGGGAGCAGCATGGGCGTCTTCAGGTCGCATCGCGACCAGCGCGGATCCGGGAGCGTGACGGCGCGAAGGCCGCGCGCCACGTCGCCGGCGCGCGGGAACCGGAAGGGCGTCAAGTACGCCCAGAAGCTCGGGGCCGGCCGCTCGCGCGGCACGTGCACGCGCGAGGCGACGCCGCCGGTCACCTGCGCGTAGAGCAGCCCCTCGTCGAGCGTGTCCTTCGCGTGGAGCGTCTCGAAGATGCGCTCCCACGCGGACGAGTCCGGCACGCCATCGGTGAGCCCGAGCTCCTCGGCGCCCGCCCGCATCCGCTGCGCGTGCGCCTCGAGCTTACGCGGCTTGCCG
This sequence comes from Candidatus Neutrinellum sp., assembly GCA_039794305.1. Lineage (GTDB taxonomy): Bacteria > Myxococcota_A > Polyangia > Polyangiales > JBDIVX01 > JBDIVX01. The sequence goes on from JBDIVX010000042.1 coordinate 44,297, forward strand.
GCCGTCACCGCCACGACCTCGTACAAGCTCTCGGCGAACTGCAGGCCGCGGTCGGTGAGCGGCACGCGCGCGTCCGCGAAGGGCACGAGGCGACGATCCACGTAGGCGACGGTCGGGGCAGCGCTCATGGCGTCCTACTGATAGCCCTTCCGACCCGGAAAGGCTATGAACTCCCCCATGCCGACCCGACGTGAGATGTGGGAGCGCCTCGGCGGCGACGTGGACGTGCTGGTCGTGGGCGCGGGCATCACCGGCGCCGGGATCGCGCGCGACGCGGCGCTGCGCGGGCTGTCGGTGGCGCTCGTCGACATGAGCGACATCGGCTCGGGGACGAGCTCGAGGTCGAGCAAGCTCATCCACGGCGGCCTGCGCTACCTCGAGCACTACGAGTTCAGCCTGGTCTTCGAGGCGGTCAGCGAGCGGCGACTTCTGATGGACCTCGCGCCCCACCTAGTGAACCCGCTGGGGTTCTTGTTCCCGGTGTACGCCGGGTCGCGGCACAAGCTCTGGTTCATCCAGGCGGGCATGTGGCTCTACGACGGGCTGTCGCTCTTCCGATCGCCCAAGCGCCACCGCAAGCTCGCCCCGAAGGAGGTCGAAGAGCTCGAGCCCGCCGTCAAGCAGGAGGGGCTCAAGGGCGCGCCGCTCTACTACGACTGCTCGACGGACGACGCGCGGCTCACGCTCGAGAACGCCATCGACGCCGTCCAGCACGGGGCGGTGGTCGCGACGTGGTGCAAGGTCGAGGGCTTCCTCGAGGAGGAGAGCGGGCGCGTCCGCGGCGCGGTCGTCAGGGACTTGCTGACCGGGGAGCGCAGGGAGATAGGCGCCAGAGTGGTGGTGAACGCGACCGGGCCCTGGACCGACCAGACCATCTCGCTGAGCAAGCCGCTCGCCGGCGGCAACCTGCTCCGACCCACCAAGGGCATCCACATCGTCGTCGAGTACGACAAGCTCCCGCTGCACAACGCCGTCGTCTGCTACCACCCTCACGACGAGCGGGTGCTGTTCGCGATCCCTTGGGGCGACCGTACGTACGTCGGAACGACCGACACGGACTACGAAGGCGACCCGGCGCTCGTCGCGGCGACGGCGGAGGACGTCGACTACCTCATCGACGCGAGCAACCACTACTTCCCCGACCACATGCTCGCGCGAGACGACGTGATCGCCACCTGGGCGGGGCTCCGGCCGCTCATCGCGCCCCCGAGCGCAGCCGGCGATCTCGCCGAGTCGGCCGTGAGCCGCGAGCACCAGCTCGTGGTCGGCCAAGACGGGCTCATCACCATCGCGGGCGGCAAGCTCACCACGTTCCGCCGCATGGCCTGCGAGGCCGTGGACATGGCCGTCCGAATGCTGCAGATGTCGGAGGGGTTCGACCACGACGTGGGCGACGTAAGCACCCACCGCGCTCCGCTGCCCGGCGGGGTGAGCTGGCCCGAGGACGATGACCACGACGCCGTCGCCGCGCAGGTGATGGAGGCGGGCGCGCCGCACGTCCCGCGCGACGTCGCCCGCCATCTCGCCGACACCTACGGCATGCGCGCGCTCGACATCGCGCGGACCTGTGCGGAGGACGAGTCCCTGTCGGCTCGCATGATCGAGGGGCGTCCGGAGATCTGGGCGCAGGTGGACTGGGCCGTGAAGCAGGAGCTCGCGGTGCGCCTGAGCGACGTCTTGACCCGCCGCACGCAGATCTTCTACCGCGACTTCGATCAGGGCCTCGGCGTCGCGCCGGAGGTCGCCGATCGCATGGCGGCGCTGCTCGGCTGGACCGAGGCACAGCGCGACGAGGAGCTCGAGCACTACCGCGCGGAGGTCGCCCTTTCGCGCCGGTGGCGCGAGGGGGGGTGATCGGTCAGGGCGCTGGTGGCTTCGTCGGGTCGCGTCGGGGGGTGATCACGGCGCGGGCGGCGCTCGGCGGGGTCGCGTCGGCGCGCGCGAGTGATCGACGCGAGGAGGCGTCGCGTGGAGTAGCGCGGACGGGAGGACGCCGAAGACCGGCTTTCGGGCGACTTCGGGCCGCATGACGGACCGACAAGCGCCGAAGACGGGCTTTCGAGCGACTTCGGGCCGCATGACGGACCGACAAGCGCCGAAGACCGGCTTTCGGGCGACTTCGGGCCGCATGACGGACCGACAAGCGCCGAAGACGGGCTTTCGAGCGACTTCGGGCCGCATGACGGACCGACAAGCGCCGAAGACGGGCTTTCGGACGACTTCGGGCCGCATGACGGACCGACAAGCGCCGAAGACGGGCTTTCGGCCGACTTCGGGCCGCATGACGGACCGACAAGCGCCGAAGACGGGCTTTCGAGCGACTTCGGGCCGCATGACGGACCGACAAGCGCCGAAGACGGGCTTTCGAGCGACTTCGGGCCGCATGACGGACCGACAAGCGCCGAAGACGGGCTTTCGGTGCGACTCTGTCCGTGACCAGGTCATCGTCCTCGCGTCGCCGCCCGGCCGGTCAGGGGCCGCGACCAGCGCTGATCACTCGGACTGGGGCGGGGTCGGCTGCGGAGGCGGCGCCTGTGGCTGTGCGGGCGGCGCGGGCTGATCGCGCTGCTGTTCGGGCGCGGGTGGCGCGGGCTGATTGGGCCGTTGTTCGGGCGCCGGCTGCTCGGGCTGATCGGGCTCCTGTTCGGGCGCCGGCTGCTCGGGTTGCCCAGGCCCATGTCCCTCCCCGCTCAGCTGCCGAATGTGCGCGACGAGCGCCGCGATGCCGAACGAGTTGATGCGATCGTCGAACCGCGGCATCAACCCCCGGCCGGTGGCGATGACCTGCGCCAGCTCCTCGTCGGTCTTCGCGGCCTGCCAGGCGGGATCGCTCAGATCCGCCATCTGCGCCTCGGGCGGCCTCTCTGGTCCGTCGCCGCGGCCCTCCCGACCGTGACAGCTCGCGCAGCTCATGAGCCACAGCGCAGCCGCCGCCCGCTCGGTCGTGGTGCCCTGAGGCGCGTCGCCGCCTTCACCCTGGGGAACGCGGGCCGGGTCCACCTCCGCCTCCGGCGGGTGCGCGTGGTCCTCGGGCGTCCATTCGCGGATCTCTTTCTCCTCGCCACAGGCGGCGGCCAGCAACAGCGCGACGATGGCGGCGAGGCGGGGCACGGGGGGAGGGTTAGGTGGAGCGGGCTCCGGCGGCAAGCGGTTTTCGCCCCCTGCCGCCCGGCCGGCGCACCGAGGCGTGCGCGGAGGCCTGCCCACCGGACACGGCCGCGAGCCGAAGCGAGCGGAGCGCGGGGGGGAGCAACACGAAGCGCTCCAATGCGGATGGCTCTGAGGCATCCGCCGTGCTGCTCGACCTACTCGTTCTCGGCTCAGCCCATTGCCCGACCTCCCAGCGACCGAACGCGAGGCGGAGCCCGACGGGTCTTCCCATCGGGCCCCCTCCTGCCGTCGTGGCATTCGGGGCAGCTCATCACCCCGGGGCAGTTCCACACCCGGCCCCTACCCGGCAGCCGGGCCGTTCCCCACGACCCACCCAGACCCAACCGACGTCCACTCCACCTGGCCGATCGGAACGCCGTCCCGCCCGAGCCGGGCCACCCAGCCCCCCGGAGGCGCGGTCCGTCCCCGCCGGCCGCGGCACGGACCCGCCGCGGTCGGTGAGGCACGCGCTCCGAAGGGCCGAGGTGCCCAGCTCGTGCAGTCCAGCTCATGACCGCGGGGCAGTGCAGCCCGCGTGCCGGAACCTCCGATCCGTGATTCCGCGCGCTTGCACCGCCCGATCGGCGAGATCGGCCGCCACCCGCCGGCGGCCGCCACCCTGTCAGGCGACACGCAACGTCACCCGCAGCTCGGTCCCCGCCCCCTCCGCCGACCGGATCTCCACCTCGCCCTCGTGCGCGCGCACGACGGTCTCGACGATCGCGAGGCCGAGGCCGGTCCCGTTGCGCTCGGCGTCGGTCGTGAAGAAGCGGTCGAAGACGCGGCGGTGCAGGGCGGCCGGGATGCCCGCGCCCCGGTCACGGACGGAGACGACGAGCGGCGATCCGGCGCCGCCCGTGGCCCGAACCTCGACGGGGACGCCGGGCGGGGAGAAGCGGACCGCGTTGTCGAGGAGGTTCAGGAACGCCACCTCGAGGTCCGTCTCGCGCCCCCGCACCCAGCGCGAGCCGGCCTCGAAGCGCAGCTCCACGGGCTGCTCGTCCGTCACCACGCGCTCGACCACGCGCCGGAGGACGGCCTCGAGGTCCACGGTGGCCATGGCCTCGACCGACGCCTCGAGCCGGCTGAGCTGCAACAGGCGCGAGACGAGCCGATCGAGCCGCTCGGCGTCGAGCTCGATGTTCCGGAGGAACCGGGCGCGTGCTTCGGGATCGTCGTCGGCGCCGCTCTCGAGAAGCTCGGCGGCGCCCCGGATGCTCGTGAGCGGCGACTTGAGCTCGTGGACCACGTCGGCAGCGAAGTCGGCGACGTAGCGCGTGCGGGCGTCGAGCTTGTCGGTCATCGCGGTGAAGGACTCGGCGAGGGCGCCGATCTCGCCGCCACCTCCCGTGGGCACTGCCACGTCGCGCTCGCCGCGCGCGATCCGACGGGCCGCCTCGGCCAGCCTGCCGAGCGGCCGCGAGATGGTCCAGGCGAGCAGGAGCGTGAGCGCGAGCGTGAAGACGAGCGCGATCGCCAGCACCTTCACGAGGCCGGTGCGGATGCGATAGAGGTCGACGAGGACCGGGGTGGTGCTGCGCGTCACGTACACGGCGCCGGCGACCCCGCCGGCGTGACGAACGGGCTCGGTGACGAAGAGGAGCACCGCCGGCTCGCGCTCGCGGACGCGCGTTCGGCTGCTCGGGTTGCCTCCGAGCGCGTCGAGCACCTCGCGCCGTCGCGGCACGTCGGGCCACGTCCGCCGTGCTTCGGCCCGCCGCGCCGCGGGGCCGTCCGAGTCGAAGTCGAGGCCGCCATAGCGCGCGATCAGCATGGGCGCGGGCGGCTCCTCACCCTCCGGCGGACCGTCGGCGTGGCTGTCCGCGACGACCTCGCCGCGAGCATCGAGGAGGCGCACGCGCATGCGCGTCTGCCGCGCCGAGCGCGAGACGATGCCCTCCTGCCGCTCGGTGCCGAGCGCGATGCCTCGGTCGAGGTCGTCCTCGACCATGGCCGCGACGAGCACGGCCTGGTTGCGCATGTCGCGCTCGAGCGCCCCGAGCAGCCGTCGCTCGTAGAGGCGTGCGAGCTCGAGGCCGCCGACCGGCACGAGCAGCACGACGAGGTTCACGATCAGCAGGCGTGTCCGTATGCGGCCGACTTCGCGGCGGAGCCGCCGCCACGTCCCGCCACGGCCGGTCTCAGCCACGCGCCGCCTTGTACCCCACGCCGTGCACGGTCGCGATCGGATCGTCGGCGCCGACCTCGCGGAACTTCGCCCGGACGCGCCGGACGTGGGTGTCGATCGTACGGTCCGTCACGAGGTTGTCGTATGGGTAGGCGCGCTTCATGAGCTGGGCCCGGCTGAGGACGATCCCCGGCCGCTCGAGCAGCGCGGCGAGGATGCCGAGCTCGGTCCGCGTGAGGTGCACCGTCGCGCCGTTCACCCGGACCTCGTGCCGGTCGAGGTCGATGTGGACCTCGCCGTTCTGCAGCACGGCGCTCGGAGTGGAGGGCTCCTCGCGCGGGTCGGCGCGGCGCAGGATGGCCCGCACGCGCGCGACGAGCTCACGCGGCGAGAACGGCTTGGTCAGGTAGTCGTCGCCTCCGAGCTCGAGCCCGAGCACGCGGTCGAGCTCGTCGCCGCGCGCCGACAGGAACAGGATCGGTGTGCGCGCGCGGCTGCGGATCTCGCGGCACACGGACAGCCCGTCGAGCTCCGGGAGCATCACGTCGAGCACGACCAGGTCGATCGGTGTCGCGAGGGCGGCCTCGAGGGCGGCGCGCCCGTCGCCGACGGCGGTGACGCGGAAGCCCTCCCGCTCGAGGGCGTACTGCACGACCTCGCGGATCCGAGCCTCGTCGTCGACCACCAAGACGTGCGTGCTGGCGCCGCCCCTCGCCCCTCCTCCATCGCCTCGCCGAGGCTCTCGACCCGCTCCCACACGTCCGAGACGATACCACCGACCCCCTCCACCGAGGATCCGGACCAGCGCGCGAGCACGAGCTGCGTGCGGAGCGCCTCGACGAGCTCTGCCAGCTCCTCGAGCGCGCGCTCGTCCCGGTCGCGCAGGCCGTGCAAGCGGCGCACGTTGTCGAGGTGGAGGCGCGCGGTCAAGAGCGCGCGCCCGCCCGCGCCGGTGCGCTCGAGCGCTTCGACGCGGCGCTCGGCGGCCGGGAGATCGAAGCCCTCGCGGGCGAGGAGCGCGTCGAGCTCCGCCCGGCGAGTCTCGGTGCGCGCCACCTCCGAGACGATGCGCTCGGCCGCCGAAGGGCTCAGCAGCGCCTCGAGCGGGCTCCCCTCGCAGGCCTCGACGCCCTCGCGGAGCGCGGCCTCGATCCGGCGCGCGGACGGAGTGTCGACGGGGCGGGGTGCGGGCGCGCGCCCCGGGCGTGTCGTCAGCGCCACCGGCGCCCACAGCGGCCACAGAGGGACGGCGAGCGCCGCCGACGCGACCGCGCCCGGGCCTCGCGGCGCACGCCGGTAGACGGCCACCGCGCACGCCGCGCCCACGATCACATAGAGCAGCGCGAGGTCGCCCAGGCTCACGGGCTCCTCCTGCGCGTGGGACCGTCGTCGTCATACTCGTCGTAGTCGTCGTACCCGACGGGAACGTCGAAGCGGCCCCGTTCCATTCCCTCCGAGTCGTAGATCCCCACCGACGATCGCGCGGTCGTGACGACGGCGTCCGCGAAGGTGCCCTCGGGCGCCCGGACGAAGGGCACGCTCTGGTGCGCCGGGCGTCCGAGGTACGGCCGGAGGATCCAGGCCGCCTGACCGCCGACGGCGAAGAACACGACCACGAACGCGAGCGCCGTCATGGCCCGGCCCGGTCCGTCGCCGAGCCCGCGAAGGAGCACGCCGAGCGCGGCGAGCCCGGACAGGCCGTAGACGCCCGCGGCGAGCAGAACGGCGCGGTGGTAGTCGAGGCCCGAGTCGATGGCGAGCCAGAGCACGGGGGAGAGCGCGAGGAGCACGAGGGCTGCGCGGGCGGCGGAGGCGAGCACCAGCGCGATGACGGTGCGGGCGGGCCACGGGCGCCCGAGCGCCGCGCCGATGGACGCGAAGGCCGGGATACACAGGGCCAGGGTCGGGAGGA
>JBDIVX010000043.1:0-51307 GCA_039794305.1 Candidatus Neutrinellum sp.
CGGTGGGGGCGCGCCCGTCGCGCCGCGCGTCGTCGACCTCCAGCTCACGCAGAGCTACGCGCTCCTCGTGGTGATGACCCGCAACTGCCGTGACGTGGTCTGCCCCGGGCCCGGGGACGCCGGCGGGCTCACCGCCTGCCTCGACGGGCGGTGCGTGGACCCGCGCTGCACGACGGCGACGCCCGAGCACTGCGGCGAGCCCTCGTGTGCGGTGGACGCGGACTGCGCGGCCCGCATGGAGTGCGACGGCGCGCGTTGCATCGACGGGGTGTGCCTGTGCGGCGCGCCCGCGACCGACGCGGGGCCGTCCTGTCCGGAGGGGGACGCGTGCGACGACGGGGACGCCTGCACGGGGGACGACGCGTGCGCCGGCGGCGCGTGCGTCGGGACGGCGCTCGACTGCGACGACGGCAACCCGTGCACGGACGACTCGTGCGATCCGGTCGAGGGCTGCGTGCACACGGACAACACCGCGACCTGCGACGACGGTGACGCCTGCACGAGCGGCGACGCGTGCAGCGGCGGGGCCTGCACGGGGAGCGCCGTCGACTGCGACGACGGCAACCCGTGCACCGACGACTCGTGCGATCCGGGCTCGGGCTGCACCCACACGGCGCGCGCAGAGCACAGCACCTGCGGCGCCGCCAACATGCGCTGCTGCGGCGGGAGCTGCGTGGACATCCGCACCGACCCGGACCACTGCAGCGGGTGCGGCCAGCGCTGCGCCACGGGCCGCGCCTGCGTCATCTACGACGGCGAGCCCGCCTGTGACTGCGTCGCCAACAGCGAGTGCCACGGCGGCAGCGGCCAGCTCTGCTCCACCAGCTACGACCTCACCTGCGCCTGCACCAGCGACACCGGCTGCGTCGGCAGCCAGACCTGCATCGACCGCCCGGGCAGCACGAACTACTGCACGTATTGAGAGGCGGCGCGCGCGAGGTGAGACGGAGTCCGGTGGTGGGCGGCCAGGCCGTGGCGCGTCCGGACCTCGCACACGAAACCGTTGCCGAATGGTGGGCCGCTCTCTAGCATCGGGGGCGATGCGCCCGATCTACACGGTGTTGCTCGCGGTAGCGCCGATCGCCATGGCGTGCCCCGTCCTCGCGCAGGAGCCGGAGGTCGTCGACCCTACGGCGGCCTCGGGCGAGACCGTCGAGACGCCTTCGGCCGACCGCCGCGACCAGGAGGCGCGACAGGTGTTCGAGGCCGGTCGCATGGCGCTCGAGGACGGCCGGTACGAGGACGCGCTCGAGTACTTCGAGCGTGCCTACGAGCTGAGCGGACGCGTCGCCTTGCTGTTCAACATCGGCACCGTCGCCGAGCGGCTCCGGCGCGACCGGCGCGCGCTCGAGGCCTATCAGGCCTACGTCGAGGCAGAGCCGGGAGCGCCGAACCGCGCCGAGGTGGATCGCCGGATCGCGATCCTGACCGAGCAGATCGAACGAGAGGACGCGCTCCTGCGAACCGCGTCGGACCCCTCGTCGCCGGCGGACTCGGAAGGGGGCGGCGGCGTCCTCGGGCAGTGGTGGTTCTGGACCGTCGTCGGAGCCGTCGTCGCTGGAGGAGCCGTGGCCGTCGCGGTCGCGCTGTCGGCGGAGAACGAGACCGAGGCCCCCTTGCCCGGTACCGACGGCGTCGTCCTCATGACCCTGAGGCTCCCGTGAACCGCCGCTCTTTCCAGTGCTGCGTTCTGGTCGTCGGGCTGCTCGGCGGCTGCACGGGGACCGATCCGCGCACGCAGGTGATGGTCACGGTCGACGCCGACGCCGTCGTCCGGGCGGACCTCGAAACCCTGCGCGTGGAGGTCCGAGGCGGCCCGGGGGAGGCGGAGCCCGACGACTGGCGAGCGGTGGGCGAGCCGCTCGAGTGGTCCGGCAGCACCGTGACCTCCCGGCTGCCCGTCGTCATCGGGCTCGTGCCTTCGGGCGACGACGCGTCGCGCGGCTTCGAGGTGGTCGCCACGGCCCTCGACGGATCCGACTCGCCGCTGTCGCGGGTGCGCGTGCGCTCCGGCTACGTGCGGGGGCGGACGCTCCGGCTGCCGATCGTGCTCCGGGCGGAGTGCGCGGCGACGACCTGCGACGAGGGACAGGTGCCGCCCGAGACGCTCGAGCCGTGGACGGGCGTCGAGCCCACCGACGCGGGGCCGCCCGGTCCGCGCGACGCGGGCGAGCTGGACGGTGGCCCTGGCGACCCGGACGGTGGCCCTGGCGACCCGGACGGTGGCCCGGCCGACTCGGGGCCGCCTTCGGACGCGGGCTGCACGGCCGACGGCGACTGCGACGACGACGACCCGTGCACGGACGACCTGTGCGCCGCCGCCCGCTGCCTGAACACGCCGAACACGGGTGCAGCCTGTGACGACGGGATCGACTGCACCGAGGACGTGTGTGACCGGGGCGTGTGCATCGGCACCGACGCGTGCGCATCCGCGGAGGTCTGCAACACGTCCACCGGCGAGTGCCGGTGTGCCTCCGACGCGGCCCGCTGCAGCGGAACGTGCACGCGCTCGTTCACGTGCCGCCCCGGCTCGACGCGCATGTGCTCCGCGTGCGAGGGTGCCACGCAGACGTGCACCGCCGCGTGTACCTGGCCGAGCGCATGTCCATGCGTGCCGAGCTCGCTGCGCTGCGTCGGAGGCAACTGCTGCCGTTGCACGACCGAGGGAGACTACTGCTACTTCGAGGGCTGCGAGGGGGGCGGTATGAGTTGTACGACGAGCTGCGCCCCCTGATGCATCCGCGTCGGGTGGGCCTCAGCGGCTGGTGACCGTGTACGTGCCGACGAACCGCCGGAGGTCGTCGAAGAGGCCGCGCGCGCCGAACCACTCCATCTCGGCGAGCGCATCGGCGTGGCTCCATCCCTGCGCCTGCACACGGTAGAGCGCGACCATCGCGCCGGTCCGGTCCACGCCTCGGCGGCAGTGCACGTAGACCGGGGCTGAGGCGGGGTCCTCGACGATCTCGAAGAACGCACGGATCTGATCGCTCGTGGGCAGACCCGAGACGGCCACGGGCAGGTGCACGTAGCGCATTCCGGCGGCTTGCACGAGCGCACCCTCCTGCTCGTCCGTGGATGGCCGCAGGTTCACCAGGGTGCGCACCCCCACGGACTTCAACCACTCGACGCCCTCGGCGTCCGGCACGCCGCCCCGATAGAGCGTCGGCGTGACGCGCGCCGCGTGGTCCACTCCCCGCGCGTCGGACATCACGGCCGCGAACCGCCCATGCAGGTCTCGGGACAGCTCCGCGACCGGCCCCGTCTCGACGCGCGGTCCGGAGTCGAACACCACCTCGCCGTGGCGCTCCATGTGCTCCGGATGGATGACGCCGCTCGGCATCGCGCCGCGCTCCCGTCCACGCCACGCCCAGACCGCCAGCTCCGTGCAGTAGTAGCGGCGATCGGACTGCAGGCCCACCGTGCCGAGCCAGTCGTACTCGTAGCCGACCCGCGAGCGGGCGCGGCGTACGGCCTCGCGCCCGGCGGCCTCGTCGTGGCCCTCGGGGCGCACGATCTGCAGTCGGTGCGCCTGGGCCAGCAGCTCCCGAAGCGGCGTGCGCAGGACCCCCTTACCGACCGCCTCGATGACCTCGTCACGCTCGGGATCGTAGAGCGCGGCGTGAGTGAGCGTGGCGGCGCTCGCCGCGGCGACGACCTGGTCGCCCGGGTGGGTACCCCGGACGACCAGGAAGTAGCCCGCTCGGGCCCGCTCGTGCACCGCGTCCACCCACGCGTCCGTCACACGCGACGCTTCGACCCCGGTGGGCGTGGCCTGAGGCCGGCCGCGGTAGACGGCGAAGAAGAAGGCCGCGGCGACCGCGATCAAGAGCCCCTGCTTCCACCGCCGCCGCACCGCACGAGCGTATCACGGGGGTATCGCTCCGCCGTGCTCCCTGCGGGCTGGTCTGGAACTAAGAAACTAAGGTCCGTCCCCTATCGTGCGGGGGCAGGTCCGGAAGCGAGAAACCGAGGTCCGTCCCCTGTTGTGCAGGATGCGTACGCGGGCAGGCCGTTTCATCCTAGCGCACCTCGACGCACGCGCCGATCGTGAGGTTGGCGTGGGAGTACGCATCGGTCGGGTAGTGGCTGTAGATCAGGCGGCCGTCGGACGACGCCCACGACCAGCGCCGATACACGAGGTCGTAGAGACCCGGGAGAGCCGGCAGGTCGATCGCGCGATCGTCCTCGGTGCCGTAGCTCGTCACCGGGTAGCCCGTTCCACTCGACGTGGAGTCGAAGCTCACCTCCTCGAGCCGGTGCAGCACCCCGGTGGCGCGCGAGCGCAGGTAGACGCCGATGTCCGTGCTGTTGGCCGCCTCCGGAAAGGAAGTCGCGCCGGCGTACACCAGGGAGCCGCCCACGCGCGCCGGCGCCACGTCGACGTCGAGGCTGCGACCCGTGGCGCCGACGACCACGCCCTCGATCAGGGCCTGGTTCGCGTGCGCGTAGGCGTCGGCCGGGTAGTGGCTGTAGATCAGCCGGCCGTCGGACGAGGCCCACGACCAGCGCCGGTAGACGACGTCGTAGGTGCCGGGCAGGACGGGGAAGTCGATGGCGCGGTCGTCGTCCGCGCCGTAGCTCGTCACCGGGTAGCCCGTCCCACTCGACGTCGAGTCGAAGCTCAGGTCTTCGAGCCGGTGCAGGATCCCCGTGTCCCGCGAGCGCAGGTAGATCCCGATGTCCGTGCTGTTCGCGGCCTCCGGGAAGGTCGCCGAGCCGCCGTAGAGGAGCGCACCGCTCAGCCGCGCGGGGGCCACGTCGACGTCGAGGGACGTCGAGCCCGGCCCGACGGCGACGTCGCGCGCCAGCACCTGGTTGGCGTGCGCGTACGCGTCGGTCGGGTAGTGGCTGTAGATCAGCGTGCCGTCGGACGAGGCCCACGACCAGCGGCGGTAGACCACGTCGTAAGCGCCGGGCAGGACGGGGAAGTCGATGGCGCGATCGTCGTCGGCGCCGTAGCTCGTCACCGGGTAGCCCGTCCCGCTCGACGTGGAGTCGAAGGACACGTCCTCGAGCCGGTGCAGCACGCCCGTGTCGCGGGAGCGCAGGTAGATCCCGATGTCCGTGCTGTTGGCGGCCTCCGGGAAGGTCGACGAGCCGCCGTAGAGGACGGCGCCCGACACGCGGACCGGCGCGACGTCGACCTCGAGGGCGGTGGCCCCCGGGCCGATGTCCACGTCGCGCATCAGCACCTGGTTGGCGTGTGCGTAGGCGTCGGCCGGGTAGTGGCTGTAGATCAGCGTGCCGTCGGACGAGGCCCACGACCAGCGCCGGTAGACGACGTCGTAGCGGCCGGGCAGGACGGGGAAGTCGATCGCGCGGTCGTCGTCGGCGCCGTAGCTCGTCACCGGGAAGCCGGTCCCGCTCGACGTCGAGTCGAAGGACACGTCCTCGAGCCGGTGCAGCACTCCCGTGTCCTGCGAACGCAAGTAGATCCCGATGTCCGTGCTGTTCGCGGCCTCGGGGAACGTCGTCGAGCCCGCGTAGCGGACGGCGCCGGTCACCTGGACCGGGGCCACGTCGACGTTCAAGGTGGTCGTGCCCGCGCCGACGACCACGTCCTCCATCAGCACCTGGTTGGCGTGCGCGTAGGCGTCGGTGGGGTAGTGGCTGTAGATGAGCTTCCCGTCGGACGAAGCCCACGACCAGCGCCGGTAGACGACGTCGTAGCGGCCCGGCAGGACGGGGAAGTCGATCACGCGGTCGTCGTCGGCGCCGTAGCTCGTCACCGGGAAGCCGGTCCCGCTCGAGGTCGAGTCGAAGCTCACGTCCTCGAGCCGGTGCAGGACGCCCGTGTCGCGGGCGCGCAGGTAGATCGCGATGTCCGTGCTGTTGGAGGCCTCCGGGAACGTGGCCGAGCCGCCGAAGAGGACCGCGCCGGACACCCGCGCGGGCGCCACGTCGACGTCCAGGCGGTTTTCGCCCGGACCGATGACGACGCCTTCGATCAAGACGCGGTTCGCGTGCGCGTAGGCGTCGTTCGGATAGTGGCTGTAGATGAGCGTCCCGTCCGACGACGCCCAGGACCAGCGTCGATAGACGACGTCATAGACCCCCGGCAGGACCGGCATGTCGACGATGCGGTCGTCTTCGGTGCCGTAGCTCGTGACCGGGTATCCCGTGCCGCTCGAGGTCGAGTCGAAGCTGACGTCCTCGAGCCGGTGCAGGACGCCCGTGTCCCGCGCCCGCAGGTAGAGCGTGATGTCGGTGCTGTTGGCGGCCTCCGGGAACGTGGTCGAGCCCGCGTAGAGCACCCGGCCGGACACGCGCGCCGGCGAGACGTCCACGCTCCCCGACCAGAGGGTGGTCGTGCCGCAGCTCGTCGCGCTCCCGCAGTCGCCCGTGATCGTGCCGGCGCACGCGCCCGACCCGTCGCAGGCGTCGCCCGTCGTGCACGCGATGCGATCGTCGCAGCTCGTGCCGGCGGGGGCGGCCACGAGGTCGAAGCGCATGGCCCCACCGTTGCAGACGTAGCTGCCGCACGTGGCATCGGGTCCCGGCGGCCTCGGCACGTCGTCGGCGACGCAGCCCCGCCCGTCGGAGGACGGGTCGGTCGGGGCGCAGCGCCCGTCGCCGGTGCACCAGTCCCCGTCGTCGCAGACCGCGTCGTCCGGCGTGTGGCTCGCCACGCCGCCGCCGCAGAGGTCGGCCGTGCAGGCGATCCCGTCGTCGGGGACGATCGTGTCGTCGACCACGTTCGCGCAGCCGGTCAGCGCGTCGCAGGAGTCGTCGGTGCAGGGGTTCCCGTCGTCGCAGCTCACCGCGGTCCCCCCGCCGCACGCCCCGCCGGTGCACTGCTGGCCGCTCGTGCAGAGCGTGGTCGAGCACGCGGTGCCGTCGGCGCGCGGCGTGAACGTGCAGGAGCCGCCGCCGAAGGCGTCGTCGGTGCAGGGGTTGCCGTCGTCGCAGACCGGCGTGTAGCACTCGGCGGCGCCGGTCCCGTCGTCGCGGCAGGCCTGTCCGGAGGCCGCGCACGGATCGGGGACGCACGGGTCGTCGGTGCAGCCGCCGACGCCGTCAGGGTGGTAGCCCGGGTCGCACCCGCAGACGGCGCTCCCGCCCGCGTCCACGCTGCACACGCTCCGGTTCGGCACCGTGCACGGGTTCGGCGTGCACGGATCGGTCGTGCACCCGCCCGTCCCGTCGTCGTGGTAGCCACCCACGGAATCGCAGGTCGCGCAAGCCACGCCATCCCAGCCTTCGTCGCAGGTGCACTCGGTGAGCCCGCCGACCACCGCGCACGTCCCGTGGCCGCTGCACGTGTCGGCGGCGCAGGACTCGTCCTCCTCGCAGCCCTCCGCGCCCGGGTGGTATCCGGGATCGCACGCGCAGCTCGTCGAACCGTCCTCCTCGACCGTGCAGACGCTCCGGAACGGCTCGGTGCACGGGTTCGGCAGGCACGCGTCGGTCGTGCATCCGCCCACCCCGTCGTCGTGGTAGCCCGCCTCCACGTCGCAGGTGCCGCAGTAGTCTCCGGCCCAGCCCGCCTCGCAGGTGCACACCGGGCCGGCGCCCTCGTCGCTGCAGGTCCCGCGGCCGCTGCACGTCGTGTCCATGCACGTCGTGTCGGGGACGCAGTCGCCGTCCTCGTCGTGGCTGCCGGCGGGGCACTCGCAGACCGGCGCACCGTCGACGGCGACGCATCGCCGGTCGCTGCCACACGGGTTCGGCGTGCACGCGTCGTCCGTGCAGCCCCCCACGCCGTCCTCGTGGAGCCCCTCGGCGCACCGCTCGCAGAGGGGACCGGCGTACTCCGGCTCGCACGCGCAGGTGACCACGCCGCCCTCGTCGGAGCAGACGCCGCGCCCGCTGCACGTCGCCTCGGTGCACCGCGTCGGCTCGACGCACGCTTCACCCTCGGGGAGGAACCCTTCGCCGCACTCGCAGCTCGGCCCGTCTTCGCGCTCGACGCAGACCGTGCCCGGCTCGGTGCAGGTGTCGGGCGCGCAGCGTTCGGGCTCGGGGCCCGCGCCGCAGGCGGTCAGCGCGAGGATGGAGAGGAGGGCGAGGCATCGGCGCACGGGTGCATCTCCGGTCGGAAACCACCCGATGATACGCGCAGCCGCGCTCGGCATCCCTTCGTGACCCGCAATGGCGCAGACAGCATGAGGGATCCGTGGCCTGGGGGGACGTTGCGAGAGTGGTGGTGGCGCGCCATAGTCCCGCACCGCAGCACTGCATTTTCCGCAAGCCGTCCTTTGGGGGGATGGGTTCCGGACGGTCTTCGATGTCCCAGCCCACCGAGTCAGCCGGCGCACGCAAACCGGTCCCTGCCCGGGTCGTCGGCATCGGCGCGTCCGCGGGCGGCCTCGACGCGATGAAAAACCTCCTGGCCGCGACGCCGGTGGACACCGGGATGGCGTTCGTGGCGGTGTTCCACCTCGACCCCGGGCACGCGAGCCGCCTGGCGGAGATCCTGCAGCACGTGACCACGCTGCCGGTGAGCGAGGTGGAGGGGGACGTCGCCGTGGAGGCCGATCACGTCTATGTCATCGCGCCCCAGACGTCCCTCCGCATCGAGGGCGGCGTGCTCCGGCCGGGGCCGCGGGCGGCCCGGGGGCTCCCCGACGCGATCGACAAGCTCCTGTGCTCGCTGGCGGAGGATCAGGGCGACCGCGCCGCTGCCGTCATCCTGTCGGGGGCGGGTGAGGACGGGGCAGCCGGTGTCCGGCGGGTGGCCGCGGCCGGCGGCCTCTGCATCGCGCAGGACCCGAGCACGGCCGAGTACGACTCGATGCCGAACGGCGCGATCCGAACCGGAGCCGTCCACCGCGTGCTCCCGCCGGCGGCGATACCCGCTGCGCTCGCCGCGCCGGGGAGAGCCGCCTCGGCCGAGTCCACGGGCTTCGACGGCATCCTGGCGCTCCTCGGGCGCCATCACGGCGTCGACTTCGGCGCGTACAAGAAGGGCACCCTCCTCCGAAGGAGCGAGCGCCGCCTCGCCCTCGCCCAGGCTCACGGGTGGGACGAGTACCTCGCCTACTTGAACGAGCACCCCGAGGAGGTCGAGGCGCTCTACCAGGACCTGCTGATCGGGGTAACCCGCTTCTTCCGGGATCCGGAGGTCTGGTCCTTCCTCGCGTCGGACGTCGTTCCGGAGATGGTCGAACGGCACGACCGGAGCGCGGGGCTGCGCGTGTGGGTCGCAGGGTGCGCCACGGGCGAGGAGGTGTACAGCCTCGCCATGGTCCTGCTCGAGCGGATCGAGGCTCTCAAGGGAGCCCTGCCGTTGCGCATCTTCGCCACCGACGTGGACGAGCAGGCGCTCGCGTCCGCCCGCCGCGGCATCTATCCGCCGAGCATCGAGGGCGACGTCTCGGCGGAGCGCCTCGGACGCTTCTTCGTGCGGCACGGCGACTGCTATCAGGTCGTCCGGCGCGTCCGTGAGCTCGTCACCTTCGCCGTGCACGACGTCCTCGCGGACCCGCCGTTCTCGAAGCTCGACATGGTGAGCTGCCGCAACCTGCTCATCTACCTCGAGCCCCACGTGCAGGAGCGCCTCCTCGAGCTCTTCCACTTCGCTCTGCGCCCCGGCGGCGTGCTCCTGCTCGGGACCGCGGAGACCGTGGGGCGACAGTCGGACCTGTTCGACACGGTCTCGTCGACCTCTCGCGTCTACCGGGCCAGCCCCGCCGGGCGGCCCAGACACTACCGCCTGCCGGTGCGGGCCGCGGCGACCAGCCTGGCGACGCCGTGGGTGAGGCCCCCGCTCGACCTCCAGCACGCCGGCACGAGGGTCGAGCGGCAGGTCCAGCAGGTCGTCCTCGGGCGCTATACGACCGCCTGCGTCGTGGTGAACAGAGCCCTCGAGATGCTCTACGTCTTCGGGCCCACCGGGCGCTACCTCGAGCAGCCCGCCGGAGAGGTGCGCCGGGACCTCCTCTCGTGGGTGCATCCGGGCCTCTACCCCAAGGTCCGGACCGCGTTCGAGGAGGCGGTCCGCGAGGGCAGGACGGTCCACGCGTCGGTCGCCCGCGTGGACGGGGAGGGCGCCTCTCGGAGCGTCGAGGTGAGCGTCGAGCCGATGCCGGCGTCCGGTGAGGCCGATGGGCTCTACATCGTGGCGTTCCGGGAGCAGGCACCGCCGTCGGCCCCGTCCCCCCCGGCAGGCCCCGAGGAGGAGTCGCTCGTGCGCCAGCTCGAGGTGGAGCTGAGGGTCAGCCGTCAGGAGCTCCGCGACGCGGTGGAGGAGCTCGAGCGGATGAGCGAGGAGTACCGGGCCGGCAACGAGGAGCTCCTGTCGCTCAACGAGGAGCTGCAGACCGGCAACGAGGAGCTCGAGGCGTCCAAGGAGGAGCTGCAGTCGTTGAACGAGGAGATGGAGACGATCAACCGCCAGCTCGCGGACAAGAACACGGAGCTCCTCGGGCTGGCAGCAGACCTCGACAATTTCCTCGTGAGCACCGCCGTCCCGACCGTCTTCCTCGACCGGGAGCTGCGGATCCGCCGCTTCACACCCGCCGCGACCGAGCTCATGCGGCTCGTCCCTCCCGACGTGGGTCGCTCCCTCGAGCACGTGAAGCTCCGGTTCGACGATCCGCAGCTCGCATCGGACGCGCGGATGGCGCTCGCGGGCGTGGTCCCGCGGCCGGTCGAGGTGCGCGCGGAGGAGGGCCGGTGGTACCTCCGGCAGGTGCTGCCCTACCGGGCCGAGGGGGAGGCGGTCGAGGGCGTGACCATGACCTTCGTCGACGTGACGGACCAGAAGCGGGCCGCTGCCACCATCCAGGAGGCGCGCGAGTACGCCGAGTCGATCGTCCAGACCATCCGGACGCCGCTCCTGGTCGTCGACGACGAGCAGCGGGTCGTCTCCGCGAACCGCGCCTTCTACGAGAAGTTCCACCTCGCCGGGCGAGAGGTGGAGGGGCGCCCGATCTACGCGATCGCCAACGGCGCGTGGGACCTGCCGGAGCTGCGCGAGGTCCTCGAGCAGATTCTCCCGGAGCAGCAGGAGATCCGGGACTACGAGATCGAGCAGCGCTTCGGTGCGCTCGGCGCGCTGACGCTCCGCCTGGACGCGCGTCTGATGCGCCGGGAGGAAGCACCGACCCTGGTCCTTCTGTCGATGGAGGACGTCACCGAGCGGAAGCTCGCCGAGGCGACCATCCGGGAGCGCGCGGACCAGCTCCTGCGCGACCACCACCGCAAGGACGAGTTCCTGGCGATGCTGGGACACGAGCTGCGCAACCCGCTCTCGGCGGTGATCCACGGCATCGAGCTCCTCGAGGACGCGCAGGGCGACCCGGCCGAGCTCGAGCGCATCCGCTTGGTGATGGTGCGGCAGACGCGCCGCATCCAGGTCATGCTCAACGAGCTCCTGGACATCGCACGGGTCATCTCGGGGAAGATCGAGATCGCGCGCGCCCCGGTCGACGTGACGCAGGTCGTCCACGCAGCGCTCGAGTCGGTGACGCCGCTGATGGAGTCGAGGGGCCACCGCGTGTCCTGCGACCTGCCCCCCGCGGGCGAAGTCTACGTGCGCGGCGACGCGGTCCGGCTGGCGCAGGTCTTCGAGAACCTCCTCGGGAACGCGGCGAAGTATACCGATTCCGGCGGGAGCATCACGGTCGAGCACGAGGCCGCCCCCGACACGGTGACCTTCCGCGTGCGGGACACCGGCGCCGGGATCGAGCCGGAGCTGCTGCCCCGCGTCTTCGATCTCTTCACCCAGGCCCAGCGCTCGCTCGCGCGGTCCGAGGGCGGCCTGGGCCTCGGGCTGCCGCTCGTGCGCCGGCTGGTCGAGATGCACGGCGGGCAGGTCCGCGCGGCGAGCGAGGGGCTCGGCCGCGGGAGCGAATTCACCGTGACGCTGCCGCGCCTCGCGCTGTCGGCGGTCGAGCTCCTGCGGGAGCCCGTCGTGCGGGCCAGGGCTGCGGCAACTCGGCGCGTCCTCGTGGTCGACGACGAGCCCGACACGGCCGAGCTGCTGGCGTCGCTCCTGCGCCGGCGCGGGCACGAGACCGTCGCCGTCCACGACGGGCCCAGCGCGCTCGCCGCGGCGCGGACCTACCGGCCCGACGTGGTGCTGCTCGACCTGGGGCTTCACGGGATGGACGGATACGACGTCGCCGAGCGCCTGCGTCGCGAGGGTGACGGCACCGAGTTTCGCGTCATCGCGGTGACCGGCTACGAAGCCGACGAGGAGCGCCTCGCGCGGGCCGGCTTCGACGGCCACGTGATCAAGCCCCCCGACATCGAAGAGCTCGAGGCGCTCTTCGCCCCGTCGGAGTAGGCGGTCTCAGGGCCTCAGGGCGTCCCGAGCACGCCGCGCAGGTTGTGGTCGAGGACGGCGAGGCCCACGCGGTGGGCGTCGAAGTCCTCCTCGGGGGCGTGCACGACGTACTGCTCGAGGATGTACTTGATCGAGCCGAGGATGCAGGAGGCGACGACGCCGGTGTCGACGTCCGGCCGCACGATGCCCATGCGCTGGCCGTTCTCGAGCGACTCGGCGATGAAGCGGCGGAGGCTGCCGTAGAACTGGGTGAGCTTGTGGTCCACGTCCTCGTCGAGGCCGACCGCCTCGCGCAGGAGGATGGTGGCGAGCAGCCGGTGGTCCTCGACCACGCGGACGAGGTTGGTGACCGTGGCGAGGAGCTGCTCCTCCACCGGGGGTGCGCCCGGACCCGTCTCGACGCCGACGACCGTGTCCCGGAGCTGCACGAGCAGGTGGTCGAGCAGCTCGAGGAAGATGGCGCTCTTGCTCTCGAAGTAGAGGTAGAAGGTCCCGCGCGCGATGCCGGCGGCCTCGATGATGTCGCTCACCCGGGTCTGGTGGTAGCCGTTCTCGGCGAACACCTCGAGCGCCGTCTGGAGGATGTGCGCCCGGCGCGTCTCGCGCTTCTCCTCGGCGCGTCGCGTGCGCCCGTCGATGTCGGTGGCCTGCGTCACGACCTCTTCTCTCGACTCGCGAGGTACTCCTCCACGCGCCGGACGATGGGGTCACGGACGCGTTCCATCAACGCCGGGATCTCGTCGTCCGGCACGCCGGCCGTCTCCACCGGCTCCTCGCAGTACACGGTCACCGTGCGGCCGGGGTGGATGAGCCACGAGTCGGCGCGCATCACGTCCTGCATCCCGGTGACCGCGACGGGCACGATGGGCAGGCCGAGGTCCCGCGCCACCACGAACAGGCCCTTCTTGAACGGCTTCACGTGGCCGTCGCGCGTGCGGGTGCCCTCGGGGAAGGCCAGGATCGAGTGACCCTGCTCGACCTCGGCCCGCATTGACTCCCGCAGCCGGTCGAGCCCGTCCTTGGCGCGAGGATGGACCGGGATCGTCCCGCGCTGCCGCATGAACCACCCGTACACCGGGTACTCGAAGTGCCTGGCCAGCTCGATCCCCTGCTTGAAGTGCGGGGTCGCGTTGTACATCGTGCAGTGATCGAAGTGGTTCACGTGGTTCTGGCAGAACATGTACTGCCGGTCGGGATCCACCGCGGGGTGCACGACGGAGCGCCACGTCGAGCCCGTGAGCCGCACCTGACCCCAGCAGTAGAGCCGGTTGAGCCACTCGAGCCGGTCGGGTCGGCGCACCGTCTGCGCCGCCATCATCGCGCCCATCATCGGCACGATCCAGCTCACGCCCGCGGCCCAGAGGCCCGCGCTCACCACCTTCTCCTCGAGCCTCACCGGCTCCCTCCGTCGCGATCCGTCCCTCATGCGATCACCCGCAGCGCACCCGGCAGGACCTCGAGCGAGCGCAGGTCCAGCGTCACGATCTCGCCGTCCACCATCACCGGGCGCGGCTCCCCGCCCACGAAGTCCACCCGGCGCGCCCGGGACTCGGTGATGTCCGGCCGGCCCACGTGCGTGCCCTTGAAGATGTGCGGGAAGGTGGCGACGAAGCGCGGGCGTCCGAGCTGGCCGACGCGGATCACGTCGAGCTCGCCGTCCGCGACCTCGGCGTGGGGCGCCATCATCATCGTCCCGCCCGTGTAACGGCTGTTCGAGAACGAAAGGAGCGCCGCCGGCCGCCGATCGACCTCTCCACCGTCGAGCCGGAACGGGATCACCGGGTGCTCGAGCCGCGCCACCGAGACGAGCACCGCCGCGACGTCGCCCGCCGGGCCGAGCGGCTTGAAGCGCGCGTTCGTGAGCTCGCCCGCCTGCGCGCTGAACCCGACGCTGAGCAGGTTGACGTAGTGGAGCACGCCGCCCGCGTGCTCGACCCGCACGACGTCGCACGGCCGCTCCTCGCCGAGCACCAGCGCCTCGAGCGCGCGGTCGGCGCCCTCGATGCCGAAGTCGCGGAGGAACGAGTTCCCGGTGCCGAGGGGGAGCATGCCCATCACGACCGGGTCGTCCTCGCTCGCGGCCCGCGGAAAGAGGCCGTTCAGCACCTCGAAGCTCGTGCCGTCGCCGCCGACCGACAGGAAGCGCCGGTGGCCCTCGTCGTAGGCCGCCGCCGCGAGATCGGTGGCGTGCCCGGCGCCGCGCGTGTAGGCCACCTCGGCGTCCATGCCGCCGGCGCGCAGGCGCGCGAGCGCGTCCTCGCAGCGCTTGCCGCAGCGGCCGCCGCCCGCGGCGGGGTTGACGACGGTGAAGACGGGCGTGCCCATCAGAGCGCCTCCACCTGGCCCCGATCGAGCGACGCCCGGAGCTCCTCGGCCAGGTCCTGCCGCTTGATCTTCATCGACGCCGTGCGCGGGAAGGCACGCTCCCAGAGCACGAGCCCCCGCGCGCGCTTGTAGTCGGCGAGGCTCTGGTTCTTCGCCGCGAGCGCGCCGCGCAGGGCGTCCGCGTCGCCGTCCTCCTTCGGACGCGCCACCACCAGCAGGCGGCCCTCGTCCGGCCGCTCGTCGGGCCAGAGGTAATTGCTCGCCACCACCACGAGCTCCTCGCAGGCGACGCCCTCGAAGGCGGCCTCCACGTCCTCCGGGTAGACGTTCTTGCCGCCGGCGGTGACGATCATGTTCTTGGCCCGGCCGACCAGGTGGAGGTGGCCCGAGGCGTCGAGCCAGCCGAGGTCGCCGGTGTGGAGCCAGCCGTCGCGGATCGTCTCCGCCGTGAGCTCCGGGTCGTCCAGGTAGCCGGCCATCACCGTACGGCCGCGGATCAGCACCTCGCCGATGCCGTCCGCGTTCGGCGCGTCGATCCGGATCTCCACGCCGGAGACCGCGCGGCCCACCGAGTCGGCGCGGAAGGGCGAGAGATCGTTCACCGTGGCGACCGTGCAGGCCTCGGTGAGGCCGTAGCCGATCACGACCGGGATCCCGAGCCGGTAGAAGAGCTCGGCCCGGCGGCGGTCGACGAAGGCGCCGCCGCAGAAGAGCATCTTCAGCTCGCCGCCGAAGGCCTCGTGCACCGGGCCGAGGAGCCGCCGGCTCAGAGCGTGGCGCGGGCGTCGCTGCGTGAGCGCCTCGTTCACCGCCGAGAGCGCCTCGACGAAGGCGCGCACGGTGGGCGGCTCGGCGTCGAGCTTCTCCTCGAGGTTGCGCTCGAAGGCCTCGAGCAACAGCGGCACGACGGCCATGTGCGTGATCCGGTGCTGCTTCATCGTCCAGCGCACGAACTCGGGACGGAGCGTGCGCTGGTGCACGACCGTGGCGCCGCCGGTGAGCGGCCCGACGAAGCCGACCATGAAGTCGATGGCGTGGTTCGTCGGCAGGACCGAGAAGTAGCGATCGCCCTGCACCAGCGGGAAGAGCTCGACCAGGCCCCGGAGCTGCTCGAGGTAGGCGTCGTGCGTGAGCATGCAGCCCTTCGGGCGGCCGCCCGTCCCGGAGGAGTAGACGATGGACGCGACGTCTTCGCGCTTGCGAGGCACGTACGTGGCGTCGCCCGCCGGGAGCTCGTCGAAGCGCTCGGCGGCGAGCACCAGCGGGACCTCGACCTGCCCCGGCCCGAAGCGGCGGAGGAGCCCCTCCTCCACGAGCAGCGCCTTCGGCTTGGCGTGCGCGAGCAGGGCCGCCTGCTCGTCCGCGGTGAGCTTGTAGTCGAGGGGGACGAGGACCGCGCCCCGGTACATCGCCGCGTAGGCGCCGATGAGCCAGCGCGGCTGGTTGCTCATCAGGACGGCGACCCGGTCGCCGGCGCCCACGCCGGCCTGCTCGAGCCGTCGCGCCACGGGCATCGCCGCGCGCTGGAAGTCGAGGTAGGTGTAGCGATCCGTCTCGCGCTTGCGCGTCACCTCGACGAGCGCCGTCGAGGTCTTGAACTGGACGAGGGCGTCGCGGAGCAGCTCGCCGAGCGAGCCGTAGCGGCGCGGGTCGATCGTGGCCGCCGGCGGCGTCCGCCGCTCGCGGCGGCGCGGGATCGGGACCGGCAGGCGAAGGCCCTCGATCACAGCCGCCTCCCGATGACCTCCGCGAGCCCGCGGAAGGTGGTCACGCCCTGCAGCTCGTAGTCCGGGATCTCGACCGCGAAGGTGTCCTCGACCTCCGTCAAGAGGTCCATGGCCTGGTAGCTGTCGATCCCGAGGGCCTCGAAGAAGTCGTCGTCGGGTCCGAGCGCCGCTGCGTCCTTGCCGAAGCGGTCGGCGGCGAGCGAGATGAGTCGGCTCTGGGTGTCGGTGCTCATGGCAGATAGGGCCTCACGTCGTCGCTGTGGACGAACCGGTCGAGCGCGGCCTCGACCGCGGGTGACTGGATGAGCTCGAGGAACAGCGCCTTCTCGCGGTCGAGCTCGGCGCGCGGGATCGGCTTGAGGAAGGGCTTCGCGGCGGCCATGGTCGCGCGGTCGAAGCGGGCCATCTGCTCGGCCGTCCGGCGCGCGACGCCGAGCGCCTCGCCGCGGGCGACCACCTGCGAGACGAGCCCCACCTCGAGGGCGCGGCTCGCGCGGAGGCTCCGACCCGTGAGCAGGAGGTCGCGGACGACGGCGTTGCCGAGGTCGCGGTTCAGCCGCGGCACGCCGCCGAAGCCGGGGACCAGGCCGAGCCGGAGCTCGGGGAAGCAGAAGCGCGCGCTCTTGTCCGCGACGACGACGTCACACGTGAGCGCCAGCTCGAAGCCGCCGCCGAAGACCACGCCGTGCACGGCGGCCACCGTCGGGATCGGCACGGCGTCGAACGTGTCGAACACGGCGTGGATGCGCTCGATGAAGCTCCCGAGCTCGCGGGCCACCTCGTCCTTCGGGGTCCCTGCCTCGCGCCGCGCGACCATCCCGGCGTACAGCTCGCGGAGGTCTGCGCCGGCGCAGAACCCGGTGTCGAGCGCGCTCGCGAAGACCACCGCCCGCGCCCCGTCGGCCCCGTCGGACAGGTAGCTCGCGAGCCCCTCGAGCTCGGCGAGCGTGCGGGTGCCGATCTCGTTGCATGGACCGCGGTCGAGCGTGACCTCGAGGAGGTCGCCCGTCCGCTCCCAGCGGAGCGTCTCGCCGCGAAACGCCTTCACTCGGCCGCTCCTGCGCAGACGGGCTCGTAGCCGTGGGCCAGCCGCTCGACGGTTGGCGGCAGCGGCGGGACGTGCGCCCATGGGTCGCCGCCAAGCCCGAGGCCGGCGCGGAAGGGCATCTCGGGGTGGTGCGAGCGGACGTGCTCCACGAGCTCCATCCCCATCCGGCCCATGCGCTCGAGGTTCGTGACGACGCAGCGGCCGATCCCGTCGCGGAGCGCATCGGCCTCGCGGTCGAGCCGGCGGAGCGCCTCGTAGGTGCGATCGGCGAGCTCCGGGTCGTCCACCTCGAGCGCGAGCTCGGGCGTGCCCCGGTCCGCCATCAGGTTCCGGATGCGCTCGTCCATGGTGATGCCGGCGGACGGCACGAGCCCCGGCATGCTGGTGACGATGGCGTGGTAGCGGCTCGAGACCATCATCGACGCGCACCGGATGACGCTGACCATCTCGTACATGTCGTGCTCGTCCGAGACGAACAGCGGCACGTCGTACCCGAGGATCTCGCGCAGCCCCTCGCAGGCGCGGCGGTCGAGCTGCTCCATGCCGACGAGGATCGGGAAGACGGGGCGCTCGGCGCCGAAGCGCCTCACGGCATCGGCGATGGCGCCGAGGTAGGCCTTCTGCTCGTCCCGGATCTCCTTGGAGTCGGCGTGGAAGTAGATCGAGGAGTAGTGCGCGTCGTCTGCGATGGCGCCCATCGAGAGCAGCGCCCCGCGCATGGCGTCGGGCCGGACGGGCCACCAGAAGGGGTTGATCGGGCACAGGGCGAGCACGGGCGTGCGCCCGTCCCAGCCGGCGCGCCGGAGGAGCGCCTCACCGGTGTCTCGAGGCGCGGGCTCGAACGTCCACGCCGTGTCGGTCCCGGCGCGCGACTCGATCCCGAGCCTCCCGAGCACCTCGCGCGACTCCTCGTTGCGCGCGATGATGAACGCCTCGCCGCAGTAGCGGCGGACCAGTTCCTCGAGGCCCGGATCCATCTTGCCCGCCTCGCCGCCGTAGCCGATGGCGAGCTTGCCCTCGGCGGCGGCGAGCCCGAGCGCGCCGACCATCATGGTCGACAGGGCGTTCGCGAACTTGCTCTTGAACATCGAGCCTTCGCACGCGATCACGCCGTGCACCTCGTGCACCGTGTCGAAGAGGAACCGCGGGTAGATCTGCGGCAGGTGGAGCTGCTTGACCGTGCGGAAGTAGCCGCGCGACAGCTCCGGATCGATCGTCAGCATCGACAGATCGAGGTTCTCGTCGCCGAACAGGTGCCGGAACTGCCGGATCATCTCCTCGACGCGCACGTCGGCGCCGGTGTTGCGCGTGCCGCTGTAGCCCGCGAGCAGCATCCGGAGCGGCTCGCCCGGACGCCAGACGGCCCCGCGGTCGAGCGCGTAGCGCGACAAGGCGAGCTCGATGAAGCCCGCCATGGTCGTCATGAGCAGGCGGTCGGCGTCGACGGCGCCGCGCGCCGCGTCGACCGCCTTCTTCACGAGCCGGCTCGCGAGACCCATCAGGCCCTCACCTCGCCGGAGACGGCCGCCGAGACCGGACGCTCGGGGAGCTCCCGGTACGGGTACTTCCACCCCACGCTCTTCACCCAGCGGTAGAGCGGCCCGCAGTACTCGGTGAACGCAACCGGCGCCTCGCCCACCTCCGCGACCGCGCGGTCGTTCCGGAACACGGTGTCGAAGGTGAGGTAGGGCCAGAAGACCTGGAGGAGCGACGCCAACAGGGTGAAGGCGTTCTTGCCGGGCACCGTGTTGGCGAGCTCGATCAGGCGCTCGAAGGGCTTCTCGAGATCGCCACGGATGACGGGCGGCCTCTTGCCCTCGAACCGCGCCAGCGTGTGTGTGATCTCGGTGACGGTCTTCGACGCGACGCCGGACGAGAGGTTGTAGGTGTCGTGGGCGGGCCGGTCCTTGGTGTGGAGGATGGCGATGGCCTTGCCGACCCAGTCGGCGTTCACGACGTCGAGCCGCGCTGCCGGCGAGATCGGGATGACCGGCAGCTCGCTCAGCATACACATGCGCGTCATGTCGAACTGGGTCGTCGCGGGGCGCCGCGAGTCGCCGAGCACGCTCGACGGGCGGAAGAAGAGGTGCGAGACGTCGGGCAAGAGCTCCCGCACCATGTGCTCGCCGAACTTCTTCGTGCGGGCGTAGGGGTCGTAGTCCGACCGGTCCCACTCGATCATCTCGTCCTCGCCGAGCGTCTCGTGGGCGCGCCTCCCCGCGATGGCGGTGGTCGAGACCTCGCTGAAGCGCCGGAGCCCGTTGCGGGCGGCCACCGCCTGGGCGAGCTTCACGACACCGAGCGTGCCGCGGAGGTTCACGTTGAGGCAGTCCTTGGCGCTCTTCCTGTTGAGCGACGCGGCGATGTGCAGGATCGAGCCCGCCGTCCGCGTCACCCGATCCCACCCCGCGTCGTCCATCCCGAGCCGAGACGCCGTGAGGTCGCCGTAAACGAAGTCGATCCGCGACAGCGCATCCCAGAACCGCTCGGCGTCCATGTGGAGCTGGAGCCCCCGCCAGAGCTTTCGCTCCGCGTCCTGCCGGCCCTTCGCCCGCACGAGCAGCGCGATCCGCTCGTCCCGCTCGCGGATCAGATGGTTCACGACATAGCTGCCGATGAACCCGGTCCCTCCGGTCATGAAAACGGTCTCGGTCATTCGGCAGCTCCCGGTTCCGCCGCGCGCAGTTGCATTGGGGACAGGTCCGAATGCAACTCGTTGCGGTTCGCTGGGGTGAGGAGTGGGGGGTCTTCGGGGACGCGCTCGTTGCGGAGGAGGGGCAGGCTCCAGGTCTCGAGGCCCGGGACGTGGACTTCGAGCCAGTAGTGGCGCCAGTCGAGCGTCTCGATGTCGAAGCCGAAGTCGCGCCGGTCCGCCTCGTCGAGCGCGTCGCTCGCCGCGCGGATGTGGTCGGTGCGGAAGACGTAGTCGTGGTCGTGGATGAACGGCTGGTAGAGCCGGAGCATGTCCTCGATGCGCCCGATGGTGCGGTCGGCGTTCCGGCAGTCCATCGACCAGGACCGGATCCGCTGCTCGAGCCGCGCGCCGTGCTCGCGGTGGATCGACGGCGGAAGCACTTCGCCGAGGTCGAGCTCCTTGAGCCAGCCGCGCGTCCGCTGCGCGGTCTTCCGGAGGAACGGCAGCGAGGGGAACGGGTCGCGATCCGCCGGCCGCGCCACCGCGTCGAGGTGCTTGAGGACGAGCCGCGCGAGCGGCGAAGCGTCCGGCTTCGAGTGCATGCGCCGGGCGGCGAGGGCGGTGAGCTCGATGGCGCGCTCGAAGCGCATCGGGTTCTCGTGGCTCGAGCCGAGCTGGTAGATGCGCTCGGCGCGATCCTCGATGGCGCGGGCCAGGATCACCGTCGCCGCCCGCGCCACGGTGTCGACGGGGATCACGTCGAAGCGGTTGTCCGGCTTGGACGGGAGCTTCCGGAACCAGCTCGAGAGCAGCCAGACGAGCGGACCCGACGTGTTGATGCCCTCGTTCCACCCGGCGAACGGGAACGCGCGCGCGGACTCCACGACCGTCGGGCGGACGATCGTCGCGCGCACGTCCGTACGACCCGCGAGCAGGTGCTCGCTCACGCCCTTCGTGTACGTGTAGATGTTGGGCCAGCCGAGCGCCTCGGCGCGGCGGTTCGCGACGGCCACCCGCTCGCTCCGGGTCGAGCCCTCCGCGATCTCGGCCCGGAGCGCCGCGAGCTCGGCCTCCGGATCGAAGCGCGTCCCGTTCGGCGAGAGGCCCGGCTCGATGGCCTCGGGCACCGCCCCCGAAACCCGGCCCGCCACGAACGCGGTCGAGACGTGGATCATGCGCGCGGCCGGCGACAGCGCCGCCAGGTCCGCTGCGTGCTCGCCGCCGAGCACGTTCACGGCGACGGCCTGCGTCGGATCGGGCTCGAAGTCGGTCAGGCCCGCGAAGTGCACGACCGCGTCGATCCCCGACGCCACGCGGCGCGCGGTCTCGGCGTCGAGCCCGCAGAGCGGGAGCGACACGTCTCCGTCGAGCACCTCGACGCGCTCGTCGAGGAAGCGGAAGAGGTCGGCGCCGTGGCGCGCGCGGAGCGGCCGGAACGCGGGCGAGCGCTCCGCGACGCGGCGGAAGCGCGCCTTTGCCGAGTCGCCGCGCCGCCCGCGCACGAGCACGCTCACGCGCCCGATCTCCGGGACGCGGTCGAGCACCATCGCGAGCCACACCTTGCCGAGGAAGCCCGTGACGCCCGTCACGAGCAGCCGCGAGCCCTTCAGGGTCGATCCGATCGTCATCGCGTCAGCCCTCGACCACGGGCCAGTCGAGGTCACGGGCCATGCGCCGGAGCTGCCAGTCCGGGTGCACGGCGCACGGCCGCCCGATCGCTCCGAGCAGCGTGCCGTCCTCGGCGAGCGCCCCGTACCCCGAGGACGCGTCGAGGTCGATGCCGTGCTCGCGCGCGAAGCGGCGCGCGGTCTCTCCCGCGACGTGACCGCCGACGATCGGATCGCGGAGCCGCCCGGTCGCCTTGCCGTTGCGGATCTCCATCGCGTTGCAGACCAGGTCCTCGACGCCGAGGTGGTCGGCGACGTGCCGGACGACCACGTCCAGGTTGTCGCTGAGGAGCACGATCCGGTGGCCCTGCCGCCGGGCGTCGTCGAGCAGCCGCAGGCCAACCTCGCGCAGGCTCGGGACGAGGAACCGCTCGGCGTACTCCTCGCCGAGCACCACCAGCCGGTCCTCGCTCAGCCCGCGCAGCCCCATCCACGCGACCCGGCCGCCCGTGGCGGTGTCCCGGAGCGGGCCGCCGAACAGGAATGGGGCCGCCAGGGCCACGTTGCCGAGGCGCGCGAGCCGCTCGCCGACCTCCTGGGCGTTCATGGCGAGCCACGCCGCGGTCGTGATCGTGGGCCGCGGCGTCAGGGTCCCTTCGACCCGAAAAAAGCCGGCTTTCGCTGTCATCGCAGTCCCTCTCCCGGTTGGGGAACCGCCTCATACCCCAACTAGACTGACGTGTCAGTACTCCGATGTGAGCGACCGTGGCGGGGGCTCGGCGAGAGCCGCCGGCGCTCCGCGGAGCGTGTCCCGCGCCGCGCACGCAGCCGCCCTCACACGGAAATTACTTCTGAAATCGGGCGCCGGGGGAACGGCACGCCCCCTGCAAAACGCCGACGCGAGCACGGACCAAGGAGGGCAGCCACCGCGAATCCATCTTCCAGCCACGCACGAACCTCGGGCCTGGGGGAGGTCCAACATGGCAAGCGTGCGTGCGCGGCCGGCGTCGGGCTCCCGGCGCCGGCCGCTTTTTCATTGGGCGGACGGCCGGGGGTAGGATGGCCCGAGCGGTGGAGGACAGGATGACGAAGCTCCCGGCGGCCGTCGCCGCCTGTGCGGTGCTCCTGGTCGGCTCGAGCGCCTCGGCGGACGTGGTCACGGCGGGGCCCTCGGACGACGTCGAGTCGCTCATCGGCGGCCTCGGGCCGGGCGACGAGCTGGTGCTCGACGACGGCACCTACGAGCTGAGCGGTCGCTTCGGCTTCGACATCGCCGGCACCGAGTCCGAGCCCATCGTGATCCGCGCGGCGGACGGCGCACGACCCCACTTCCACCGCCCGGACGCGAGCCAGAACATCTGGGACTTCAGCGCCGAGCACACGATCATCCGCGGCCTCGAATTCTCGGGCGGGTCGGCGGGCCTGCGCGTCGAGGGGGCGCGCTTCGTGACCATCGAGGACTGCGAGATCCACGACACGGCCGACGTCGCCCTGCGCATGAACGACTCGGGCGTCACGTACGAGAACGTGCAGATCCTCCGCAACCACATCCACGACACGGACGGAACCGGCGAAGGGATGTACCTCGGCTGCAACGAGGACGGCTGCCGGCTCGCGAACAGCCTCATCGAGGGCAACTACGTCCACCACACGAACCAGGCCACCGTGAGCCAGGGTGACGGCATCGAGATCAAGGAGGGCAGCCACGGCAACGTCGTCCGCGACAACGTCATCCACGACACCAACTACCCCTGCATCCTGACGTACAGCACCGTCGGCAACGGCGAGCCGAACCTGATCGAGCGCAACGTCATGTGGAATTGCGGCGACCACGCGATCCAGTCGGCGGCCGACGCGACCATCCGCAACAACGTCATCCTCGGCGCCGGCGCCAACGGCATCTCCATGCAGCCGCACCAGAGCGGGACGCCTTCGAACCTCGTCGTCGTGCACAACACGGTGCTCCAGGCGACGAACCACGCCGTCAACGTGAGCGGCATCACCGGCTCGGTCGTGATCGCCAACAACGCGGTCTATGCGATGAGCGGGTCGGCCATCCGCATCGTCGGCGGCGACACCTCGACGCTCGTGGTCTCCGGGAACGTCGGCGTCGGCGGCCTGAGCGGCGCCGGCGGAGGCCTCGCGACGGGTGACATCGACGTGGACTTCGTCTCGGCCGGCTGGGGCGGCGCACCGCCCATCGACGTCTTCCCCGCCGCGGGTGGCGCGCTCGTGGGCGCGGGAGACACGGACCACGTCGTAGAGCACGACTTCAACGCCACGCCCCGCGCAGGAGTGGCCGACGTGGGCGCGTACGCCTTCGCGGAGAGCGGCAACCCCGGCTGGACGATCGCCGAGGGGTTCAAGGAGGTCGGCGGGACGACGCCGGGGACCGACGGCGGACCCCCACCGGGCGACGGCGGCGCCGGCGGGACGGACGCGGGCGGCGGCGTCGGGGACGGCGGCGGCGCCGGGGACGGCGGCGGCACGGGCGCCGACGCGGGGGCGGAGGGCGTCGCCGGGGACGACGACGGAGGGTGCGGGTGCCGTGTCGCCCGGTCCGGCGCGCCCGGCCGAACGAGCGCGCTGTTCGCGGCGCTCCTCGTGGCCTTCCTCGGGCGCCGGATCACTCGGAGCCGCCGAACGCCCCCGCCGCGATCCCGGTGACGGCGCCGACGGCCACCCCCACGCCGGCGCCCGTGGCGATCCCGAGGGCGACCGAGCCGAGGTCGTAGGGTCCGGCGGGCAGCACGCGCGCGCCGAGGAAGGACACCACCATCCCGATCGTCCAGGCCGCCGCGTTGAGCCCGACCCAGCGTCCCGGGCGCGGCGTCCAGCGCCAGAGCACCAGCGCCTGGCCGAGACCCACGGCGGCGCCGAGCAGGAGGCCGCTCACCGCGGCGATGCCCACGAGGGCGGCGGCGCCCGGCTCGCCCGCGGGCTCCACGCCGGCGGCGAGCGCCCCGACGAGCCAGCCCGCGGCGAAGCCCATCGACGTCGCCAGCGTCCACTCGACGAAGCGCACGCGGGGCAGTGCGCGACGCAGGGCGAGCCACTGGGCCGCGCCCACGCACGCCCCCTCGATCGCGCCCGCCACCACCATGAGCCCGAAGAGCACCCACGGCTCGGCGCCTCTCGCCGCGAGGCGCGGGGCGAGGACCGCGTTGAGGGCGCCGGCCGCGACGAGGCCCACCGCCTCTCCCAACGCGCAGGCCCCGACCCACAGCCAGTACGCGCGGGTCGGGGCCTTCGTGGTGTCGGATCGGCCACCCATGAGGGGCGGAGGGTAGCCCGTGAGGCCGGCTACATCGACATGCGTCGCGCGCCTGCGGGCGGGGTGAAGGCGAACATCCGTCCGCCGAGCTCGCGGTTGAACCGCATCTGGCGCAGCTGGAACTTGTTGCGGTTGCCCTCGTGGTCGTCGATGCGGATCGTGTGCACGACGCCGAGCCGATCGGGGTGCGCGTCGACGAACAGCAGCACGCGCCGGTAGCGCGGATCCGGCCGCCGCGGCCGGAGCTCGAGCACGTGGCCGTTCCATCCGTAGCCGCGCGCGTTCAACAGGCGGAAGCGGTAGTCGTCCTCGAGCCGGCCGTCGCCGACGAGGAAGGAGAAGGCGCCCGGGATGGCGGCGCGCGCCATCTCGGTCTTCGCGTACTGGCCGGGGCCGCCCTCGTCGCCCGGCTCCCACATGGTGAGCTCGCGCCCGTCGGCGACGATCACCTTGCCGTTCGGGCGCGCGTAATCGAAGCGCATGCGCCCGGGCTTGTCGAACGCGAGCTGCCCGTGCGAGCGGTCGTAGCGGTCGTAGAGGCGGTTGTAGTAGGTCTGATGAAAGCTCGCCTGGAACGTGCGGGTCTGGTCGTAGAACGACTGGACGCGTCCGGCCACGGTGCGCGCATCCACCCGCTGCTGCGCCTCGCCCGGCGACGACGGAACGAGGGCGGCGGCGAGCAAGAGCGCCACGATTGCGAGCGGTAGGGTTCTAGAGCTCATGTGATCGGTCTCCTCATCATCGTTCGCGAGCCGTTCGCTCGAAGGGTCCGACCTCGGGGGCGCCGGGCGTATTCAGCGGGGAGGCCGGGGGTTGCGCCGGCGTAGATGCGGGTGGATCTTGCGAGTTTCTGAAGGGGTACAGGCACGATGCAGCCGACGCAGCCAGGGGGGATTCCGCCGACGCACGCCCAGCCGCAGCGCAAGCCGTCGGGGAGCGGCGCGGGCCTGCTTCTCTTGATCGGAGGCCTGGGCTGTCTCGGGCTGATCGGCGTGGCCGGCGCCGTCGCGCTCGGCTTCTTCCTCGTGGGCCGGAGCGCCCCCGAGCCCGACGCGTGGGAGTACGTGTCACCCGAGCCGTGGGAGAAGGCGCCACCCGCCCTGGCGCCGGCCGGGCCGATGGCCCCGGCCGGAGACGACGTGGAGCGCTACCGGGTCCCCATCGAGGCACACGATCCGACGCGCGGTCCGAGCGACGCGCTCGTCACCATCGTCGAGATCGGGGACTTCCAGTGCCCGTTCTGCGCGCGCGCCAGCGCGACCCTCGACGAGCTCGAGCGATCGTACCCCGGCCAGATCCGAGTCGTCTGGAAGGACAACCCCCTTCCGTTCCACACCGACGCCATGCCCGCAGCGCTCGCGGCCGCGGAGGCGCGCGCGCAGCAGGGTGAGGCCGGGTTCTGGCGGATGCACGCGCAGCTCTTCGCGAGCACGCGGGCCCTGTCGCGCGCCGACCTCGAGCGGTACGCGCGCGACCAGGGGCTCGACCTCGGTCGGTTCCGGGCGGCCCTCGATCTCGCGACGCACTCCGCCGGCATCACGGCGGACCAGCAGCTCGCGGCTCGGATCGGTGCGACCGGGACGCCCACCTTCTACGTCAACGGCAGGCCGCTGCGGGGCGCGCAGCCGCTGTCGGCGTTCCAGACGCTCGTGGACGACGAGCTCGGGCGGGCGCGGCGGCTCGAGGCGGCGGGGACGCCGCGGTCGCAGATCTACGACCAGATCACGCGCAACGGGCTCACCGCGGCCGCTCCGCGCGAGCCCTCGGACACCGTCGGCGCGCGGCCCACCGAGGAGGACCCGGACCGCGTGTACCGCGTGCCCGTCGGCGACTCCCCCCAGCGCGGCCCGGACGACGCGCTGGTGACGATCGTCGCCTTCAGCGACTTCCAGTGCCCGTTCTGCTCGCGCGTGACCGCGACCCTCGATCAGGTCGAGCAGCACTACGGCCGCGACGTCCGGATCGTGTTCAAGCACAACCCGCTGCCGTTCCACCGAGACGCCATGCCGGCGGCGCAGGCGGCCGTCGAGGTGTACCGCCAGCGGGGCGACGACGCCTTCTGGCGGATGCACGACCTGCTCTTCGAGAACCAGCGCGCGCTCTCGGAGGCCGATCTGGTCCGCTACGGCCGGCAAGCGGGGGCGAGCGGCACCGGGATCCAGCGCGCGCTCCGAGCCGACGCGCACCGCGCCGAGGTGCAGCGCGAGATGGACCTAGCTACGGAGCTCGGCGCCCGCGGGACACCGTCCTTCTTCATCAACGGCAAGAAGCTCGTCGGCGCCCAGCCTTTCGAGAGCTTCCGCGCGGTCGTCGACCGGGAGCTCGCGGCGGCGCTCGCCAGGGTGGCGGCCGGCACGCCGCGCGACGGCGTCTACGAAGCGATCATCGAGCGGGCGCGCTGAGGAGCGCCAGCAGGGCGTCGGGCGCCTCGACGTGGACGAAGTGCCCGGCGTCCACGAAGTGGACGTGGACGCGGTCGTGCGAGGCCGCCGCGCGGCGCGCGCGCTCGCGGTCGCCCGCGTCGAACACCGGAGACCGCTCGGCGATGACGAGGTGCACCTGCGTGTCGCCCGCGGGCTCTTCCACCACGTGCCAGAGGTCCTGCGCGAAGTAGTCGTCGAGGAGCGCCTCGATGGCGTCGAGATCGAGGCGGAGCTCGTAGGCTCCGTCCGCCCGCTCGAGGTTCATGGCGAGCCAGCGCGCGAGCCCCTGTTCGTAGCCCGCCTCGATCACGCGCGCGACGAACGCGTCGCGGTCGTCCCACCGCCTGGGCAGGCTCCGGAGCATGGCGACGACGCGCAGCGTGGCCTCCGAGCCGCGGCCGTCCGGCCGGGCGCCCGGCAGCGAGTCGATGACCCACAGCTCCTCGAGCTCCGGGTGCTCGGCCGCATAGGCGAGGGCCACCTTGCCCCCGAAGCTGTGCCCGACGACGGCGGCGATCGGCCCGTCGAGGGTGCCCGCGAGGACGTCGAGGTCGGCAGCCGCGGTCCGGACGGTGTGGGGCGGCGCGAGCCCCTGCGACTCGCCGTGCATGCGCAGATCGACGAGGACGGCTCCCCACCCCGGCCGCGCGTCGATCCAGCGGCGCGCGATGCTCCGCCAGTTGGAGCGGCTGCCGAGGATGCCGTGCAGGAAAAGGGCGTAGCGCGACGGGTGGGTGGCGTCGCGAGGCGTGACGAGCGAATGCGCGAGCTGCACGGCGGCACCTTGAACCGCCTCGGACGAGGCGCCAAGGGACCACCAGAATTAAGGAACGCCTCCGCTTTGCCCCGGTGCGGTGCAAGGAGGGGAGGGACTGCAAAGCCCCGAGGCTATGCAGGAGGCGTTCCTCTTATGTGTGTGTCGCCGCCCGCCCTCGCGCAACCCCCCTTCACCAAAAGCCTCCTGACCTCGGAGAGTTGGGGCATTGTGACCCGACCCGTACGAAGGCCTTGAATTCGGGCCGCGCATGCGGTTTCATCACGGCCTCTTCTCTGCGGTTCTCGGTGCGGTGCAAGGAGGGGAGACCTTCGCAGCACGGCTCGCCGCGAGTGGTCCCTGGGGAGCGGTTGCCCAGCGAGGCCACGCCTTGGCCGATGTCGATGTCCAGGGTCTTCGCGTACGGCTCCAACATGTGCCTCCCCGACCTCGCGCGCTGGCTGCGTGCGAAGGGCCACCGCCCGCCCGCGGACCTGCGCCCGCGGCCCGCCCTGCTGCCCGGCCACCGCCTCGTGTGGAACTACTTCTCGCCGCCTCGCGAGGGCGGCGCAGCCAACGTGGAGCCGTGTCCGGGCCGCGCCCTGCCGGGGATCGTCTTCGACGTCGACGCGGAGCTGCTCGCCGCGCTCGACCGCAAGGAGGGGCACCCCGAGCGCTACTCGCGGGGCGACGCTCCGCGCACGGTGGAGCTGCCGGCGGGCGGGACGTTGGACGCCTGGGTCTACGTGGTGACCCCCGCCTGGGCTCGCGCCGAGCCGGTGCCGCCCCGGCGCGCCTACCTGGACCTGCTCGTGGCCGGCGCCCGGGCGCACGGGCTGCCCGGGTGGCACGTCGCCGAGCTGCTCGCCACCCCGACCGCCGACCCGTAGGGTGGCGCGAGTTGGCGTGGGGCAATCGTCCGGCCCGCGGGAAACGGGCGTAGAACACACCCCCGGCGCAACTCGTGCAGTCGCGGCCCGATCCGGGTAGACTCGCTCGCCCCGGAGGTGCCTAGGGGGGGCCGAGGAGACGAGAGACGAGCATGGCGAAGGACACCCTCACCATCACCGACAACCGAACCGGAAGGACCTACGAAGTCCCGGTCACCCACGGGACCATCCGCGCGATGGACCTACGCCAGATCAAGGTGACCGAAGACGAGTTCGGGATGCTGTCGTACGACCCGGCCTTCACGAACACCGCATCGACGACCAGCAGGATCACGTTCATCGACGGTGACAAGGGGATCCTCCGCTACCGCGGATACCCGATCGAGCAGCTCGCGGAGAGCTCGAGCTTCCTCGAGACGGCCTACCTGCTGATCCACGGGGAGCTGCCGACACGCGACCAGCTCGACGAGTTCGTCCACAACATCACCTTCCACACGCTGGTCCACGAGAACATCCGCGAGTTCATCGACGCCTTCCGGTACGACGCCCACCCGATGGGCATCCTGACGAGCACGGCCGCCGCGCTGAGCACGTTCTATCCGGGAGCCAAGGAGGTCGGGAACCCGGAGTCGCGGCGCCTGCAGATGTACCGGCTCATCGCGAAGATGCCGACGCTCGCCGCGTACGCCTACCGGCACCGGCGCGGGCTGCCCTACGTCTACCCGGACAACGACCTCAGCTACTCGGGCAACTTCTTGAGCATGATGTTCAAGATGACCGAGGTGAAGTACGAGCCGAACCCGATCCTCGAGAAGGCGCTCGACGTGCTCTTCATCCTGCACGCCGATCACGAGCAGAACTGCTCCGCCAACGCGATGCGCTCGGTGGGCTCGTCGCGCGTCGATCCGTACAGCTCGACGGCGGCGGCCTGCGCGGCGCTCTACGGGCCGCTGCACGGCGGCGCGAACGAGGCCGTGGTACGCATGCTCCAGGAGATCGGCTCGGTCGAGAACATCCCTCGCTTCATGGACAAGGTGAAGCGGGGCGAGGTCCGCCTCATGGGCTTCGGCCACCGCGTCTACAAGAACTACGACCCGCGCGCGAAGGTCATCAAGAAGCTCGCCTACGAGGTGTTCGACGAGGTCGGCAAGAACCCGCTCATCGACATCGCGGTCGAGCTCGAGCAGATCGCGGTCCGGGACGAGTACTTCGCCGAGCGGCGCCTCTACCCGAACGTCGACTTCTACTCGGGCATCATCTACCAGGCCATGGGCCTGCCGATGGACATGTTCCCCGTCCTCTTCGCCATCGGCCGGACTCCCGGCTGGCTCGCGCAGTGGGAGGAGATGCTCACCGATCCGGAGCAGCGCATCGCGCGCCCGCGGCAGATCTACCTGGGCTCCGACAAGCGCGACTTCGTGCCGATCGTGGCGCGGGACAAGAAGTAGCCGGGGCACGGCTCGGCCGGCGGGGCCGGAGGGTGTATCCTGGGCGGGTCGTGCGTACCGCCCTCGCGCTGTCCCTGCTCCTTTGCGCCGGCTGCCTGGGCAGCACGTACGAGATCCGGGCCGACGAGCTGACTCGGCTCGCCGCGACCAAGCCCGAGGACCGGGCCCGGCGGGTGCGCGTCGTGCAACAGTTCGCCACCGAGGACGAGCCGCCGGCGGCGACGACCGTCGGCGTGCACACGATGGTCGTCGTCACGTCGGACGGATACCGGCCTTACCACCGCCGCCGCTCGGCGCCGATCACGGGAGCGACGGGCTCGGCGGGAGGCGGCGGCTCGGGCGGCGGCGGAGGCGGCGGCAATCCGTCGAGCGCGGGGAGCAGCATCGAGTCGGCGGCCGTCCTGCTCTTCCTCGGCGCGGGCATCGGGCTCGGGCTCGCCGCCACCGAGGGCGCGCGGTACGACGGCTGGGTCGACCTCCACCCGATGCACCCCGTCCACCTGCGCTTCTACGACGGAAGCCGCGGCTGGGTGCCGCTCGCGCAGCTCGATCCGGCGATCGCCGCGGCGACCGAGGAGGCGGTGGTGCGGCGCGAGGAGGGACCCTGGGAGACGGTCGGCCGGGCGCCGCTCGACCGGGTCGGGTTCACGTACGCGCTCGCGCTCGGCGGGGCGGGCCTCGACAGCTACTCCGCCGGAGCGCCCCACGGCTTCCTCGGCCGGATCCAGCTCGGCGGCTTCCCCATCCAGGAGCTCGGCCTCGTCGGCAGCCTCGGGCTCGGCTGGGGTGCGAGCTCGGCCGGCGACGCGGTCTTCAACGCGCGCTACGGGCTCGAGCTCCACGCCTACCCGGCGCGGATCGGCCGGCTGCACACCGGGGCTTACGGCCAGGCCGGCTACTCGTACTCCAAGGAGGACGTCTCGGCGCTCGGGACGACCCAGAACCGCTGGGCGCCGTTCTACGGCGGCGGCGTGCTCCTCGAATTCGACCTGACGACGCGCCTCGCCCTCACGGCGCGCGGCGGCGTCGCCGCCCTGCTCGCCCGCGACGAGACCACCATCGCCCCCGAGTGGTCCCTCGGCCTCGCGGTCTACTAGCGTGGAAAGCCGGATGACGATTCGCCTGCCGGAGGACCTCCGGCGTACCCTGGACGCCGCCTCGCGCCGGACGCATCGGAAGAGATCGGAGATCGTGCGCGCTGCATTGCGGCAGTACCTCGAGACCGAGCTCCCGCCACAGCATCCTGCCGACCGGGTGCGGTCGCTCCTCGGATCCGTCGAGTCGGGGCGCCCCGATCTCGCGGAGGACCACCGGAAGTACGTGCTCGAATCCCTCGTACGAGGTCGGTGAGCGCCTCCACGACGTGGTGTGGCCCGCGGCGCGACCAGCGCCGACCGACGGGCGACGCGCACACCGACGACCGATAGGGGACGGACCTCGGTTTCTCGGTTCCGCGTGCCGGCCGAGACCTCGTGGGGCACCCGTCGCTGGGCCCCCGGGTTCCTTCGAGGTCGCCGCGCCGCTCAGCGGCTCGGTTTCGCGCCCGGGCCCTGGACGGCCGGCACGAGCAGCGCCAGCGCGGCCTCGAGGCCGTGCGCCTCGTGCTCGTCGCTGATGCGCCGGGCCCGCCGGCGGACCGGCACCGGCGTCGGCTCCTTCTGCAGGCGCTCCATGGTCGCCCGCATCTGGTTGCGGGCCTCGTGGACGCGCCACGCGATGGTGCCCTCGGTCGACTCGAGGACGACCGCCGCCTCGCGGTACGACAGGCCCTGGAGCACCGTCAGCACTACCGTAGTGCGGAGGAGCGGCGAGAGCCGGTCGAAGGCGGCGAGCAGGTGGCTGTAGGTGTCGTGGAGCTGGAGGGCGAGCCTGGGATCGCCTCCGGCGTCGACCTCGATGGCCATCGCCACACGCGGGTCGTCCATGTCGACCGTCTTGCGGCGCCCGCGGTCGCGCTTGACGTTGAGCGCGCGGTGCAGCGTGATGCGGTAGAGCCAGGTGAAGAACTCGCTCCGGCCCTCGAACTCGTTGATCTTCGAGTACGCCCGCAGGAACGCGTCCTGGGTGATGTCGTCGGCGTCGCTCCGCCTGCCCGTGAGGTGGAGCGCGAGCGCGAAGATCCGGGAGCGGTAGCGGCGGACCAGCTCCTCGAAGGCCTTCGGGTCCCCCGACTTGGCCGCGTCCACCAGGACGCTGGCCTCGTGCCCACGCCTCTCGGCGTCGGTCATCCCCTTGCCTTCCGGC
This sequence comes from Candidatus Neutrinellum sp., assembly GCA_039794305.1. GTDB lineage: Bacteria > Myxococcota_A > Polyangia > Polyangiales > JBDIVX01 > JBDIVX01. The sequence continues at coordinate 32,608 of JBDIVX010000043.1, forward strand.
CCCGCCACGACTCCCCTTGGAACCCCAATGCTAGCCCGTATTGGGTGCCCGGACGAACCCCTCGCCGTCATGCCTGTGATGTCAGACGCGCGGCGCCTCTCCTTGATCGGGTCTCGGCGATCTGTTACGTAGCAGGGTCCGATTGCCCGGTCCTTCGAAGAAAAGTACCACCATCTCGCCAGGTTAGAGGCGCCCGGGTGAGAGGGAGTCGACGGCGCTGGGCCGTCGCTGAGGGGTCCGCCAGATGCTGTTCGATTGGCTCTACGGCCTGTTTTCCAACGATCTCGCGATCGATCTCGGGACCGCGACGACGTTGATCTACGTGAAGGGCAAGGGGATCGTCTCCTGCGAGCCCTCGGTCGTGGCCGTGCAGCGTGACCCCCGCGGTCAGAAGAAGGTGCTCGCCGTCGGCAAGGAGGCCAAGGAGATGCTCGGCCGGACGCCGGGCACAATCCTCGCCGTCCGCCCGCTCCGCGACGGCGTCATCGCCGACTTCGAGATCACCGAGGCGATGCTGCGCTACTTCATCTCCCGCGCCCACAACCGGCGGACCCTGGTCAAGCCGCGCATCATCATCTGCGTCCCCTTCGGCATCACCGAGGTCGAGAAGCGCGCCGTCAAGGAGAGCGCCGAGAGCGCGGGCGCGCGCGAGGTCTTCCTCATCGAGGAGCCCATGGCCGCCGCCATCGGGGCCGGCCTGCCCATCACCGAGCCGAGCGGCAACATGGTGGTCGACATCGGCGGTGGCACGACCGAGGTCGCGGTCATCTCGCTCGCCGGCATCGTCTACTCGCAGTCGGTGCGCGTCGGCGGCGACAAGATGGACGAGGCGATCATCGCGTACATGAAGCGCAAGTACAACCTGCTCATCGGCGAGCAGTCGGCCGAGCGCGTGAAGTGCACGATCGGCAACGCGCACCCGGGCGAGGCCGTCGAGTCCATGGAGGTGAAGGGCCGCGACCTGGTCGCGGGCGTGCCGAAGACGGTCGTCGTGAACGGCGACGAGATCCGCGACGCGCTGAGCGAGCCGATCAACGCGATCGTCGAGGCGGTCATGACCGCGCTCGAGCGGACTCCGCCCGAGCTGTCGGCGGACATCGTCGACAAGGGGATCGTGCTCACGGGCGGCGGCGCCCTCCTCAAGAACCTGGACGTGCTGCTGCGGGAGGAGACGGGGCTGCCGGTGATGGTCTCCGACGATCCGATCAGCGCGGTCGTGCTGGGGTCGGGCAAGACGCTCGACCACCTCGACCTGCTGAAAGAGGTCACCATCTCCTGACGGGCTCGGCGGGGGCCGGGCTCGGTTGACGCAGTACCGTGAACTTCTTCCGCCGCTTTCGGGACGCCGCACTCGTCGCGGCAATGGTCGCCGTCCCGTTCTTCTTCCTGAAGGCGAACCTCACCGAGCCCGAGGACATGGGCATGCTCGACCGCCTCGTGATGCAGGCGAGCGCGCCGATCCAGTACGTCGCCACGTCGGTCGCCGACGGCGTCTCCAGCGTGATCGAGGACTACGTCTGGCTCGTGGACGTCCACGCGGAGAACGAGCGGCTGCACGAGGAGAACGCGCGCCTCCGGCACCGGCTGCGCCAGCTCGGGCACGTCCAGAGCGAGAACGACCGGCTCCGGGAGCTCCTCCAGCTCCGCGACCAGGTGGAGGGCGAGACGTTCAGCGCGCAGGTGATCGGCAAGGAGGTGTCGCCGTTCTTCCGCGTGGTGCGCGTCCGGATGGACCGCGGCGAGCGCGACTTCGTGCGGCCCGGGATGCCGGTGATGTCGGCGGCGGGGCTCGTGGGGCAGGTCCGCCGGACGTGGGGTCGCTACAGCGACGTGCTGCTCACGGTGGACCGCACGAGCGCAATCGACGTCGAAGTCCAGCGCACCGGCGCCCGCGGCATGCTGCGGGGCACGGGGGACAACGACCGCTACCTCTGCCGCATCCAGTACCTCCAGCGCGAGGAGGAGGTGCAGGTGGGTGACGAGGTCTACACCTCCGGGCTGGGCCAGCGCTTCCCCGCGAACATCCTGGTGGGCCGGGTCACGCGCGTCGTGCGGGAGGACTTCGGGCTCTACCAGGAGGCCGAGGTGACCCCGGCGGTCGACTTCTCGACGCTCGAGGAGGTGCTCATCCTGACCGCGGGCTCGCGCGAGCAGGCCGTGGAGGAGGGACTCGGAGACGACCTGCTCGAGGGGGTGGAGCCGTGAGGGACGTCGTCCTCGTCTTTCTCGGCTTCGCGCTCCTCGTCGTCCAGTCGACGGTGTCCACGCTCGTGCCGACGCACCTGGTGGCGCCGAACCTGCTCCTTCCCATCGCGATCTACCTGGGCGTCTCCCACGACGTCTGGATCGTCCGTGGGGCGTTCCTCTCCTTCCTGTTCGGGAACCTGCTCGACGCCTTCAGCGGGAACCCGCTCTCGAGCTTGCAGACGTTCGCGCTCGTCGCCACGTTCATCGTGTCGCGCTTCGCCGGGCTGAGGCTGTTCCTGCGCGGGCCGGTCTTCCAGGTCACCCTGACCTTCGTCGTGACCCTGCTCGCCGGCGGAACCATCCTCGCGCTCCGGACGATCTTCGAGAAGCCCGCCCCGTTCCCGGCCGGCACGCCGACGAGCACCGCGCTCACCCTCGTCGCCCCGGCGTTCACGACCGCGCTCGTCTCGCCTCTCGTGTTCCTCGCCGTGCGCAAGATCGACGCGCTCGTCTCGCGCAGGCGGGAGGAGAGACCGTCCACGTGAACCTCCTCTCGCAGCGCCGCGAGGTAGGCGAGTTCAAGAAGCGCTACAAATGGATGGCGCTGGCCGTCATCGCCGCGTTCGCGGTGCTGATGGGGAGGGCGATACAGCTTCAGGTGATCGAGGGTGAGCACTGGTCGACCATCGCGCGCGAGAACATCACGAAGACCATCACGGTCCCGGCGACGCGGGGCATCGTGCGCGACACGAACGACCGGGTGATCGCGGAGAACCGACCCGCGTACAACGTGTACATCACGCCACAGCTCCTCGACCCCGAGACGGACGCCGCCAAGCTCGCGGAGCTCATGGGGCTCGACGCCGAGGCGCGCGCCGCGTTCGAGCGGAAGCTCGAGCAGGTGCCGGCGCACCGGCGGACGCACCAGATCGAGATGTTCAAGGAGATCACGCGCGATCAGCTCGCGGCCCTCGAGACGCACGCCACCGATCTGCCGGGCGTGGACGTCGTCGCGGTCCCCGTCCGCACCTACCCCTACGGCCATCTCGGGGCGCACGCCGTCGGGTACCTCAACGAGGTGAGCGCAGAGGACCTCGAGCGACTGGCCGAGCAGGGCTACCGAGGGGGCGACTCCGTCGGGCGGACGGGCGTCGAGCGGAGTTGGGAGAGCTACCTCCGAGGGCGTGACGGCTTCCGGCGGGTGCTGGTGGACGTGCACGGATCGGCGGCGAGGGCGGCCGACGCGACCTCGAGGAGCGAGCAGGAGACGCGTCGCGACGCGGTCCCGGGGCGGGACCTGACACTGACGCTCGACATGGATCTCATGCGCAGCATCGATCGGGCGTTTCGGGGCCACCCGTCGGGCGCCGCCGTCGTCGTGGACGTCCGGACCGGGCGCGTGCGTGCGCTCTACTCGAAGCCGGCCTTCGATCTGAACGAGATGAGCGGCAGGCTCACGCGTGACCGGTACGTCGAGCTCGAAGAAGACCCTTTCCGTCCGCTGATCGACAAGACGATCTACGAGAGCTACTACCCGGGCTCCACCTTCAAGCCGGTGAGCGCGCTCGCCGCGCTCGGCGACGGCATCCTGGACGAGACGGCGCGGGTCGACTGCCCTGGCTTCTACGAGCTCGGCGGCCGTCGCTTCCGGTGCGGCTCGGTGCACGGCGACACCGACATGCGGCGGGCGCTCGTCCAGTCGTGCAACGTCTTCTTCTGGAAGCTCGCCGAGCAGGTCGGGATGGACCGACTCAACCGCTACGCGCGAGAGCTCGGCCTCGGGGCGCCCACCGGCATCGGGATCAACAGCGAGGCCAGCGGGTTCGTTCCGACGCGCGCCTGGTACGAAGAGCGCGGCTACCGCTTCATGGTGGGTTACACGCTCAACACTGCCATCGGACAGGGCAACACGCGCGTCACCCTGTTGCAGCTCGCCATGGCGTACGCCGCGATCGCGAACGGCGGCACCCTCTACGTCCCGCAGGTGGTCGAGCAGGTCCGCTCACCCGACGGGCGGGTCGTCGAGGAGCTCGAGCCGCGCATCCGCCGCAGGGTCGAAGTGCCGCGGGAGCACCTCGCGTACGTGGTCGAGGGGCTCTACGGTGTCGTGAACGACCCGAGCGGCACGGCCTTCGACGCGCGCGTCGAGGGGGGCGTCCCCGTCGCCGGCAAGACGGGGACCGCGCAGGTGGCACGCCGGAGGCCGCGCGAGGGAGAGGACCCGAACCGGGCCTGGTACTTCAGCCGGGACCACGCCTGGTTCGCCGGGTTCGCGCCGGCGGGCGACCCGCAGGTGGCCATCGTCGTCCTCATCGAGCACGGCGGTGGCGGCGGCCGGTACGCGGCGCCCATCGCGACGCAGATCCTCCAGGAGTACCTGGGCGGAGAGTTGGCTGCGGGGCCCGGTCCGGGTACCGTGCTCGCCCGCGGCGGAGGGCGCTGATGGCCCTGGTGCGCGGGTTCCGCGACCAGTTCGACTGGCCGCTCTTCGTGACGGTCGCGGCGATCGCCGTCGTCGGGGTGGTCAACCTCTACAGCGCGACCAGCGCCGCCGGCCCGTCCATGGCCGACATCTACATCACCCAGATCTACTGGCTGACGCTCGGGGCGGGCGCCGCGGTCCTGGTCGCCGCCATCGACTACCGCATCTACGAGCGACACGGCTGGGTCATCTACGGCGCCGGCATCGTGCTGCTCGTGCTGGTCTTCCTCCTGGGCCGGGAGATCCGTGGCTCGACCCGCTGGATCTCCTTCGGCAGCTTCGCGCTGCAGCCGAGCGAGCTGATGAAGATCGGGCTCATCGTCGCCCTCGCGAAGTACCTGCACAACGATCCGAAGACCGACGGGCGCACCCTGAAGGACCTGGTGATCCCGGGGCTCATCCTGGCGGTGCCGATGGCGCTCATCCTGCTCCAGCCGGACCTCGGCACGGCCATGATCCTGGCGTTCATCTTCGGCACGATCATGGTGCTCACGAAGCTCAAGCTCCGTTCGCTGGTGACGCTCGCGCTGGCCTTCGCGTTGAGCGCGCCGCTCACGTGGACCTACCTGCTTCAGCCCTACCAGCGCGAGCGCATCATCGCCTACTGGGATCCGGAGGCGGACATCCTCGACAGCGGCTGGCACGCCCACCAGTCGCAAGTGGCGATTGGCAGCGGTGGACTGGCGGGCAAGGGGTTCATGCAGGGGACACAGAACCAGCACCGTTTCCTCCCCGACCAGCAGAGCGACTTCCCGTTCAGCGTCTGGGCCGAGGAGCAGGGGCTGCTCGGCGTGACCTTCCTCCTCGGCCTCTACTTCTTCCTGATCATCTGGGGCCTGAAGATCGCGAGCCAGGCGAAGGACCGATTCGGCGCCGTCACCGCGGTCGGCGTGAGCGCGATGCTCTTCTGGCACACGGTCATCAACATCGGCATGGTCACCGGGCTCCTGCCAGTGGTCGGCCTGACGCTGCCCCTGTTCAGCTACGGCGGGTCGAGCGTCCTGACGGTGCTGATCGGCGTGGGCCTCCTGATGAACGTGTCGATGCGCCGATTCCACTTCTGATCGGTGCTATAACGCCGGCATGGCTCGCACGAAGGTGGCCGTGACGCAGATGACGTCGCGCGGCGACGTCGAGGCGAACCTCCGGACGGCCGAGCGGCTCGTGCGCGAGGCGGCGGAGGACGGAGCGAAGCTCGTGGTGCTGCCCGAGTGCTTCGCCTTCCTCGGCCCGGAGGAGGGCAAGCTCGCGATCGCCGAGCCGTTGCCCGAGGGTGGGCCCATCCTCGCGCGCTGCCGCGCCGTCGCGAGGGAGACGGGGGCCGAGCTCGTCCTCGGCGGCTTCTGGGAGAAGGGCGAGAGCCCGGAGCGCGTCAAGAACGCGTGCGTGCACCTCGGCGCCGACGGAGTGGTCCGCGCGGTCTACCGCAAGATCCACCTGTTCGACGTCGACCTTCCGGACGGAACGAAGCTGCTCGAGTCCGACACGGTCGAGCCCGGGACCGAGACGGTCGTCACCGACACGTGCTTCGGCAAGCTCGGCCTGTCCGTCTGCTACGACGTGCGCTTCCCGGAGCTGTACCGCCGCCTGGTCGACGCGGGCGCCATCGCGGTCACCGTGCCCGCGGCCTTCACGCTCATGACGGGCAAGGACCACTGGCACGTCCTGCTCCGCGCGCGCGCCATCGAGTCGCAGGCCTGGCTGCTCGCCGCCGCCCAGTACGGCCGCCACGTCGGCAGCCGCGTCTCCTACGGGCACGCGTTGATCTGCGATCCCTGGGGCACCGTCGTCGCCGAGTGTCCCGACGGCGAGGGGTTCGCGAGCGCCTGGCTCGACACCGAAGCGGTGGCCCGCGTGCGCGCCTCGCTGCCGAGCCTCGCCCACCGGCGGCTCTGAGAAGCCCGGCGCCGGCCCGCTTCGTCCGACCGGGGTACGAAAGGGGTGCCTCGATCGGCTATCTTGGCGAGATGCGACTCGCACGCCTCTGTCTCCCGATCGCGATCGTCGTCGCCGCCGGCTGCGCGGAGGGCCGGCGCGGGCACCGCGAGACCGGGCGGGACGCGGGGCCGCCGCCGACGGACGCCGGCGGCCGTACGGACTCGGGATCGGGCACCGACGCGGGCGGCCGCACCGACGCGGGACCCGGCACCGACGCAGGTGGGGGGACCGACGCGGGCGGCGGGACCGATTCGGGCCCCTCGTGTCCCACCGGGCAGATGTACTGCGACGGCGCATGCCGAGACGTGTCGCTCGATCCCGCCCACTGCGGCGACTGTGTGACCGCGTGCGACACGGGTGAGGTCTGCAGCGCCGGGGCGTGCATGCTGAGCTGCTCCGGCGGCACGACGGCCTGCGGCGGGAGGTGCGTCGACACGAACACCGACGAGATGAACTGCGGGGGCTGCGGGACGACCTGCGAAGTGGACGAGACGTGCTCGTCCGGCACCTGTGCTCCCCTGTGCGCCGGCGGGACCACCTGGTGCTCGGGCGCGTGCGTCGACACCGACACCGACGAGGCGCACTGCGGGAGCTGCACCACCACCTGCTCGGGCAGCGAGACCTGCGTGAGCGGCATCTGCACGGCGCCGAGCGCCAACGGCTGCGCCGACGGCACGGTCGAGGTCACGTGGTCGTCGACGGTCCACGGCTGCCGCGGCCCGTCCAGCGACTGGGGCCACTACGCGGACAACATCGCCACGTACTGCGCGAGCGGCTGGACCATGGCCGGGGCGAGCATCGTCAACTCGGTCCTGACGGGCTCGGGCTATACGGACGACGTGCGCTACGCCTTCGACGGCGACGGGTGCGACGGCCACGACTACTTCGTCACCCGGTACGACAGCTACTCGCAGTCCCGTCCCTCCTGCGGATGGTCGACCTCCCACCACTGGAGCTACGCCAGCACCATGCGCGGCGGCCTGGCCCACGGCATCGTCTGCCGGAGGATCCCCTGAGCTCGACTCACGGTCGCCGGCGTGCGACCCAGATGACGTGACGGAGGCCGCGGCCCTTGCGGGACCCGGGGACGCGGTGGACCTGCACGGAGAAGCCGGTGCGACGCAGCCGCGCCGTGAACCCGTGGTGATCGGACAGCGACCACACCGCGAGCGCGCCGCCGGGGCGGAGCGCCCTCTTGGCGTGCTCGAGCCCGCGGCGGCCGTACAGGGAGTCGTTCTTCGCGTGGGCGAGGGCGATGGGGCCGTTGTCGACGTCCAGCAGGATCGCGTCGTAGCCCGCGCGCGCCTCGCGGATGAGGTCGCCCACGTCGCCGACGCGGACCACCGTGCGCGGATCGCGGAGCGGGTGGCCGGCCAGGGGGCCGAGCGGGCCCTCGTTCCAGGTGACCACCGCCGGCACGAGCTCGGCCACCTCCACGGTCGAGCCCGCGCTCACGAGGTCGAGCGCCGCCCGCAGCGTGAAGCCCATTCCGAGGCCGCCGACGAGCACGCGCGCGTCCGCACTCTTCTGCACGTGCGCGCACCCCTTCTCCGCGAGGGCACGCGACGACCCCTCGTCCTCGCTGGACATCAGCTCGTGGCCGCCGGCGCGGATGCGGTACTCCGACCCGCCGCGCCGGCGCAGCTCGAGCTCCTCGCCGTCGGGCGCCACCGCGGTGTCGAGCCGCTCCCATGGCTGCATCGCGGGCTTCGTTAGCACGGATCGCCGACCGACGCTGGATCGGCCGGCTCAGCGCACCAGGCTGAGCTGCGGGACCGGCGCATAGGCCGACAACTGTCCGCTCTCCTCGGCGACGTAGACCCATCCACGCTCGTCCACCCGCATCAGGTCGGGCACGAGGTCGCACGGGAGCGCGGCGCCGAGGGACGCGCCGTCCGAGGGGCGGAGCACGTGGACCGACGCAGCCGGGACGAACAGGGCGCCGCCACGCAGGACGGGCTCGAGCCGCCGCGGGACGTCGTCGGCCACGGGGTCGGACAGGCGCCGGGCCCAGCGCGCCTCGCCGGTGTCGAGGTCGAGCGCGGTCACGCGGCCGGCCGGCGCGTTGACGACGAGCGCGCGGTCGACGGCCATGCACGCGCCGCCCGCGCCGAGGCCCGGATCCGGCGCCATCCACCGGAGCTCGCCCGTCGCCGGCTCGAAGGTGGCCAGGCTGCCGTTGCGCGCGCCGCCGATGGCGATCGCGGCCGTGGTTCCCGCGGCGAAGGGGGCGGCCGCCGGGGCACCGTGCATCCGGCGGCGCCAGCGAGGCTCGCCGGTGTACAGGTCGATCCCGTAGAGCGTGCCCGACCGCGCGCTCGACTCGCCGCCGGCTGCCACGACCACGTCGCGGCACACGGCCGGAGCGAAGCAGAAGCGGCTCTTGTCGGTGAAGCGCCACACGATCTCACCCGAGGCGACGTCCAGCGCCGACAGGACCGCGTCGCCGCTCACCACCAGGAGCACGCGGCCGACCCTCCGGAGCCGGAGCGCGCTGCCCGCCCGCGCGGTGAAGCGCCAGAGCGGCTCGCCGGTGCGCAGATCGAGCGCGCAGAGGCGGCTCTCTGCCTCGGCGATCACCGCGATGGGCGGGAGCGTCCGCCCGCCCGCGCCGAGGACGACGGCCGGTCCGACGCGTGGAGCGACGCGCGCCGTCGCGTAGGGCTCGCCGTCGCGCACGTCGCAGAGCTCCACCGCGCCGTCGGGAGAGAGGCGCAAGAGCGTCCGCCCGACCATCCACGCGCTCCCGCCGGTCCCCTCGCGGACCCACAGCACTCCGCCGTCGTCGCGCGAGAGCGCGACCGCGCGCCGCGGGGACGCCACGACGAGCCGGTCGCCGCAGAAGAACGTGCTGGTCGCGTCGAGCTCCGCTACTTCGGCCGACCAGCGCTCGGAGAACCGGAGCCGTCCCGGCTGCGGGCTCGCGGCGGTGCGCGGAGGCTCGGTCACCTCGGGGGGCGTGCTCGCGCGCAGCCGGTCGGGGTCGCGGTTGACGAAGCCGTCGTTGCGCTCGCGCTCGCGGATGTCGCGCCTCAGCCTCCGCACCTCCTCGCGGAAGGCGCGCACGCGGAGGTTCCGCGACTGGGTCCGGTCGGCCGCGACCAGCGCGCGCACGAGGTCCGACGCGAGACGCAGGACGGGCAACGCCGCGTCGGCGAGCCCGAGCGCGGGGACGGTGACGGTGCTGCCTCCATCGGTGCCGAGCGTGACCGCGACGGCGCCGCGGTCGAGCCGGACGCCGACGTGGAAGCCGCCCGACCGGAGCCGCACGTTGGCGCCACGGTCGGCCTCCGACGCCTCGACGAGGGCGCGCACCGCGGCGACCATGCGCTGCGCGGCCAGCATGATCGGACCGCGCGCGAGCTGGATCCGGTGGCCGCGCGCCCAGACCCACAAGCTCCCTTCGAACAGGAGCGCGTGCAGATCCGCACGGGCGGAGGCCTCCGAGCCGCCCATCGGGCAGGGGGCGATGCTCGCCTCGAACCCGAAGGCCAGCGGGGCGTCGTCGCCCGGATCCTCGAGCGCGCCGCCGCGTCGCTGGACGGCTCGCGGCGGCTCGAGGTCGTCGGCGATCTGCACGGTCTCGACGCGCTCGGCGAGCCGCACGGTGACCTCGCGCTCGGTGTCGGACGAGAGGCTCGCGGCGGCCGCGCGCGCTGCGCGCCCGCAGGACTCGAGGAGCCGCCGCAGGGGAACCCGCCTGTCGAGCAACCACACCTCGGGCGCGGCGCCCGTCGCGTAGCAGCTCACGAGCACGTCGTCGCCCCGCCGGACGAGCGCCAGCTCGGCGGGCTCCTCCGCCATGGGCAGGAGCGCCTTGCGACGGCGGCCGGTCGCGAGCGAGATGGACGCGCTCAGCAGGTCGGCGAGCGGAGGCAGGGGCGGCCGCTCGCGAGCGTCACCCCAGAGGGCCTCTGCGAGAGGGCCGAGGGGCGCCGGATCGGGCCTGCCGTCACGGGGAGCGACGCGCGCGGCGTCGCCGGTGGAAGTCGATTGGATCTCCATCCTGTCGAGGTCGGGCTCGCTGCGGCTCGCACGGACGCCGCGCAGGAGAGAAATGGTAGGTTGCGCTACACGACCCACGAAATTATCGGAGCGGTGCCTCAGGATGTTGACAGGTGGCACCATTTCGAGACGGGAGAGAACGTGGAAGGGACGGACGGATTCGTGGTCGCGGTGGTCGGCGTGATCTTCCGCGACGGCCGCGTCCTCGCGATGCGAAGGGCGGGCACGAAGCGCTCGAGCCCGGGCCTCTGGGAGACGGTCGCAGGGCGGGTCGAGCCCGACGAGCAGCCCCTCGACGCCATGGCGCGCGAGATCGCCGAGGAGTGCGGTCTCGAGGTCCGGATCGACCCGCGCCCCGTCGACACGTACACGATGCGCCGTCGCGGCGTCCCGATGGTCGTCATCGTCTTCCGCGCCGACTGGGTCGCCGGCGAGGTGCGCCGGTCGGAGGAGCACGACGACCACGCCTGGTGGACGCCCGAGGAGCTCGAGCGGCGCGGCGTGCCCCCACGACTCGCCGAGGCCGTCCACCGCGCGGAGGAAGGGTAGAGATCTACCCATGAAGTCGATCGGGCTCGCGGCGATGATCGCGCTCCTCGGTTGCGCCGGGGACGGCGGCGCGTCCGAGGCGGGCCTGGACGGCAGCGTCCCGCCGCCCGAGGACGGCGGCCGATCGGCGGACGGCGCCGCAGGCGCGCCCGACGGAGGTGTGGCGCCCGCGGCCGACGCGGGCGCGCACGACGCGGGCACCGTCCGCCCGCGCCCGGAGCTGTGGTTCGAGGACGTCACGGACGCGGCGGGCGTGGGCTTCGACCGCGCGGCAGCCGAGGGCTACGGCACGGTCCCGGACCGGATGTCGGGCGGCGTGTGCGTGATCGACGTCGACGGCCGGGCGCCGGTGGACCTGTTCTTCGCCATGCGTCCCGCCGGCGACGGGACGCGCTCGCGTCTGTTCGTGGGCCTCGGGCTGCTCGACTACGCGGACGAGACGGACGCGCGCGGCCTCGCCGACGTCGGCGACGCCATGGGGTGCCTCGTCTTCGACGCCGACCAGGACGGCGACGACGATCTGCTCGTGACCGCGCTCGGCGGGCTCCGCCTGTTCCACAACGACGGCGGCGTGTTCTCCGATCGGAGCGATCGGCTCGAGGTGGACCTCGACCCGCGGGACATGTACATGGCCGCCGCGGCGGGCGACGTGGACGGCGACCGCGACCTCGACGTCCTCGTGAGCGGGTTCATGCGGTTCGATCGCACGCGCCACGCCGCGGGCGCGCGCTGCGGTCCCGTCGACTGCCTCGCCTCGATCGTCGCCTTCGAGTTCATACCCGACCTCCTGCTCGAGCAGCGCGCGGACGGGACCTTCCACGACGTCGCCGCGGCGCGCGCCCCCGATCTCCTCCTCGGCGAGCCGGGGCTGGTCTCGGCGATCCGCGATCTGTCCGGGGACGGGCAGCCCGACCTCTTCGTGGGAAACGACCTGGGCTACACGTTCTACGATCGCGTGCTCCACCGGGAGGGCGGCGCGTTCGTCGACATCGGGCTCGGCCTGGGGCTCGCCCACAACTGGCGCGGGTACGGCATCGACACGATGGGCTTCGCCTCGGGAGACCTGGACGGCGACGGGCGGCTCGACTTCGTGGAGACCAGCTTCGAGACGGAGGCGACGTCGGTCTTCTTCGCGCAGCCGGACGGCACCTACGCCGATCTCTCGGCCGAGGCGGGGACCACTCTGCGGCAGAGCTCCTTCCGGTGGGGCGCGGCGCTCGTCGACCTCGACCTGGACGGCGATCCGGATCTGGTCGAGGCCACCGGCCACTTCCACAGCGACGCGGAGATCGCCGAGATCGGCTACCGGTTCGGCCGCGCCCAGCAGCCCAACCTGCTGGTGAACCTCGGGGACGGCACGCTGCGAGCGGTCGCCCCCTCGGAGGACGACGGCATGCACGCCGCGCGCGCGTCACGCGGGATCGCCATCACCGACCTCGACGAGGACGGGCGGCCCGACGTGGTGCTCGCGCCGGCCGTGGGCCGACCGGCGCTGCTCCGGAACGTTCGGCCGTCCGCCGGGCGCTGGTTGCGGGTGCTCCTCCGTGGCAGACCTCCGAACACCGACGCCGCCGGAGCCCGCGTGATCGTGCGCGCGGGCGAGCGGGCCTACGTGCGCGAGCAGGTGCTCGGCGAGGGCTACCTCGGCAGCTTCGACCGGCGGCTCATGATCGGCGTGGCCGAGGACGGGCCGGTGGACGTCGAGGTGCGGTGGCCCTCGGGCACGACCACCGTCGTGCACGGCGTGGGCCTCGACGCCCAGCTCACGGTCGCCGAGCCGTAGTCAGCCGCCGACGACCTGGTAGCCCTCTTCCTCGATCGCGCTCACCAGGGCGTCTCGGGAGGTGCCCTCCTCCGCGTCCACGTCCGCGTGGCCGACGCGCACCTCGGCTCCGCGCACGCCTGCCACCTCGGAGAGCGCGTTCTCTACCGCGCGCACGCAGTGGCCGCAGCTCATGCCCTCGATGTCGAACGAGAAGGTCGCCATGGCCCGGATCTATAGCAGAGAGTCGAAGGCAGCAACGAATCGCTCGGGCGCGTGATCGATGACGACGTAGGCGCGCCCCCGGGCGCCGAGCTCGCGGGCGGCGTCCGGTGCGCCGAGCGTGATCAGGGCGCCGCTGGCGAGGGCGTCCGCGTCGTCGTCGGTGGCGATCATGGCGGCGCCGCGGAGGTCGAGGCCCGCCGTCGCGCGCGCGGCGCACACGGTGGGCACGCCCCGGGCGAGGGCGTCGAGCAGCTTGATCGGGAGCCCGCCCGGGGTCCTGCGCGGGACGAGCGCCACGTCCGCGGCGGCGTGTACGGCGCGACGCTCGGCCTCGCCCGCGAGCGAGGCGAGCCGAACCCGCTCCACGAGGCCGCGCTCCCGGGCGCGCGAGAGCAGCGGCTCGGGGTCGGACGCGGTCGCGACGAGGAGCTTCGCCCGCGGCCGCCGCGTGGCCACGACGGCGAGCGCGTCGACGACGAGCTCCCAGCCCTGGTAGGCGTCGAGGTTCCCGGCGTAGAGCAGGACGTCGTCCGCGTCCGAGAGCGACAGGCGAGCGCGTGCGGCGAGCCGCTCGTCCGTGCCCGCCGCGGGCGGCACCGGCCACGGGACGGGGAGGTAGCGGACCTCGCGCCCCGTCCGCTCCTCGAGCACGTCCCGGAGGGCCGGCGCGATCGCGGCGACCGCGCGAGCCTTCGCCGACAGGGCGCGGTCGACCGCGTTCCCGGCGCGCGACAGGACCCCTGCGAGCGCGCGCGGCGCGTAGGTCGGCAGCTCCGGGCCGAGGTCCGTGTGCGCGACGAAGACGAAGGGCCGGACGCGCGCCGCGACGCACGCCGCCGCCGCCTCCACGTGGTGCGCCACCACCGCGTCGGGGGCGAGCCGCCCGCGCAGACCGCGGAGCGCGCGCGCGAGCAGCGCGTCCTCGGCGACCTTGCGGAGCGAAGGCCCGGAGCGGAACCGATCGCGGCCGGGCAGGTCACGCACCCGGTGCAGCTCGAACGCGGGCTCGATCGGAGCGGCGCCGCGGGCGTAGCAGAGCAAGTGCGTCGGTCGGCCGATCCCGGCGAGCACGTCGAGCATCGCGCGGACGGCGGCCTGCGTGCCCTGCGGCGTGGGGAAGGGCATGGCCGCGACGTGCAGCGTCCCGCCCATCAGTCGACGTACCCGAGGGCGCGCAGCCGCGCCACCACGCGGCCCTCGTCCGCGCGCGCCGCCGCGCGGGTGGCCGGAGCCTCAGGCAGCGATCGGAGGTCGCCGGCGCCGGTGTCTTCCAGGATCTCCCAGAGCACCCTGCCGGCCGCCCCGTGCGGCACCGCCACGCCCATCCGCGCGAGCAGCGTCGCGGTGGCGTCCGCGATGCGCGCGTCGATCTCGCCCGTGCGCGCGACCGCCGGACCCGCCGCGACGAAGAGCCCGCGCGGCCGGTGGCTCCCGGGCAGGCTCCGGCCCTTGCGCCCGAGGTGCTCCTCGGGGCCGAGGCGCCGCCACGGTCCGGTGCCGGCCGGGGCGCCGCCGGTCGGCATGAGCGAATAGGAGTAGCCGCCGTCGAGGCGCAGCTCGAGCAGGAGGTCCGGCGCGCGGCCGACGTGCGGGCCGCGGAACAGCTCCTCTCGCGGCCAGACCTCCGCGACGACCGGCGCGCCCGTCCACGGGTCGCGGATGGCGCGGAGCGCGCGCTCGACCTCGCGCCGCACGGCGGCCGTCGCGCTCGGCGCCACGACGCCGCGTGGCTCGCGCCCCCGCACGTTGAGGTGCACGGCGGGGAAGTAGTTGAGCTCGTCGCTGAAGGCGACGGTCCGGTCCATGTCGACGGCGCCGAACCGCACGCGCGACTCGAGGAGACCGGGGAGGGCCGAGCCGGCCGCCCGGAAGACCCGCTCGCGAAGGCGCGGCGGGAGGCGGGTGAGGGCGATCTCCTTGGCCGCCGTGAAGAGGCGGCCGGTGGCGCTGCCCTCGCGCAGCGCGCAAAGGCCTGCCTCTGCGAGCGCGCGGTTCAGGTAGAGCACCTTGTCCGAGGAGCCGCCGGAGCCGTGGTCGCTCACGACCGTGACCTCGACGCGATCTCCGCCGCCGGCGTCCACGAGACGCCCGACCGCCGCGTCGAGCGCCGCGTACACGCGCGCGAGGCCGCCCCGGGTGCGCGCGTCCGTGCCCGCGGGGTGCCGCGGCGAGCCGGGATCGTGGAGGCTCCACAGGTAGTGCGACGCCGTGTCGCTCTCGCCGAAGTACACGGCGAACAGATCCCACGCGCGCTCTTTGAGGAGCCACTCGGCGAGGTCGGCCTTGCGCCCGGCGCGGGCGGCGAGCGCCTCGGGCAGGCGCGCGTGCCACCCCGGCGCGTCCGCGTCGAATTCGTCCACGTCGTCGAAGCGGGGCGTCCCGAAGCGCTCGACGATGCGGTCGTAGAGCGCGTCCGGCCACACGAAGGACCGGTCCGCCTCGAAGGCGACCGGCGCGTCCCAGCCGCTCACGAAGACGCCGTGGTCGAGCCGCTCGGGCGGCCAGGTCGCGGGGAACCCGATGCACGCGCAGGCGAGCCCGAGCCGGTCGAGCCGCCCGGCCACGGTCGGCGCCTCGCGGACGGTGCCGGCCGTGAAGCGCACCTGGTAGCCGGTGCGCGTCGTGAAGTCGAAGACGCCGTGCGCGCCCGGATCGGTGCCGGTGAGGAAGGTGGTCCAGTTGGGGAGCGTCGCCGGTGGCTGCACGCTCTCGAGGTGCGCGAAGGCGCCGCGCTCCATGAGCGCGAAGAGCGAGGGGAGCCGCGCCGGCCCGAGCGCGCGCACGAGGTCGAGGTCCGCGCCGTCGAGGCCGATGACGAGGTGCCGGGCGGTCATGCGAGCAGGTCCGTTCCGAGGAGATCGGGGGGCGCCGGGACGCCTGCGAGAGAGCTGATGGTGCGCGCCACGTCGTAGATCGCCAACCCGTCGGTGCGGCCGCGCGCCGGTGCGCCCGGGCCCGCCATCACGAAGATGCCGTCCCAGTCGTGGTTGCAGCCGTCGGGGCCGGCGTCGTCGCCCTCCGTGAAGAGCGCGCCTCCGAGCGTCCCGACCGACCGCCACGCGAGGTCGCCGAAGAAGACCATGAGGTCGGGCGGGACGCCGCGCGTCTCGCGGTAGACGTCCTCGGGACGGACCACCCGATTCGCGAGCGGCGCCCCGTCCGGACCCTCCATCGCGCCGAGCGCGGCGGCGAGGCGCGCGCGCTCCTCCTCGAACCGCTCCGGCGGCACGACTCCCTCGGGCTCGCGCCCCGCGACGTTCAGCCAGACGCGCGCGTAGTACCCGCCCTCGCCCCAGGCGCGCGTGCGCGACCAGTCGACGCGCCCGGAGTCGTGCGCGAGCCAACCCGTTCGGCGGAGCCACTCGTTGATCGCGACGCCGCCCACCATGGCCCGCGCGCCGTGGTCGCTCACGATCAGGACGGCCGTGTCGTCACCGGCGTCCTCGACGAGCTCCCCGACGCGCGCGTCGAGGAACGCGTAGTACCGGCGACCCTCCTCCTCCCAGCGGTTGCCCGGCTCGTAGCGCGGGTGGGCCGGATCGACGTGGTGCCAGAAGGCGTGGTGGAAGCGATCGGGGCCCATCTCGACCATCATCAAGAGGTCGGGGCGGGCGTCGTTCCACACGTCGCGCGCCATGGCGAAGTGCTGCCGCCCCATGGCGTAGAGCGACTCGAGCACGCGCTCCGGCTCGTCGGTGCGGAAGCCCGGGACGTCCACGAGGTACTCGCCGTGTGCCTGCGTCAGCCGCGGGCGCAGGCCCCGCGGGAACGTCCAGTCGGTGTCGGGCCCCGGCGTCAGGAAGCACGACGCCATCTGGCCGCGCACCGGCGTCGGCGGCCACGTCAGCGGCACGAAGAGCGGGGCCACGCGCCGGCCGTGCTCGCCGAGCCAGTCCCAGACGCGCTTCACGCGCACGTCGCGGCTCGTCGGCAGGCGCATCTCGTAGCTCCCCGCCACGCGGTTCCGGAACCCGTACAGGCCGAGCTCCCCCGGATCGCGGCCCGAGACCATGCAGGTCCACGCCGGGACCGTGATCGGTGGGATGCACGAGCGGAGCGGCCCCCACGTCCCGCGTTCCATCAGCGCGGCGACGTTCGGCACGTGCTCGCGCCACCGCTCGAACACGAGCGACGGCGGCGCGCAGTCGAGGCCGACGACGAGGACGCGGGGCACCGCGGGCTGTGTAGCATGGCCTCGGCCCGTACCCACCCGGCGTGCTAGAACGCCCCGCCATGGAGATCCAGAGGGTGGCGGTGCTCGGGGCGGGCACGATGGGGCACGGGATCGCGCAGGTGTGCGCGGTCGCGGGCTGTCGCGTGGTGATGCGCGACGTCGGCGAGGACGTGGTCGAGCGGGGCCTCGGGCGCATCCGCGAGAGCCTCGAGAAGCTCGCCGGCAAGGGGCGCATCGAGGCGGGCGCGAAGGACGCGGCGCTCGGGCGGATCGCGACGACCACCGACATCGGCGAGGCCGTGAAGGACGCCGACCTCGTGGTGGAGGCGATCCCGGAGCGCATGGCGCTCAAGATCGAGACGTTCCGCGCGGTCGACGAGAGCGCGCCCGCGCACGCGCTCCTCGCGAGCAACACGTCGTCCCTGAGCGTGACGGAGATCGCGGGCGCGACCGAACGTCCCGACCGCGTGCTCGGGATGCACTTCTTCAACCCGGTGCCCATCATGGAGCTGCTCGAGCTCGTGCGCGGGCTGCGGACGAGCGACGAGACGGTCGCGGCCGGGCGCGCCTTCGCGGAGCGGATCGGCAAGCGGCCGATCGTGGTCCGTGACTGGCCCGGGTTCGCGACGAGCCGCCTCGGGGTGGCGCTCGGGGCCGAGGCGATCCGCATGCTCGAGGCGGGGGTGGCGAGCGCCGAGGACATCGACCTCGCGATGGAGCTCGGCTACCGGCACCCCATGGGCCCGCTCAAGCTCACCGATCTCGTGGGCCTCGACGTGCGCCTCGCGATCCTCGAGCACCTGCACCGCGAGGTCGGCGAGCAGTTCCGCCCGCCGACCCTGCTGCGCCAGATGGTCCGCGCCGGCAAGCTCGGCCGCAAGACCGGCGAGGGCTTCTACAAGTACTGATTCGGCGGTCGCCGGGTTGCTCAGCGGCCGATGATCTGGAGGCTGCCGCAGGACGAGGTGCGGCTCGCGTCGGTCACCGTCACCGGACCGCCCACCGCGTTGTGCGGGAGCCGGAAGCGGATGCTGTCGCGCGTCGACTGCACGACGGCGGCCATCTGGCCTCCGACCTTCACCACCGGAGAGCTGCCCCAGCCGCGGCCCGTGATCGTCACGTAGCCGCCCGCCGGCGCACGGGCGGCGGTCACGCGGCAGGAGAGCTGCACGGTCTCGGCCGTCGGACCCTGCACGCCCGGTCCGCTCGGGACCGCTGTGCCCGGGCGCGCCACCGGACCGCCGGCGGGGCGCACGACCGTCGCGGGCTGCCCCCCGCTCCCGGGCCGCACCGTCGCCGGACCGCCCTGGACGGCGCCCGGACGGACCTGGCCCGTGCCCGGGCTCTGGACCGCGGGGAGCCGGGTCCCGGTCCCGCC
>JBDIVX010000044.1:0-51267 GCA_039794305.1 Candidatus Neutrinellum sp.
TGAATAAAGCGAAAGACGGAAAACGAGATTAGAACAGGTGACTGGAGTAAAAACGTTTGCTCTTCCGATACACCCACGCTGCCCAAGAACCGTGGTCCCGTGATCGTCGCGGCGGCCGCGGAGGGGCTGATCGTCGACGGAGGCGGCGTCCGGCTCGGCAGGCGCCTCGGCGGTGACGACCCGGTGGAGGAGGTGCCGACTCCCGTCGTGCTGCCGCCCCCGCCGGTGGCGACCGCGGGGCGCGACGCGGGCCCGGTGCCGGACCTCGAAGAGGAGGCGCAGGATCCCGCGCGGCGGATGGTCCGCGTCGTCAGCGAGCCGCCGGGCGCCCAGGTCCTCGTGGCGGGCGCGCTCGTCGGGAACACACCGGTGGAGATCCCCGTCCCCGACGAGGGCCGCGAGCGGACCGTCGAGGTGCGACAGCGCGGCTACGAAACTCAGACCGTGCTGATCACCACGTCGAGCCCGGACGAGATCTCGGTCGCGCTCGAGCAGGAGGAGCGTGTGGCGCGAACACCGGGTGTCCGCCGCGACCCCACGGTGCGGACCGAGATGGCGTCGAACGAGGCGACGACGACTGCGTCGATGGAGGCACCGACCATGATGAGAACGTCATTCACGAACGAGGTCGTCGACCCGTGGGCGGAATGACCCGGTCTTCGTGCGCTGCGTGCATCGCGGTCATCCTCGGGACGATCGGCTGCGGTGGCGGCTCGCGGAGCGGAGTGCTCGAGGGGACCACGCCGGCCGAGGTGGTGGAGGCGCCCGCGGCGAGCGCCGCCCGGTACGGGACCGACGCGGCCGAGGAGGCGGTGATCGGAGAGCACGCCGACGCGATCCGGGCCGGTGTCGCCCGAGCCGCCGCGGCGAGCCGTGTCGAGGTCGAGGAGGACGGGCGCCTGGCGCTGCTCGCCGCGTGGACGGCCGAGCAGCTCGGCGAGGGCGGCACGCCGCCACCCCACGACGTGGTCGAGTTCTTCGCGCGTCACCTGGGCCTGATCGAGCCGGTGCCCCACCTGCTGATCCTCGGTCAGCCCGATCCGTCGACCCTCGAGGCGAGCATCGAGGACAGCGTGTCGCAGTTCCTCGCGCGCCAGCCGTACAACCGGTGGGGAGCGGTCGCCGTCCCGCGGCAGGGGCTCACGCTCGTCGTGGTCACGCTGTCCACGCGTTGGGTCGAGCTCGATCCGCTCCCGCGTCGCCTCGACGCGGGGGCCGACATCCGCCTCCGTGGCCACCTGCTCGGGAGCTACGAGCACCCGACTTTCGCGGTCGCCATGCCGAACGGCAACGTCGAGCGGCGGAACGGCAGCGGCGGTCGAGAGTTCGACGTGGCCATCCCGACGTCCGATCCCGGCGCCTACAAGGTCGAGATCCTCGCCCAGGGCCCGCACGGCGACACGGTCATCGCCAACTTCCCTCTCTACGTCGGCGTGGACGTGCCGTCGTCGATCACGCTCGAGCACGAGGACGAGGTGAGCAGCGAGTCGGGCGACGTGGCGCAGGCGCTCTTCCGTCTGGCCAACCAGACGCGCCGCGAGGCCGGTTTGCCTCCGCTCGAACGCCACGGCGGGCTCGCGAGCGTCGCGGAGGCGCACAGCCGGGACATGGTGGACCACGGTTTCGTCGGGCACACGTCGCCGACGACCGGGGACGCGGCGAGCCGGGTCGAGCGGGCCGGCTACCGCAGCGGGCTGGTCCTCGAGAACATCGGCCGCGGGTACTCTCCGCGCGAGATCCACCGTGGGCTGCTCGCGAGCCCCGGCCACCGGGCCAACATCATGAACCCCGACGTGACGCACGCCGGGGTCGGCGTGGTCGCCGAGCCGGAGGGACAGCGCACGGCCTATGTGGCGACGCAGGTCTTCCTGCGGATGGGGCGCGAGATCGACACGTCCCGCGCGCCCGAGGAGCTGCTCCGGGCGATCAACCAGGCGCGCCAGGCGAGGCGCGCGCCGGCCCTCGAGGCGGACGAGAACCTCGAGTCGGCTGCTCGGGAGGCAGCCGTGCAGTACTTCGCCGACGAGTCGCTGTCACAGCAGGACGTGGTCGACGACGCGAGCGGCAGCCTCCGCCGTTTCGGCCTGGCCTGGAGCCGGGTGGGCGGCCTGATGGCGGTCGTCACGACGCTCGACGAGGCGGCGCGGCTCGAGCCGACCTTCGACCCCGAGGTACGCTACGTCGGGATCGGCGTGGCCCAGGGCACCCGCCCCGACCACCCTCCGAACAGCATCGCCGTCGTCATCCTCCTCGCCTGGGCGAGGTAGTGGCTTAGTGCCGCTCGGTTGAGTACCAATGCCGGTCGGTTGCGCCAGCCGGCGAGCGCCCCCGCAGGCCCCGACTGAGGAATACCGAAGGTATTTCGCAGGGAGGGGCCGAGGAGGTAAGCCGGCGGATGGCGTGACCGAACGGCATTGGCCGTCAGTATTGGAGGTTGCCCTTCTTCGAGGCGGCCGCGCCGCCGCCGAGGCCCTCGACGACGGAGCCAGACATGTCCTCGTACCGGAAGGCCTCCGCGACGCGAAACGCCGGGCCGTTGTCGGCGCGGATCGTCACGTCGACCGCCCCGGTCTCCTCGCGCTGAGGCGTCGTCACGAGGAGGGTATCCGGGTCCAGGATGGTCACGCTGCCAGCCTTCTGGTTCCCGAAGTACACCGTGTAGCCGATGTCGGTGCGGAAGTTCCGGCCCAGGATCTTCACGGGCTGGTCGCCCTGCGTCGCGCCTGCGCGCGGCTGAACATCCGTGATGGCAATCTCGCCCCCCTCGTCGCCGCAGCCCCACGCGACGCCGCCGAGCAGCACCCCCACCGACAGCAGCAGCCCGGTCGTCCGAGCGACCCATAGAACCTGCGTCCGCTTCATGACGCGAGACGATAGTCGCCCCTCTCGCGCCCGGTCAAGCGTGCCTTGACACCCAAGTGCCCGGCTTCCCACACTGTCTCACCGGTCGATACCCCCCACTTCGCCGTGGCAAAACAGAACCTCCTGCTGGTAGACGCGGATCCCCGCAGCCGGCGCGTGCTCGAGGTGAGCCTGCGCAAGGCGGGCTACAGCGTGGCCACGGCCAACGACGCCGGCCAGGCGCTCGAGATGGTGGAGCTGTCGTCCCCCGACCTCATCCTCTCGGACACCCGCCTTCCGGGTACCGACGGCTTCGAGCTCGTCGAGCGGCTCCGTGCCGAGGAGCAGTGGGCCGACATCCCGTTCATGTTCCTGTCGAGCGACGTGTCGCTCGAGAGCAAGGTGCGTGGGCTCGAGCTCGGCGTCGAGTACCTGACCAAGCCGATCTACATCAAGGAGGTCATCACGCGCGTGAACCTCGAGATCGGCAAGAGGCAGCGCGAGGGGATCAGCGAGCGCACGTCGAAGACTCGGTTCAGCGGATCGCTCTCGGACATGGGCCTCGTCGATCTCCTGCAGACCATCGACATCAGCCGCAAGTCCGGGGTGCTCTATCTCACCAACGGCACGCAGCGCGGCGCGATCTACTTTCAGGAGGGCCAGATCCTCGACGCGGAGCTCGGTCACCTGCAGGGCGAGCCCGCGGTGTACCGCTTCCTCGTCTGGAACGAGGGCAGCTTCGAGATCGACTTCCGCGCCGTCCGGCGCGAGCGGCGGATGGAGACGACGACGCAGGCGCTCCTCATGGAGGGCATGCGCAGGGTCGACGAGTGGGGCCGGCTCCTCGAGCAGCTCCCGCCGCTCGACAGCGTCTTCGAGGTCAGCGACGACGAGCTGATCGAGCGGCTCGCGGAGATCCCCGACGAGATCAACGACATCCTCAAGCACTTCGACGGGCAGCGTTCGCTCATGGCGGTGGTCGACGCGGCCGGAGGCGACGACCTCGCCACGCTGTCGGCGATCTCGAAGCTCTACTTCGAGGGCCTGATCTTCGACACCGGCCAGCGCTCCTCCACCCTGCCCCAGGCTCCCGAGCTGGACGAGTCGGACGACGAAGAGGCCCACGCGGGCGTGGAGGCGGCCCTCGACTCGGGCGTCGTGCCCGGGGACGACGAGTCGCCCCTGCCGGGGCCGCTCCCCGGTCCGGAAGCCGACCGTGAAGATCCTGACACCCCCGGTGCCGAGGCCGGCCGGGATGTGCCGAGTCGTGCCGGGGCGGACCACCCCGTTGACGCTGGATCCATCGGGGATCAAAGGCCTGATACGCCCGGCACGGAGCCTGCAATCGGCGCGGGGACGAACACGCAGGCGGGGCCTTCGGCCCCCAGCGAGCCCACCGCGGTGGAATCTCGACCAGCACCGAACGACTCCCCCGAGCAAGAGCGAACCCCGGAAGAAGCACGAGAGGAAGCGATGGCGAAGAAGGGCAAGCGTCGTAGGAAGTCCAAGCGGGCCAAGGAACAGCAGGCGCAAGAGAGCGCACAGGAGAAGCAGAGCAACGTCATCCAGTTCCCGGCCAAGAGCCAGGCTGCCGCTTCCTCCGCCGCCGTCGCCGTGAACGACGACGTGACCGTCGCCGCGAAGGACGAGCCGGACGGGGAGCACAGCCAGGACAAGCCGAAGAAGCAGCGCGAGGACGACACCGTCACCCGCCGCAAGGACGAGGCCGAGGCGGCCGAGGCCGTCCAGGCAGAGCCCGAGCCGGAGCCCGACGAAGAGCCGGCAGCCGAGGCGAAGGCGGCCGAGGCGGACGGGGCAGAGCCCGAGGCGAAGACCGAGGCGAAGACCGGCGGGCGCGCCGCCGACGACGAGGAGCCTCGGGCCGCGCAAGACCGCAAGAGCGGCGCCGCGCCGAAGAAGGCCGCCGAGGAGGACGACGAGCCCCAGGGTGGCAAGCGCAAGCGCAGCAAGAAGAAGGGCAAGACGACGTCGAGCGCCATGATCCGGGCCATCACTCGTACCGGAGAGCACGCCGCGGTCGCCGAAGGCTTCTTCAAGGCGGACGCCTACGAGGCCTCCAAGAACGAGGATGAGGACTGGAGCGACCTCGCGGCCAGTATCGAGCCCATGTCCCCCGGCGCGCGCAAGGCCATGCGCTGGACGATCGGCATCGCCGCGGTCGGCCTGCTGGCGATCGGCGCCTACATGGTCAAGGCCAAGATGATCGATCCCCAGCCCGAGGAGCTCGGTGGCGCCGCGATGCCGGCGGAGCTGCCGTCGCTGAGCTCCGCCGCGCCCGAGGAGAGGCCCGCCGCCGAGGAGGCCGCCGAAGAGGGCGCCGGCGCCGAGACCGCTGCCGAGGAGGCCGCGGCCGAGGAGGTCGCCGCCGAGGAGGTCGCGGCCGAGGAGGCGCCGGTGGAGGAGGCGCCGGTGGAGGAGGTCGCGGCCGAGGAGGTCGCCGCCGAGGAGGTCGCGGCCGAGGAGGCGCCGGCGGCGCCCACGGGCGACTACGCGACGCTGCTGGCCGAGGCGCAGCGCCTTCGCGGCCGGCGGGCCGAGGAGAAGTACCGCGAGGCCATCGCCGCGAACCCGAACGGGGCCGAGGCGCTGGCCGACCTGGCCTTCCTCCTGCTCAACCGGGGCCAGAACCAGGAGGCCGCCGGGCTCGCCGAGCGCGCGGTCACCGTCGATCCGACGAGCTCCAAGGGCTGGATCACGCTCGGCGCGGCACGGCAGGGCCTGCGCGACGCCGAGGGCGCCCGCGCGGCCTACCAGTCCTGCGTCGACCGCGGCCAGGGCCGCTTCGTGAGTGACTGCCAGATGATGCTGAGGTGAGGCGGGGCGCGGGGGCCGGTGGGCCGCGGCTGGCCCGTCAGCGCCGCCGGAGGAGTCTCTTGTAGACCTCACGGCGGTGTGCGACGCCGACCACGTAGACCACGACTTCGGTCGCGTGCACTTCGTACAGCAATCGGTAGTCGCCAAACCGAATTCGGTACGCATTGGGTCGGCCGCGCAGCTTCGTCGCGGCAGCCGGCCGCGGGTCCGTCCGCAGAAGCTCGATGGCCTGCTTCACGCGTTCCTTGCTCGCGGCAGGAAGCTCGGCGATCTCGGCGACTGCGTCTCTGTGAAGGACGACTCTATAGAGCGTCTCGGACATCGTCCCAGTCCACCCAAGGGCCCTCGCGCCGCTCCTCGATGAGCTCTGCATCGCGGGCGTCTTCGAGCCAGGTGGCCAGAGCCTCCTGAACCACGGCTTGCTGCTTCAAGCCGTGTTCCTCACAGAACTTGTCGAGCTCGTTCTTGAGCTCCGCGTCGATCCGATGGGTGATCGTAGGCACACCGGTAGGCTAGCCCCGGCAACAGCTCATGCAAGCAAAAACTTGCACGCGCGGCTCGGCTCACCCGGCCTCGCGTCCGGCTCGGAGGAGCTGCCAGAGCGGCCCGGTGACGCGGCGGCGCCGGAGGAGCGCGAGGGTGCGCGCCCGAAAGCGCAGGCCCAGGGCGGGGACGACCCAGTGAGGGCGGGCCCGGGCCTCCTCACCGACGAGCTCGAGGACGCGCGCGCGGAGGTCCGCGCGAGCCGCGCGCAGGTCCGGGTCGAGCGACTCGCGCTCGTCGTTCCACACCATCAGGATCGCTGCGAACGGGTCGAGCGCGTCGAGGAAGTCGAGCGTCCGTCGCACCTCGTCGAGCGTCTCGCCGGGCGTCCCGAGGATGAAGGTGTGGCAGTCCTTGATCCCCGCGTCGCGCGCCACCCGCGACATGCGTCGCACGTCATCGGTCCGAAAGCCCTTGCGCAGCCGGTCGAGGACGTCGTCGGACCCCGAGTCCGAGCCCACCTCCATTCCCACGCAACCCGCGCGGGCCATTCGCTCCGCCAGCTCTTTCCCGAACCCGATGGGGTTCACGTAGCACGTCCACGGCAACCCGATGCGCCGCTCGACGAGCGCGTCGCACACGGCGCTCGCGTGCGCCGAGGGCAGGTTGAAGACCGAGTCCACGACGAAGAAGTGGCGCGCCTCCGGAGCCGCCTCGCGGACGTGTGCGAGCTCGTCCGCCACGTGCGCCGGAGGCCGGAGGCGGCTCGTGCGCCCTTCGATCGTCGGGTACGTGCAGTAGGAGCACGTGAGCGGGCAGCCGCGCTTCGTCTGGACGGCGTCGGTCCCCACGCGGGCGTAGTGGCGCGCGTCGACCCAGCGGCGGTCGACCGTCCGGAGCGTGGAGAGGTCGACCGGCGGCTCGCGCCCGCTCGGCGCCTCGACCCCGCCCTCGACACGCCGGTAGAGGCCTCCGACCTGGTCGAGCCCCTCGCCGCCCGACGAGAGCGCCCGGACGAGCCTGGGGAACGCGAGCTCTCCCTCGCCCGTGACGCCGTAGTCGGCGCCGATGGCCTCGAGCAGCCCGCCGGGCAGGACGCTGAAGCCTCCGCCGCCGAGGACGACCGGCGCGCAGGTCTCCTCCCGGACGACCCGCACCATGTGCGCGTAGTGGCGGACCGCGGCGTCGCTCGCGCCGTAGTCGTTCCCCTGGACGTTGCGCACCCCCATCGCCACGAGGTCGGGCCGCGCGTCACGGAGGAACGAGCGGAGCGCCTGCTCCGGGTCGTCCTCGAAGCACAAGTCGACGAACAGCCGCTCGTGGTCGGGGCAGCTCGCGGCGACCTGCAGGAGCCCGAGCGGGATGACCGGGTCCGGGAGCTGCTCGCGGTTCGGGGACACGAAGGCGATCCGCACCGGTCGGCTCTGCGCCCCGTGCCCCCCCCGCTCGTTGACACGAATCAATGCGCGTCACCGGGCACGCTGGTACGGCGGCAAGGAGCGTGAAGGTCCGCCTCGTCTACCCCCGGTTCGAGCGGTTCCTCGAGGCACACCCGGGGCTCGCCGAGCTGCCTCCCGTCGCCGGGCTCTGGAAGTACCGGATGCCTCCGGCCCTCGGGCTGCGGATCCTCGCCGCGACGATGCCCGGCGACGTGGAGTGGGCCGTCACCGACGAGAACATCGAGCCGGTCGACTTCGACGAGGACGTGGACCTCGTCGCGCTGAGCTTCTTCACCCCACAAGCCGAGAGCGCCTACGCGATCGGCGACCGCTTCCGCGCACGCGGTGTGCCGGTCGTCATGGGCGGGATGCACCCGTCGATCATACCCGACGACGCCGCGCCCCACTGCGACTCGGTCTGCATCGGAGAGGCGGAGGTCCTGTGGCCTCGGATCCTCGAGGACGCACGCCAGGGAGCGCTCCGGCCGACGTACGGGCCGGCCATGGCCGACCCGTCCCTCTGGGTGCAGCCGGCACGAGGGCTCTTCGAACGGCCCGACCACTACGACTGGGACGCGACGCTGGTGCAGGTGGCTCGCGGCTGCCCGCGCCCTTGCCCGTACTGCAACATCCCCATCCTCCAGGGCGACGCCCTGCGCTTCCGTCCGGTCGACGACGTGGTCGACGAGGTGCGCTCGCTCGGCGGGCGCGAGTTCTACCTGACCGAGGACGTCGTCATGTTCAAGGGGCGCTCGGTCGCGCGCTACGCCGACGAGCTGTTCCGGCGGATCGGCGAGCTCGACGCCAAGATGTTCGTGTCGAGCTCGCTCGTCTTCAACGCGCGCCCGGCGTTCCTGGACCTCCTGGCGCGCGCGGGCACCCGCTGCGTGTACGTGACCTTCGGCTTCGATCCGATCTCGCGCGGCATCTACCGGGGCGAGCCCCGGATGATCGACGCGGGCCGCCGCGTCATCGACGCCATCGAGGAGCGCGGCATGCGCTTCTACGCCGCCTTCGGCCTCGGGTTCGACGGGGACGACCCGGGCGTCTTCGAGCGCATCCTGCGCTTCTGCGAGGACGCGGGGCTCGTGACGGCCGAGTTCTTCATCGCCACCCCGTTCCCGAACACCCCGCTCTTCTACCGATGGAGCGCCGAGGGACGCATCCACCACACGCGCTGGACCGAGTACAACGGCGCCCACGTGGTGTTCACGCCCGAGCAGATGACCCCGGACGAGCTCGAGGCGGGCTTCACCCACCTCTGGCGCGAGTTCTACGGGCGCGTCGACCTCGATCGCTCCCTCGACTGCTTCACCCACGCGTGAGGGGATTGCCGAGAGGCCCGCTCCCCTGCTAGGTCCGGGGACATGACGGCAGCGGTGATCCTCGACGCGGTTCGGACTCCCATCGGCAAGCACCGGGGCGCGCTCGCGCGCGTGCGCTCGGACGACCTGGCGGCGCTCGTCATCGAGAAGCTCCTCGAGCGGAACGAGGCGGCGAGGGAGTCGGTCGAGGAGGTCATCTTCGGGGCCACGAACCAGGCTGGCGAAGACAACCGCAACGTCGCGCGCATGGCGGCGCTCCTCGCGGGGCTGCGCTACGAGGTGACGGGCATCACCGTGAACCGCCTGTGCGGCTCCGGCATGGAAGCGCTCGTCCAGGCGTCGCGGGCGATCGCGTGCGGGGATCTGCAGGTGGTCGTCGCCGGTGGCGTCGAGTCCATGAGCCGCGCCCCCTACGCCATGCCCAAGGCGGAGGAGCCGTTCCCGCGCACGCCCCCGAAGGTCTACGACACGAGCCTCGGCTGGCGGTTCGAGAACCCCAAGATGGCCGCGCGCTTCCCGCTCCACTCCATGGGGCAGACGGCCGAGAACGTGGCCGAGCGCTACGGCGTCGGGCGCGAGGACCAGGACGCCTTCGCGGTCGAGAGCCACAGGAAGGCCGCGGCGGCCTGGGAGGCGGGCGCCTTCGACGCCGAGGTCGTGCCCGTGACGGTCCCGCCCGCGAGCCGCCGCGACACCGAGACGGTCGTCGACCGCGACGAGTCGGTCCGCCCGGACAGCTCGCTCGAGGCGCTCGCGAAGCTGAAGCCGGTGTTCCGGAAGGACGGCACCGTGACGGCGGGCAACTCCTCGCCCCTGAACGACGGCGCGGCGGCGCTGCTCGTCACGTCGGACGCGTGGGCGAAGGAGCACGGCGTCCGGCCCCTGGCACGCGTCGTCGCGAGCGCGGTCGCCGGCGTCGAGCCGAACGTCATGGGCATCGGCCCCATCCCGGCCACGCAAAAGGCTCTGAAGAAGGCCGGCCTGACCGTCGCGGACCTCGACCTGATCGAGCTCAACGAGGCGTTCGCCGCCCAGTCGCTGCC
This sequence comes from Candidatus Neutrinellum sp., assembly GCA_039794305.1. Taxonomy (GTDB): domain Bacteria; phylum Myxococcota_A; class Polyangia; order Polyangiales; family JBDIVX01; genus JBDIVX01. The sequence goes on from JBDIVX010000044.1 coordinate 9,967, forward strand.
CTGCATCCGGGAGCTCGGCCTCGACCCGGCCAAGGTGAACGTGAACGGCGGCGCCATCGCGCTCGGCCACCCCATCGGGTGCAGCGGCGCGCGGATCGTCGGCACGCTCGTCCACGCCATGCGCCGCCGCGGCGCCCGCCTCGGGCTCGCGACCCTGTGCATCGGCGTCGGCCAGGGCCTCGCCACGATCGTCGAGCGCCTCGACTGACCCTCGTCACCCCCGATACGTGATAAGAGGGGGGGCGATGGCAGAGCCGTTCGTCCACCCCACGGCGGTCGTCGACGAGGACGTGGTGCTCGGTGACGGGACGAAGGTGTGGCACTTCGTCCACGTCTCGACCGGAGCGCGCATCGGCGCCCGCTGCGTCCTCGGTCAGAACGTGTTCGTCGGGGCCGGCGTGCGGATCGGCGACGGGGTGAAGGTCCAGAACAACGTCTCGATCTACGCGGGCGTCACGGTCGAGGACGACGTCTTCCTCGGCCCGAGCTGCGTCTTCACGAACGTCGTGAACCCGCGCGCCTTCCTCGAGCGCAAGGAGGAGTTTCGCCCGACGCGCGTCGGGCGCGGGGCCTCGGTCGGCGCGAACGCCACGATCGTGTGCGGGCACGATCTCGGCGAATACTGCCTCGTCGGCGCGGGGGCGGTCGTGACGCGCGACGTGCTCCCGTACGCCCTGGTCCTCGGGGTGCCGGCCCGGCGCGCGGGCTGGGTGTGCCGCTGCGGCGAGCGCCTGCCCCCCGGCGACGCCCAGAGCGTCGCGTGTCCGGCCTGCGGCGGCGGCTACGCCATCGACGGCGGCCGGTGCGTCCCGGCGGAGGCGCGGTGAGCCAGGCGCCCATCCCGATGCTCGACCTCGAGGCCCAGAACGGGCCGCTGGTCGAGGAGGTCCGCGAGGCCATGGACCGCGTGGTCCAAAGCCAGCGCTTCATCATGGGTCCGGAGGTCGAGGCGCTCGAGGCCGAGCTCGCCGCGTACCTGGGCGTCCCCCACGCGATCGGGGTCTCGAGCGGCACCGACGCGCTGCTCGTCGCGCTGATGGCGCTCGGCGTCGGGCCGGGGGACGAGGTCGTCACAACGCCCTTCAGCTTCTTCGCGACCGCGGGCTGCATCGCGCGGGTCGGGGCCAAGCCCGTCTTCGCCGACATCGACCCGGTCACGATGAACCTCGATCCGGCGAGAGCCGAGGCGGCGATCTCCGAGCGCACGCGCGCGGTGATGCCGGTGCACCTCTTCGGGCAGCCGGCGGCGATCCCACGGACGCACGGCATCCCCGTGGTGGAGGACGCCGCGCAGGCCCTCGGCGCGCGCACCGACGCCGGGCCGGTCGGGGCACTCGGGGCCTTCGGGTGCTTCAGCTTCTTCCCCTCGAAGAACCTGGGCTGCTTCGGCGACGGGGGCCTCGTCACCGCGGCCGATCCGGCGCTGGCCGACGCCGCCCGCGTGCTCCGGGTGCACGGCGGCGCGCCCAAGTACTTCCACGCCGTCATCGGCGGCAACTTCCGCCTCGACCCGCTGCAGGCCGCGGTGCTCCGCGTGAAGCTCCCGCACCTCGACCGCTGGACCAAGGGCCGCCGCGACAACGCCGCCCTCTACGACCGGCTCTTCGCCGAGGCCGCCCTCGATCCGGAGCTGCTGGTCACGCCGCGCCGGGCCGCCGAGGGCCACGTCTACAACCAGTACGTGATCCGCACCCCCCGGCGCGACGCGCTCCGCGAGCACCTCGCCGCGCGCGGCGTCGCGACCGAGATCTACTACCCGCGTCCCCTGCACCTGCAGGAGTGCTTCGCCTACCTCGGCCACGCCGAGGGCGACTTCCCCGAGGCCGAGCGCGCGAGCCGTGAGGTCCTGGCGCTCCCGGTCTTCCCGGAGCTGGGCGAGCCCCGGGTCACGCGCGTCGCCGAGGCCGTCCTCGAGTTCCTGCGCCGCTGAGCGTGTGGCACAATGGGACGGCGCGGAATGGACGCGCCGCGCCGGCGGTTTCCGGGGTGGAGCGACGGAGCATGGAAGCAGCGGACCGGAAGGCGCAGACCTCGCGCAAGGTCTGGGAGCACGTCCGGACCGTCGCGGTGGCGGTCCTGTTCGCGCTCTGCATCCGGACGGGGCTCGCGCAGGCCTACGTCGTCGAGGGACCCTCGATGGAGCCGACGCTCGAGAACGGTGAGCGTGTGCTCGTGGTCAAGTACCCCTTCGGCTTGACGCTGCCCGTGGCCGAGGAGGCGGTCGTCACCTGGAGCGCTCCCGAGCGAGGGGACGTGGTCATCCTCGCGAGCCCCATCGACGGGACCGACCTGGTCAAGCGCGTGATCGGGCTGCCGGGCGACGAGATCGAGGTGCGGCGGAACGTCGTCTACCTCAACGGGCAGGCGCTCGCGACCGGACGCACCGGACGGTGCGACGAGCTCGCCGGCGAGCCCTGCGAGTGGCGCGAGGAGCAGCACGGCGAGCACGCGTGGCGCACCCGGTTCTCTCCCGGCGCAGAGCCCGACACCGAGCTCCCGATGATCGTGCCGGAGGGCTACGTCTTCGTCATGGGCGACCACCGCGATCGCTCGAACGACAGCCGCTACTTCGGCGCCGTCCCGGTCTCCCGCCTGCGAGGCCGCGTAGCGTTCGTCGATTGAGCAAGTGGGGTTTGCTGACTGCACGGTTGCGGCGCCGGGCGCCGCAACCGCGCACCCCAGCGCCTTCGGCGCCGGGGCCCGCGAGGGAGGACCCTCGCGCTCCCCTCGGCACCTCGCTTCGCTCGGCGCCGGGCGCGCCTTCGGCGCGCGGTTGCATTGGGGACAGGTCCCAATGCAACTCAAGCCGCGCGCGTGGCCAGGGCGCGGTCGACGGCGGCTTCGGCTCGGTGGATCCAGGCGACGACGAGCGTCCAGAGACGCTCCCAGCGCGACCGGCCCGGGACCGGGGGCGGTGGAGGGTCGCTCACGACCACCTCGCAGCGCGCGGTGCGCTGGGTCTCGAACGAGACGGTCTCGTCGCGGCGCTTGCTCAGGCCGCCCTCGGGCATCTCCGGGACGAAGCCGGGGATGGTGTCGTCGTCGCGGGGCGCCGCCCGGAACGGCTCCTGCTCGTAGACGACCTCCATGATCAGGTTCGGCGTGTCGCCGAGCACGTCGAGGCGCACCGCCTCGATCCGCGCCGCGCGGCCCTCCTCGTCCCGAACGCCCCCCCGTAACCGCAGGAACGGCAGGGGATGGGCCACCACCATTCGGTCCCGCTCCCGGCGCGCCACCCGCGCGACCACCGGGGCGGTCACCGCGTCGAGTCGAAGTCGTACGGCGGCTGTCATGCTCCCTCCTCCGAAGAAAACGCGCTTGCCCAGACACCGGTGGTCCGCCATCTGCGCCGGCGTGTCCACTTTTCGGCCGTGCTACGCTGGGCGCCATGCGCCGGGCCTGGATCGTCGCGCTCGTGCTGGTGGTGGCGGTCGCCGGTATTCTCCTCGTCCTCTCGCGCGGCGGCGAGGAGCCTCCGCCCCGGGTGGACGACGCCGCCGCGGAGGCGCCCGTGGAGGAGCCGGAGGAGGACGACCTCGCGTTCCTCTTCGACGTCGCGGACGCCTCGGCCGCGCGCGATCCGGACGAGCCCGGAGATCGCGCCGAGCTACGGGCCGGTCCCCAGGACGGGGACGACCCGGAGCGCTGGCGCCGCCGCCGAGAGCGCTTCCGGGAGCGCTTCCGGAACATGTCGCCCGAGGGACGCCGGCAGTGGCTCCGGCGCCGGGTGCAGATCACGGCGCTCGGGGAGGGCGAGCCGACGATCGCGCCCGAGGAGGTGATGGCCGCGCTGCGGGAGACGCGCGGCCTCGCTCGGGACTGCATGCGCGAGCACGGCGGGTTCCGCGCGCTGCGCGAGGCGATGCGGCGCTCGGCCGGCGCCGACGGCGGCGTGCGGCGCGGCCTCACCGTCTCCTTCGACGTGACGGCCGACGGCGCCCTCGACGAGACCAGCATCGCGATCGAGCCGCCGCCGCCCGAGCCCTTCTACGGCTGCTTCGCGGACGCTCTCTTGCAGGCGCAGCTCCCGCCGCCCGGCGGCGAGGGTGCGCGGGTGGACGTGCGGCTCGGCGGGGGCAGGGGACGGCGGTTCAGGCCGGGTGGGCCCAGCGAGCGGCGAGGTCCGTCACCGACCGAACCCGAGGAGCCTCGCTGAAGTCCGGATAATCGTCGAAGGCGTCCAGCAGGACCGCCCCGAGCCCCGCCGCGCGAGCGCCGGCGACGTCCACCCCGGGAACGTCGCCCACGTAGATGGCGTCCGCCGGCGACGCTTCCATGCGCTCGAGGGCACGGCGGAAGATCTCCGGGTCGGGCTTGCTCACGCCTTCGCGACCCGAGTCGACCACCAGCTCGAGGAAGGGTCGCAGCCCCACCGCCTCGAGCAGCTCTTCGACCGCCCCCTCGGAATTCGAGACCACCCCGAGGCGCACGCCCGCCGCACGCAGGCGCGAGAGCGCCTCGGGCACTCCATCCGGGACGCGCCGCCACAGGTTGAACCGCGCGTGCTCGCGCTCGAAGCGCGCGACGAGGACATCGAGCCGGTCGAAAGGGGCGCCGAGGCCGCGGAAGAGCGCCCGCACGTACACCGGCAGGCCGGCGTCGTGCGACGCGCCCGCACGGAGCCTCTCCTCGTACTCGCGCCTCGCGCCGCCCTGCGCGGTCTGCACCTGTCCGGGCCCGACGGACACGCCCTCGGCCGCGGCGATCGCGGCGACCGCGTCCTCGTCGAGGAACACGAGGGTGTTCCCGGCGTCGAACAGCAGGACCGCGGGCGGCCGGTCGGGCAGCGCGAGAGGTGACAAGGCTCAGAGGAGGTCGAGCAGCCGCCTGGCCCGCTGACCGGCCGTCTCGAGCAGCTCCTTGGCCTCGTCCTCGGGGATGTTCAGCTTCCGGACGAGGTCGTCCAGGACCCGCACCTCGTCGTCGGTCTGTCGCCCGTCGATGTAGGTGAGGATCACCGCGTGCTGCAGGAGCATGCGCCGGTCGTGGGCGGACAGATCGGACAGCGGCACGTCGTCGATCGTCCGGGGCGTCTTCGCGTACTCGCGGATCCCGTCGGCGTCCTCGCCCCGAATCTCGAACGCGCTGATCAGGGCCTCGATGACCTCGTGCTCCTCGTCCTCGACCCGGCCGTCGGCCCAGGCCACCGCGACGAGCGACTTCACCATGGCCTGCTGATGCTCTTCCATGCGGCCCTCCAGATGGGAACCGGAGCCTAACACAGAGCCGCCCGTGGGTGGCAGCGGGGAGGACGCAGCATTACAGTGCGCCCCGATGACCGACCCCCAGACCCGCTACCGCGCCCCGTTCGCGCCCGGCGGCCCGGCCGCGATCGACGCGCGGCTCGCGGGCCGGCTGCTCGAGGTCGCCCTGTCCAAGGGCGGCGACTACGCGGACCTCTTCTACGAGTACCACGTCACGAGCAGCTACGCGTATGACGAGGGCATCCTCAAGGCGGCCGGCCGAGCCGTGGCCATGGGGCTCGGCGTGCGCGTGATGAAGGGCGACGCGACCGGCTATGCGTACGTCGAGGATCTCTCGATGGAGGCCATGGAGCGGGCAGCGCGAACCGCCGCGCAGATCGCGGCGGGCGGCGGCGCGGCGCCCATGGCGCTGGCGTCGCGCGAGCTGCCGCAGCGTTATCCCGTGGAGCTCCTGTCGCTCGACATCCCCGGCGAGACGAAGCGGGAGCTGCTCGAGCGCGCCGACCTGGCCGCGCGCGCCGAAGACCCGCGCATCGTGCGCGTGGACGCTTCGCTGAACGAGGAGATCCGCGAGATCCTGATCGCCACGAGCGACGGGAAGATGGTCCACGACCGCCAGCCGCTGATCCGCTTCGGCGTCCGGGCCATCGCGGAGCACGAGGGCAAGCGCCAGAGCGGGTCCTCGGGGGGCGGGGGCCGGATGGGGCTCGAGTACTTCGAGAAGCGATCGCCCGAGTGGCACGCGAAGGAGGCGGTGCGGCAGGCCGTGGCCATGCTGGACGCGCGCGAGGCTCCGGCGGGCGAGCTCCCGGTGGTCCTGGCTCCCGGGGACAGCGGCATCCTGCTGCACGAGGCGGTCGGGCACGGCCTCGAGGCCGACTTCAACCGGAAGAAGACGAGCAACTACTCCGACCAGATCGGCGAGCGCGTGGCGAGCGAGCTGTGCACCGTCGTGGACGACGCCACGCTCTCGAGCTCGCGCGGCAGCATCAACGTGGACGACGAGGGGAACGAGCCACGGTCGGCGGTCCTCATCGAGAACGGCGTCCTGCGCGGCTACATGCAGGACCGCCACTCGGCCGGTTTCTTCTCCACGAGCCCGACGGGCAACGGCCGGCGCGAGAGCTTCAAGTCCCACCCCATGCCGCGCATGACGAACACCATGCTCCTCGCGGGCGAGGACGACCCCGAGGACATCGTCAGGAGCGTCGAGCGGGGCGTCTACGCGAAGAAGTTCGGGGGCGGCCAGGTGGACATCTCGAACGGCGACTTCGTCTTCTCGCTCACCGAGGGCTACCTCATCGAGAACGGCAAGATCACCGCGCCGCTCAAGGGCGTGAACCTCATCGGCAACGGCCCCGACGTCATGCGGAAGGTCGTGATGCTCGGGCACGATCTCCAGACGTCCGACGGCATCTGGACCTGCGGCAAGGACGGGCAATCGGTGCCGGTGGGCGTGGGGTGCCCCACCGTGAAGATCTCCGCGGTGACCGTCGGCGGCACCGAGATCGCGAAGGGCTGACGACGATGACCAACGAGACGATCGACTCGCTCGTCGCGCTCGCCGCCCAGGTGGTGGAGAGCGCGCGCAACAGGGGCGCCGACGTGGCGGAGGCCACGGCACGGCAGGGCTCGCACCTGTCGACCAAAGTGCGGCTGCGCGAGCCGGAGCTGGTCGAAGAGGCCGGGTCCCGCTCGGTCGGCGTGCGCGTCATGATCGGGCAGCAGGTGGCCGTGTCGTACACGAGCGACCTCACGAAGGACGGCGTGGAGCGGCTCGTGGAGGATGCGCTCGAGCTGGCGCGTCTGTCGCAGCCCGATCCGTACGCGGGGCCGCCCGATCCGTCGCTGCTCTCGAAGCCCGAGCAGCACCCCGATCTCGCCATGTTCGATCCGGAGATGGGCGCGCTCGGCGCCGGCGATGCGCTCGCGCGGGCGAGAGAGGGCGAGGAGGCGGCCTTCGCGTTCGACGAGCGCATCGTCAACAGCGAGGGCGCCTCGTTCACGCGCGCCGCGGGCGCGAGCGCGATCGTGACGAGCGGCGGGTTTTCGGGCGGCTACGAGGGCTCGTACGCTTCGATCGTCGTTCGGCCCGTCGTGAACGACGCCGGCGGCAAGAAGCGGAGCGGCTTCCACTGGAGCGCCAAGCGGCACCTCGCCGATCTCGACTCGCCGAAGGCGGTGGGCGAGGAGGCGGCGCGTCGCACGCTGCGCAAGCTCGGCGCGACCAAGGTCGCGACGCAGGAGTGCGCGGTGGTCTTCGACCCGGACGCCGGCCGCTCGATTCTCGACCTGTTCTCCGGGTGCGTCATGGGCGGCGCGATCTGGCGGCGGTCGAGCTACCTCGTGGACCGCGAGGGCACGAAGGTCGCGAGCGATCTCGTGAGCATCGTCGACGATCCGCTGATCCCGAAGGCTCCGGGGTCGCGTCCCTTCGACGGAGAGGGTCTTCTCGCACGCCGCAACGTCGTCGTGGATCGGGGCGTCCTGAAGACGTACCTGATGGACAGCTACTCGGCCCGCAAGCTCGACAAGGAGAGCACCGGCAACGCGTCGCGGGGCTCGAGCGGCGGCGTCGGCGCGTCCACGACCAACTTCATCCTGCAGCCGGGCGAGCGCACGGCCGAGGAGCTCCTCGAGAGCACCGAGAGCGGCCTCTACGTCACCGAGATGATGGGCTTCGGGTTCAACCCGGTGACGGGCGACTTCAGCCGCGGGGCGGCCGGGTTCTGGATCGAGAAGGGTGAGCTCGCGTTCCCCGTCAGCGAGGTCACCATCTCGTTGAACCTCGACGACCTGCTCCAGAGGATCGACGCCGTCGCCGACGACCTCGACCTGCGCACGAGCACCGCCACCCCCACTTTCCGCGTCTCCCGCATGACGCTGGCGGGCAAGTAGCGCATCCCGGTGGATCCCGTCGTCCTTCCCGTCCTATTCGGCCTCGGGCTCGCCGGGATGGCCGTGTACCGGGTGCTCTTCTCGCCGCGGGCCCGTGCGAAGCGAGCGCTTCGGACCGCGCGGCGCAAGCCGATCCGCGAGGTGCTCGACGGCGAAGTGGTCAAGATCTGCGGGAAGCTCCGGTACCAGGGGACGCCGCTCGAGGCACCGCTCACCGGCAGGGCGTGCGCGGGTTGGACCGTCGTCGTGCAAGAGCAGGGGCGGCAGGGTCACACCACCATCCGCGACCACTCGTGCGTCGCCTTCGTCGTCGAGGACGACTCGGGGCGCGCCGTGGTCGATCCCGTGCTGGTGGATCTCGTCCTGACCGTGGACCGGCACCTCCGGTCCGGCCTGTTCGAGCTTCCGAGCCGGCGGATGGCGGTGTTTCTCCGGAAGCACCACGAGAGGACGCACGGCTGGCTTCTGCCGCGCGGGCTCGAGTACACCGAGGGCGCGCTCGAGGAGGGCGAAGAGGTGTCGGTCCTCGGCCAGGGTCGATGGGAGCCCGATCCCGATCCCGCCTCCGCGACCTGTGCCGGCTACCGTGGCCGCGCGACGCGCCTGCGCATCGTCGACCCGCCCGCGGGCAAGATGCTGGTGAGCGACGATCCGTCGACGCTGTAGTGCCCTCGGGAGCAGGGTGAAATACGCCGCCGCTTCGCCCGTCGGGAACGGTGAAGGCCCTCGGCGCGGGGTGTCGACCACACCGACCAGTCCCCGGCCGTCCTCGTCTTCAACCTGTCGACCGTGTCTGGGGTGCCGTCCAGCCTGCCGCGTACTGACCGCTCCGCGCCGCGCGCGATCCGGCCGTGTCAGTCCTTCAGCGGGTCCACCATGACCGGCGAGATCCCACCCGGAACCGCCACCGGCACGTTGACGGGGCGGATGCGCCCGCGAATCGCCGGTGGACGGACCGGCGGGATCACCGGCGGCTTCGTCGACGCGGTGGAGGTGGGATCCGTCGCCGGCGGGGGATCGGGGAGCGGGCCGTCGACCACGCTGCCCGAGCCACCCGCCGGCGACGGTCCCGGGGGATGCGCCACGAGAGGATGCGGAGGGGCGCTGCCGTCCCCGAAGGGGCCGGCCGAAGGGATCGGGTACATCACGACCGGGCCGCCCTCGGCCGGAGCGTCGCACGGCGCGATTTCGTCGCTCACGTCCGGCTCGGGCTGCGTGCATCCGCTCGCCGCGAGGCCCACGACGCCGGCGAGCGCCGCGGGGCGGATCACGGCGCGCACGGCCGCCTCGAGCCACCTCTGCCATTCGGCCGAGCTCGAGACGAGCTCGGCGGCGGTCGGGTATCCGGTGCCCCTCGCGGCGCGGCTCTCGACCTGCCGGGGCGGCGCCGAGCGGACGTCGGGGAGCGTCGAGACGATCGGCTTCTTCTTCATGCGAGCACCGTCAGGCGGATGCGCCCCTCGCGGCGCGGCGGCTGGCGCGGCACCGCGCGCACGGGCACCTCGCCACGCCGCTGGGGCCCGGTCTCCTCGATCGCACCCGAGAGCGCGGTCATGCGGCCGTAGAACCAGGCGATGAACGGGCGGTTGCGCTCGTTCCACAGGGTGCCCGCGACGCGGTCGGCCAGGACCGCCGTCTGCCGTTCGTGCCAGCACTGCGTGCCGCCGGCCAGGTCGGTGCGTCCGGTCTCGGCGAGGTTGGCGCAGGCGCAGAAGCTGCCGCAGCGCCAGCGCTCTCCGCAGTCCGTGCACTCGTCGTTGACGGGGCCGCGTGCGCAGGCCGGTCCGCGCAGCTCCAAACCCTCGAGCACGTTGCCCATGCGGAACGTCGGATCCTCGTCCTCGGCGACGAGGCGCTCGCACGGGTAGACGTTTCCGCTCGGTGCGACCGCCACCGCGGTCGCGCCGAGCGAGCACTTGTCTTCCTCGGTGAGGCCGCCCTTGAGAGCCGCCAGGATCTTGTTGTCGAAGACGGGCATCGAGACGATCCGCTCCGACCGGAAGCACTCGATCATCGCGTCCGCCGTCTCGTCGAGGCCACGCGCGTACAGGGCGAGCTCCTCGTCCGTGAAGTACGCCTCGTAGCAGGGGTTCAGGCCGATGCGCGGCACGCCCTTGTCGAGCAGCCACCGCACCGACGCACCGAGCCAGCGGACGTTCGCCGGCGTGACGACGCTGATGGTCTCGAAGGACGTCCCGCGCCGGAGGAGCACGTCGAGACCGCGCTCGACGTCGTCGAAGCTCGAGCCGCCGCCCATGCGCGGCCGGCCCGCCTCGTGCGCCTCGCGGACGCCGTCGATCGAGAGGCCCACGTAGACCCCCAGCTCGTCGAGCAGCGCCGCCCGGTCGTCCGTGAGGAGCGTCCCGTTGGTCGTCACGCTCATCCGGAGCCGGGCCCCGGCCTCTCGGGCCCGGCGGCGCGCTCGGCGGGCGACCCACACGAGCCGCCGCCACTTGAGCAGGGGCTCGCCCCCGAAGAACGAGAGCTGCACCTCCGCCGAGCCATCCCCGAAGGCGAGATCCAGTGCCTTCTCCGCTACTTCGGTGGGCATCGCCCGGTTGAGCTTGGCCCCCCCGTAGCAGTACCCACAGCCGAGGTTGCAGTCGTGGGTGAGCACCAGCGTGACGTCCATGTCCCGGGTCTGACGTCCCTGGGCTCGGAAAGTTTTGCGGTGGGGCGGGGACGAGGGTTTCCCGTGGCCACGGATCATGCCAGTATGACTGTATGACGCTTTGCACCGGGCTGCTTGCTTCGTTTTGGGCCATCCTCCTCGGGACGCCCGTCTCCGTTCAGGGACAAGCCTGTGAACGGCCCCGGCCTCCCGTCATCGAGACCGACCCCTACCGGTTCGAGGGCGAGCTGTGCCTGTCGGAGGCGCGCCTGACCGAGCTCGGGGTCGCGCGGCTTCGCGTCCGGTACGCCTACGGCGCCTTCTTCGGCGAGCCGATCGAACGGTTCGCCCTGGCCTGGGATGCCGCGAGGGACGGCGCGGAGCTGCACTCGGTGCGATTCCGCGGTGAGGTCGTCCGCCGGAACGGACAGTCCACCGGCCTCTTCGCCGTCTTCTCTCCGGACACGATCGGACGGCCGGGCGGCGAATTCGGGATGAGCATGTCCGGGAGCCCCAACTGGAACGCCGTCTTCGTGGATTCGCAGGGGACCGCCGTCTCGGAGGAACGCGCCAAGGCAGCCTTTCGCGCGGGCTTCTCCTTGCGCAATCTGGAGGTGGTCCACATCTCGACCAACGCCGGCTCCGACGGGGACGCGAGCTCCAACGGCTCGGCTGGCGAGTCGAGCGGGTCGGGCACCGACCAGGAGCGTACCGCGCCCGAGTGCCGGTCGGACGGCGACTGCGGAGCCGGCCGGACGTGCGCGAACGGCGTGTGCGTGGGCAACGGCCAGCTCCGCTTCACGCTGACCTGGAGCCAGCCGGGGGACATGGATCTGCACGTAGTAACGCCTGGAGGATCCCACCTCTACTACGGCAGCCGTTCCGGCGACGGGGGTGAGCTCGACCGCGACGACACGCGCGGAACGGGGCCGGAGAACGTATTCTGGGAAGGCGCTCCACCGGCCGGTGAGTACCTCGTGTGCGTCGTGCCCTACGGCATTTGGCAGGCGACCGCGTTCACGCTGGCCGTCCAGACCCCGGATGGTCGCGAACAGCGGTTTGCCGGAACGCGAGGGAGCTCCAACACCAACGGGGAGTGCACCCGGACGTCGCCGACGTTCGTGACCGCCGTACGCGTGGGTGGCGCACAGCCCAACGTCGCGGCCGGCGATCAGTGCCGGACCGACGCCGACTGCGGCGCGGCCCGCGCCTGCTCGAACGGTTACTGCGTCGGCAACGGGCAGCTCCGGTTCACCCTGACCTGGGACCAGCCGGGTGACATGGACCTGCACGTGATGACGCCCGACTCGACGCACCTGTACTACGGAAGCCGCCGGGGCGCGGGTGGGGAGCTGGACCGCGACGACACGCGCGGCACGGGTCCCGAGAACGTCTTCTGGACCGAGTCCCCGCCGGTAGGCGACTACCGGATCTGTGTGGTGCCCTATTCGATCCGACAGTCGACGCAGTTCACGCTCGTCGTCCAGACACCCGACGGCGCCACCCGGAGCTACAGCGGCATCCGAGCTCCCGGCGGCCGTGGAGACTGCGAGGCCGGCTCGGCTACCTTCGTGACGGCCGTTCGTGTAGGCCGCTGAGTCACGTCTCGAGGTCCGTGCTCACCATGACCTCGTGCACCTCGAGCACATTGGGCCCGGCGAACATCTCCTTGGGTGGCCGGCTCTGGTGCGCCTCGGCGAAGGCGGGGCTCTTCGTCCAGGCGACGAAGTCGTCGAAGCTCCGCCACCAGGTCTTGACCTCGTAGTAGCCCTGCGCCTCCTCGTCGGGCACCCAGCGGCCCGTCTCGCGGTCCATCTTCATCGGCCGCGGGCGATGGACCTCGTTCCGGACGAAACCAGGCGCGCGGTCGACCAGGTGGGCGCGGTTGCGGAAACGGTCCTCGAAGTCGATCTCGTGACCCTTGGCCACGGGGATTCGGTTCGTGACGACGATCATGGAGGATGCTCTGGATGATCTGGATTCACGCGAGGGGGTCGTGCACTTCCAGGCCGGCGGTCGCGTCGGCGCGGCGCTTGGCCTGTTGTTCGCGCACGTGCTGCACTAGCACGTCCACATAAGACTCGAAGGGCGGGCATTCAATGCCCCGCCCGGCGAGGATCTCACGCGTGTTGCGGTCGTCGTAGACCACCTCGGTCGCGAGCTGCTCGAGGAAGGTGCGCGGGACGTGCGCGAAGCGCTCGAGGCCCGGCGTGCGAAGGAGGGTCGTGGCGAGGTTGGTGGGGAGAAACCCCCGCGGCACCGGCCGGCCTGCCGCCTTGGCGATGAGCTCGAACACGCGTCGGGCCGTCAGCGGGTCGGGGTCGACGATGTGGAAGGTCCGACCGACCGACCGGCTGTCTTCCGTGATCGCCCAGCCGGCGTCGACCACGTAGTCGATGGGCGCCAGGTTCAGCGGGATCTCCCCGCGCCCCGGCATGGGCATGCGCAGGTCCACCGGGGCGCTCAGCATCAGCATGACGAGCAGGTAGGGCCCCTCGAACCGGTCGATCTCGCCGCTCACCGAGTCGCCGACCACGATGGACGGCCGCAGGATCGTGGTCGGCACGTGCGCCGCCGCCTGGCGGATGATCCGCTCGGCTCGGAAGCGCGTCTCCTCGATCGCGTTTCGGAACCCCGCCGGCGCGCTGAGCTCCTCCTCGAGCACGTAGCCGCGCCGTCCACCGCTCACGAGCGCGCTCGACCAGTGGACGAGCCGCTCCAGGTGATCGGCCGCCTCCGCGAGCTCGAGGATCTCACGCGCGCCGCCGACGTTCACGTCCTCGGCGATCTGCCGCTCCACGCCGAGGTAGGTGACCGCGGCGCAGTGGTGGATCAGGTCCACCTCCGCGGCGAGCGCGCGGAACTCGCGGCCACTCAGGCCGAGGTCCATGCTCGCGGCGTCGCCCTCGATCACCTCTGCCCGCTCCCGGTCCCCCTCCGGGAGCCCGGCGAGCACCCCGGCCGCACGCGGGAGGAACTTCTCCGGCACGACGCACCGGACGCGCAGCCCCGGATCCTCCGCCAGCAGCTTGCGCAGCACCCGCACGGCCAAGAACGAGGTGGGGAACCCGGTGAGGACCGCCGTCCGCTTTCTCATGCGCCGCCTCCGAACCTCTCGAGCAGTTGCTCGTGTACCTCGCGCGTCCGCTCCCGCGCGTCTTCGAGAGTGCCGTCGTTCTCGATCACGTAGTCCGCTGCCGCGACCTTGTCGGCGAGCGGAAGCTGAGATTCGATGCGGGCCCGCGCGGCTGCCTCGTCGATCTCGTCCCGCGCCATCAAGCGGCGGAGCTGGGTCTCCTCGCTCGCGGCCACGACCACGAGCGCGGCCAGCGCCCGGTGGATGCCGTTCTCGACGAGCAGCGCGGCCTCGTAGACGAGGTACGGTGCCCCGCTCTCGGCGATCTCGGCCATGCGGGCGGCGCTGGCTGCCCCGATCCGCGGGTGTGTGATCGCGTTCAGCTTCGCCCTCGCCACGGAGTCACCGAACACGCGATCGCCGAGCTTCTTCCGATCGAGGGTGCCGTCCGGCAGGAGCACCTCGGGGCCGAATGCCTCGACGATTTCGGCGAGCCCCTCGGTGCCCGGGGCGACCACGTCCCGCGCGATCTGGTCGGCGTCGACGACCGGGATGCCCAGCTCGAGGAGGAAGCGCGCCACCGTGCTCTTGCCGCACGCGATGCCGCCCGTCAGGCCGACCGTCGGGACCGCCATCGGTGCTGCTTACCTGCGATGGGTCCGGAAATCAAAGGCCCGCAGCGGGTGCCGCGCGGACCGCGCTCACCGAGCTTGCGGGAATCCGCCGGCTCCTGCTACGCCGTCGCGCGGCATGCGGGCGGTCGCACAGCGGGTCTCGTCGGCGTCGGTGACGGTCGAGGGAGAGCTCACCGGGAGCATCGGCCGCGGGCTCCTCGTCTACCTCGGGGCGGCGGAGGGAGATACGGACGGCGACGTCGCGTACATGGCCGACAAGCTCGCCGGTCTGCGCATCTTCCCGGACGAGTCGGGCAAGATGTCCCGCTCGGTGGAGGACGTCGGGGGCGGCGTGCTCGTCGTGTCGCAGTTCACGCTGTTCGGCGACGTCCGCCGGGGCCGGCGCCCCTCCTTCGACGGTGCGGCGCCGCCGGACGAGGCAAACCGGCGCTACGAGCAGGTGGTGGCGCGCCTCCGAGGGCGCGGCCTCGAGGTCGCCACCGGCCGCTTCCGTGCGATGATGGACGTGAGCGCGGTCGTCGACGGGCCGGTCACGATCCTCATCGACTCGAAAAAGCTCTTCTGATGGCCATCCGGTACGAGATACGCGCCGCCGTGCGCAACGACCACGCCGACCTCGTCGAGCTCGCGCGCTTCCTCGATTCGGTCAACCTGCCCGACGATGCCGCGGCGGTTCTGGACGTGGTCGACGCCTCGGAGGCCGCGTTCACGGAGAAGGTGGGCGATCCACGCAGGCGGCAGTACGTGTTCGTGCTGCGCGACCTCGACCAGGACCGGGCGATCGGGACGTCGATGGTGCTCGGCCAGCTCGGCCGGCGGGACGCGCCGTACATCTACTTCGATGTCTTCACCGAGGAGAAGTACAGCCAAACGCTCGACAAGTACTTCGTCCACACCGTGCTGTCGATCGGGTACTCGTTCAACGGCCCCACCGAGATCGGTGGTCTGGTCATGCATCCCGAGTATCGGCGCTCGCCCGACAAGCTCGGCATGCTCGTCAGCTACGTCCGTTTCCTGTTCATCGCCATGAACCGTGGGGCATTCCGGGACGAGGTGCTGGCCGAGCTGCTCCCGCCCCTCGAGCCCGACGGCCGAAGCCGCCTGTGGGAGGCCGTTGGCCGAAAGTTCACCGACCTGAGCTACCGAGAGGCCGATCGCCTCTCGAAGCGAAACAAGGAGTTCATCCGGGGCTTGTTTCCGGACGGCGACATCTACGCCTCGCTCCTGCCTCCCGAGGCGCAGGCGGTCATCGGGAAGGTCGGTGCGCAGACCCGCGGCGTCGAGAAGATGCTGCGCCGGGTCGGCTTCCGGTACGCGAACCGCGTCGATCCCTTCGATGGCGGACCGCACTTCGTCGCGCCGACCGACGAGATCCTGCTCGTCCAACGCTCGACGAAGGCGTCCCTGGTGGTCGGTGAGGTCCCGGCCGGCGCCAAGCGCGCCCTCGTCGCGGCGCGCTACGACGGCGCCCCCTACTTCCGCGCCGTGGCCGTTCCCGCCGTCCTGCGCGCGGACGCCGTCGTCGTGGACCCGCAGACCGCCGCTCACCTCGAGCTGGCCGCCGGCGGCGAAGCCTGGGCTCTCGAGCTCGATTGAGCGAGCGGGCGGCTCGCGCGTACGGGCGCCCGAGCGCTACCGGTCCGTGGGCCCTTCGGCGGCGTCCTCGGGCAGCTCCGGCAACGGGGCAGTCCGCAGGCCCTGCTCGCGGAACGCGTCCCGCCACCGGCGGTGACAGCCCTTGCAGAGCTTGCGCGCCTCGCGCAGGTTGCCTTCCTCCGCCAGCTCCGCGCCCCGCCGCGACAGCCGCACCCAGCCCTCGTCGCCGTGCTCGGCCGAGTCCCACTCTGCCACGGGGGTCATCCGCTCGATCTCGTGGAAGGCTGCCGCAATCGCCTCCACGTCCCCCTCCTCGACGGCGCGCTTGGTGTTCGCCTCCATCCAGTCGAACATCGGGCACGCCACGTCGTCGTCCTCGCACTCGAGGTCGCTCTGGTCCTCGCCGGTGCCCGCCATTGCGCCCTGCGGCTGCGGCTGCGGCTGCGGCTCTGGGCTGTCGGTCTCGGCCTGCGGCTCCTCCGGCGCCCGCTCGTCCGGTGGGTCCGCAATTGGGGGCGGCTCCGGCCGCTCGGGCGGCTGCTCATCCTGTCCGCAGGCGGCCGTCAGGGCCGCGCAGAGCGCCGCCGAGATCGTCACCGCCAGTGCCACTCCCTTCATGCGCCTCCTCCTTGCCTCTGCAGGTCGCGAAATTCCGCCGAAAACCGCCGCATCCCGCGGCCGGGTGCACGATAGCCCAACGCCCGGCACGGATCACTGTTGACAGGGGGGCCGCCCATGCTAGAAGTCCGCGCCCTGGCGGTCCTGAGGGACCTCGGGTCGACCCCCGGCGGGTCGGTGAAAAAAGAGCTTGACCGACTGCCGCGGGTGAATACACTCCGCGCTCCCAAACCGGGTCACTCGGTAGGGACGGGCTGTGAGCGGCCAGAAGCCGTTGACAGCTCGAGCTGACATGACTAAGCTTCGGATCCCCTTGCGGTCTACCAGGCCGCGGGGCCGAAGTCGTCGGTCTTTGAAAACTGAATCGGATCCCAACCGCAAGTGACGCTTGCGGGTCCCGCTCGAATAGAAGCGAGCAACGAGCTCGGTGCAGGCTATCGCCTGCGTGAGTCCAGATGCTCAAACCTTCCAACTGGAGAGTTTGATCCTGGCTCAGAGCGAACGTTAGCGGCGCGCCTAACACATGCAAGTCGCACGAGAAAGGGGGCTTCGGCCCCTGAGTAAAGTGGCGTCCGGGTGCGTAACACGTAGGTAATCTTCCCTCCGGTGGGGGATAACTTCTCGAAAGGGAAGCTAATACCGCACGAGACCACGACTGCTCCGGCAGACGCGGTCAAAGGTGGCCTCTCCATGGAAGCTATCGCCAGAGGATGAGCCTGCGGCCCATCAGCTAGTTGGTAGGGTAACGGCCTACCAAGGCAAAGACGGGTAGCTGGTCTGAGAGGATGATCAGCCACACTGGCACTGAAACACGGGCCAGACTCCTACGGGAGGCAGCAGTGGGGAATATTGGACAATGGGCGCAAGCCTGATCCAGCGACGCCGCGTGAGTGATGAAGGCCTTCGGGTTGTAAAGCTCTGTGGGGAGGGACGAAAACGGTAGGGAACAATACCCCTGCCCTTGACGGTACCTCCTTAGCAAGCACCGGCTAACTCTGTGCCAGCAGCCGCGGTAAGACAGAGGGTGCAAACGTTGCTCGGAATTACTGGGCGTAAAGCGCGTGTAGGCGGACGAGGAAGTCGGGTGTGAAATCCCTGGGCTCAACCCAGGAACTGCATCCGAAACTCCTCGTCTAGAGTGCTGGAGAGGGAAGCGGAATTCCTGGTGTAGAGGTGAAATTCGTAGATATCAGGAGGAACACCGGTGGCGAAGGCGGCTTCCTGGACAGTTACTGACGCTGAGACGCGAAAGCGTGGGGAGCAAACAGGATTAGATACCCTGGTAGTCCACGCCGTAAACGATGGGTGCTAGGTGTCGCGGGTTTTGACCCCTGCGGTGCCGTAGCTAACGCGTTAAGCACCCCGCCTGGGGAGTACGGCCGCAAGGCTAAAACTCAAAGGAATTGACGGGGGCCCGCACAAGCGGTGGAGCATGTGGTTTAATTCGACGCAACGCGCAGAACCTTACCCGGGCTAGAAAAGGTAGGAACCCTGTAGAAATACGGGGGTGCCCGCAAGGGAGCCTACATCCAGGTGCTGCATGGCTGTCGTCAGCTCGTGTCGTGAGATGTTGGGTTAAGTCCCGCAACGAGCGCAACCCCTGTCCTTAGTTGCCATCAGTTCGGCTGGGCACTCTAAGGAGACTGCCGGCGTCAAGCCGGAGGAAGGTGGGGATGACGTCAAGTCCTCATGGCCCTTATGTCCGGGGCTACACACGTGCTACAATGGTCGGTACAAAGCGCTGCTAACTCGCGAGAGTGTGCCAATCGCAAAAAGCTGACCTCAGTACGGATTGCAGTCTGCAACTCGACTGCATGAAGTCGGAATCGCTAGTAATCCCTGATCAGCAGGCAGGGGTGAATACGTTCCCGGGCCTTGTACACACCGCCCGTCACACCATGGGAGTCGAGTGCTCCAGAAGTGGCTGTCCTAACCCGCAAGGGAGGGAGGTCCCCAAGGAGTGCTTGGTAACTGGGGTGAAGTCGTAACAAGGTAGCCGTAGGGGAACCTGCGGCTGGATCACCTCCTTTCTAAGGAGCATCCCTTCCGGTGGAAACACCGGGGGAAAGCTCGGTCAAACCCGCAAGCGCCATGGTTGGGTAATCCGATTCAGTTTTCAGAGACCGACGAGGCAGTACCTCGAGAGCCGGGTCTGCCCGGCTCGTTGGTCTTTGAAAGTCACGTGGAGCAGACCCCGATGCCTCGCGAGAGGTGTCCGATCGAACGGTTTCGACTGCCACGAGCAGACGGGACCAACGGATTCGGCTGGTCGTGACAGCCGCCGAGCGCCCCCGCAGGTCCGACCGAGGAATACCGAAGGTATTTCGCAGGGAGGACCGAGGAGGTAAGCCGGCGGATGGCGCGCGCAGACGAATCCGCGGGGCCACTAGCTCAGGTGGTTAGAGCGCACCCCTGATAAGGGTGAGGTCGCTAGTTCGAGTCTAGCGTGGCCCACCAGCGGTGTTGGCATACCCGCACCGTCTCCTCCGGGAGCGTGTCGGGGGCTGTAGCTCAGCTGGGAGAGCACCGGCTTTGCAAGCCGGGGGTCACCGGTTCGATCCCGGTCAGCTCCACTTCTTTGAAAACTGAATATGGAAGCGACAATTTCCTCTTCGTAGTCAAGCCGTACGATGAGAGGTCGTGGTTCGAGCCTCTTGGTCCGAACCCCGGTCTCGAGTCATCGATACGTGCCTTGGGGATAGGTCAAGCTACGAAGGGCGCGTGGTGAATGCCTAGGCGTCGAGAGGCGATGAAGGACGTGGACAGCTGCGAAAAGCCTCGGGGAGCTGCTAACAAGCGTGGATCCGAGGATATCCGAATGGGGCAACCCCACTGGGTCAACCAGTGAGCTCAGTGCTGAATTCATAGGTGCTGAGTGGCCAACCCGGGGAACTGAAACATCTAAGTACCCGGCGGAATGGAAATCAACAGAGACTCCCCTAGTAGTGGCGAGCGAACGGGGACTAGCCCAAACCGGGCCACTTTGTGGCCCGGGGTTGTGGGGCCGGATCACTAGGAGTTACAAAACCAAACGTTAGATGAGCGGTCTGGAAAGGCCGACCATAGAGGGTGACAGTCCCGTAGTCGAAAACGTTTGGTCTCCGATCCGGTACCCGAGTACCGCAGGGCACGTGCAACCCGGCGGGAATCTGGGAGGACCACCTTCCAAGGCTAAGTACTACTCGACGACCGATAGTGAACAAGTACCGTGAGGGAAAGGTGAAAAGCACCCCGGTGAGGGGAGTGAAATAGTACCTGAAACCGCGCGTCTACAAGCAGTGGAAGCACTATGCCTTCCTTCGGGAAGGAACGTGCGACCGCGTACCTTTTGCATAATGGGCCTGCGAGTTACGGTATGTCGCGAGGTTAAGCCGTGAGGTGTAGCCGTAGGGAAACCGAGTCCTAACTAGGGCGACCAGTGGCATGCCGTAGACCCGAAACCGAGCGATCTACTCTTGGGCAGGTTGAAGCGCGGGTAATACCGCGTGGAGGACCGAACCCACTCAAGTTGAAAATTGAGGGGATGACCTGAGGGTAGGAGTGAAAGGCTAATCAAGCTCGGAGATAGCTGGTTCTCCGCGAAATATATTGAGGTATAGGCTCGGACGAATTGCGCCGGAGGTAGAGCACTGGATGGGCTAGGGGTCCTACCAGATTACCAAACCCAACCAAACTCCGAATGCCGGCGACAAGTATCCGGGACTCAGGCTGCGGGAGATAAGTTCCGTGGCCGAGAGGGAAAGAGCCCAGATCGACAGCTAAGGTCCCCAAATCCAGACTAAGTGTGAAAGGATGTGGGAGCGCTCAGACAGCCAGGAGGTTGGCTTAGAAGCAGCCACCCTTTAAAGAAAGCGTAATAGCTCACTGGTCGAGCGAGCCTGCGCCGAAAATATAACGGGGCTAAGTCTGGTACCGAAGCTTCGGGTTCTAGTTTACTAGAGCGGTAGCGGAGCATTCCCAGAGAGATACGAGCCGTACCGTGAGGAGCGGTGGTGGCTCTGGGAAGAGCTAATGCAGGCATGAGTAGCGATAAACAGGATGAGAAATCCTGTCGCCGTAAGCCCAAGGTTTCCTGGGGAAGGATCATCCTCCCATGGGTTAGTCGGTCCCTAAGCCGAGGCCGAAAGGCGTAGGTGATGGAAAGCAGGTTAACATTCCTGCACCACCAGGGATGGCGTTGAAGCGAGCAGGGACGGAGAAGGGTAGGCCGAGCCGGTGCTTTGGTAGTGCCGGTCCAAGCAGGTAGGAGGTTCCCGTAGGACCCAATAGGGACAAACGCGGGGACACTACTCCGAGACGTGATGGGGTGGACCTTCGGGTCCGAAACTCGGTGATCCCATGCTCCCAAGAAAAGCTGCGCGCAGAGCCACTCTGGTGACCGTACCGCAAACCGACTCAGGTGGGCGGGGTGAGTATCCCAAGGCGCGTGAGAGAACGCTGGCTAAGGAACTCGGCAAATTGACACCGTAACTTCGGGAGAAGGTGTGCCGTCACGTACGTGAGAGAGCTTCTCGCTCTCGAGCGGAAGGCGGTTGCAGAGAAACGGGGGTTGCGACTGTTTACTAAAAACACAGGACTCTGCGAACTCGTAAGAGGACGTATAGGGTCTGACGCCTGCCCGGTGCTGGAAGGTTAAGGGGAGAAGTTAGTCCTTCGGGGCGAAGCTTCGAACCGAAGCCCCAGTAAACGGCGGCCGTAACTATAACGGTCCTAAGGTAGCGAAATTCCTTGTCGGGTAAGTTCCGACCTGCACGAATGGCGTAACGACATCCCCACTGTCTCGGCCAGCGACTCAGCGAAATTGTATTGGGGGTGAAGATACCCTCTACCCGCGGCAAGACGGAAAGACCCCGTGAACCTTTACTGCAACTTGACAGTGAAGCTCGGGACAGTCTGCGTAGGATAGGTGGGAGGCTTCGAAGCCGGGATTCCGGTCTCGGTGGAGCCAACCTTGAAATACCACCCTGGCTGTTCTGGGCTTCTAACCCACGCCCGTGATCCGGGTGGGGGACACTGTCTGGTGGGCAGTTTGACTGGGGCGGTCGCCTCCTAAAGAGTAACGGAGGCGTGCGAAGGTTCCCTCAGGCTGATTGGAAACCAGCCGTAGAGTGCAAAGGCATAAGGGAGCTTGACTGTGAGACCGACAGGTCGAGCAGGTGCGAAAGCAGGTCTTAGTGATCCGGTGGTTCCATGTGGAAGGGCCATCGCTAATCGGATAAAAGGTACTCCGGGGATAACAGGCTGATCGCGCCTGAGAGTTCATATCGGCGGCGCGGTTTGGCACCTCGATGTCGGCTCATCGCATCCTGGGGCTGGAGCAGGTCCCAAGGGTTCGGCTGTTCGCCGATTAAAGCGGTACGCGAGCTGGGTTTAGAACGTCGTGAGACAGTTCGGTCCCTATCTGCCGTGGGCGCAGGACACTTGAGAGGAGCTGACCATAGTACGAGAGGACCTGGTTGGACGCACCACTAGTGTTCCGGTTGTCACGCCAGTGGCATAGCCGGGTAGCTATGTGCGGAACGGATAACCGCTGAAAGCATCTAAGCGGGAAGCCGGCCTCAAGATTAGGTGTCCCGGGCCGCAAGGCCCCTAAAGGCCACTCGAAGACGACGAGTTCGATAGGCTGGGTGTGGAAGCGCAGCAATGCGTGGAGCTGACCAGTACTAATCGGCCGTGAGGCTTGACCTATTTCTTAGGTACGTACCGAAGGACCCCGCCGCCCTTGGGCGGTGCGGTCCAGACGATTCGAGATCGGGGTTGGGAGCAAGAGTCCCGACCCGCCATCGAAACGGCGAGAAGGACACGAGAGGAAATTGCAGACCCGAACGGGTCTGAGCTCTGAACAGAGCGCTTCCAAGGTTTTCCGGCGGCAATGTCGGAGGGGCCACACCCGATCCCATCCCGAACTCGGAAGTTAAGCCCTCCAGAGCCGATGGTACTGCAGGGTTTCCCTGTGGGAGAGTAGGACGCCGCCGGGCTAATTCACGAACCCCGCTTCGAGACATCGGAGCGGGGTTTTCTTTCGTGGTCCGGCACCGACGCGCCTCTGGCCGTCACCGCGCCTCGTCGAAGCCGACGTCCGGCGCGCTGCCGCGGGGGCGCGCCTCGCCGTCGTAGTCGGCCGGCGGCACCGTACCGCTCGAGGTGCCTGCGTCGATGAGGAGCGAGGTCCCACTCAAATGATAGTCGGACGGGGGTGAAACGAAGGAAGGGTCGACGCTCATGTTGCCGTTCGCGCCCGGCAGCGCGTCGATGTCGGCCACGGCCGCGAGGAGCGTGCCGGTCGACAGCGCGTAGATCGTCCCGCAGCCCCAGATGTCGTTGTTCTCGAAGATGCGGGGCTTGCCCGAGTTGCCGAGCTCGGTGAACCCGTTGCGGTTCGTCCCGGTGCCGAGGCAGGCTGCGATGTTGTTCCGGAAGATCCCGTTGGGCGGGCGGATTTCCAGGCCTTCATAGTCGGCCAGGAGCAGCCGGACGGTCCGCGACGACCCCGTCGTCGGCGGGGCCACGACCGTGTTCGAGTGCACGGTCGCCTCGGTGGTCGAGGCGGCCGGGCGGTTGAGCGCGAGCTCGATGCCGTTGCCGTCGTCGACGACGACCAGGTTGTTGCTCACGGTGGCGTCCGAGCGCCGGACGAGGATCCCGCTGTTCCAGGAGGAGCCGTCGCTCGGCACGACGACGTTGCGATCCACGAGCGGGGTCCCCGCCGCGTCCGAGACGAGGATGCCGATGCAGTAGCCCGCCGAGCCCGCGCACCCGGCGACGCTCGCGTTGCGAACGACCTCGCCCGTGGCGGCGTCGTGGATGGTCACTCCACGCCCCCAGCCGCCGGTGGCCGTCGCCGCGATGCCGACGATCGAGCCGTTGCCCGCCACCGTGCAGTTGGAGCCTCCCTGACAGAGGATTCCCCAGGCGTCGCCGTGGCCGCCGCCCCGGCCGCCGATGTGCGCGTTGCGCCGAATGGCGACGACGCAGTCGCTCGACGAGATCGCGGTGCCGTCGGCGTAGCCCTCGCGGGCGCCGACGATCTCGTGGTTGTCGACGATCCGCACCGGCTCGACGTCGCACGCCTCGAGCTGGATCCCGAAGGCAGCGGACTCGGTGCTGCCCCCCCGCACGCGGTTGTTCGAGATGGTAGCGCCGGCCTGCACCGTGATCGCGGCGCTCGACGTCACGCCCGAACGGCCGAGCACCGTGAAGCCGTCGAGGCGGGTCGCTTGCGTCACGCCCTCACCGAACAGCACGCCGACGTTCGTCGCCGCGTCGATGATCGTCTCGCACGCCGCGTCGGTCCGATCCCACACGACCGTCCCGGAACGGTAGCCGCCGAGCACCGAGACGCCTTCGGCCATCGTGACGGCCTCGATGTACGTGGTAGGCGCGCAGCCCGTGCCGGTGGTCGTCGCTGCGACGCACACGTCGCCGGTCTCGCCGCGGGCCACCATCGAGTCGACGGCGCTCTGGATCGACGACATCGGATCGCCGGGCGACAGGCCGGTCCCGCCTGCGCCCGCGAGCACGTATCGCGCGCAGCATCCCTCGTCGATGACGCCGTCGCAGTTGTCGTCGAGGCCGTTGCAGGTCTCGGCCTCCGGGACGCAAGCGTCGCCGCCGGCGTCGGCGCCCGGCGACGCATCCGAGCCGCCCGCGTCCGAGTCGCCCGAGTCGCTGCCGGCCGCGTCGGCGCTCGGCCCGCCGTCGCCCGCGGCCGCAGCGGGCTCGTCGTGTCCCACGTCGAGGACCAGCCCACATCCCCCCACAGCGAGCGCTGCCAGCGCCCCGACGATCCCTCTCCTCACCGAGGCCGCGACCAAGCAACGCCCGGGCCACGTCGTGAACGCGCGCGTTTCTGCGCATCGGCCCCCGAAACTTTTGCGTACCTCCGCACCCGACGTCGCGGTCGCCTTCCCCCAGCGGTCCTGCGGGAACAGCGCGCGGCTCGTGTCATAATCCGCGCTCCCGATGCGGTTCCGGCCGGACAAGCGGATCGCGGTGGCCACCGCGGTCGGGGTGCCGTTGATCCTCGCCACGCTCGCGTGGCTCTGGTGGCTGCCTGCCGCCGTCCGAGCGCGCGCCGAGGAAGCGGGTCGGCGCCGGCTCGGGATGACGGTCCACGTAGGCGGCGCGTCCATGCGCCTCGGCGGTTTCGTCCTCGAGGACGTCCGCGTCACCGGGCGACACGGCGGCATCGACGTCCGCGTCGACGAGATTGGCGTGCGCGCGAGCCTCCTGTCGCTCGCGTCCGACGGCGCCTCGGCGGTCGAGGCGATCGGCATCCGAGGAGCGCGCGCCGAGGTCGACCTGAGCCACTCCGGCGCCGAACGGTCCTTCGCCGAGATCCGCGAGGCGGTGTACGGCGGGAGCGGAAGTGACGGGGCGACCGACTCGCGCGTGGGCTCGGATGGGCGGGCGATCGCGGTGACCGGTCTCCAGGTCACGGCCGTCGACGGCTTCGGGCCGCTCCTGCGCGTGGTGGGAGGTGAGGCGAGTCTATCCGGCGGCGACGTGCGGGTCGGGGCCGACGAGATCGAGGTCGGAGGCGGCGACGGCCACCGCGTGGCGCTCGGGGGGCTCGAGGCACGGCTCCGGCGAGCCGAGGACGGCACGCTCCAGGTGGCGTCGGCCTCGGCCGCGGGCGGCGAGGTCGTCTGGGCGCGACCGGCCACCGCCGGCTCGCCGCCCGAGGACGAGCCCTCGGCACAAGAGCCGCCCGCGACCCTGTCCCGGCTCCTGTCCCTGGCTTCGTCGGTCCGGCCCTCCTCGGACGACGAGACGGAGGATCGGGGGGATCGGGCCACGGAGCCCGGGCTCCTCGGCCGCCTCGCGTCGGGCGCGTCGCTCCGGCTGGCGGACGCCACGGTGCGGACGCGGACCGGCGAGGGCGAGGAGATCATCCTTCGCGGGCTCCACGCGGCGCTCGGACGTCGCGACCAGCAGACGCTGCACTTCGAGGGGGCAGGGACCTCCGCCTCGGGCGGCAGCCTGACGTGGGACCTCTCGCTCGAGCCGCTCGCGCTCCGGGCGGAGGGGACGATCTCCTTCACGGACCTGCCGCTCGCGCTCGTCGCGCCGCTCCTCTCCGACGTCCCGTGGCACGAGCCCGAGCACGGACGCCTCGACGGCGAGCTCACCGTGGCGGGCGAGGCAGCGGAGCCGCTGTCGATCCGCGGGCGGCTGGCGCTTCGCTCCGCAGCCCTCTACGCGCCTCGCATCGCGCCCGAGCCGGTGACCGACATCGAGGCGACGGTCGAAGGAGAGGGGACGTGGCGCGCGGAGTCGCGCCGTCTCGAGGTCCGGCGGGCCACGGTGACGATGGGACGCGCCTCGCTCGAGGTCGCCGGGGCTCTCGAGTGGACCCCGGACCACTACCTCGTGGACGTCACCGCCACGCTGCCCTCGACGGACTGCGGCACGGCGGTCTCCGCCATCCCGCGCGATCTCCTCGCGGACCTCGCCGGCTTCTCCTGGCAGGGGCGGATCGGAGGCCGCCTGGTCGCTTCCGTCGACTCGCGCCGGCTCGAGGAGACGGAGCTCGACATCGACGTCTCCGACGCGTGCCAGTTCGAGACGGTGCCCGCCGTCGCCGACCTCCGCCGGTTCCAGAGCCCGTTTCTACACACCGTGCTCGAGCCGGACGGAACCTGGTTCGAGATGACGACCGGGCCCGGGACGGGCAGCTGGACCAGCATCTTCGCGATGAGCCCGTTCTTCATCCAGGCCGTCCTGGCGCACGAGGACGCGAGCTTCTTCCGGCACGGCGGGTTCGCCCCCTGGGCCATCCGTTCGGCGCTCGTGCGAAACCTGGCCGAGGGCCGCTACGTCGTCGGCGCCAGCACGATCACCATGCAGCTCGCGAAGAACCTCTTCCTCCATCGGGAGAAGACGCTCGCGCGCAAGGTCCAGGAGGTGCTCCTGGCCTGGTGGCTCGAGAGCGCGCTCGAGAAGCGCGACATCCTCGAGCTCTACCTCAACGTGATCGAGTACGGCCCCGGCGTCTACGGGATCCGACACGCCGCACAGCACTACTTCGGCCGGGACCCGTCCGAGCTGTCGCCGGCCGAGAGCGCGTTCCTCGCCAACATCCTCCCGAACCCGAAGCTCTACCACGGCCAGTACGAGCGCGGTGAGCTGTCGAGCAGCATGAGGAACCGCGTGCAGCGCTTCCTCCACCACATGCACGCGCGCGGCCGGATCGACGACGAGGCGCTCGAGTACGGGCTCGCCGAGATCGAGACGTTCGCGTTCTACCACGAGGGGTCACCGCTCCCGGCGCCTCGCGAGCTCGCCGGCTCGACCGCCGAGCTGCCCTTCGCCACCGGATCGCCGCTGTGGGACGAGTCCTGGGAGGACTGGGCCGACGAGCCCTTCGAGGAGGGCTCGGACCTCGCTCCGTGACCGTCCTACACGGCGTCTTCCCGGGCGGGGCGCGGCCTGTCGAGCTCGCTCGGGTTCGCGGGCTCGGTGTGGATCACCACGTCCTTCACCTCCGGGAACGCGTCGCGGATGGCCTGCATGACCTCGTGGGTCTTGGCGTGCGCCTCCGACAGACGGGTCTTCGGGTCGAGGTGGATGTGCAGATCGACGTGGACGTGGTCCTGGTGGCCCCGCGAACGTATGCGGTGGCAACCATAGACACCGTCGATTCGGGAGACGACCTCGCGGACGGACGTCGGGTCGATCATCGCGTGGTCGGCGAGCACGCCGAGGTTGCTCGCGAGGATGACCCACGCGGTCCGCGCGATGAAGAGACACACGACGACCGCAGCCGCCAGGTCGGCCCATCCCCACCCAAATGTCACCGCGACGAACGACACGAGGACTGCGACGGCGGCGAGCGCGTCGCTGAACGTGTGCCCCGCGTCGGCCGTCAGGATCGCGCTACGGAGCTCGCGGCCGCGGCGGCGCTCGTACCGGCTGATCAGGAGGTTGACGGCGATGGTGCCGGCGACGAACGCGATCTCCAGCGGCCCCACGTCCGGCGGCTCGTGGCGGCCCGCGAGACCCTGCCAGATGCGTCGCACGATCTCGACCAGCCCGGCGGCGATGAGCAACCCGATGATCACCGAGGCGATCGTCTCGAAGCGCCGGTGACCGTAGGGATGGCCCGCGTCGGGCGGCTTGGCCGCTGCGACGATCCCTACCAGGCCCACCACGTTGCTGGACGCGTCGAGGAGGCTGTGCACGCCGTCGGCGACGAGCGAGAGCGCCCCCGCCAGCGCGCCGACGACGAGCTTGCCCGTGGCCACGAGCAAGTTCAGCCCGAGGACGATCCACAGGACGCGCCGGACGGCACGATCGCGGTGTTCACCTTTCAGGCGGACTGCTCCTTCACTCCTCGTCGTGACCGCGGAGCTTGGCGAGGACGCCGAGGTCCTCGAGGGTCGTTACGTCGCCCGTGGGCCGGCCGGAGGCGAGGTCGTTCAACAGCCGGCGCATGATCTTGCCGCTGCGTGTCTTCGGCAGCGCCTCGGCGAAGCGCACCTCGTCCGGCCGGGCGAACTTGCCGATCTCGTCGGCCACGAGCGCCCGGAGCTCCTCGTTGAGCGCCACGGACGGGTCGACCTCGGCCTTGAGGGTCACGAAGGCGACCAGCGCCTGGCCCTTCATCTCGTCCGGCCGGCCCACCACGGCGGCCTCGGCCACCTTTGGATGGGACACGAGGATGCTCTCGACCTCGGCCGTGCCGAGCCGGTGTCCCGACACGTTGACCACGTCGTCGACGCGGCCCATGACCCAGAGGTAGCCGTCCTCGTCGCGGCGAGCACCGTCGCCCGTGAAGTAGACGCCGTCGAACTTGGAGAAGTACTGCTTCCGGAAGCGCTCGTCGTCGCCCCACACCGTCCGCAGCATCGACGGCCAGGGGCGATCGATCACGAGGAAGCCGCCCTCGTTCGGCTTCGCCTCGCTCCCGTCCTCGCGGAGGATCTTCGGTGACACGCCGAAGAAGGGCAGCGTGCAGGAGCCGGGCTTGGCGGCGATGGCGCCGGGGAGCGGAGTCATCATGATCGCCCCGGTCTCCGTCTGCCACCACGTGTCGACCACGGGGCAGCGGTCGCCGCCGATGACGCGCCGGTACCACATCCACGCCTCGGGGTTGATCGGCTCGCCCACCGTCCCGAGCACGCGGAGCGACGACAGGTCGTGCCGCATGGGCAGGTGCTCGCCCCACTTCACGAAGGCGCGGATCGCGGTAGGGGCCGTGTAGAAGACCGTGACGCCGTGCCGCTCGACGATGTCCCAGAAGCGCCCGCCGTCCGGGTGGTTGGGAGCGCCCTCGTACATGACGACCGTCGCGCCGTTCGCCAGCGGCCCGTAGACGATGTAGCTATGGCCGGTGACCCAGCCGACGTCGGCCGTGCACCAGTACACGTCCTGCTCGCGCAGGTCGAAGACGTACCGCGTCGTGAGCCACGTGCCGACCATGTAGCCACCGGTCGTGTGCAGCACGCCCTTCGGCTTCCCCGTCGTGCCCGACGTGTAGAGGATGTACAGGGGGTGCTCCGAGTCGAGCGGGGCCGCCTCGCACTTCGCGTCCACGCCCTCGATGACGTCGTGCCACCAGTGGTCGCGACCGCTCTCCATCTTCACTTCGTTGCCCGTGCGCCTGAGCACGACCGTGTGCTTCACGGTGGGTGTGCTCGGGAGCGCCTTGTCGACCTGCGCCTTGAGCGGCACCACGTTGCCGCGCCGCCACGCGCCGTCCTGCGTGACGATCACCTTGGCCTCGGCGTCGTTGATCCGGTCGCGGATGGCGTCCGCCGCGAAGCCTCCGAAGATCACCGTGTGGACGGCGCCGATCCGCGCACACGCGAGCATGGCGATGGCGGCCTCGGGGACCATCCCCATGTAGATGCCCACGCGGTCACCCTCGCCGACGCCCAGCTTCTTCAATACGTTGGCGAAGCGGCAGGTCTCGCGCCAGAGCTGCCGGTACGTGAGCGTGCGCTCGTCGCCGGGCTCGCCCTCCCACACGATGGCGGCCTTGTTGCCGCGCTCGCGCAGGTTCCGGTCGAGGCAGTTGTAGGCGAGGTTGGTCTTGCCGCCGACGAACCACTTGGCGTGAGGCGGCTCCCACTCGAGCACCTGCTGGAAGGGCTCGAACCAGTGGAGGTCTCGGGCTTGCTCGGACCAGAAGCCCTCCGGGTCGTCGATGCTGCGCCGGTAGAGCTCGTCGTACTGCTCTCGAGAGCCGATCCGCGCCTCGGCCGCGACCTCCTTCGGCGGCTCGAACACGCGCGACTCGCGCGAGACGCTCTCGATCGTGCCGATCCGGTCCTTCTCGCCGTCGCCCACCGTCGTCTCCGTCATGGTCCCTCTCTCGGTCCGCGCCTCGGGGTCACCCACCTTAATGGACTGGCGAGGCGGTTCAACCCCGCCCCGGGGACCGCCCTACTTCTCGCCCGTCGAGTGATCGTTGGGGACAGGCCCCAACGATCATCTCGCACGTCCGCGACGTCCGGTTCCCCCCTCGAGGGATCATTGGGGCCTGTCCCCAATGATCGGCCCCAATGATCCGTCAGTCCTAGGCGACCCGCTTGAGGGGCTCGATCACCGAGAGGATCTGCAGCTCCGCGTCGCGGCGGCGGCGGCCGCGCTCGGGGTTGCCGTCGCCGGCGTAGTAGCGGGAGAGCATGATCATGACGGCGCTCGGCTGGGGCGGGCCCGAGGCGTGGTAGTCGAGCCGCGGCCGGAGCTGGCGCGCCTCGATCTCCCGCGCGAGCCCGGCCGTGTGAAGGGCGCGCAGGAGCCGTAGCCACTCGGGGTGGACCACCACCGGGTCCGTGGGGGTCAGCGACATCATGCCCCGGGTCGTTTGCAAGCGGCGTGCAAGGGATGGTCGCCGCGGAATCACGTCGCTTTCGGTGCGGAGCGCCGGAGCCGAGCGTGCTCTCGGCGCCACAATGTGGGGTCCTGGACCCCACATCGCGTCAGCCGACTAGAGCACAGCGCATGATCTCCTCGGTCGGCTCGCGGCCGATCTCGGCGCGTCTGCTACGTTGCCGAGCCTTGAAATACCTCGCGGTATTCCTGCGGCTCGGCGCCTTGCATCCGCACCGACCTCGACCGCGATCCTCGGTCGGAGATCATGCGCTGTGCTCTAACGGCGCCGGCGCCGTCGCCAGGCGAGCGACGCCCCGGCGAGCCCGAGCAGCGCCGGCCCGAGCGCCCACCGCAGCTCCGAGGCCGCGCTCGCCGCGCGGGCCGAGGGAGCGCTGATGTCGATCACGTGGAGCCGCGCGACGTCGTCCCCGCCGGGGAACACGAACTCGGGGTCGACGGTCATGGCCTCCGGCGTGAGCCGCGTGTAGAAGCGGGTCACGTAAGGGTTGCGCGACACGAGCGCCTGCGCCTCCCGATCGGTCATCGCGCCGAGCTGATCGCTCGCCCCCGCGAATTCGGTCACGAACGCGCGCCCGCCGGCCGCGTCGATCGCCCGCATGACCTCTGTCCCGTAGGTGGTCTGCGTCGCCATCGTGAAGTCCGGCCGCACGGCGTCGTACGCGGGCTCGGTGAGCAGGTAGGCGCCCTCAGGCGCAGCGCGCCCCGGGCCGAAGGCCAGGACCATCACGTCGAGCACCGGGGTCGACGCGACGGCGGTGATCCGGATCGGCACGCAGGGCTTCTCGCCGCGGTAGGTGAGCACGATGGGATCGAGCGTGCCGCTCCCGGGCCCGATGGGCGCGTACTTGAACGCGACGAACAGGTGGCCTTCGTCGACGTACTCGCCCACGATGTCGGCCGCCTCGGCCGGGATGTCGTAGCCGTTGAGGTCGAGCCACTCGAGCAGCTGCTCGGGCGTGTCGCCCTCGAGAGTGGCCGTCTCGTAGTCGCCCACGCGCGCCGACTCCCACACCATCACGCCGTCGACGTCCATCGTGCCGCCGCTCTCGCCGCCCCTCGCCGCCGAGTCCGAGGCCGCCATGCCGCAGCCACCGCCGCCGCCGCCGCTCGCGACCGGCGCCGCGTTCTGGATGAAGCGGAACTGGGGCGCCGTCGCGGCGTCGAGCTGATCGAAGGTCGCCGCCTCGGCGATGCCCACCTCGGGCACCGCGAGCACGGGGATGATCCACGAGAAGCCGACCGGCGGCCCGCCTTGCTGGTCGTAGCGTATCTGCACGTACGCCCGCACGGTGCCGTCGGCGCGCTGCTCGAAGATGACGCGCTCGGCCGCCTGCACGACCGGTGTCGGGCCCGTGCCGCCTCCGTTGCAGAAGAAGCCGCCGCACGCCTCGGCCCGCTCCGGCGCGAGGGCCCACAGGCCGACGGCGACGCCCACGACGCCCGCGATCCCCAGTGCCGTCCTTCCCATCACGCCTCCTCCCCGATCCCCCGCTCCCGATCTCCGGAACAGGATGTCATAGCTGTGCCAACACCTCCACGCCGTGCCCCGAGTAGACGTGGAGGCGTGGCACAACTCCGGCGGGACGTTTCAAGGACCGTGCCGGCCATATCCCTCGGGCGTGTGGGCGGCGCCCGGCGGCTCCTCGGTCGGTGGCGCGAGGCGTGGAGCGGCCGCGGGCGCAGGCGTCGGGTGCGGGGTCGCCTCGCCCGCCCCGAGCCGCTCGAGCCTCGCGTGGATCGTCTCGGGCGAGGGGACGTCCCAGCCGTCGGTCAGCGCGTCCACGATCGCTCCCACGCCGGCGGTGAAGATGATGTCGAGCGCGATGAACACGGCCTCTACGTGTGGCTCGAGCTGGTAGAGCCGCGGCCGAAGGCCCTCGGCGCGCACCTCGACCTGGTGCGTCTCGGCGGGGTCCGCCTCGACCCGGAGCGGCGTCACGCCGGCGTACACCCCGTCCACCCACACTTCCGCACCCGATGGGTGCGAGCGGACCGGCACCCAGCGCGTCGTGCCGTTCGCGAGCAGCCCGCAACCGCACAGCAAAACGCAGCTCGCCGCGACCGACGCCGTCCTCATCGCTGAATCAGCGTATCAACGTGTCCGTCCGCTTGGATACCGAAGTCCTTGAACAAAAGGACGTGCCGTCCTATCAACGCACGTCGTACGACCCGCAGGGGAGGTGCTCTTGACCCGGTTTCTTGGATTCGTCCTCGTCGGTCTCCTGACCCTCGGCGCCATCGCGCCGGCGGCCGAGGCCCAGCGCGCCATCCCCATCAACATCGAGTCGACCCCGCCAGGGGCCACGGTCTATCTCGACGCGACGACGGGTCAGCCCCTCGGCACGACCCCGCTCCGCAACGTCCGCGTCCCGAGCGGGAGCCACACGCTCATCTTCCGGATGGAGAGCTACGAGGACGCGCGGCTCCCCATCAACGTGCGGCGCTGGCGTGAGACCTTCCGGGCGGTGCTCAATCCCCTCGGCACCCTCGTCATCACCGCGGGCAACGACGCCGCGAGCAGCGCGGCGGTGCGCGTCGACGGCCAGCCGGTCGGCAACATCCCCTACCGCGGGACGGTGCAGCCGGGACGGCACCTCATCCAGGTGGGCCGCGAGGGCCACGTCACCTTCTCGCAGTGGGTCGAGCTGGCCGGCGGCCAAGTGCTCACGCTGCCGGTCATGCTGGAGCGCGAGGCGCCGCAGACCGGCTCGCTCCTCGTCGCGGGCGACGTCTCGGGCGCGCCCGTGTACCTCGACGGCGAGCCCAGGGGCGTCACGCCGACCGTCATCGAGAACGTGCCGGCGGGCGAGCATCAGCTCGAGATCCGCCCCGACGGGATGGAGGTGCACCGGCAGACGATCCGCGTCGTCGCGGGCGAGCGGCTCAACCTCAACCCGACCCTCCGCCCGGCGCCCGCGCAGACGGGGAGCCTGCGGGTGATCGCGAACGTGCCGAACGCGACGATCCGGCTCGACGGCGAGACCATCGGCCAGACGCCCGCCACCGCGCCGAGCGTGACCCCCGGCGAGCACATCCTCGAGGCCTCGGCCGAGGGCTACCAGACGCTCCAGCAGCCGGTCACGATCGAGTCGGGCCAGCAGCGCGTGGTCTCGCTCCAGCTCCAGGAGGACACGCGCTCGGCGGGCCGCATCCTCGTCGACGCCTCGGTCGGCGACGCAACGGTCACGATCGACGGCGAGGACCGGGGGCACCCGCCCGTCGTCATCGAGGACGCGGCGGCGGGCACGCACACGATCATGATCGTCGCGCAGGGTTACGAGGACTTCCGCACGACCTGCCGCACCGCTCCGGGCCGCAACTGCGAGATCAACGCGCAGCTCCAGTCGCGCGGCACGCCCGTCCGCGTCGAGGCGGCCGACGTGCGCGGCGCGCAGCTCTACATCGACGGCGAGCTGATGGGCCCGATCCCGTACGAGGGCAACGTGCCCGCGGGCGAGCACCGGCTCGAGGTCCGGGCGCCCGGCTACCAGACGCACGTCGAGCAGGTGAACCTCCAGGTCTCGTCCACGCCGCGCAGCTTCAGCGTGGCCATGGTGGAGGAGGGCGACATGACCGAGGAGGAGCGCGCCGAGCGGGCCGAGGCGCTCCAGCGCGCGCGGACCGGGGCCGCGACGCACGCCGCCGCCCCCCTCCCGGCGGACCTGGCCACGCTCGACGTGAGCGCGGGCTGGCCGTACCTGGCCGAGCTCCGCCTCGGCGTCGGCATCTTCGACTGGATCGGCGCGGGCTTCTCGATGCGCACCTTCGGGCGCGTGTTCGAGTTCGAGGGCCGCACCAACCTCGGCATCCGGCCCGTCGAGCAGATCTCGCTCGGCGTGCAGGCCCGCTTCGGCGGCGGCATCGGCCCGGGCCGCGATCCGATCCAGGAGGAGTCGGACGAGGACGACGCCGCCGAGAGCCACGGCGTCAACACGGTGTTCCTCTCGCTCGAGGCGATGTCGACCCTGCACTTCGCCGATCAGGGCGCCTTCACGCTGTGGCTGGGCGCCGACTTCTACAGCGACCAGTACGACTGGTGGGGCGAGAATTCGGACTGCCTCGTCCGCTCGGACGTGCTCGGGACCGACATGCTCCCGCTGCCCGTGACGGATGAGCCCGACGCCTGCGATCCGGCGGGTCGGTCGGAGGACGCCGTCCGCGACGGCCGGCAGAACCATGCCCGGCTCCGCCTCGGCGGCGCGCTCGAGCTGGTCATCGACCGCCACTGGAACGTGTGGGGCCTGCTCGAGGGCATCATCGCGGGCCCGTCCCGGGACCTCTACGGCGACATCTTCGGCGCCGGCGAGGACACGGAGCTGTACCTTCGGCTCGGATTCACGCACAAATTCTGAGTGGGCAGACGGCTCCTCTGGGCGGCGGTGGCCCTCACCCTGGTCACCGCCCCCGCCCGAGTTGCATGGGGGACAGGTCCCGACGCAACTCTCACCCTCCGGCCGGAGCCGGCGGTGGAGCAGCTCGCCCGCCGCGCGGCGCGGCTCATCGGGCGCCGGACCGGCGTCGCCGTCGAGGTCGGGCCCCCGCCGCCGCCCGGCATCGTCGAGGCCGTCCCCGCCGGCCACGTCGGGATGGCGGTGGAAGACGGAATGCTCCTCCTCGTGCTCGGGGCGGAGGACGGGACCTCCTACGCCACCGAGCTCGAGCTGCCGGCCCGCTCGAACGTCGCCGCCGCGCGCGCGGTCGCCCTCGCGATCGAGTCGCTCCGCGACGCGGCCGAGGACGGCCCTCCGCCCGAGTCCGAGGTCGCGGGCGAGGCGACGCGCTGGGTGCACGCCTGGCGCTTCGAGGGGGAGCTGTTCGAGCGCCGCTCGATCGAGCCCATCGCCAAGCCGACCCTCTACCTCCGGCTCCTCACCGGCGTCTCGCCGGTCCGCGGCACGTTCCTCTTCGGGCCGGGGACGGGTCTCGGCCTGTGCGTGACGGCGCACTGCGTCGTGATGGAGGGCGACCTGCCGCTCCTCGCCGAGCGGCGCCGCGTGGGCGAGGACACCACCGTCACTTACCGCGCCGTCAACTTCAGCGTACGCTTCCAGTACCGCCCCCTGCGCTTCGGTGACTTCGTGCCGGGGGCCACCTTCGGCCTCATGACCCGCATCGGAACCGCCACCATCGAGGAGACCGACTCGAGCAAGGTCGTGACGAACCTCGGGCTGCGCGGGACGCTCGAGCTCGCCTGGCAATTCGTCGCGCGGTTCGAGGCGGTGATCGAGGCGGGCCTCGACTTCGCCATCAACCGCGCGGAATTCATACGGACCACGGGCGACCGGCTCCTCCTCGAGGACCAGTGGACCCCCTGGTTCGTCGCCTCGCTGAGGCTCCGGCCATGAGCGCGGGCGGCGTTGGAAATCCGGCCCCGCCCGGGCGACCCAACGGCGTGGCACCCCCGGCGGTCATGCGACTCGTCCCCAACACCTCGGAGGCTCCCGGCGAGATCGAGGAGATCGATCTGCTCCGGCGCGCCGCCGGAGGCGAGGAGGCCGCGGTCCGGCAGCTCTTCCGGCTTCACGTCGGGCGCGTCCACCGGACGGTGGCCCGGATCCTCGGGCCCAGCGACCCGGACGTCGAGGACGTCGTCCAGCAGGTCTTCCTCGCCTCGCTCGATGGCGCCGAACGGTTCGACGGGCGGTCCAAGGTCGCCACCTGGCTGGTCGGCATCGCGACGCGGCGCGCCCTCGACCAGGCGCGCTCGCGTTGGCGGCGGGGCCGCTGGCAGCGCATCACGGAACGGGTGGGCCTGGGCCGCGCGGCCTCGCGGCCCGATCACCGCCGCTCGATGCTCGACCAGGCGCACGCCGCGCTCGCGGAGCTCACGCCCGACCAGCGCACCGTGTTCGTGCTGCACGAGGTCGAGGGCTACACGCTCAAGGAGATCTCGGAGATGACCGAGACCGGCATCTCCACCCTGCACGCGCGCCTCAAGGCGGCGCGCAAGCGGCTCGACGCCGTGGTGGAAGCTTGGAATGGAGGGGACGAATGACGCGCCGTAGCGAGCAGATCGCAGAGGCGCTGCGCGAGCAGCCCCCGCGGCTCGACGACGTCGGGCGGGCGCGGCTCGAGCGGGACCTGATCGAGGCGGTCCGGGGGGAGCGCGAGTCGGGCAGCGGAGCGCAGAAGCGCGGGAACGCTCGGTGGGTCGCGGTCGGCGGCGTGGCCGCCCTGGCCGCCGCGGCCGTGCTCGCGTTCGCGCTCTTGCGCGGAGACGACGGCGGCGACCCCGTCGCCGAGACGGAGCCGGCGTCGGCCAGCTTCCAGTCGTTCCAGGACGGAGAGACCGTGCGCAGGGGCGCTTTCGCGGAGGGCGAGACGGTGCGGACCGCGGCGCGCCAGCGCGTCGAGGTGCGCCTGCCGGACGTGCGCGTGGACGTCACGCCGACCTCGCTCGTGCGGTTCGGACGCATCCGAGGCGACGACGTCGAGGTGACGGTCGAGCGCGGCGCGGTCGAGCTGGAGTTCCACCCCGAGCGCCGCGGCGAGCAGACGCTCGCGGTCGTGACGCCCGCGGCGCGCGTCGAGGTGGTCGGCACGGTGTTCCGGGTCGAGGTGGACGAGGAGGCCGCGACGACCGTGCGCGTCGAGCAGGGCACGGTGCGGGTCGTGCCCGCGGACGGCGCCGAGCCGCGGCTCGTGCGGGCGGGCGAGGCGACGCGCGTGGCGCGCTCGCACGAGGCGCGCGCCGCCGCCGAGCCGCGCGCGGTCGAGGCGGAGCAGGCACCGGAAGCCCTCGGAGCCGCCCGAACGTCGGCGCCGGGGCCTTCGGGCGAGGCGCTCGCCGGCGAGACGCCGGCCGCGGAGCCCGCGGACGCGGAGGAAGCGGAGGCGGCGACGGAGGCGACGGAGGCGGAGCCCGCCGAGAGCGCACCGCCGCTCTCGCTCGACGCCCGCTTCGATCTCGCCGACCGGTACCTCGAGCGCGGCGCGCACTCCCGCGCGCGGCACATCCTCTACCAGATCGCGCGCTCGCCCGAGCGGCGATTCCACCGCGTGCGGGCGTGGTGGAACATCGCCGACTCCTTCGAGCGCGAGGGAGACTACCTGCAAGCGGCGGAGGCGTACCGCCGCGCGGCCGATCTCGGCACCGGCACGCTCGACGGCCGGAACGCGATCTACGCGCTCGCGCGCGTGCGCGACCGGCACCTGGGCGACGCCGACGGCGCGAAGACCGCCTATAGACGCTACATCGACGAGGCGGCTCGGGCGCAGCTCCGCGGCCACAACAGCCCCCACATCGATCTGTCCCGCCGGGCGCTGTGCCGCCTCGGCGAGGCCGCCTACTGCCGAGGGGAATGAGCCGCTTCGCCTCGCTCCTGCTGGTCACGCTCCTCGGTTGCACCGAGACGCACACCGTCAGCGAGCCGGACGGCGCCGTCCCACCGCGCCGGGACGGAGGGACAGATCCAGGACGCGACGCCGGCCCGCCGATCGACCGCAAGTGCGACGTGGCCGCGCCGGTCGACGTGCTGTTCGTGATCGACGACTCGGCGTCGATGGCGGAGGAGCAGGCGAGCCTCGGCGCGCAGCTCCCCGCCTTCGTCCGGGAGCTGATGGACCCGCCCGACCTCGACATGGACGGCGAACGAGATTGGCTCCCCGTGCCGGACCTGCACCTCGGCGTCGTCACGACCGACATGGGGACCGGCGGGTTCGCCGTCCCGACGTGCAGCGAGCCCGAGCTCGGGGACGACGGTGTCCTGCGGACGGCCGGGAACACGTCCATCCCGGGCTGCATGGCGACCTACCCCCCGTTCCTCACCGCGCGTCCGGGCTCCGATCCGAGCGTCGTCGCCGGCGACCTCCGGTGCGTGGCCCAGGCGGACGCCGTCGGCTGCGGCTTCGAGCAGCCGCTCGAGGCGATGCTGAAGGCGCTGACCCCTTCGACCGCGCCCATCACCTTCCAGCTCGGCACGCGCGGCCAGGGCGACCGCGCGAACGCAGGCTTCGTCCGCGACGACTCGCTCCTCGCGATCGTCCACCTCACCGACGAGGAGGACTGCTCGGCGGCGGACCCGGAGCTCTTCAATCCGTCGAGCGGCGTGTACACGGGAAACCTCAATCTCCGGTGTTTCCAGAACCCGGAGGCGGTGCACCCGGTCGACCGGTACGTCGAGGGGCTGCTGCGCCTCCGGGCCGGACGCCCCGACCTGATCGTCCACGCGGCGATCACGGGCGTCCCGACCGACCTCGTCGACGACCCGACCTCGCTCGACTACGACGCGATCCTGGCGGACGAGCGGATGCAGGAGCGGGTGGACCCCGCCGAGCCCACCAACCTCGTGCCCTCCTGCAGCGTCCCCGGCTTCGGCAGCGCCCTGCCGGCCCGCCGGATGGTCGGGGTCGCCCGAGACCTCGAGCGAGCCGGTGCTCACGCCACCGTCCAGTCCATCTGTCAGGCCGACTTCGGCCCGGCCGTCGCGGCGATCACGGCCCGCATCGGCCGGAACGCCTGCGCCCGATTCCTCGAGTGACACCCCCGCCGGGCCTGGTAGGATCCCGGCGTGATCGAGGGTCTCTTCATCGTCATCGAGGGGGTGGACGGCGCGGGCACGACCACGCACACGCACCTGCTCTTCGAGCGCCTGCGCGAGCGCGGGCTGCCCGTCCACACGACGCGTGAGCCGAGCGACGGCCCGCTCGGCATGATGCTCCGTCAGATCCTGACCGGCCGCGTCGTCGTCCCCGGCATCCGCGGGCCGCGGCCGCCGTCGTGGACGACCATGGCGCTCCTGTTCGCAGCCGATCGGGTCGACCACGTCGAGGCGGAGATCGTCCCCAACCTGATGGACGGCGTGACGGTCATCAGCGACCGGTACGACGCCTCCTCCGTCGCCTACCAGTCGCTGAGCGGCGGTGGAGACGAGGAGGCGGTGCAGTGGGTCCGCGAGCTGAACCGTCACGCGCGCCGGCCGGACCTGACCGTCATCCTCGACATCCCGCCCGACGTCGCGGCCAGGCGCCGGCTCAGCCGCACGACGGGTCGGGAGATGTACGACGACGACGAGCTGCAGCAGGACCTGGCCGGGTTCTACACGAACATCGAGCGGTGGTTCCCGAACGACCGCATCGTCCACGTGGACGCCGACCGGCCCGTCGGCGACGTCGCCGCCGACATCTACCAGGCCGTGCTCGAGCTGCGGGGCGAGGCGTGACGGGTCCGGCAGGTCGCAGAAATTGACTCGGGCACGGGGCAGGGCGGTAAATCGAAGGGCCGGTCGCGCGTCCAAGGTGGGCGGCCGGCGGAGACCGATGCGCCGGACGAACCTGGTTTTCTTGGTGATTTCACTTGCTTGCGGCTGTGGTGGGGCCTCGGCCCCGTCCGAGACGGCACGAGCCCCGGAGCGCCCCGCGCCCGCGGAACCGGCGCCCGCCGCCGCGGAGGCCGCCCCGAGCCACGCCGCCGACGGCCGCATCCGTCGCGCCGACCTCGAGCCGGTCCTCGAGGCCGGGCTCGGGCGGTTCCTGCAGGGCGTCGAGACCGAGCCCGCGCTCGAGGACGGGCGGTTCGTCGGCTTCCGGCTGGTCTCGCTCTACCCCGAGGACGAGCGCCTGTCCGGGATCGACTTGAAGCCCGGCGACGTCATCGTCCGGGTCAACGGGCAGCCGATCGAGCGCCCCGAGCAGGCGCTCCGAGTGTGGAACGGCCTGCGCGTCGCGAGCGAGCTCTTCATCGAGGTGCGCCGGGGCGACGAGGACCGTGAGCTCCGCTTCGAGATCGTGGACTGATCGAGGGAAGGAACGAACACATGCGCCACGCTTTCTGGATCGCTTCGCTGGTAATGGCTTTCGTCACGTCGACCGCGCTGGCCGAGGGACCCGAGGGCGGCCCGCCGCCTCCGCCTCCCCAGCAGCCGCCGCCGCAGCAGTACCCGCCGCCCCAGCAGCAGTACCAGCAACCGCCGCCGCCGCAGCAGCAGGCGCCCCAGGAGCAGCCGGCGACGGCCGCGCAGGGTCGCGGCATCGAGTACGGCGCGCACCTGCTCGTACCGGTCTGGCTGACCGACGAAGGGGCGCTCAACCCCGGGTTCGGCATCCAGGGGCGGATCGGCTGGGAGTTCGGCGGCGGCTTCTCGACCGAAATCAACCTCGGCGCCATGTTCAACGGCTACAAGGACTTCGACGCCACGCTCAGCAACGTCTGGCTCGGCGGTGGCGCCCGCTACGCGTTCCTGAACCCGAGCGCGTTCGTCCCCTTCGTCGGCGCGGGGCTGAAGCTCAACTTCTGGGGAGCGTGCGCGGTCGTCGACACGGGAGTCGGCACGGAGACCATCTGCTCGGACGAGCGCGAGC
Organism: Candidatus Neutrinellum sp.; assembly: GCA_039794305.1. Lineage (GTDB taxonomy): Bacteria > Myxococcota_A > Polyangia > Polyangiales > JBDIVX01 > JBDIVX01. The sequence goes on from JBDIVX010000044.1 coordinate 50,746, forward strand.
TGACCCTCGGCCTCAACGCCACGGTGGGCGCTGCGTACGAGATCGGCCCCTACTTCGCGATCGAGTTCGGCGCGAACGTCGACCTGACGTTCCCGGGTGACGTCTTCGAAGAGAGCGAGCTCTACGTCTCGCCCTTCGTCGGCGGCACGCTCTACTACTGACCGCCCACGAGGTGCTGGCCGAGGAGGTCGAGGCCCTCGGCCAGCGCGTCCCCGGGCGCGGTCCAGCCGATCCGGAAGCCCGAGTTCGTGCCGAAGAAGCTCCCCGGCGCGACGAGCACGCCGTGCGCGCTCGCGAGCGCCTCGATCGCCGGTCGCAGGTCTTTCGCGCCGTCCACCTGCACGAAGCCGTAGGGGCCCGCCGGCGGCCGCGTCCACGAGAGCCGGGGGTGCGAGCGCACCCACGCATCCACGACGTCGGCTCCTCCTTCGATGATCCGATCGGCGCGCTCGGTCAGCGCGGCGAGCTCGCGGAGCGCGGCGAGCCCGAAGGCCGCGTGCGCGCTCCCGCCGTGCCCGGTCG
>JBDIVX010000045.1:0-50676 GCA_039794305.1 Candidatus Neutrinellum sp.
CGAGCGGACGAATGCAGACCTCCTCCGGTCACTGTCGCCCCAGAGTTCGTCTTCGCAGCCGCCTCGACCACGCTCTAGGCCGCGAAGCCCACCGTCCAACGGCGTGCACCTCGGACCGTTCCCTAGGGCCCCAGAGTTCGTCTTCGCAGCCGCCTCGACCACGCTCTAGGCCGCGAAGCCCACCGTCCAACGGCGTGCACCTCGGACCGTTCCCTAGGAGGAGTGCACCTCGGACCGTTCCCTAGGAGGACCGTTCCCTAGGAGGACCGTTCCCTAGGAGACCGCCCATCAGGGGGGCGTGCGTCGCTGGACGAGGACCGGCGGCGCATCGCTGCGTCTGCCGTTGACCGCGACGGCTCCGATCCGCTCCGCTCTCCGCTACGAGCGGACGAATGCAGACCTCCTCCGGTCACTGTCGCCCCAGAGTTCGTCTTCGCAGCCGCCTCGACCACGCTCTAGGCCGCGAAGCCCACCGTCCAACGGCGTGCACCTCGGACCGTTCCCTAGGCACTTCAAGCCTCCAGCGAGCATGGTAGGCCAGTAGAGTAGCCGTTCCGCAAGGCCGAGATCGCGGCGGAGCTGGTGGATACCGATCCCTCTCCGGCCCCGCTCGCGTCGTTGCGGAGGTCGCGTTGCAACGGGTGGAGGGCCGAGCGCATCCTTGGAGGATGCGCGCTGCCGCCGTACTTGCTGTCTGGGCTGCCGCGTGCCATGGCGGCGCCGGCGAGGACGTCGACGCGGGCGCGGACGCTGCGATGGATGCCGGTCCGGACGCGACCTCGGTGCCGGACGGGCGTGCGGGCTGTGATGGGGGGTGGACCGTCGTCGAGGCCCTCTGGGATGGGGCGGGTGCGGCGCCCGTCGCTGCGGACGTGCTGTGCGACTCGCTGCGCGACGCGATCTGTGAGCCGCTGGTCCATTGCGGCTGCGACGCGAGCGTGGTGACCCTGTGCAGCGAAGCCGCGACCGAGGCCTGCGGAGGCAGCGGTCGCTGGCCAAACGGGCCGATCCTCGACGGTGTCACGCGTGAACGGATCGCGGCGGGTGACATCGTCTACGACAACGCCGCAGCCGGCGTGCTGGTCGAGTTGGTCCGCGGCGTCGGGGCGAGCTGTGACGTGGATCGAAGCCTTCTGCTCTACAAGGTCATCTTCTGGGCCGCCGACCTCGGCGTCATGTACGCCGCTTCGCCGGATGTGTACCGGTGTGACCCCATGGTCCCGTTCACGTGCGAGCGAGGCAGCGCCTGCCTGTACGGCGGGGATCTTTCGTGGGGCTGCACGGCCGGGGCGTACGGCGATGCCGACTGCTCGGCGATTGGCCTGTGCGAAGCCCACGGCACCCGGTGGCCGCGGCTCGCCTGTGCGGGTGAGGAGTGCGACGAGGGCCTGGGCGAGGGCGCCCATTGCCCCGGCTACTCCCGCTGTCGGTTCGGCTCGTCGGGCCTCGTGTGCTTGGGTATGAGCGAGGAGGGCGAGCCGTGCGCGTACGACCGCGCCTGCACGACCGGCTTTTGCGCCATTCCGGAGGACGGCGAGCCCCTGTGCCGTACACCCACCGCTCGGCTGGGCGAGCCATGTGCTCCGCACGTGGGCTGCATCGAGGGGGTCTGCGAAGAAGGACGCTGCATACGCCCTGCTTGCGGGTCCCTTTGGGCCAGGTGAGCGGCAGGAGGACAGGAGGAGGAACGATCCGACGTCCGCGCGGTCGGTGCGTCGACGGCGGGTGCACGATCGCCTGCACCGACGACCTCGAGTGCGACCTGTCGGGGTTCGAGACCTGCGAGGCGGGGGAGTGCCGGTTCGTCGGGTGCGAGACCGACGGCGACTGCAGAGCCCTGCTCGGGCCGCTCGACGAGGGGACGCGGGCGGTCTGCCGCTGACGCCGGGCTCGTCAGCCGAGCGCGCGGTGCGCCTCGACGTCCTCGAGGAAGCCGCGGCGGAGCTCCGGGTCGGCGATGCGGGCGGCGATCTCCTGGACCCGCTCGCGGCCGCGCGCGCGCACCGAGGCCGCCTCGTCCGCGCGCCCCGAGGCCTCGAGCGCGCGGGCGTGGACGAGGAACAGCTCCGCCTCGTCCTCCTCGATGCTCCCGAGCCGGTCGCGGAGCGCCATCGCCCGCTCGGACAGCTCGACCGCGCCGGCGGCGTCGCCGCGATCGAGCTTCGCGGCGGCGCCGACGCCGAGCGCGAGGGCCTCGAGCGCCTCGTCGGCGAGGGCGCGCGCCTGCTCGACGGCCTCGTGCGCGGCGCCCTGCGCGTCGTCGGGACGAGCGGCGCGCAGGAGCGCCCGCGCCCGGTAGATGCGCACCGAGAGCCCGAGGCGCCTCTCGCCGATCGCTCCCGCGAGGTCCGCCGCCTCCCCGAGCACGCCGAGCGCCTCGGCCGCCTCGCCCAGCATGGTGAGCGCGTAGCCGAGGTTCGCGAGCGCGTAGCCCTCCATCAGCCGGATGCCGAGCCGGCGGCAGCCGCCGAGCGCCTCTTCGAGCGCGGAGCGCGCCTCGGCGTACGCGCCGAAGCGGTTGTAGGCGTCGGCGAGGTTCATCTCGGCGCCGGCCGCGCGGCGCAGGTCGCCCGCCTCCTGGTAGAGCGAGACCGCCTGCTCGTACGCCTCCCGCCGCTCGACGAGGTCGCCCCGCGCCGACGCGAGCTGGGCGCGCCAGACCGCTGCGAGCGGCGCGAGCCTCGAAACCCGGGTCGCCGCGAGGCGCGAGGCCTCGTCGCAGGCCTCCCGCGCCTCCGAGAGCCGGCCCGCGAACGTGAGGATCGCCGCCTGACGGCCGCGCGCGACCGCGAGCGCCTCGTCGTCACCCGCGCGCCGGGCGGCCTCGACGGCCCGCTCGGCGGTCTCGATCGCCTCGTCGCGCCTGCCGTGCCGTGAGAGCCACACCGCGCGGTCGGTCAAGACGCGCGCCGCGCCCGCGTCGCCGGTCGCCGCCAGAAGCGCGTCGTCGAGCGCCGCGTCCTGCTCGTCGAGCCTGCCGAGCACCTCGAACGCCTCGCCCCGCGCCACCTGGATCGGGTAGGCGAGGTCGGGCGGCGTGCCGAGCGCGATCACGCGCTCGGCGCAGCGAAGCACGCTCGGCGCGTCTCCCCGGCGCGCCGCCCCGAGCGCCGCCCGCCCGTACCAGCGGGCCGCCTGGTGCTCTTCGCCGGCGCGCTCGAAGTGAAGGGCCGTCTCCTCGAGGTCCGGGTCGACGCGCGTCGCGAGCATCGTCGCCACCCCGAGGTGCAGCTCGGCGCGCAGCCCGGGCGCGATCATCCGGTAGGCCACGTCGCGCACCAGCGTGCTCCGGAACCGGTACTCCCGGCCGGTGGACGAGCGCTGGCCTGCGAGGATGTCGCGACGCATGAGCGCGGACAGCAGCGCGCGCGGGTCGCGAACGCCCGCCGCCTCGATCTCCTCGGTGGTGAACGGGCGCCCGAACACGGCCGCGCGCTTGCACAGGTCCTTCTCGCCGGGAGGCAGGTGGTCGAAGCGCGACTGCACGGCAGCCTCGACGTCGAGCGGCAGCGGCACCTCGGCGAGGTCGTCGTCCACCGCGCCCGTCTCGCGCATGGCGAGCACGATCTGCTCGACGAAGAGCGGGTTACCGGCGGTCCGCTCGGCGAGGGCACGCACGGCGGGCGGCGACAGCTCCCGGCCGAGGATCGTGGCGGCGAGGCGCGCGACCTCCGACGCCGTGAGCCCGCGCGGCGACAGGTGCACCACCTGTCCCGGCACGAGCAGCCCGGGCCGCCGTTCGGCGATCTCGGGCCGCGCCGTCGCGAAGAGCAGGATCGGCAGCTCCATCGGGTGCGCCACGAGCCCCTCGATCAGCTCGAGCGACGCGTCGTCGACCCACTGGAGATCCTCGAGCACGATCGCGAGCGGCCCCTGCTCGCCGAGCCCCGCGAGCCAGTCCTCGATCGCGAGCCGGATGCGGTCGCGCATGAGCATGGGGTCGTGGAGCGCCGCGTCCACCGCCGGAGAGCTCGCCACGCCGAGCCCGAGGAGCTCCGCGAAGAAAGGCGTGAGCGCGTCCGCCTCGGCCCCGCCGCCGACGCTCTCCTCGACCAGCGACCGGACCGCGCGCAGCCGCTCGGCCTCCGGCGCGCCGCGGCGGAAGGACGGCCAGCCGCGCTCGGCCCCGGCGGCGAGACGTCCCGTCATCAGGCCGCGGAACACGGCGAACGCGTCGCGGCGCTCGCCCGGCTCGGGACGCGCCGACAGCACGCGGAACCCCCCGCGCTCGTCGAGCAGGCGGCCGAGCACCCACCGGAGGTGGCTCTTGCCGACGCCCGGAGGCCCGGTGACGAGCACGGCGACGGGGCGCTCCTCGTCGACCACCGAGCCCATCGCGCCGACGAGCTGCGCGATCTCCGCCTCGCGTCCGACGGTGGTCGTGCTGCTCGGCGGGGCGAGGATGCTCACCGGCACGCTGATGCGCTCGACGATCTCGAAGACGTCCTCGCCGACCCGCTCGAGGGTGTACCGCTCCGAGAGCGCACGCGCCGACTGCGCGTCGAGCGCGACCCCGCGCGTCCGGGCCGCGATGCCCGCCTCGGCCGCCGAGAGCGCGGTGCCGGCGATCCCCGTGGCGCCGCTGTAAGACGCGCGGCCGGAGGCGACCGAGAGCCACGCCGCGGCGTGGCGTGCCTCGAGCGCCGCGCCGGCGGCGCGCTCCACCTCGTCGCCCTCCCAGGCCTCGCCGCCGAACAGGCCGATCGCGCGGTCTCCCACCACGGGCAGCCAGGCTCCGCCGGCGCCCTCGATCGCGGCCCGGAGCGCGTCGCGGTCGTTCAGCGCGTCGGCCAGCAGCACCGCGACCACCCGTTGCTCACCGGGCGTGATCGACGGCATGCGCGCGGGGAGCGCGGGCGAGGCGATGGTCGGCGCCGACGCCATCGGGCGCGACTCGACGTCGCGTGACTCGACGGCCTCGAGCGCAACGCGCAGCGCAGCCACGCTCGGGAAGCGGTCGGACGGCTTCTTCTCGAGGCAGCGCTCGACGATCCGCACGAGCTCGGGCGGCACGTGCGGCGCGAGCGATCCGAGCGACGCGGGCTGCTCGACCATGACCGCGAGCATCGTCGCGAGCGAGGTGGGCCGGTCGAAGGGCGAGCGGCCGGCGAGCGCCTCGTACGTGAGGACGCCGAGCGCCCAGACGTCCGTGCGCTCGTCCACGTCGCGCGCGCCGCTCGCTTGCTCGGGCGACAGGTACGTCGGCGTCCCGAGCACGTTCCCGGTGGCGGTCAGGCGTGTCGTGTCCTCGTCGTCGAGGCGGGCGATCCCGAAGTCGATGATCTTGACGGTCCCGTCCTCGCAGAGGAACAGGTTGCTGGGCTTGAGGTCCCGGTGGACGATCTTCTGCGCGTGCGCCGCCTCGAGCCCGCGCGCGGCCTGGAGCACGACGTCGAGCGCCTCCGCGACCGAGAGCGCTCCACTCTTCAAGCGCTCGGCGAGCGTCTCTCCCGGCAACAGCTCGAAGGCGATCCAGGGGACCCCCTGCTCGACACCCGCGTCGAGCACGCGCACCACGTTCGGGTGGTCGAGCCGGATGCTCGCTTCGCGCTCGAACCGTGCCCTCTCCGAGCGGCGCCGGACGGGGAGGTAGTGGAGCAGCTTCACGGCCGCCGGCCGTCCCTCGGCGTCCACCGCTCGGACGACCACGCCCATCCCGCCTTCGCCGAGCACCTCGCCGAGGCGGTAGGGCCCCACCTTCTCGGGCAACGGCTCGCGGTCGGGATCGACGGTCACTCCAACTTCAGGAGCTCCTTGACCTGCGCGATCACCTGCGGCGCCTGGATGGGCTTGGTGATGTACGCGTTGGCACCGAGCGCCATGGCGCGCGCGCGATCCTCGCTCGACCCCTCGGTCGTGATGATGATGATCGGAACGTCCTTGTGGTTCTCGTCGCTGCGGATCCGCTTGACGAGCTTCAGGCCGTCCATGATCGGCATGTTGATGTCGGTGATGACGAGGTCGAACTTGTTGCCGGAGAGCTTCCGCAGCCCGTCGACGCCGTCCTCGGCTTCGGTGACCTGCAGCTTCTTGATGCGGGCCAGCGCGAACACCAAGAGCTGCCGCATCATGGGCGAATCTTCTACGACGAGGCAGGAGTACTCGGCCATGTCTCTTACTCCCCCTCCGGCGGGGGGTTGTGTGAGGGTCGACGCAGGAGGTTGTCGAACAGCCCCTCGAGCGCTGCTTCGGGGCCCGACATCGATGCGTAGAGGTTTGCCGCGATGAGCGCAGTCCCGGCGTGCGCGCCGAGCAGCTTGAACAGCTCCCGGTCCACCGACGCCCACTCGCTCTTCTGCTCGAGCATCGACGCGACGGCGATGGCGCCGATCGGCCGGCCCTCGACCAGGAGCGGGATCACGGCCACGGGGTCCTGCAACGTGCCATCGGCGAAGTCGTCCCGTATGCGCTCGATGCCGGTGATGCACGCCTCGCCGATGATGCCTTCGCCGATCCCCACGGGCCTCACCGCGTCCGCCTCGAGCCCCTCGAACCCGATCGGCACGGCCAGCTTGCGCTCGCGGTCGTTCACGTAGATGGCGAACGCCTCGGCACCGACGAGCTGCCCGATGGTGTCGCGGAGGTGCCGCACCACGCGGCGCACCGACAGGCTCGCGTGGAGCTGGTAGCTCGCGATGTACAGGTTCGCCAGGTCGTTCAGCTCGGCCTCGATGCGCGTGTAGCGCCCCTCGTCCTCGCGCTGGCTCGCCTCGAGCTCGCTCGAGCGATCGAGCAGGCTGCGCTTCTCGCGCTCGAGCTCCTCGATGGTCTCGATGAGGTCGCGGATGGCGTTGTCGCTCTTGACCTGCGCGCGGAGGCGCGCGTTGTCACGCTCGAGCCGCGCCACCTCCTTGCGGAGGTCGGCGCTCTCGGAGAGCAGCTCCTCGGTGAGCTCGACACCCTTGCGCAGGAACGTGCGGACGAATTGCTCGCGCTCCTTGGTCAGATCGACCGGCGCGTCGCTCGCGCGCTCGTCGCGCCCGCTGTCGTTCTCCTGCATCATCCGCTCTCCGGCGAATCGAGAAAGTACCAGAACGGGTCGCGGCGGGTCACGCAAAAGTGCTCCAGATCAACCTTTTGCGAGCGCCGCCACGTGGTCGGCCAGCTCGCGCAACGGCAGGCTCGCGTCGACGCAACCGGTCCGGACCGCCGCCCCGGGCATCCCGTAGATCACGGCGCTCTCGGCCGCCTCCGCGAGGACCGTTCCGCCGGCCTCTTTGACGGCGCGCACGCCGTGCGAGCCGTCGTCCCCCATGCCCGTCAAGACGACCGCGACCACGCGATCCCCGCACGCCTTGGCCGCCGACTCGAACAGCCGGTCCACCGAGGGGACGTACCGGTCGGCCGGGCTCGGGTCGCCGACGCGTGTCGCGAGCGAGCTGCCGGTTCGCACGACGTCGATGCACCGCCCGCCAGGGCAGATCCAGCCCTGGCGCGCCAAGAGCGGCGTCGTCTCCGACGCCTCGCGCACGTGAAGCCGCCCGAGCCGGTCGAGGCGCTGCGCGAACGTCCGCGTGAACTTCTCGGGCATGTGCTGCGCCACCACGACGGCAGCGGGCGCGTCGGCCGGGAACGCCGCGAAGAGCTCGAGCAACGCCGTGGGGCCGCCCGTCGAAGCCCCCACGACGATCACGCGGCGAGCCTCCCCCTGCGCGTCCGGCTCCGCCGCCACGCCGTCCGGGCCGACCGTCCGAAACACCTGTGTCGCGGTGCGGCCGGCGAGCGAGGAGCCGCGCCGCGTCGGGTCCACCTTCGCGAGAGACAGGTGCTTGACCAGCGCTACCTTCTCGGCGAGCTCATCGCCGATCTGCGCGAGGTCGGCAGACACGGTGCGCGTCGGCTTGGCGACGAAGTCGAGCGCTCCGAGCTCGAGCGCGCGGAACACGTTCTCCTTGGCCGAGTAGCCGGAGACGATGATGACGGGCGTCGGCTGCTTCGCCATCAGCAAGCGCAGGAACGTGAACCCGTCCATGCGCGGCATCTCGAGGTCGAGGGTGATGAGGTCGGGCGAGAGCTCCGCCGCCATCCGCAGCGCCTCGTCGCCGTCGCTCGCCTTGCCGACGACCTCCACGTCCTCGAGCGACGAGAGCAGCTCCGCGATCGTCCGGCGGTTGTAGGCGGAGTCGTCCACCACCAGGACCCGCAGGGTCATGTCTCTCTCCGCGGCGCCGTCCGCGCGGACTCGGGTCGCCGATACACCAGGTCCTTTCGCAGGTGCACGAGCTCGAAAGCCGTCGAGAGGTTGAGCAAGGACTCGCTGTGCCCGAGGAAGAGGTAGCCGCCGGGCAGGAGCCGATCGTAGAACGTGTCGATCACCTTGCGGCGAGAATCCGTGTCGAAGTAGATGAGCACGTTACGACAGAAGACCGCGTCGACGCGCCCCACGATCGCCGCACGGTCGCCTGCGAGGAGGTTCAGGTGACCGAAGTGGCACATGGCGCGGATGCGGGCCGAGACCTGACGTCCCTCGGGCACGTCGACGAACCAGCGGTCGTACTCCGGGGGCATGGCGCGGAAGCTCGACGCGCCGTAGGTCGCACGCCGCGCAGTGTGTAGCACGCGGCGGGAGATATCGTTGCCGAAGATCCGCACGTCCCACCCGTCGAAGAGGCCCGTCTGCGCGATGATCATCGCGACCGTGTAGGCCTCCTCGCCGGTCGAGCACCCGGCGCTCCACAGCGCGAGCCTGCGCGCTCCACGGGCCTCGGCGCGCTCTCGGAGCTGCGGCAGCACTTCGTCGCGGAAGGCCGCGAGCTGGTAGTCCTCGCGGAAGAAGTAGGTCTCGTTCGTCGTCAGCAGCTCGACCGCGCGCTCGAGCTCCGCCCGGGCGTCGGGGTGGTACTTGAGGTGCTGGTAGTAGTCGCCGTAGTCCGAGAGGCCGAGCGCCTGCAGCCGGTCGCGCAGCCTCCTTTCGACGAGGAAGCGTGCGTCGTCCTGGAAGCTGATCCCGCAAAACCGGTTGATCAGGTCCCGCAGCAGGCGGAACTCCTCGATCCGAATCTCGGGGCCGGAGTCGAACAGGAGGGGCACTAGGCGCCCCTCCGGATCCGCCCGAGCGCTTCCTCGATCGCCTCCCGCACGAGATCGTCGCCTTCGATGCCGAACCGCGCCTCGAGCGCCTGCTCGGCCTCGCCACTGCCGAGCTCGCCGAGCAGGACCGCCGCGAGCCTGCGCACGTCCCAGGCTGCGTGCGTGAGACCCACGGCCAACCGCGACGCCATCCGTTCGCCGCCCGACTCGGCGAGAGCGCGCAGCGCCTGCTTGACGACCTCCTCGTCGTCGTGCCCCAGCGCCTCGACGAGGAGGTCGCCGAGCGTGGGGTCGTGCATGGTCCGCAGCGCTTGCATCGCGGCGACGGCGACGCCGGGCGCCCCCTCGCGCACGAGCTCCCGGAGCGGCTCGACGGCGCGGCCGTCCCCCGCCTCTCCGAGCCCGCGCGCCGCCGCAGCCCGCACGGCGGGGGAATCGGATCCGAGCGCGAGCAACAGGTGGTCCGCTCCGGCGGGCCGGCCTTCCTCGTCGCGGATGCGCCCGAGAGCGCGCGCCGCCGCGCTCTGCACGCCGACGTCGTCGTCGGCGAGGGCGAGGGCGACGTGCTCGGCCGCCCGCGCGCCACCGAGCTCGGCGAGCGCCTCGACTGCGGCTCGGCGGGTCGCGGCGTCGTCCGCGCTGAGCGCCGCCGACAACCGCTCGAACGCCTCCTGCCCGCCGAGCTGCGCCACGACGGGCGTGAGCGCGGCACCCGCGGCGCCCTCGAGCGGCACCGGCCGGAGGGAATCGCGGACCGCCTCGGCCGCCCGCCCGGCGAGCGACTCGAGCACGGCCCCGGCGGCGCGCGCGACGTCCTCGTCTGCTCCGCCGGCGAGCTCGACGAGCCGGGGCGCGTCGCTCGGCTCCGCGAACCAGGTCAGGCTGCGCACCGCCGCGCGCACGACGGCCGGCTCGGGCGAGGCGAGAGCGTGTCGGACCGCCTCTCGCACCCGCGATTCGAGCGCGGGGTCGGGGGCTCCCCCGAGCATGGCCGGCGCCGCCACGAGGTCGGCGGCGAGCTCGAGGGCGACGCCCTGCGCCGCCCCGGCGGTGCGCGACGACGCGTCGAGGAGCGGCGGCACCGCGTCCGTGCCCCACCCTCGGAGCACGGCCACCGCTTCGCGTCCGAGCGCGCCTTCGGAGACGAGCTGCACGATGCCGGGAACGGCCTCGGAGTCGCGCGCGAGCAGCAGCAGCGTCGCGGCCGCCTTGCGCGCGGGCAGGTCGTCCGAGGCGAGGAGCGACCGGAGCGAGCTCTTCGCCTGCGGCTCGAGCACGCTCGCCCGCCGCGCCACCTCCGCCGCCGCTCCGCCGAGCTCGGCGTACAGGCGCCCGAGGGACGTGGCCGCGGTGCCGACGACGTGGGGGGACCCGTCCCCCAGGGCTTCGACCAGCGTCGCCACGGCCTCGGTGCGGCCGGTCCGGCCGAGCACCCGGAGGGCGACGCGGCGGACCAGGCGGTCACCGAGGAGCGGCGCGATCTCCTCCCACGGCACGGTCGCCGCGAGCCGGTCGAGCCCGTCGAGCGCCGCCATGCGGTGGAACGGATCGGGCGCCCGCAGGCGATCCCTGAGGGCGCGCTCGGCCCCGGGCCCGCCGAGGCGCGCGAGGGCGTCGATGGCCGCCGCCGCCACGTTCGGATCGGCGTCCTCGGACGCCTCGGCGAGGTCCGGGACGACCGCCGGATCCCCCGTGTCCCCGAGCGCCTCGACGACGAACTTCCGGCCGTGCGCCGGCGCTCTCTCGAGCGCGCGCCGGAGGGCGTCGGAGCTGCCGGGGCCGAGGCCGCGGAGCACCTCGAGCGCGGCGTTCCGGAGGCCCACGTTCTCGCCCTGCGTGATCGCCGCCACGAGGTCCGGCATGAGCGAGAGCTTGGGGGTCAGCGCCGTCGCCACCCGCACGGCCTCCTTCCGGACACGCCAGTCCTCGTCGCCGAGCGCGATGAGGACGAGCTCGCCGGCCTCCTCGGCCGCGCTCTGCTCGAGGAGCACGACGGCGCTGCGGCGGACCTCGGCGTCCGCGTCGCCGAGCGAGGCTCGAAGCCGATCCGCCGTCACGCGGGCTCTCCCCCGCCGAGGCGCCGGGCCAGCGACTGCATGTCGAGCGCCTCGGCCGGCGCCGCCACCCGGTCGACGTCGAGCACGAACACGAGCGCGTCCTCGTACTTGTAGACCGCGAGGATCCCGCGCGCGGCGTCGCCCACGCCGAGCTCCGGAATGCCCCGGTGGTCGGGCTCCGCGGCGCCGAACACGTCGGTCACCGCGTCCACGACCAGCGCGGCCGATCCGCGCTCGACCTGGACTACCACCCACTTGGTGCGGCGGGTCGCGTCCTTCGCCCCGAGGCCGAACCGGCGCCGCAGGTCGATCACGGGGACGACCTGACCCCGGTGGTCGGCGACTCCGACCACCGCCGGCGGCGCGTGGGGAAGCGTCACGGTGGGTAGGGGGTTGAGGATCTCGCGGACGCGGAGGATGTCGACGGCGTAGCGCACGTCGCCCACGACGAACCCCACGAGGTTCTTCGTCCGATCGGTGCGGTGTCGTGCCGGTTGCATGGCTACCTCCTCAGGAGCGGCCCGGGATCGAGGAGGATCAGCATCTCCTCCTGCGTCCTCGCCTCCGCGTCGCGCGTGCCCTTCGACGCCTTCGGTCTGCCGATACCCGTCACGTAGTCGGCCGTGTCTCCGCCCATCACCGCCGCGAGCTCCACCTCGTCCTGCCGCAGCCGGTATACGGACAGGACGCGATCGACCAGCAGACCGAGCAACTCTCGCCCGTCGTCCACGAGCAGCACCCGGGCGCCCTTGTCGATCGCCGCCTCGGCCATGCGCAGGCGCCGCCGGAGATCGACGACGGTGATGATGCGACCGCGGACCGAGATGATCCCTAGGACGTCTCGCGGAGCCCGAGGCACCTCGGTGATCGACGGTACCTTGAGGATCTCTCGGACGGACGCGAGCGGGAGCGCGTACCGTTCCTGCGCGATCACGAACGCGAGGACCTCGTAGACGATCTCCGGTTCGGCCGAGCCGACCTGGTGGGCCACGGCCGCCGGCAGCACCGTCTTCGCGCGCACGATCTCGTCGCTCACGACACCTCCCCCGCCGTGAGCACGCGGTCCGCCCCTCCGAGCACCTCTTCCATGAGCGCCGGCGCGTCGACCACCAGCGCGACGCGCTGGTCGCCGAGATCGGTCGCGCCCGCGAACCCGCGCACACGCGAGAGGCTGCGTCCGAGGGCCTTGATCACGATGTCCTGCTGGCCCTGGAGCCCGTCGACCACGAACCCGACCCGCTTCTGTCCGAGGGACGTCACCACCACGTAGCGCTTGGACGGCCGCTCGCGCCTCGGCGCCAGCGCGAACAGCGACGAGAGTCGGCACAGGGGCAGGGTCCCGCCGCGAAGCGTCAGCACCTCGCGGCCCTCGACGGTGCGGATGGCGCGGGCGTCGAGGAGCAGCGCCTCCTGCACCGCCGTGAGCGGGATGCAGAACACCCGCCCCGACACCTCCACGACGAGCGCCCGGATGATCGCGAGCGTCACCGGGAGCGTGATCGTCAGCTTCGTCCCGATGCCGTGCTCGCTCTGCACGTCGACGATCCCACCGAGCCGGTTGATGTTCGTCTTGACGACGTCCATGCCCATGCCGCGGCCGGAGATGTCCGTGATGGACGAGCGCGTGGTGAAGCCGGGCTGGAAGATCAGGTTGAAGATCTCCTGGCGCGTCATGTCCGCGCGCGAGTCCTCGGTGACGACACCGCGCCGGACCGCGGTCTCGAAGAGCTTGTCCTCGCTCATGCCGGCGCCGTCGTCCTCGACCTCGATGACGACGTGGTTCCCCTTCTGGTACGCGTTGAGCGCGAGCGTGCCCGTGCTGGGCTTGCCCGCGAGCTCCCGCACCTTGGGCTTCTCCACGCCGTGGTCGATCGCGTTGCGGATGATGTGCATCAGCGGGTCCGACAGCTCCTCCACGATCAGCTTGTCGACCTCCGTCTCGGCGCCGGTCACCGCCAGCCGGATCTCCTTCTCGTGCTCCCGCGCCACCTGCCGGACCACCCGCGCGAGCCGGTCGAACACCTGCCGCAGGGGGACCATCCGGACGTCGAGGATGCCGTCCTGCAGCTCGCCCAGGTGCCTCTCGAAGCCGCGGTTGACGCGGTGGAGCTCGAGCGCGAGCTGCCGCAGCTCGGGCCTGGCTCGGATACGGTCGGTGATGCGCGCCACCGCGCTGCGCACGATGGCCAGCTCCCCCACCACGTTCATGAGGTGATCGAGCTTGCGGATGTCGACCCGCACCGTGTTCGTGACCGAGCGGACCGAGAGCTGATCGCCGCCGATCTCGGCCTCCTCGTCGTCCTCGGGCTCGTCGTGCGAGATCGGCGGCGGCGCCGAGGTCTTCGGGACGGGGGGCGGCCGCGGGGGCGCGACGACGTGCGCGACGGTCGGAGCCGGCGGCGCGGAGGTCACCGTGGCCCGCTCGGGGGGCGGCACGGTCGCGTGGCCGTCCTTGCGCGGCACGGGCTCGACCCGGGCTCCGTCCCCGCCGAGCACCTCTTCGAGCCTCTCGGCGCTGGCCCGGCTCGCGAACAGCACCTCGAGATCGATGGCGTCCCCGTCGCTCTCGCCCATGCTGGGCAGGTACGTGATGATCTCGGCGAGCGGCTTGGCGCGCGTCTTCAGGGACTCGAGGGCGGTGTCGATGGACGCGAGCGAGAGGCGCACGACCAGCCGGAAGAGGGGCACGCCCTGCTCGACGTTGGTGCGGAGCCGGTGCTCCTCGTACTCGGTCAGCACCGCGAGGACGCCGGGGTCGAGGTCGTAGGACTCGAGCGACGTCTCCTTCCGGCCACCACCGGCCGAGACGCGCTCGATCGACTGGGCGTAGTCGGACAGGTCCACGTCGGCCGACTCGCCCGCGCCCTTCGCCTCGCCGAGCAGCCGCTGGAAGTTCTCCACGCCCTCGAAGAGGACGTCGAGGACGTCCTGCGTCAGCTCGACGCGGCCGAGGCGGAGGTCGTCGAGCAGATCCTCGAGCGCGTGCGCGACGGCGCCCACCTGGTGGTAGCCGAACATGCCCGCGATGCCCTTGAGCGTGTGGACTCCGCGGAACACCTCGTTGACGAGATCCGGGTCCGGGTGGCCCTCCTTCTGCCCCTGGTCGAGGACGAGCAGGTCACGCGAGAGCGACTCCACGATCTCCTGAGCTTCGGCGAGGAACTCGTCTCGGACGTCGTCCTTCCTGTCGTCGCTCCCGGCCATGTCACCCTGCGAGCAGCTCGGCCACCGCCGCGCGCAGCTGCTCGGGCTGGAACGGCTTGCTCAGATAGGCGTTGGCGCCGAGCGACAGCCCCCGTTCGCGGTCCCGCGCGCTGGCCTCCGTGCTGATGATGAGGAGCGGCGTGCCCTGGTGCTCCTGGCTGCGCCGCATGAAGGAGACCAGCTCGAGCCCGTTGATGTCGGGCATGTTGACGTCGACGATGACGAGGTCGAAGACCTGACGCGGCAGGAGCCTCAAGGCCTCGAACCCGCTCTGCGCCTCTTGCACCTCGACCCCGCCGGCGTCCTCGAGCGTGGCCCGGACGAAGGCCCGCATGGCGCTCGAGTCCTCCACGACCAGGATTCGCAACGGGGTACCCACGCCCGGCATGGTACCCGATGTCGCCCGGTTCTTGCCTGATTCCGGAGCTATCGGGGCAGGACCGTGTCCTCCCGCGCCCCCTCGAGCTCCGAGAGCCGGCGCAGGTGCTCGAAGGTGTAGATGCCGGTCCGGTGGCCGTCCCCCCAGGCGAGGCAGAGCGCGTACTGGCCGACTTCCTCGATGTCCACGAGATCGAGGCTCGCCCCCTCGACGAACCGGATCGGCCCCTCGTGGCCCTGGCAGTGGGCACAGGGGCAGAACCCCCGCAGGATCCGGTGCTCGATCCGGCCCCGAAACCCGTCGGCCCAGTCGATCTCGAGGACGCGAGCTCCCCGCGGCGCGCGGAGCTCGGTCGGCGTGGTGCGCAGCTCGTCGCTCATCGGGCCCTCCTCTGGGGCAGCTCGCCGACCTGCGCAACCAGCTCGCCCCCGGACAGCCTGCGTCCCACGTGCGCATGGACGTGGTCGGCGAGGGCGCGGCGGACCTCGGCGAGCTCGCGCGGCTCCCACGCCGCGGGCCCCTGCGCCCAGCCCGCGCCGGCGCAGGCTCGGATTCGCTCGCGGGCGCCGCCCGACAGGTGCAGGGCCGCGCCGCCGCACGCCCGGCAGACGATCGCCCCGAGCGCGGGGTCGAACCGGGCCGCCTTGCCCTCGGGAGCGCGCTTGCCGCACCTGGCGCACACGTCGACTCCGGGCGTGAGCCCCGCGACGGCCATGACGCGGACCTCGAACGCGAGGAGCAGCTCCTCGCGCGCCTCGGCGGCTGCGTCGAGCGCCTCGAAGAACGAGAGCGTGGCGTCGAAGAGGCGCTCGTCCGGCTCGCGCGGCGGCGCGACCTCGCGGACGAGCTCGAGGGCTGCGCCGGCGAAGGTGATCCGATCGAGCGCCGACAAGATGCGCGGGAAGGCGCGCCGCACCTGCGCTTGACCGAGCCGCCCCACCTCGCCACGGCCGAGCGCCACCTCGGCGTGCAGGAGCGCGTACGGCTCGAGCGCGCCGGCGAACCGACGGCGGCTCCGCCGGGCACCGCGCGCCATGACGGCGACCTTGCCGAGGTCACGCGTCAACAGCGTCACGATGCGGTCGGCGTCGCCGTAGTCGACCGACCGGATCAGGATCGCATCGGTGAATCGCCCGGGAGCTGGCACCAAGCGAGTTGTAACTCACCCGCCGAGCCGAGCCACGCGCCCGTCACCCCAAATCGCGAGCGAAGCGAGCCCGACGCTGAGCGAAGCGAAGCGTCGCGGGAGTGTGAGGGTGTCCCTCACGGGGCCCCAATGTCTGCGGAGCAGACAGTGGGGTGCGCGATTTCGACGCGAACGCGTCGAAATCGTGCAGAGAATAAGAACTCAACTCGATATGGGTGTCCCGGTGCCGGGGTCGAAGGACGATGCTGAGCGCGAGCGTGAACAGGATCAGCAGGATGACGAGGGCGATGGCGATGCCGAAGCGCCTTCCCCGCTCGGGCGGCGTGATCACGGCGATCGGCGCCGGAGCCGCTTCTTCCGGGCGCCTGCGGCCGAGGTCGTAGCGCTCGATCACGGGCTCCGAGTCGAGCCCGAGCGCGCGCGTGTACGACCGGAGGAACCCGCGGGCGAACACCTCGCCCGGCAGCTCGTCGAAGCGGTCCTCCTCGATGCGGTGGAGCATCTTCATGGGGATGCGCGTGGTCTGCGCCATCTCCTCGAGGGAGACCTGCCGCAGCTCACGTTCCCGTCTCAGGTGCTTTCCGATCGACTCCATCGACTCCCTCCCGAACGGCTCCCCACCCCCCTCAGGGTGCCGTGCCCTCCAGGAACCGCCGGCAGGAACGACCTGCCTCGGTCTGCGCACCGATCTCCACGCATCTCTCGAAGTCGGTGATCGCTTCGTCGCGACGCCCGAGCCGCGCGCGCGTCTCGCCGCGGAGCGCCCACGCGTCCTGATAGAACTGCCCGCAGCGCTCGTCGGCCTCGAGCGCCTGCGTGAGCGCTTCGTCTGCCTCCTCGAACCGTTCCATGGCGAAGAGCGTCCGCCCGAGCTGGTAGTGCCCCAAGCAGAACCGGGGCTGGACCCGTACGGCCTGCTCCAACGCCTCCTGGGCGGCGGAGTATTCCCCCTTCTCGTAGTACGCCCAGCCGAGGTTGCCCCAGGCGTACCACGGGGCGTGGTTGAGCATGTCGGACGCCGACTGGCGCAGGAGCGGGATCGCGTCGTCGTAGCGCGCCTGGTGGATCAGCACGACGCCGAGCACGTTCTTCGCCTCGGCGAGCGTGGCGGCCATGTCGGGCTGCTCCGAGAGGAGCTCGACGCCGCGGCGAAGCGCCTGCTCCGACCGCGGGTAGTCCTCGCGCTCGAGGTGGATGTAGCCGGCGAGCAGGTGCGCGCGGGCGTTGTCCGGGTCGAGCTCGAGGGCGACCCGCAGGTGCTCGAGGGCACCGGGGATGTTCCCCTCCTCGCGGAGACTGTCCGCTAGCCTGAACTCGCGCATCGAGCGATCGACCTCTTCGGCGGAGGGCCCTCCGCCACATCCGAACGAGCCCAAGAGGAGCAACGCGACCGAGGCTGCCGTCACCTTTCGGTCACCCCGGCCCGAGCGCTCCGATCTACCGGGGCCCGGCCAGCGCGTCAACCGTGTTCGGCAGTGAGCCAGCACACCGATACGGGCCCCTGTCGGCTGACCGACACCCCCTGCCGGCGTCCACGGACGGGGACAGTCAGGCGAATCCACCGCGGATCTCCTCCTTCGTGCCAAGCAGCAGGTACAGCCGGCGCAGCGCCTCGAGGTCGGGCAGCACGATCCGCTCGTCGACGATGCGGAGGTAGCCTCCGTCCCGGAGCTGCTGGACTGCCCGCTTGACCGTGTCCACGTCGAGTCCCACCCGACTGGAAAGCTCCAGGGGTGAAATTGCCAGGACCCAGCCGTCGTCTCGCTGCTCGGAGCCGGCGGCGAGCCGGAGCAGGGTGTTGACCACCCGCGACGGGTGGTCGCGGAGCATGGCGTTCTCGAGCTGCTCTTCGGCGTCGCGCAGGCGCTGGACGAGCTGCTCGACGAGCCGGCCGGCGACCTCGGGGTTGCCCGAGAGCATCACCGCGAACGTCTTGCGGTCGAGCGCCAGGACGGTCACTGCCGTGAGGGCGACCGCCGACGCCGCCCGGACCTGGGCCTTTCGCAAGAGGGCGTCCTCGCCGAAGAGGTCGCCCGGACGGAGCACCGTCAAGCTGCGCTCGGCCGAGCGGATCCGCTTCACCAGGCGGACGCGGCCCTCCTGCACCATGAAGCAGGCGTCGGCCGGGTCCTCCTCGGCGTAGATCGTGGCGCCCGCCTCGTAGCTGCGCCCGAACCGCTCCACGAGCCGCGCTCGCTCCGAATCGCCGAGCTCGTCCATCGCGCCTCGTTCGTACTTGTTTCGGAAACGGAGCGCAATGACGGTCAGCGCGCGAGATGGCAGCTCACCCAGTGCCCGGGCTCGATCTCGCGCAGGACGGGCTCGTCCCGGTCGCACTTGCCCTTTTCTGCCACGGGGCAGCGCGGGTGGAAGCTGCAGCCCGACGGCGGGTTCATCGGGCTCGGTACGTCGCCCTCGAGCAGGATGCGCTTCGACTTGCGGTGCGGATCGGGGACCGGCACCGCGCTCAGGAGCGCTTGGGTGTAGGGGTGCTTCGGCTCCTCGTAGATGGCGCCGCTCGACGCGAGCTCCACGACCTTGCCGAGGTACATCACCGCGACGCGGTGGCTCATGTACTCGACTACTTTGAGGTCGTGCGCGATGAACAGATAGGCGAGGCCGAGCTCGTCCTGAAGGTCCTGCAGCAGGTTGACGATCTGGGCCTGGATCGACACGTCGAGCGCGCTGATGGGCTCGTCGCACACGATGAAGCGCGGCTCGACCGCCAGCGCCCGAGCGATGCCGATGCGCTGCCGCTGCCCGCCCGAGAATTCGTGCGGATAGCGGTTCATGTACTCCGGGCGGAGGCCGACGCGACGCAGCAACGACGCGACGCGCTCCTGCTCTTCCTTCGGGTCCTTCACGAGGCCGTGGATGCGCATCGCCTCGCCGACCGTGGCGCGCACGGTCATGCGCGGGTTCAGCGAGCTGTACGGATCCTGGAAGATGATCTGCATGCGCCGGCGGAGCGGGCGGAGCTCACGCTGGTCGAGGGTCGTGATGTCGGTCCCCTCGTAGGTGATCGTGCCGCTGGTCGGATCGATGAGCCGGAGCACGACGCGACCGAAGGTCGTCTTGCCGCAGCCGGACTCACCGACGAGCCCGACGGTCTCGCCCGGCTTCACGTCGAGGCTCACTCCGTCGACGGCGCGCACCCAGGCGCTGGCGCCTCCGAAGAAGCCGCGCTTGACGGGGAAGTGCTTGCAGAGCTTCTCGACGCGCAGGATCTCCTCGCCGGCGGCTCGATCCTTCGGCGCCGGTTCCTCCGCCGTCTCCCGCGAGAGGGGCGCTTCGCTCATGACGCCTCTCCTTCGATCAGCCGATCGCTCGCCCCTTGCTTCGGCGCCGGCGCCGGCGCCGCGCCGGTCGCCACGAAGCACGCGACGAGCCGGCCACCCTCGAGCTCCTCGAGCGGCGGCTCCTCCTCGCGGCACTTTGCGACGACGTCGGGGCAGCGATCCTGGAAACGACAGCCCACCGGCAGCTCCCGGAGGTCCGGGACGACGCCCGGAATCGTGGGGAGACGCTTCTTCTTCGAGTTGTCCTCGAAGCTCGGCACGCTCGCGAGCAGGCCGCGGGTGTAGGGGTGCTTCGGCGCGTCGAAGAGCTGGGTCGTCTCGGCGCGCTCGACGACCTTGCCGGCATACATGACGATGATCTCCTCGACGAACTCGGCGACGACGCCGAGGTCGTGGGTGATGAGCATGATGCTCATCCCCATCTCCTGCTGCAGCTTCTTCAGCAGCTCGAGGATCTGCGCCTGGATGGTGACGTCGAGCGCCGTGGTGGGCTCGTCGGCGATGAGCAGCTTCGGCTCGCAGCTCAGCGCCATCGCGATCATGACGCGCTGGCGCATGCCGCCCGACATCTGGTGCGGGTAGGCGTCGATGCGCTCCTCCGCTGCAGGAATCCCCACCAGGCGGAGCATCTCGATCGCACGCGCCCGAGCGGCGTTCTTGTCGAGCTTCTGGTGGAGGCGGACCGCCTCGATGATCTGGTGCCCGACCGTGTAGACCGGGTTGAGCGAGGTCATCGGCTCCTGGAAGATCATCGAGATCTGGTTGCCGCGCAGCGCACGCATCTCCTTCTCGGAGAGCTTCAGCAGGTTGCGGCCCTCGAACAGGATCTCGCCGCGCTCGATCTTCCCCGGCGGCATCGGGATGAGCCGCATGACCGAGAGCGACGTCACGCTCTTGCCGCAGCCGGACTCCCCGACCACGCCGATCGTGCCGCCGTCGCGCAGCTCGAAGCTCACCCCGTCCACGGCCCGGACCACGCCCTCGTCCGTATGGAAGGCGGTGACCAGGTCACGGACTTCGAGGAGGTTGTCGGCCATCGGGCCGCGGACTGTAGCAGAATTCCCGACGGGCAACCGATCAGGGCTTGGCGCCGGCCTGCTTGCGTAGCTGGAAGCCGACGATCACGAGATGCCCCACGAGGAGCACCGAGCCCACCGAGTAGTGGGCGACGACTTCGGGGAATTGGAACACCTTGCGAAGCATGTGGGTACTCCTGCCTCCGCGTGCGAACGCCCGGTTTCGCCACGGTGAAGAGGGGCGAAGGCCTTAGGCGCGCAGGAGACAACCGCAAGGCCCCCCCGATCTATTCCGGGTGCGATCGGCGATGAGCTCAATCGCAGGGGACGTGCTCGACGGGCAGACCGGGGCGCGGGGCCTGCTGGAACGCCGCCGCCGGGACGTCCACGTTGACGTCGATCTCCTCGAACCGCACGGTCGTGTCCGCGTTCTCGCGCGGGTGCTCGAAGCGCACCTCGAACGGCATGGCGACGCCGAAGCCCTCGTCGCTCTCCGGGTCGGCGAGCACGCGGTAGTCGTCGAAGGTCGCCTTCCACACCGTGCCACGCGCGTCGAAGACCTGCGAGCGGACGAGCCGCAGGTGCTGCTGCTCGGGCGGCGCCTCGATGTCCGCCTCGCGCACGGCGATCTCGATCTCCTGGCGCAGCTCCCCCTCGCCGCGAAGCGTCACGAGGTACGTGCCGTCTCCCGTGCACTCGAGGGTCGACTCGGTGTGAGGGACGCGGGGAGTTCCCCCCAGCATGAGCTGCGTCACCTCTTCGCCGCTGAGCGGGATGCCGAGCAGGCGGGCGATGTTCTCGGGGCACGTGGGCCCGGTCAGGAACCGGTTCTCGCGGAGATCGGTGAGCGCGAACGTCTCCCCGTCGCTCGTCAGGATGGCGGCGGGCCCCATCTGGGTCATCGCGTCGAAGCGCACGCTCTCGGGCCGCTGCACGAACATCAGCACGGTGCCGCGGATCCGGCCGCGCTCTCCCCACTGCTCGACGCGCGCCTCGGCGCGGATCGCGCGGACGTAGTGGCGGGAGCCGCGCTGGAACGACAACAGGCGCTCCGGATCGGTGTGCGGGGTGGTCGGGCACGGGGTCGGGCAGCCCGACAGGAGCGCGATGAGGGCGAGCGGAAGCAGTCGAAGCGCGGTCACGGCGCGCATCGTAAGCGCACCGACCCGCGGGGCCAACACCGGGTCAGATGCCCCGGATGAGGGTGATCAGGCCGATCACGGCCAGGGCGACGAGCAGGAACCAGCCGAGGATGCGGAGCTCCGAGACGACCCCCTTCACCTGCGCCCGGCGGACGGCGCGCGCTCCGTAGGTGCGCTCGAGCTCCGCGAGCGCCTCCGCGCGCTCCTCCTCGTCCACGGCGTCCTTGCCGGACAGGTAGGCGAGGTGGTGCTGGACCTCGTGGTCGATCGTGTCGCGGAGCTCGGCCTCGAGATCGAACGGCGCGTCCTCGTACATCTTCGCGAACGTCTCGTAGAAGACGTCGATCTGGAACCGCACCTCCGAGTAGCCCGCGGCGTCTTCGTCGACGATGGGGCGGTAGCTCCCGAGGAGCGGCTCGCCCGAGCCGTCGACCGGCGGCACGCCCTCGTCGACCACCAGCTCGACGTTGCGCACGCCTCGATCGCGGTAGACCTCGCGCCCGATGCGGAGCGCCATCTTCGCGAACCCATCGGGATCGGGGAAGGGCTCGGCCGTCTCGTGAACGCTGTCGGCGCGGCGACCGGCGAGCAAGAGATCCTCCGCGTGCGGCTCGAAGTCGAACTCGCGCTCGGCAGGCGCGAGCAGGTCGTGGAGCGCACCGCACTTCGGGCACACGTAGGGGAAGTGAGACCGCGCCGCGTAGTTGAGGAGCAGGAACGCCGTCTCGAGCACGGCCCACACGTCGTCCGGCGCGCGGTCGAGGGCGCGGGCGATGGCGCCCGGGTCGGTCACGTCCCCGAGCGCGCGGACGCCGAGCGCGCGGACGATGCGCGGCGTGATGCCGGAGGCCTCGGACGCGAGCACCCGCCACAGGGGCTTCGCCCGGCCCACCGTGACCGGCTCCATGACGAACGTCTCGGCGTCCGTGCGCCCCACGCGGATCCTCGACCCGAGCGGGAACGGCCCCTCGAAGGGCTCCGGCTCGCGCTCGACGTACCACCGGTCGAGGTCCGCCAGCGGGGCGTCCTCGGGCCTCGGGTCGAGGGCCGCCTCGCAGTTGCGGCAGCGCCGCTCCTCCGGGTCCACGTGCTCGGCGATCGCGCCCACCCGGAACGCCGCGTCCCGGAGCGCGTGGAAGTCCGCGAGCGACAGGTCGTCGACCGCCGACGGCAGCCCCTCGACCACGAGCCGCCCGCTCTCGAGGGCCCGCAGCATGCGGCCTGCGAACATGCGCTTGCCCGACACCACGTCGTCGTCGATCGGGGCACCCTCCCCCGCGGTCCGCACCCGGACCGGAATCCCCGACGGTAGGGTCAGCTCGAGCTCCGGCACGCCCGAATCCCTAAATGGACGGCCGCGATTGCGCAACGGCCTCGTCTCGAATCGTGGCCGTCCGCCCGGCACGCTTGACAGGGCGGGGGGCGCCGGCGGATACGCTGCCTGACATGAGCGACGAGGCGCGCAACCGTGTGGCGCTCGCGGCCCTGATCGTCGGGCTGACCTCGTGGATCTGCTGCGTGATCCCGGCGTGCGGGGGCGTCGTCTCGATCGCCGGCGTCGTCCTCGGCGTGCTCGGGCTCCGGAGCGAGCGCCGCGTGCTCGCCATCATCGGCCTCGTCGCGAGCGTCCTCGGGCTCGTCCTCGCCGTCGTCCACATGGCCTACACGGCGCAGATGATCTTCGACGGCGACCACCCCTTCCTGCGCCCTCCGGGCGAGCGCCCCGCGCAGAGCGCGCCGGCCGACGCGGCGCCGGCCCCGGCGCCCGCCTCAGATGCAGGAGGGTAGCGTCGCGGCGGCGATCCGCTCGACGAGCGCGTCGATGGCGGGCCCGAAGTCCGCCTGGCAGATCGACTGCACGGTCGCCCGCGCGCCCCTCGTCTCGAGCTGCTGCGCGAGCCGCACCATGCGCCGGGGCGGAAACGCGAGGCCGCGGCCCGGCACGTCGCACGAAGGCGTGAGCCGGTTCGGGTCCGACGGGTCCACCGTCTCCTGCATCCGAACGTCCCCGAGCACGCCGTCGTAGGCTGCCCCGGCGAGGTCCGGCGGCACGCCGGCGATGACGCCGAGCACGAGCCGCCCCGCCCGCGCGCCCGGCCGGAGCGCCGAGAGCCCGTCCACGTACCGCTCGATCGGATGCGCGGCCTCCGGGTAGCTGAAGCACCGCAGGTTGAGGCTGCTCGAGTACAGCGCGCTCGACGGATTGAGCAGCTCCGGGTCGCGGAGCGAACAGTCCTCCTCGTCGGTGACGAAGACCACGGCGAGGACGCTGTCGCGGTCCACGAACCCGTCGTGCTCCCGATCGCCGTGTCCCCGCGTCCCTCGGTAGAACGAGAGGTCGGAGGTCGACGGCGTCAGCGCCTTGAGCGCCGCCTCGAGCGGCTGCTCGAACCCACAGCCAGCCGTCCCCACCCCGCTCAGGCAGGACACGTCGTGCGCGAACGCGGCGGGATCCTCGTCCGCGTCCGGGCCGAACTCGACGAACGGCGGGTACATCCCCGCGCACCCCGGCCTCGTGGACCCGGGCTCGGTCTGCATCAGCCCGTCGTCGCCGAAGTCGGGCTCCCTGCAGGTCGGCAGCGCGAAGCCGCCCGTCCCCATGTCGGTCGTGACCACGCCCACCTGGAGCCGGCCGACGCGCGTGAAGTCCGGCGTCCCGTCGCCGTCCCGATCCCCCGTCACCAGCGCGTGCACCAGCCTGGGCAGCCCCTCGGCGAGCGACGCCTGCTCCTCGACCATCGACCCCGAGTCGTCGATCACGAACAGGAGGTCGACGCTCTCGGTCCGCTCCACGCACGTGGGCGGCGGCGGTCCGGCGTCGAGCGTGGGATCCGGGCCGCCCCCGTCCCCGCGGGGCGGCACGGAGCCGTCGCCGGCATGATGGGACGAGGAGCACGCGCCGACGAGGACGAGGGCGAGGAGAGCGGGGAAACGAAGCATGACGCTCGGCAGTCGGTCCCCGCCCCGGGGATTTCCAATCGGGGACGTCTCGGCGTGCCGGACGTGGGCTTCCTGCGTCCGGCGACCACATCGCCACGGGGCGGGTCCGGACCCCGCGCCGGCGCAGGACAGGCCGCTCCGCGCCCGCGCCCGTGGCACCGTTCGTGCGTTCTCGAGCCCGGGATAGTCACGTCCCGAAGCTCGATGCCGCGGTCGAAGCCCTCATCGCCGCGAGGCGGACCTCGCGCGCTTCTTCGTTCCGGACGGGCGCTCGGCCGGAGCGTGCCCCTCGCCGCCGCCCTCGCGCTCGGCGGCTGCGTCGTCGCCGGGACCGACTACCGGCCGCCGAGGGTGCCGGTCCCCGCGCGATGGACGGCCGGAGCCGACGGCCGCGCGCCGGACCCCGCGGTGCTCGCGCGGTGGTGGCGGCAGCTCGGCGATCCGGTGCTCGACGGCCTCGTCGCCGATGCGCTGCGGGCGAACCTCGACCTCGCCACCGCGCGGGCGCGGCTCCGCGAGGCGCGGGCCTTCCGCTCGCTCGCCCGAGCCGACCTCGGTCCGTCGCTGGGCGCGTCGGCGTCGGGCTCGGCGGCGCGCTCGACCGCCGGAGGCACGCCGACCACGCGGGAGCTCTACAGCGCCGGCCTCGACGCGAGCTGGGAGCCCGATGTCTTCGGCGGGCTGCGCCGCGGCGTCGAGGCGGCCGAGGCCGATCTGCAGGCGGCGCGCGAGGATCTCCGCGCGACGCAGGTGACCCTGGTCGCCGAGGTGGCGCTCGACTACGTCGATCTGCGCACGGCCGAGCTCCGCCTGCGCATCGCCGAGGCGACGCTCGTCGCCTTCCGCGACACCTACGACCTCGCCCGCTGGCGCTTCGAGGCGGGGCTGGTGTCCGAGCTCGACGTCGCCCAGGCGCGCACCGCCCTCGAGCGCACCCGGGCCGCGCTCCCCGCGCTCGCGGCCGAGGTGGCCGAGGCCCGGCACCGGCTCGCGGTGCTGCTCGGACGCACGCCGGGCGAGCTCCACGAGCGCCTCGTCGCCACGGCCGAGGTCCCGGTCGCCGACCTCTCCGTGGCGGTGGGCATCCCCGCCGACACGCTGCGCCAGCGCCCCGACGTCCGGGCGGCCGAGCGGCGGCTCGCCGCGCAGACCGCGCGGCTCGGTCAGGCCGAAGCCGCGCTCTACCCGCGCTTCGATCTCTCCGGCTCGATCGGCCTCGAGGCGCTCGACCTCGCCGCGCTCGGGAGCGCCGGCTCGGTGCTGTCGCTCTTCGCGGGGCTGACGGCTCCCATCTTCGAGTCGGGCCGCATCCGCGCCGCCATCCGGATCGAGGACGCCCGCCTCGAGCAGGCCCGGCTCGCCTTCCGCGCGGCCGTGCTGACGGCGCTCGAGGACGTGGAGAACGCGCTCGTCCGGGTGGCCACCACCGCCGAGCGGCGCGCGCGGCTCTCCGAGGCCACCGAGTCGGCGCGCGAGGCGCTCGAGCTCGCCGAGCTGAGCTACGGGAGCGGCCTCGCCGACTTCCTCTCGGTCCTCGACAGCCAGCGCACCCTCCTCGAGCTCGAGGAGGCGCTCGCGACGAGCACCGGCGCGCTCGCCCAGGCGCAGATCCAGCTCTACAAGGCCCTCGGCGGCGGCTGGTCGCGCGAGCCCGCCACGCGCACGAGCCGATGACCGACACGCGGACCAGCCCCGGCGAGCCCACGATCCCGCTCGAGCGCCTGTTGACCGGCGAGCGCGGATGGCTCGCTCGGCACCGCCGCTGGCTGCTGCCCGCGCTCTTGCTGATCGTCCTCGGCGTGGCGGCGTGGGTGCTCATCGCCCGCGGTCAGAGAGCCGCCGCTCCGCGGTACCGCACCGAGCCGGCCACCGTCGGCACGCTCGTGGTCACGGTGAGCGCGACGGGCAGCCTGCAGCCGACCAACCAGGTCGACGTGGGCAGCGAGCTGTCCGGCATCGTCGAGGAGGTCCACGTCGACGACAACGACGAGGTGACCGAGGGCCAGTTGCTCGCGGTGCTCGACCTCTCGAAGCTCGAAGACGCGGCGACGCGGTCACGCGCCAACCTCGCGGCCGCCGAAGCGCAGGTGCTCGAGGCCCACGCCACGGTCGCCGAGGCCCGCGCCAAGCTGGAACGGTTCCGGCGAGTGGCGGAGCTGTCCGGCGGCAAGGTCCCGTCCAAGACCGAGATGGAGACGGCCGAGGCCACGCTCGCGCGCGCCCGAGCCGCCGTGGCGAACGCACAGGCCGCCGTCGCGCAGGCACGAGCCCAGCTCGAGTCGAACCTGACCGACATCGACAAGGCGCACATCCGCTCTCCCATCGACGGCGTGGTGCTCAGCCGCCAGGTGGACCCTGGTCAGACCGTGGCCGCCACCTTCCAGGCGCCCGTGCTGTTCACGCTGGCCGAGGACCTGTCGATGATGGAGCTGCAGGTCGACGTCGACGAGGCCGACGTGGGCCAGGTGGAGCAAGGGCAGGCGGCCACGTTCACGGTGGACGCGTGGCCCGGGCGGCGGTTCGACGCGGTCGTCACGCGGGTGGGCTACGGCTCGCAGGTGAAGGAGGGCGTCGTGTCCTACCCCGCCGTGCTCGAGGTGGACAACGAAGACCTGAGCCTCCGCCCGGGCATGACGGGCACGGCCGAGATCACGACGCTGATCCGCGACGGCGCTCTCCTGGTCCCGAACCAGGCCCTGCGCTGGTCGCCGGCCGAGGACACCGAGGGCGAGTCGCGGGGACGCGGCGTCGTCGGCATCCTCTTGCCACGCCCGCCCCGGCCCGAGCGAAGAGCCAACCGGGCCGCGCCGAGCGAGGAGGGAGCCGCCCGCGTGTGGGTGGTGCGCGAGGGCGAGCCCGTCCCGGTCCCGGTGGAGACCGGCGCGACCGACGGCCGCGTCACGGAGATCGCCGGCGGCGAGGTCGAGCCGGGCACGGAGGTGATCACCGAGACGATGAGCACCGAGCCATGAACGCCTCGGCGCCGCTGATCCGTCTGTCAGGCGTCACGAAGACCTACGGCCGCGGGCAGGCCGCGTTCCAGGCGCTCCGAGGCGTGGACCTGGTCGTCACCGCGGGGGAGCTCGTCGCCATCATGGGGCCGAGCGGCTCGGGCAAGTCCACCGTGATGAACATCCTCGGCTGCCTCGACACGCCCACGAGCGGCGCCTACGAGCTCGGGGGCGTGCGCGTCGAGCGGCTCGACCGCGAGCAGCGCGCGCTCTTGCGCCGCTACTACCTCGGCTTCGTGTTCCAGGCGTACAACCTCCTCGCGCGCACGAGCGCGCTCGAGAACGTCGAGCTCCCGCTCGTCTACCGCAGCCAGCCGGCCGCCGACCGCCACGCCCAGGCGCGCGCGGCCCTCTCGCAGGTGGGCCTCGAGGGCTGGGAAGACCACACCCCGGCCGAGCTCTCGGGCGGCCAGCAGCAGCGCGTGGCGATCGCCCGGGCGATCGTGACCCGCCCGGTGGTGCTCCTCGCGGACGAGCCAACCGGCAACCTCGATACGCAGACCAGCCACGAGATCATGGAGCTGCTCACCGCGCTCAACCGCGACCGGGGCATCACCGTGCTGATGGTCACCCACGAGCCGGACATGGCGCGCTACTGCAGGCGCGTGATCCACTTCGTGGACGGCCGCGTCTCGAGCGACCGGCACGAAGGAGGGGCCGCCTGATGGTCTGGAACGCCCTGGTCCTCGCCCTGCGAGCCATCCGGCGCAACCTCATGCGCTCGTTCCTGACCGTCCTCGGCATCGTCATCGGCGTGGCCGCCGTCATCACGATGGTCACGCTCGGCCGGGGCGCGACCCGATCGGTCACCGAGCAGATCGCCACGATGGGGAGCGACCTGCTCATCGTGATCCCCGGCCAGCGCTTCGGTCCCGCCGCCGACGTCGCGCCCAACTTCGACCTCGCCGACGCGCAGGCGATCCGCGATCAGATCCCCACCGTCGACGCCGTCGCCCCGCTCGCCGGCAAGTCCGTGGTGGCCGTCCACGAGGGCGAGAGCTGGTCCACCGTGGTCACCGGCACGACCAACGACTACCTGCGGACCGGAAACTGGGAGCTCGCGGCCGGCCGCGCCTTCAGTGAGGGCGAGGAGCGCTCCGGCAGGGCCGTGTGCATCGTGGGCGAGACCGTGCGCGAGGAGCTCTTCGGCCAGCGGCAGCCGGTGGGCAGCCGGATCCGCCTCGAGAGCTTCTCCTGCGAGGTCATCGGTCTCCTTCACGCGAAGGGACAGTCGGCCATGGGCTCGGACCAGGACGACGTCGTGCTCATGCCGCTCCGAACGGTGCAGCGCCGGCTGACCGGCAGCCAGGACGTCAACCGGCTCGCGGTCGAGGTGCGATCCGACGCGTCCATCGACGCGGCCAAGGAGCAGCTCACCGAGCTCCTGCGCGAACGGCGCCGCATCTCGGACAACGAGGACGACGACTTCCGGGTCATGGACACGCGTCAGATCGCCCAGATGCTCACCAGCACCACCCAGGTCCTCACCATGCTGCTCGGCGCCGTCGCCGCCGTGAGCCTCCTCGTGGGCGGCATCGGCATCATGAACATCATGCTCGTGTCGGTCACCGAGCGGACGCGCGAGATCGGCATCCGCCTGGCGATCGGCGCGCTCGCCCACGACGTCCTCCTGCAGTTCCTCATCGAAGCGGTCGTGCTCGCGAGCCTCGGCGGCCTCGTCGGCGTCGTCCTCGCGATGGCGAGCTCCATCCTGCTCGCCGGCGCGATGCAGATCCCCTACCTCTTCGATCCGGTCATCAACCTCGTGGCCTTCCTGTTCTCGGCGGCCATCGGGGTGCTCTTCGGCTACTTCCCCGCCCGCCGCGCGGCGCGGCTCGACCCGATCGAGGCGCTGCGGCACGAGTGAGGGGGGAGGCAGGGTCAGCTCTCTCGTCCGAGCGCGCGCCGCAGGGCGTCGGCGTCGAGGGACTCGCCGGCGGCGAAGAGCGTCCAGCCCCGGTCGCGCAGCCGCTCGGCGGCGTCCTCTTCTCCGGCTTCGTAGACGCCGACCCACTCGGCCGGCCATCCCAGGAGGATCCGCGCGTCGAGCACAGCCTCGCCGTCGCCCTCGACGAGCGGGATGTCGGGGACGGGGACGCCCTCGGCGAGCAGCCGCGTCAGCACCTCGCGCACCGTGGCGTCCTCGAGGGACTCGATCTCCTCGCGCACGGCGTCGTCGAGGGGCCGCCCGACGGCCTCGGCCACGCGGGCCACGCGCGGTGTCGGCTCGACGAGATCCTCCACGTCGATCGAAGGCAGGAGCTGCTCGGTCGTGGCGATCTCGAGCCCGGGCAGGAACTGAAAGAAGGCCGTCGCGCGGAGGAAGGCGCGCCAGTGGATCGGGAAGCTCGCGTGCGCACGCTGCGCCTCGGTGTCGTCGAGCCTGAGGACCGCTCGGAGCACGCCGGGCTCGGCGAGCGCCCGACCGATCGCGCCGGCCTCGCCGTGGACGAGGAGCCGCGCGCCCGGAGAGCCGCCGAGGCCGACCGCTGCCCAATGCGCTCCGCCGTCGCCCGCGTCCACCAGCGCCGCCCCCGGCTCCTCCGACGAGCGCAGCGACTCGGCCACCCGCTCCACGCCCGCGAGGTCGCCCGGCCGCCCGAGCTTGCTCAAGAGGGCGACCGCGGCGACCGTCGCCGCCGCGCCCCAGCGCTTCGGGCTGGGATCGCGCAGGTACGCGACGAGGCTCGTCAGCGGATCGGCGCCGAGGCCCGCACGCACGGCCGCCACCGCGGCGTCACCACCGGCGGCCGCCGCCACCCGCTCGGCGTCGCGCCGCACCTCCTCGCGCTCGACGAACGGCGGCACGTCGTCGGCCGCGCCCCCGTGGAACACATCGAGGTCCTGCCAGGCGAAGGACCACACCCGGAACCGACCCGAGCGCAGGATCGCCTGGCGCTTCTCGAAGTCGTCCCCGATGCGCCCGCGCGGCGCGCCGGGCTTCACGTGGTAGCTCGCGCCGTCGGCGAACAGCGCGACCGGCAAGCCATCGTGTCCCTCGGGCCACAGGACGAAGTCGGGGCGGCAGGGGATGGCCACGTCGTGGCCCTGATCGAGCACCACCTGCGGCTCGAGCCGCCAGACGCGCCCGCCCACCGTCAGCCGCCACCGCTCGTGCGCCTCCTCGGCCATCGTCACGTCGTCCCGCCGCTCGGCCCAGTCGCGCAGGCGCCCGACGAACCGGTGCTCGAGCTCGCTCTCGAGGATCGACGCCATCTCGAGGACCGAGATGGTGTCGACCGGCCCGAGCCCGTCGAACGCGCCGAGCCATCGGCCGACGAGCCGCCCCGCCACGTCGCGGTCGAGGACCGACAGATCGTCCTGGCGCCGGTAGGCGTACAGGCAGCGGTAGCACGCCCGCACCTCGGGCCCGCGCGCGCGGCAGGGACAGCTCGTGACGGCCTCTCGCGCCTCCTCGAGCACGCGCCGGAGCTTCGCCCCCCGATGCGCCGCGAGCTCGGCGAGCACC
Organism: Candidatus Neutrinellum sp.; assembly: GCA_039794305.1. GTDB lineage: Bacteria > Myxococcota_A > Polyangia > Polyangiales > JBDIVX01 > JBDIVX01. Next base: position 30,695 of record JBDIVX010000045.1, read on the forward strand.
CCCGTCCCGCCGGGCACCGTGTCGTGCACGACCAGGTACCGCCGCCGCGCCCCCTCCGCGAGGAACGTGGGCTCGTCGTGGAGCGTGACCCGCAGGTGGTCCGGGTCGCCGCCGAAGTACCGCCGCATCCCGAGCTCGAGGGCGGCCCGCGCGTTCGGGAGCTGCACCTCCGGGTCGAGCATGCTGACCGGGAGCACGAGCCGAAGCGCCTCCGACGTGATCTCGCGGTACAGATGGATCTGCGCCCAGGGCTGTCGGTCATCCGGCTTGTGCCGCGAGGTGCACCACGGCCGGTGGAGCGGGCCGCGCCGCCGGCGGCGCTGCTGCGGATCCTCCTCACGGACCTGCCCGCACTCCCGGCACACGTCGAAGGCGACGTGCGGGAGCTCGCGCCCGCCGACGGTCTGGTCGGGGACGCCGATCCGGTCGCGCCCGAAGTTCACCTCGCGCAGCACCAGCTTCGGCAAGAGCTCGAACCCGAACTTGGCCTCGCGGTTCAGCCACGCGTCTTTGGCGTCGGCCGGGTCGGGGTCGAGCCACACCTCGGACACGTAGCTCTCCCGGTCGCGGTCTTCGCTCTCGTCGCTGAACGCCGCGTCGCGCTGCCGCGCGAAGGCGAACACGTTGTCGAGCCGCACCATCACGCGCCGCCGGCCCTGATCGAGCCAGTCCTCCGCCTGGCACCGTGGACACGTCGCGCTCATGCCCTTCGAGCGGTGGGGCTCCATGTGGCCGCACTGCGCGCAGAGCTGCCACGTCTCGAGCAGCCCGCCGCGCCCCGGGCCGCGCCGCGCGCCCACCTCGATGCTGTCGACGCGCACCTTGCGGGCCATCCCGTAGAACGTGTTGAAGGGCGCCAGCTCGCGGATGGCCGTCTGGGCGGCGCGGACCACCGCGAAGCGCTCGCCGCCGCCCGCGTCGTCGCCCGCGACGAACGCCCGGAGCTTCACGCCGTCCTCGGGGAAGGCGTAGTTCGGCAGGAGCCCGCGCTCACAGAGGAGCTCGAGGAGGTACTGCCGGTGGAACGCCCAGAGCTCCTTGTCGAGGTAGTCCTTCTCGGAGAGCAGCTCCCGGCGCTCCTCCTCGTAGTCGTCCGACTTGTGGGGCTCGGCCTCGAGCGCCTTGATGCGATCGGCGACGTACCGGTAGTGCTTGCGAAGCGCGTCCCGCTCGGACCCGAGCGCCTCGACGGTCGTCGAGAGCCGCCGCTCGAGCTCGGACGCCCCCGGCCCCGCGCCCTCGAAGAACCGCTCGAGCTCGTTCTTCGTCGACTCGCTGACCGGGAAGGCCCGGAGGAACCCCGCCCGGAGCACGTCCCGACGCTGCGACACGAACGCGAAGAACGGCGCCGGGAACGTGTGCGCCGGGTCCCCCTGGAACAGCTCCTTCACACTCACCGGCAGCGCGGACCTCCCCTCCGCTTCCTTGGCCCACGCGTCGAGACACCAGGCGAGCGCGTGCCGTTTCAGGATCTCGGGCGCGTCGAGATGGCAGCCGGGCGGCTGCACCGGCCCGGCCATCACGGCCTCCGGGTCGTCGAAGAAGTAGAGGTCGTGCGGCCGCGTCGTCGTGATCTGGAGCACGAGCGCGTTGCCCGTCTTTCGCCCCGCCCGCCCGATGCGCTGCAGGTAGCTCGCCGCCGTGGGCGGCACCGACACCAGCATGGTCGACGAGAGATCGCCGATGTCGATGCCCATCTCGAGCGTCGGCGTGCACGACAGCATGTTCGGCGCGTCGGGCCGGTGGCGGTCCTTGAAGCTCGCCTCGAGCTTCTCGCGCACGGGCCGCTCGAGGAGCCCGGTGTGCTCGGAGGCGTACACCCGCCCGAGCCGCGGGCTCTGGTAGAAGCGGCGGTAGTAGCTCCGCGCGCGCGCCTCCTCCGGGTCCTCGGCGACGGCCGCGAGCGTCCCGCCGCACCGATAGCGCGCGCACGCCGCCCCCTCGAGGCTCGACCGGTCGCCCGCCACCTCCACGTGCTCGGCCCCGCACTCGCCGCACTCGAGCCGCCGCACCCTGCGGGACACCACCAGCGCCTCGGGCAGGAGCGCCCACGCGCGGTGCCCCTTGGCCGCGTGCTCGACCAGCAGGCCGGCCGCCGCGAGCGCGGGCAGGACGGCACGGTAGAGATCCTTCGCGTCGCGGAGCGCGAGCGGCGCCCCGAGCGCCCGCCGCGCCCAGTCGACGTACCAGTTGTCCCGTGACGGCTGGACCGTGTCGAACCGATCGGGCTCGGCCTCGTCGGTCAGGAAGATGGGCCGCGAGGTGCGGGCGCCGAAGGGGGAGAGCAGCGGCGCCTCGCGCTTGGTCAAATACGAGCCGTGCCCCTTGCGCGTGAAGTACTTCTGGAGCAGCCCGTCGTACACGCCGCCCCGGAGCCGCACCCGGTGGACGAGCCCCGCGACGAAGGCGCGCCACCGCTCGGCCGCCACGTCGTCGAGCACCCCGAACCGCGCGCGCATCCGCTCCGGCAGCTCGGCGAGCGCGGCGTCGAACGCCTCCCCGTCGACGCCCACCGACGCGCAGCCCGTCCGCTCGAGCGTCCGGCCGATGCGGGCCGCGAGCCCGAGCTCCCGCGTCACCTCCCAGCGGAGCCGCGTCTCGAGCACCTCCCGCAGCTTCTTCGGCGTCGCCGGCGCGGCCTTCTTCGCCTCGCGCGCCTTCTCGATCGCCTCCATGTGCTTCTGGTAGACGTCGAGGTACTCGAGGTCGCGCGGCATGAACGCCGCGACCATGTCGCCGGGCTCGCCATCCCCCTCGAACCGCTCGATCATCGCCGGCGCCACCGCGGAGAGCGCCACCGGGCTCCCGTCCTCGGGGACCACCGCCAGCATCGCGCTGCGCAGCGTGAACCGGTAGGTCCGGCCGGCGAAGAACCCCGCCCGGTGCGACGCGTCCTGCACCGAGTCGCTGAAGGCGAGCAGCTTCTGGTCGCTGTTGAACGGCGTCGTGTAGAGGTGCCCGACCGCCACGCTCGAGAGCGTCGCCGCCCGCGACGCCAGGATGCCGAGGGCGAAGTCGGTCCCGCAGGCCGGGCAGCGCTGCAGATCGCGCTGCGGCACCTGCGCCGACCGCGCCTGGTGCACGAAGACCGGCACGGCCTCCTCCTTGCAGTGCCGGCACGTCTGCTCCCGCCCGACGCGCGCGCACCGCACGCACACGCGCTCGCCCATCCCGGGCAGCTCCCCCTCGGGCGCCGCGTACCGATCGTGGTGCAGGTAGATCACGTCGGGGTCGCGCTGCATCGCCGCGCGCCCGATCCGCCCCGCGTCCCGCTCGAGCGTCCCGCCGATCTCGTTCCGGACGCTGATCCACCCCGAGTGCCCGCACGCCCGGCACGCGTACATCGGCAAGGCGAGGGGCTCCTTCACGCGATCGGGCTCCTCGTCCCGCCAGGCGAACCGCGGCTCGAGCGCCACCTCGCGGACGAGCCGTCGCACCTCCCGGACCCAGAGCTGCACCTGCACGCTCACGAGCGGCCGCACCATGTCCCGGGCCTGCGCGTGCTGCGCCCACGACAGCATCGCGAGCAGCGACCCGAGGAGCCGCCGCCGGTCTGCCTCGTCGCGCGCCCCGAACGCCGCGTCCCGCTCCGCGAGCGCCCGTCCGAGCGCCTCCACCCCGAACAGCCGCTCGCTCGCCACCTCGATCAGCGCCCGCGCCGTCGGGTGCCGCGCCACCAGATCCCCGAGCACCGCCCGCGGCACCGGCTCGCCCTCGCCCCCGAGCCGCGTCGCCTCCGGAAACCACGCCCGCGCCACGCGCCCCACGTAGCCCTCGATGTCGTCCGCCGGCCCGGGCTCGAGCCCCTCCGTCTCCTCCGGCAACTTCCCCGGCAGCGGGTGCGCGAACAGCTCGAAGAAGCTCGCCGGGCTCCGCCGGCTCTCCCCGATCACCGCGTCGCCCGGAAACTCCCGCCCGAAGATCGCCGTCGCGAGCTCCAGCAGCTTGCGGTCGTCACGCCCGCCCTCCCCCGTCACCGTCGCGCTCGTCCCCACCGGACAGAACGTCCGCCGCCCGCCGAGCCGCGCATCGAGGCGCCGGATCAGGCACGCCACATCCGTCCCCTGCGCGCCGTCGTACGTGTGCAGCTCGTCGAGCACCAGGTACCGGAGCGTCTCGGGCCCGTTGCGCTTCCACAGATCGCGGTCCTTCGGCCGGAGCAGGAGGAAGTCGAGCATCTTGTAGTTGGTCAGCAGGATGTCGGGCGGGTCGAGCCGGAGCTGCTTGTCCACGTCGATCACGTGGTCGGGCCCCATCATCCGATGCGACCCCTCGCCGCCCACGTACATCCCCACGTCGAGCCGCCCCTGCATCCCCCGCTCGCCGCCGCTCTTCCAGATCGTCTCCGCGATGCGCCGCGCCTGATCGGCCGCGAGCGCGTTCATCGGATACAAAATGATGGCCTTGATCCCGCGCTCCCCCCGCTGCCGCGCCCGCAGGCAGTGATCGAGGATCGGCATCAGGAACGCCTCGGTCTTGCCGCTCCCCGTCCCCGTCACCACCAGCGTCGGCTGCGGCTCGTGCCCGTCCCGCGTCGAGAGCCGCTTCCACGCCTCGAGCTGATGCCGGTAGGGCGTGTACCCCGCCTCGATGTCGAGCGGCGCCACCACCCCCTCTGGCGCCGGCTCGAAGGGCAGCCGCAGCCGCACGTAGGGCCCCTGGAAGATCCCCCGCTCCCCGGTCAGGAACGCGAACAGCGCCCGCTCGACCTCGCGGTCCGAGAGCGACCAGGTCGTCCGCAGATAGTCGAGCAGCGTCTCGCGGATCTCTCCGGCGACGACGGCGGGGATCATCGGGTGGGGATGCTAGCGGGCGGCGGCCGTGGCCAGCAATCATGGCGGCCAGCGCTCGGACAGGACCGCGACGGTCCGCCGCGCGGGATCCTCGAACGGTGATTCTCACTCTTGATTCATCGATCTTTCGTCGTTTTTATCTTGACTGACGTTCAGCCCGTGATAAGCCGCTTTGTGATGGTGTCAGGAGGGGGCACATCCGCGCGCATTCGCGCCGAGGACGAGCTGCTCTTCCAGCTCGCGCGCGGCCTGGGCCGGGGGCGCCTCGCGCTCGGCGAGGCCGCCGCCAAGTTCGCCGCGCTCGACGGCCCCTCCGCCTTCGGCTTCTCCTCGCGCGACGGTCACGCACGCGAGAACCTCTCCCGCACCGGCCGCTGGGTCGACGAGTCCGCGCGCCTCGCCCGGCGGCTCGACAAGCTCCCGCGCATCGGCGCCGCGCTTCGCGAGGGGCGCATCGACTGGTCCATGGCCGAGCTCCTCACGCGCAAGGCCACGCCGGACACCGAGGCCAAGCTCCTCGCCCTCGCGCTCGCCCCCGGCGTCACCGTCCACGCCATGCGCGAGTACCTTCAGTGCGATGATGATGAGGAGAAGGCTGAGCGCGATCCCTGCCAGCGCCGCTGCACCCTCGAGGAGACCGCACCGGCCGAACAAGCCGTCCTCGTCGAGGCCACGCGCATGCTCATCGAGCACCAGCTCGGCGGGCGCGACCACGACTGGTTCGAGTACCTCCTCGCCGAGGGCATGGCCACCGAGCCCGACCTCTTCGTGGTCGACGACCTCCGACCCATCCAGCGCGAGCTCGAGCGAGCGCAGCAGCGCATCGCCGAGGGCCGTGCCCGCCGCGCCGAGGCCGAGGAGCGCGCCGAGCCCGACCTGCCCGAGAACCCCCGGGCCCCGCGCCCCGCAGGGGCGTGGGGTGCAGAATCGCGAGACGCCGAAGGCGTGCTCGCGACGTCTGCAGAAAATTCACCGTGGCGACTTCCCCGAGCCCGAGCCCCTGCCCGACGACACGAAGGGCCTCGACGCCGTCATGGCGCGGCTCGGCATGCAGCTCACGAGCCGCGACCTCGTCTTCGGCCGCATCGCGAGCGACTTCTTTCGCTCGAGCGCGTGGAAGGAGCTCGGCTACGCCACCGACAAGCAGTACTGCCAGGAACGGCTCGGCATGAGCCGCTGCGCCGTCTGGAACCGGATCACGCTCGCGCGTCGGTGCCAGAAGCTCCCCGTGTTGGCCGAGGCCGTGTCCTCCATGGAGATCGGCTTCGAGGCCGCGAAGGAGATCGCCCGCATCGCCACGCCGCGAACCGTCGAGGCGTGGATCGCCCGCGCCAAGGAGCGCACCTTCAAGCACCTCCGCGAGGAGGTGCGCGTGGTCGCGGCGGCCGTGCGCTTGAACGAGACCCCCGCCGACCCCTGGCCGCCCACCGCCGAGGACATGGCGGACGAAGAGGCCTTCGAGCGCGACATGCTCTCGGGCGACACCATCGGCCAGACCCTCGACCGGTTCGCGGGGGAGGATGAGCGGGACACGGAGATCTGGATCGGCGAGGACAAGCAAGAAGCCCAGGCCACGACCGACTCCCCCTCCGGCCCGATCCAGATCTCCGCCACCGCCAACAACGCCGACTCCGACCTCGCCGAGCTCGCCGACGAGCTCGCCCGCGCCGTCCACGCCCGCCGCCGGCGCCGATCGAAGGGCGAGGTCACCCTTCGCATCCGCACCAACGAAGAGGTCGCCAGCTTCTACCGCGCCGCGCGCAAGCAGTACCGCGACGAGGAGCGCCCGAGCACCCTGCTCATGGCCCTGTGCGTCTGGTACTGGAAGACCTGGATCCACGAGGCCCGGGAGGAGCAGACCAAGTGGCACCCCATCCACCGCCGCGACCGCTTCCGCTGCGCGAGCCCCGGGTGCGACAAGCGCCTGTGCACCCTCCACCACGTCCTGTGGCGCATGCTCGGCGGTGACGACCGGTGGACGAATCTTCTGACCTTGTGCTCATGCTGCCACCTGAAGAACGTCCACGAGGTCCGGTCGCTCGCCGTCTCGGGCGAGGCGCCCTACGGCCTCACCTTCGTCTTCGGCCAGCAGCCGTTCATGGTCGTGCGCGGTCGCGAGAAGCGACGTGCGGCGTGACCCGCGCACCAGGTTGCGCAGCCTGCGCTTGGCGCGCACAGGTCAACTGCCGGCATTCCGCCCCGGCTCGGCGAGTCCGCCATTCGCCATCGAAGCCGCTCGCCCAAGCCCCCGCCTCCCCCGAACGCCCTTCCGCGCGAACGAGCGAGTGCACGGCAATAGGAAGGGCGTTCGGAGGAAGCAAGCGAGGACGCCCAGCCGCTCGATGGCGCGCGCGGCGGGTTCACCTGCGCAGCGCGGGACTGGCAGCCACTCGTAGTTCTCTATTAGCGGATGCGGGCCTCGCGGCCCGAGGGGCGTGTCGTGCAGCAGATCCCCCATCAGCGCGTTCGCCGCCGCCGCGAGCAGGATCCGCCGCTCGGCAAGGAAGTCGAGGTAGCGGTCGACGTGCCACAGCTTCGGGTCGGTCGGGACCCGCTGCGACGCGAGGGCCCCGGGGAAGCGCTCCTCGATCTCGGCCAGGTACACGGCCGGCTCGCTCGCCGAGATGGCGAGGTTGGTGCCTTTGGTGAGTCCACCTGCCCCCCTCGAGCGGCAGGCGGAGATCTGGATCCGCCCGGCGGCCCGCAGGCTCGCGATTCACCATGGCCACGGGAGCCCCTCGCCCCGCCCGGCCACTTGACGATTCATCAAGCGCGAGCAAGCATTCGATATGTGGATGCGGACCAGGCCCTGCAAGAGATTCGACGCCTGGCCGTCGCGCACCGGATCGTCTTCACGCGCCACGCGCGCACACGAATGGGCGAGCGGGGCGCGACCGTCGAGGATGTGCGGTCGGCCCTCGCGAGCGCGACCTCGTGTCGGGCGGCGGACGAGGGACGATGGAAGGTCACGGGTCCGGACCTGGATGGAGACGATCTGGACGTCGTCGCAGTGGTCGAGGCCGATGTCGTGGTCGTCACGGTCTTCTGAGGTGTGGGAATGATCGACACGTGTGCCGCATGCGGGAGCCGAGAGTTTCGGACAGGCGACGTGGACCATCGCCTCGAGGTGGCGGGAGCTGTTGCCGAGGGGACCGTCGAGGCGTCCGTGTGCGTGCGCTGCGGCGAAGAGTACGTCGCGGCGGATGAGCTCCGCCGCTTCGAGCTCATGGCCGCGAAGACGCTGCTCCAGGAGTGGCCGAAGGGTGAGATCTTCGCCTTCGCCCGACGGGCGATCGGCATGAAGGCCGCCGAGCTCGCCGATCTCCTGGGAGTGGCCGCCGAGACAGTGTCGCGTTGGGAGCGGGGCCACCAGGAGCCACCCCGCACGGCGTTCATCGCCTTGCTCATGATGGTCCTCGACGCACTCGGCGGTGGTGACGTGACGCGCACGGCCCTCGACCGCATGGCATCCACCCCCTCGGCCCCGCCGCGAGTCAGGGTGCCGGACGCGGCGTGAGCTCCCGGCCACGCGCCCCGCGAGCGCGACCCACCGCGCCTCATTCCGCGATGCTCCGCCCGCCCAAGTCGAGCGGCACGGCGGAGATCTGGATCGGCCCGCGCCCTACGGGCTCGCGAACCGATAGCCCGACGCCTCCCCACCGGGCACGAGTTGGCTATGGCATCGACCTGCTTCTGGACGTAACGGGCGTCGCGCAGACGAGCAGGCTCGTGGGGCGAGGACTTTGTGTCGGGGTTTGTGTCGGGCTTTGTGTGATGTGTCGAGGAGCCCGCAAGAGCGTTTTGTCGGTGCGGTGGGGCCGGTACGCTCTTGTCAGCGCGTATGCCGTCCCTCCCGCCCGAGATCACCGCGCCCAGCGAGCTGCAGGCCGAGCTTGCAGGTCGCCGCCTCGGTTCCGGTCGCAACCGCCCGCTCACCGTGTACGCGCGCGGGACGGCATCGGGCGTGCCGAGCATCGAGTGCGTCGTCAAGCCGAGGAACCGACTCCCCATGGCTCCCCTCGAGTACCTGTGCGAGTGGGTGGGCTCGGCCATCGCCACCTGCCTCGGTCTCCGGACTCCTCGTGGCTTTCCGGTCCGCGTCGATCAGCTATTCGCCGACTCGGTGATGGATCCGGACCTGCGGGCCGACCTCCGGCAGTCCGTAGGCCTGTGCTTCGGGTCGGAGTTCGTCTCGGACGGCTTCACCCAGCACACCCCCGAGCTCGTGCTTTCCACAGCTCAGCGGAGAAATGCCGCCACCGTCCTGGCCTTCGACGTGTTCATCCACAACCCGGACCGGCGGGCCGACAACCCCAACTTGTTCACGGACCGCGCTGGCTTCCTCCTGTTCGACCACGAGGCGGCCTTCAGCTTCGTTCTGCCGCTCATCGGATCCCAGGAGTCGCCCATCAGCAGCCCCGCGCTCGACATCGTGGACAAGCACGTCTTCCGGCACGTCTTTGGCCGGAACGGGCCGGACTTCGATCCTTTCCGCAGTGCTCTTGGCCAGTTGGACGACGCCGTGCTCCAGGCCATCGCGGACGGCGTGCCCCCTGAGTGGACGCACGGAGCGGCAACGGCCAAACTACCGGAGATCATGGACGTGTTGGCGGCGAGACGCGACGCGGTGGAGAGCTGGCTGCCGCAGGTGGCGGCGGGGGTGTCCTCGTGAGGAAGCCCTGCCAGGCCGTCGTGGTGAGGTACGCGCCCGACCCATCCGCGGGGGAGGTCCTCAACATCGGCGTCGTGCTGCTCGCGCCCCAGCACGGTTTCTTCGGCGCGCGTTTCGTGGATCGGTGGAAGCGAATCACCGCCGCATTCCCTCAGGCGGACCTCGTTCACCTTCGGCGACTGGCCTCCACGGTCGAGCGCGCGTGCGCCACCGCATCGGATGCGCAGCTCAGCCTGGTCACGCCCGAGGACATCTCGGTCGCGTTCGATGCGATCGTTCCTCCGGAGGACGCGTCGCTCGTCCGCTCACCGCCCATCACGGGCGTGACCGCCGATCCCGAGCGCACACTGGAGGAGCTGTTCGTCCGGTACGTGGTCTCGCGCGCGAAGGCACCCGCGCGCGAGTCGCGTGCGGACCATCAGGTTTGGACCGGGATCGCATCGGTCCTGCGTCGGCACGGGGTCCTCGGCAGGCTGCAGCCGCGCACACTGAAGGGCAAGCACTACGAGGAGCAGTTCGACGCTGCCTGGAAGAATGCGCAATGGAACGTGGCGAAGCCGCTTTCGTTCGACCTCGTCGATGCGCATGCGATCGTGACGAAGGCTGCGAGCTGGGTCGGCCGGATCATCGCCCTCGAGCCCCAGGCCCAGTCGACGAACGTGCATCTCGTGATAGGAGCTCCTCCGTCGGACGCCCCGGCGGACGTTCGCCAGGCAAGTGCGGACGGGGTCGGTCTGCTGAACGACGAGCTCGCGTCTCGCGACCTGGCGACCGTCGTGCCCGAATCCGACGCCGATGGGCTCGCGGAGCGAATCAAGCGTGACCTGGAGCATCAGGCGGGGGAGTAGCCAAGCGGATCGGGGCTGCCCTCAAACTTCGCGGCTCACCCGACGTTCCCGCGGAGACGCCCCGGCTCCCCCGCGGCCACTCGGGCCGCGAGCGCCCGCCCCGCCGCGCGCCACTCCGCGACGCTCCGCCCGCCCACGTCGAGCGGCACGGCGGAGATCTGGATCGGCCCCGCGCCCCACGGGCTCGCGAACCGGTACCGCGCCGGCTCCCCGCCGGGCGTGACGAGCACCGCCCGCCGCGCGCCCGTCATGTAACAGTACGTCACCATCTGCTGCAGGTTCCCGGCCGAGATGGACGACCGGTACTTCGCGTCGACCACGACCGCCTCGCCCGCGAGCGACGGCAGGAACGCGTCGAGCTCGAACGCGCCCGGCCGCTCCACCCCGCCCGCGTCCCACCTCGCGTAGCGCACCGCCCGCTTCGCCACCACCACCAGCCCCGCGTCCCGCAACGCCCGCACCACGGTCCGCTCGAACAGCGCCTCGAGGTTCACCACGAAGGTGCGCCCGGCGAGGGCGTCGCCGTCGGTCAGCCCCGTCGTCCGGAGCAGCAGCCGCGCGAGCGCGCACGCGCCCTCGAACGGCGCGTCCGTCCGGGACAGCGCCGTCCGCCCGGCGAGCAGATCGGCGTCCACCCGGGGCCTCACGCCGGCGAGGAGCGACTCCACGCGCGGCAGCTCCGCCCGGCACACCCCCCGCATGACCGGGTCGCGCCGGATCCGCGCGGTGGCCGCCGCCAAGAGCCCGTTCAGCGGCGTGTCCGGCAGCCGCTCCCACACGTCGCACGGCAGCCGCGACAGCTCGCCGCCCGCCCGCGCCAGGGCCGAGAAGCAGATGCGTCCGCGCACGGTGGCGGTCCGCTGCCGCCGCACCAGATAGCTCCGCCGCACCCCGTGCACCCCGGCGGCGTGCAGGAGCTCGTCGACGAAGAGCCTGGCGGTGAGCGCGCCGATGTCCCCCGTGTCGTGCACCGGCGCCCCGCGGCGCCCCGACGCCCGGAGCGTCGACAGGGTCGGATCCACGTACGCGACCCACGCCAGCACCGATGCCGCCGGCGCCTTCGGCGAGCGCACGCGCAGGAGCGTCCACGGCCCCCCCTACGCAGACGCGTCCACGTCCCGCGCCTCGAGCTCGGCGAGCGCCTCGGCCACGGCGGACTTCCACTGCCCCTCGGCATCCGCCAGGACGTCGCCGTCAGGATGGAGTTGCTGAACGGGACATGGCGGACGCGCCTCCGGCAGGCGCCGCACCGGCGGAGTTTCCCCTGCCCCAGGACGGCGCCATGACGGCGTCAGTCCGCCAGGTGCCACTCCGCATCGAAGCAGCCAAAGTCGCCAGGGTACATGTCGCGGTAGGCGCGGCAGGAGTCGGCCATCGTGGCCCAGCCCCAGTCGCGGTACCCGTCGCCCTCGCGGTGGACCAGGCAGAGGCAGGGCTGGCCCCAGTAGAGCTCGCAGCCCTCGGTGCTCGTGTCGTCGATCGGGGTGCAGGGGTACTTCGTGTGGAGCGCGCAGACACCGATTCCACGCGTCTCCGAAATGCCGACACACGAGACTTCCCATCCCCCGGGACGATGCGGCGGGATCGTGAAGGGACAACCGTCTGGGTCGCAAGGCCCGCCGCAGAAGGGCGTCAGCGGGTTGCCCTCCGGACACTCCTCTACTTCAGGTGGACCCTCCTCGTAAGTCGTGCCATCCGAATACCGGCAGACGGCGCCGAGCTCGGTCTCGTCTACCTCGTCGCAGAACTCGGGACGAACGCACAAGCCACCGAAGGAGTCGGAGCTCATGTCCTCGGTCGGCCGGACTGCGCAAATATTCCCCGAGTAGCAGTAGACGGCGCGAGTCGAAGGTCTGTAACGCACGTTGCAGTATTCGCCGCCCCGATCCTCCTCGATGGTGTGGAACGGATAGCACACCCCAAGCTCCGGAGCGCAAAAGAAGCGCGCCCTATTTGGGCACTCCCGCTCGCACTCACCGTCACAGGGGAGGTAGCCACCGACGGGTGCACAGGGTCCGTCTGCTTCCGCGTCCCAGGACCACGTTCCGGTATCGGCTCCGCCGTCGGCCGGCCCGGCGCCCTCGTCGCCGGGCGAGTGCATCACGAAACACCCCATCGACGAGACCACCAGCATCGCTGCTACGGCACGACGCATACTCCACCCTCGCAGTGTGCCCCAAGCTCGCAGGCGTTCCCGCAACTCCCGCAGTTTGCGTCATCGGACTCCAGGTCCACGCAGTGTCCCCCGCACGCCTCGGATGGAGGGCAGCACTGGCCGTGGAAACACCGGGAGCCTGTGGGCGGGGCATCCTCCGGACGGACGGCACCGAGCAGCACCGCGTCGTTGCAGCGCGTGTTGAACTGCGGGCAGATGGCCGTGCAGCCCACCTCGTCATGGCCCCTTGCCCTGGCGCAGACCACGGTCGGATGTCCCGGACGGCGTCAGTCCGCCAGGTGCCACTCCGCATCGAAGCAGCCAAAGTCGCCAGGGTACATGTCGCGGTAGGCGCGGCAGGAGTCGGCCATCGTGGCCCAGCCCCAGTCGCGGTACCCGTCGCCCTCGCGGTGGACCAGGCAGAGGCAGGGCTGGCCCCAGTAGAGCTCGCAGCCCTCGGTGCTCGTGTCGTCGATCGGGGTGCAGGGGTACTTCGTGTGGAGCGCGCAGACACCGATTCCACGCGTCTCCGAAATGCCGACACACGAGACTTCCCATCCCCCGGGACGATGCGGCGGGATCGTGAAGGGACAACCGTCTGGGTCGCAAGGCCCGCCGCAGAAGGGCGTCAGCGGGTTGCCCTCCGGACACTCCTCTACTTCAGGTGGACCCTCCTCGTAAGTCGTGCCATCCGAATACCGGCAGACGGCGCCGAGCTCGGTCTCGTCTACCTCGTCGCAGAACTCGGGACGAACGCACAAGCCACCGAAGGAGTCGGAGCTCATGTCCTCGGTCGGCCGGACTGCGCAAATATTCCCCGAGTAGCAGTAGACGGCGCGAGTCGAAGGTCTGTAACGCACGTTGCAGTATTCGCCGCCCCGATCCTCCTCGATGGTGTGGAACGGATAGCACACCCCAAGCTCCGGAGCGCAAAAGAAGCGCGCCCTATTTGGGCACTCCCGCTCGCACTCACCGTCACAGGGGAGGTAGCCACCGACGGGTGCACAGGGTCCGTCTGCTTCCGCGTCCCAGGACCACGTTCCGGTATCGGCTCCGCCGTCGGCCGGCCCGGCGCCCTCGTCGCCGGGCGAGTGCATCACGAAACACCCCATCGACGAGACCACCAGCATCGCTGCTACGGCACGACGCATACTCCACCCTCGCAGTGTGCCCCAAGCTCGCAGGCGTTCCCGCAACTCCCGCAGTTTGCGTCATCGGACTCCAGGTCCACGCAGTGTCCCCCGCACGCCTCGGATGGAGGGCAGCACTGGCCGTGGAAACACCGGGAGCCTGTGGGCGGGGCATCCTCCGGACGGACGGCACCGAGCAGCACCGCGTCGTTGCAGCGCGTGTTGAACTGCGGGCAGATGGCCGTGCAGCCCACCTCGTCATGGCCGCACAGGCGTCCGTTCAGCGCGGCCGGCGTCGTCGCCCGTTCGACTGCTGTCTCAAATGGCACATCGGTTTCATCCAGGTCTTGACCCCGCCATGGATCGCACAACGGCTCATCCCCCGGCAGCGGCCCGTCGATACCAGCCAAGAGCCCGGCCTGCGGGTCGCCCGGATTCTCCGCCAGGACGATCTCCAAGCCGTCCGGCTTGATCTGGATCCTCCGGGGCTCGAGGCGGAACCGGTCGCACAGCCGCCCCTCGGCGCGATCCACGCATCCGTGGCGCCGGTTCCCCATGAACGATCTCGCCCAGCACTCCTCATCGGTGCCGCCACCGCACGTTGGGAGGTCGGCCGGGGCGATTCCGAAGTCGTCGATGGCGCTGTCGCCAGCGATCACCTCCAGCACCGGCCCGAGGTCGAGGTTCCTCACACGCGAGCGCAGCTGGCGGTCGACCTTGTTCTCGGCCAACTCGCCCAGGAAGCTGCAGCCGTCGATCTCCGTGGACGAGCTTACTGGCTCGAGGAGAAGGTCCACGGACCGGGCGACGTAGTCGACCGGTCTGGCGGTCGTACCCACGGCAAAGGCCGAGGCATTGGGGTAGAGGCTGTAAGCGGGCACGTAGCAAGTGTATTGGTCTCTCGAGACGCGGCAGTGCACATGCCGGATGCGGTCGTGGTTGTCGGGATCGCCCGCGGGGTCTACGTACCAGCTCTCCGTCTTCAGGGCGAACGGGTCGCTGTCACCGGGGAGCGTGCATGTATACCAGTCCGGGCTCTCTGGTACGCAGGCCACCTGGTCCATGATCTCGTCGGCCGTCTGCGTGGCACTGGTCACATTGAACCCGATAGTCGGCTGCAGTCGAAGGCGCATGGTCGTCTCGACCGTAATGTCGCCGCAGGGGGACGGGCCCGTTCCAGAGAAGCTCGAGGTGATGACCAGCTCGTCGATGGGAAGCTCCGGTCCGAGCGGTAGCGACTCGGGGTAGCGCGGCTCACCCCGAAGCAAGGGCTCGACCGTGGTGCCGTCGTGGCTGGCGTCGTCGATCACGTCGGTGTCGCCGAGCTCGTCCAGGATCTGGATTCCCAAGTTGGTCGCGAGCATCTGCCAGCTCGCGGTGTAGGAGCACGCACCGACGTCGTAGATCCGCGCGTACCGCCACCGGTCGGGTTCCGGGATGTCTTTGGAGGCCAGCAGGCCCGGCGGATTGGGCGGCATGAGGAGGGCCGCGCTTCCGGCACCCGCACCGCTCCCGGACAGATCCGACTCGAAGAAGAAGGCCCGGTGGTGCTCGTTGAGCCGGTAGAGCGCCGAGGACGCGTCCTGGTAGGCCTCGACGAGCCGTCCACCGGTGGATCCCACCACGTTCCACCACAGCGTGTCCGTCTCCGGCACCGCGTAGGAGTCGTACTCGCCCTCGCCGTTCTCGACGACGAACTGCTCGTCGGAACAGGCTCGGGCATCGCCGGGGAGGACCGAGCATCGGAAGCACAGCGTGCCGAACACGGTCTCCCGTGCAACGTAGCCTTCACAGCACGGCAGCTCGGTCGCGAGATCGCCCTGCGTGCCGCAGGTTTCACATTGACGAGAGCTGGGTGGACGCAGCGGAGCGGGGGCATCTATTCCTCCTTGTGCCACCCAGCCTACGGTTCCGTGGGGCAGACACAATCACCCTCCTGGGGTGACAGAACGTGCAATCCGTACGACAAGGCGTCGCTCAGCTGGGGTTGGCGTCCGCCATCTGTCGCCGGTGGGCCGGAAGCGGGGCGCGGCGGGTGCGCTCCGGGCTGTGACGGCGGAGAGGTCAGGCGCCCGAGGCGCCAGGTCAACGGCTGGTCCGTCATTGACCTCTTCCGGGTCAGCGACAACTACTCTGGCCGGTCGAATCCGCAAGAGCGCCGCTGCGGCGCCTGAAGACGAGCCCTACCCGGACGCATCCACGTCGCGCGCATCGAGCTCGGCGAGCGCCTCGGCCACGGCGGACTTCCACTGCCGCTCGGCATCCGCCAGGCCGTCGCCGTCCCCGAAGAAGTACTCCTCGAGCAGCGGCCGCACGTCGAGCGCCCAGACCCGCTCGAGCGCCCCGGGCCCGTCGAGCGCGAGCGCCGGGTTCAGGAACACGCTGTGCCCTATGGCGTGCTCCCGATCGAGCCGCTCGCCGATCCAGTCGTTGAACGACGCGAGCACGGCGGCCGCCACCGGCGCCAGCCGGCTCTTCGACCGGACGGCGGTGATCACCTCCGGGCTCGGCTCGACCCGCACGAACGCGAACCGCCGCCGCAGCGCGTAGTCGACGAGCGCGACGCCCCGGTCGACGCTGTTCATCGTCCCCACGATCACCAGGTTCGGCGGCACCGTGAGCTGCCCCCCGGCCGCCAGGTCCACGCTCTCCCCCCGGTACTCGAGCGGGTACAGCAGCTCCCCGAAGATCCGCGCCGGGTCCCCCCGGTTGATCTCGTCGATGACCAGCACGTGGAAGTGATCGGGCTCGTCCTCCGCCGCCTCGCACACCTGCAGGAACGGCCCCTTCTGGATCCGGTACCGCAGGTTCGCCAGCTCGAGGTCCGGCCGCAGCCGCAGGTCGACCGCCTCGGACGGGTCCGTTGGAGGATGGGCGCCCGCTTCTGACGCTCGAGCCGCCCGCGTGCCGGCAGCTCCGTGCCTCGCGGTTTCCACCACGAGCCGTACGCCGCGGGACCAGTGCGAGAAGATTTCCACCATGGAGCACCAGCGGTTACCGTTACGTCCGAGCTCGGACAGCGCTCGAACGCCCGCGAGGGGGACGGCCTCTGGATTCGCGACTCATACCACTCAACGCATGGCTCGCTCTCCAGCACGGCGACGGCGGCTGGCCTCCAGCCCTGCGCGAGCTCGGCATTCGTACACTCATGTACGAGGCACCGGTAGTAGGCGAGGCAGGTGCGGTCGTCCTCGATGCACTGGCCGTGCAGGAGGAACTTCGCCTGGTCATCCCGTTCGAGGCCAAGAGCGGCGCGAACGTCGACGCGAAACAGGCGCGTAAGTACGCAGCGCTCACCATTCGCGACGTTGCTCGGTCTCACACCCTACCATTCAGGGATGGCACCATGATGCCAGTGTTCGGGTTCCTCGCCGAGCACGAGGAACGCGTTCGGCTCGGCCTCTCCGAAGCCGAGATCGAACCTGCATGTCTCGTCATCGGGCCATCGAAGGTCTCGCTCGACGTCCCGCCCGGAACACCGCTGGGCGGCTTCGAGGTCGACGTCGACGGTCCTCCTCCCGGCATCGTCACGATCGACGCCGACAGCAGTCACGAGGAGCTCCAGGAGGTCCTACTGCCGCAGGTCGTGGCAGCCGCAGCCCGTGGAGAGGACGGCACGACCTTGGCGACGCTGTTGCAGTCCGCCGTCCCCACGTTTCAGTTCACGGGGCGGCGCGCGCGGAATCAGATGTTGAAGAAGGCCTTCAAGGCACTCGCGGCCGCCTCCAAGCGAGATCTCGCGGACCTCTTCGTCGTCGAGCCGGGCGGTAGGGAAATCGACGTGGGGATCGTTCGCATCCTGAGGAGCCCCGCGAGCTTCAAGCCGCAGGGGGAGACACAGGGCTGGCAGGCGGTCCGCCGGCGCGCTACGAAGGCACTGCGGGGCAAGGCCCCCGACCAGCCCTCCCGACAGCTCACGTTCGAGGATCTGGCGCGAGCTGCCGACTCGGGCGAGAATGAGGACTGACCGTGCTCCACGTGCATTACGATCGAGGAGCCCTTTCCGATCACATGGAGGCCGCCATGAGTCGGGGACGGCTGCCCTCCGGAGATCTGCCCTTCGAGCTCAAGCACGGGCCCGTGAAGACCTACGTCATCGAGGTCAATGGCGTCGGCGATGCGAGCGAGGCGATCGAACGTGTGGCACGCCTGGCCGGTGAGCACGAGCTCCAGGTAGCGACGACCGACGACGAGAGCCTCACCCTCGTGTGGGGAGAGTCGGTCGGTCTGGTCATCGACGTTCAGGAGCCGCGATTCTGGCGCATCCACACGACGTCTCCGGCGGGCGAGACCGCCAAGGTGATCAAGCGAGCGATCTGGGGCTCCCGCGACCTGGACTGGTGCTGGTTTCCCGTGTCGTTCCTACGACGGCTCCAGACGTGGGGAGAGCCACGCTGGTTCCAGGCCGACTTCCGGGGAACCGAGCTGCTCCCCCGCGAGGGCATCGACGCACGCCACCTGCGTGTGCAGCTCGAGGGAGACAACGCGACCGCGCTCTTCGAGGTGCTGCTTCGCGAGCGGGGCTACCGGCACGCAGCTTCGCTGACTTCCGTGGCGACCACATCAGTGGATGACAGCCTGGGGAGGTTGGACGAGCTGACCCACTACCGCGGCCGGTTCGTCGGTCAGGGCGACTCGTTCGATCTGCACGTCGGCTTCGTCTCCCGCGCCATCGACAGGTACGGCGCGATCGTGCGCGAGTACGAGGCAGCCGGCCTGGAGTGGGACGGGACCGAGGACGGCGGCTGGAACGTTACGGGCCGCACGATCACCATGGACCTGGGACGTCCGATCCCCAGCATGTCGCAGTTCCTGACCGGGCTCTTCTCCTGCAGGGACCCGTTCCGGCTGTGGGCCGTACCGAGGCCGGTGGGTGCTGACAACTACGAGGCCGAGGTCGTGGACCTCCACATCGGCCGCACCTTCCGCCTCGAGGTGAACCCGAACCGGCTCCGCCTGATCCTGCCTCGCCACACCTGCGGCAACACGGTCCTCCGCCTGCTGACGAACCTCCAGCACCGCTTCGACGCGCAGATTTCGACCGACGGCCCGGACGCTCCGGCCGAAGTGCACGCGGCGGGTTGAGAGTCGAGCACGCTCCGATCAGCTGCATCGTAGGCTGCGGCTCTTGGTCGACCGAGTGGTTCCCGAGGTCTACGGATGCGGACCACTGCAGGAACCGCCCCGGCCGCTCCACCTGGTCATGCGCTTTCCCGTCTGCTGATGGCCCGCCGACGCAGTCGTAGAGCCGCGTGGCACCCTACTCCGCCGCCACGTCCCCCTCACCGCCGACCGCCCCCTCCACGTACCGCCGGAACTCCGCGACGTCCACGAAGCACCGGTACCCGGCCGCGCTCGCGCGCGCGAGGACCTCGGCGGGCTCGTCCAGGAGCACGGCGACGGGCTCGCCGAGGCCCTGCTGGAGGCCGTCGGGCCACGCGAGGTCGAGGACGGCGAGCGCGAGGCCGGTCTGTGCATCGACGAGCTCGTGCTCGAGCTCGCCCTCGTGGAGGCCCTGCGCGGCGACCCAGGCGTTCAGCTCCCGGAGCTCGCGCTCCTCGTCCTCGCTCCCGAGCCCGCCCGGGACGTCGGCCCCGCTCGCCGCGGCGACGGCCGGGGTGGCGCCCCCGAGGTCGAGGGGCGTGCCGTGCAGGAGGTCCTCCATCAGCGCGTTCGCCGCCGCCGCGAGCAGGACCCGCCGCTCGGCGAGGAAGTCGAGGTAGCGGTCGACGTGCCAGAGCTTCGGGTCGGTCGGGACCCACTGCGACGCGAGCGCGCCGGGGAAGCGCTCCTCGATCTCGGCCAGGTACACGGCCGGGTCGCTCGCCGAGATCGCGAGGTTGGTGCCTTTGGTGAGGAAGCAGAAGTTGGCGATGGCGTTGACCTGCTTCTTGACGTACCCGGCGTCGCGCAGGCGCTTCTTCGGGAAGATGTGGTGGACCTCGAGGGTGCTGTTCTTCCCGAGGAGCTGCTTCTTCAACGGGATGCCGCTCCCCCAGTCGACGGCCTGCCCGGTGCGGGTCATGAGGTAGAGCATCGGATAGAACCGCGCCCCGAGGCTCGACCCCCCGAAGTCATCCGGCCGGATGCGCAACGACCCGCGCGAGAGCCGGAGCTCGCCGATGAGCCCCTCGAGGCCCTCACCGCTCCGGATGATGTCGAGGTCGCGGCTCAGCTTGGTCTCGGTGGACCCGGAGTAGCGCCCCCAGAGCGCGCTCTGCAGGTACCAGAAGAGGAGGTGGTCCCGCTCGACGGCATGGCGCTTCCGGGGCTTCCGTGGGTAGGGCTTGAATGGCGGGCGTTGTCGGGCGACCGTCGCGCGCATGCGTGACATCGAGTTGTACCAGGCGGTGCTTGGCATCCAAGTACCATGGGAAGTGGTCC
>JBDIVX010000046.1:0-49600 GCA_039794305.1 Candidatus Neutrinellum sp.
ATCGGGCCGGGCGGGCGGGACGAACCCCTCGCACGGATCGGTCCCCGCCTCCGCGTCCGCGCCCGCATCGGGCCCCGCGTCGACGCCGCCGTCCAGGTCGGAGCCGGACGCGCCGTCGCCTGTGCACCCGGCGAGCGCCAGCAAGGAGATGAGCCACCGGCCGGGCCGCCTCGTTGGATCTGCCATGGACTCGGTGGTACACGACGGCCCCATGCCCAAGGAAGCCCTCGGCCATCTCGAGCAGCACTGGGACGACTACCTCGCGCAGCTCTCGGACCTCGTCCGCATCCCCGGAGTCTCCGCCAACCCACCCCCCGACGAGGACCTCACGCGGAGCGCCCACGCCGTCCGCGGCGTGCTCGTCCGCGCGGGCCTCGAGAACGCAGAGGTCATCGACTTCCCCGGCGGGCACCCCTACGTGTACGCCGACTGGCTGCACGCCGACGGCGCCCCCACCGTGCTGCTCTACGGCCACCACGACGTCCAGCCGCCCGGCCGGCCGAGCAAGTGGACGAGCCCACCCTTCGAGCCCACCCTGCGCGACGGCCGCCTGTACGGCCGGGGAGCCGTCGACGACAAGGCCGGCATCATGACCCACGTGGCCGCCTGCAACGCGTGGCTCGAGGGAGCCGGGCGGCTGCCCCTGAACGTGAAGGTCATCGTGGAAGGCGAGGAGGAGGTCGGCTCGACGACCCTCGAGCCGTTCCTGGCCGCGTACCGCGAGAGGCTGGCCGCCGACGTCATCGTCCTCACCGACACGGCGAACCTGGACACGGGCATCCCGTCGCTCACCGTCTCGCTCCGCGGCCTCGCCGGCGTGAGCGTCGAGGTCCAGGCCCTGGACCACCCGGTCCACAGCGGGATGTGGGGTGGCCCGGTGCCCGACCCCGTGATGGCGCTGTGCCGCGCCGTCGCCGAGCTCACCGACGAGACCGGCCAGCTCGCCGCGCCGTTCCGCGACGGCGTGCGCCCCCCCACCGATCCCGAGCTCGAGGCGCTCCGCGCCCTGCCCTTCGACGAGGCCTCGTTCTGCGAGCAGGTCGGGATGCAGCCGGGCACCCGGCTCGTCGGCGATCCCGAGATGCCGGTCTGGGGTCGCGTCTGGCACCAGCCGTCGGTGACGGTCATCGCGCTCGAGGGGGGCCCGCTCGAAGGGTCGAGCAACCAGATCATCGAGAGCGCCCGCGCCCGGATCAGCGTGCGCACCGTGCCCGACATGGACCCCGAGCGCGTGCAGGACCTGCTCGTCCGCCACTTCGAGGAGCGCGTGCCCTGGGGATGCACCGTGCGGGTGGAGCGGGAGACCACGGCGGGTTGGTGGGTGACCCGGCCCGAGGGCCCCGCCTTCGACCTCGCCGCCCGCGCCCTCGAGCGGGGTTACGGCCGCAGGGTCGAGCACATAGGCTGCGGCGGGACGATCCCGTTCGTCGAGCCCTTCGCGCGCGTCCTGGGTGGGGTGCCTGCCCTGCTCACCGGCGTCGAGGACCCCACCTGCAACGCACACGGCGAGGACGAATCGCTCCACGTCGAGGACTGGAAGCGGGGAACCCGCGCCGCCGTGTACTTGTACGCGGAGCTCGCGAAGCTGCGCGGGCGTTAGCTCCGCCCCTGCCCGTCGTGTACCCTGACGGTGGAGGTCGGGTATGCGCCGTGGTGTGGTGTTGCTGGGGGCCGCGCTGTCCGTGCTCCACGGGTGCAGCTGTGACGGCTCGGTGACGAACGCGCCGGGCGCGGGAGCCGTGTGCGCCCAGGAGATGCCGCCCGAGGGATGCGGTCAACCATGCGGCGAGGGCCTCGCCGCGTGCGCCACCGGCATGTACTGCGCCGCGGACGGGACCTGCACGGCGGACTGCGTGCCGGGCGGGAGCGCGACGTGCGGGACCGGGTACCGCTGCACCTCCTTCGGCCGGTGCGTCGAAGACCCGGACCTCGGGCGGGACAGCGGAGGACGGGATCCGAACGTCTGCGCGGACGTGCGCCTCGAGGCGACGCGCGTCACGCCGCGCGTGATCCTGATCATCGACCAGTCGGGCAGCATGACGGAGGACTTCGGCGCGGGCACCCGCTGGGAGGTGCTCCGTGACTCCCTGCTCGCCGACGACGGGCTCATCCGTGCCCTCGAGGACCAGGTCGAGTTCGGTCTCGCCTTGTACAGCGCCATCTCGGGCCCCGACGATCTCCCCGAGGATCCGGACATGTGTCCGCTCATCACGTGGGTCGATCCGGCGCTGGACAACTACGACGCCATCGCCACGGTCTACGGCCCAGCCGATCCGATCGAGGAGACGCCGACGGGAGACGCGATCTGGTCGGTGCTCGAACGGATCGGCTCGGTCCCCGATCCCGATCTCGATCCGACCATCTTCGTGCTGGCCACCGACGGCGAGCCCGATCGATGCGAGCAGCTCAACCCGCAGAACGGTCAGGCCGAAGCGGTCGCCGCGGTGGAGGACTCGCACGCGGCGGGCATCCGCACGTACGTCATCTCCGTGGGTCGCGACATCTCGGAGTCGCACCTGCAGGACGTGGCCAATGCCGGCCTCGGTCACGGCTCGGGCGACCCCGACGCGCCGTTCTGGGTCGCCGGCGACGACGTGGGCTTGCGTGACGCCCTTCGCGACATCGTCGGCGGTGTCCTCTCGTGCAGGGTCGACCTCGACGGAACGATCGACACGGACATGGCCTGCAGCGGGACGGTCGAGCTCAACGGACGCGCCATCCCGTGCGACGACCCGAACGGCTGGCGGGTCGTCGACGAAGACACGATCGAGCTGCAGGGAGACTCGTGCGACGAGCTCCAGTCCGGCGTGGGCGCGACGCTGGAAGCCAGGTTCCCCTGCGACGTCGTCTTGATCTAGATGGACCCGCTCACCGCTCCTCCCGGCTACCGCGGCACGGCCACGTCCAGGTAGACGCGGCGCCCGGCGCGCACCTCGACGTCCATCGGGCGCTCCTCCCCGTCCCCGTGAGGCCGGAGCACGACGCGGTGGCGCCCTGCGGGCAGCCTGAGCTCCTGCGGCGTGCGCCCCACCTTGCGACCTCCGACGTACACGTCGGCCCAGCCGCCGCGGGTGGTCAGGTAGACCTCGCCGGTCCCCGAGCTGCCCTCCTCGCCCTCCCCCGCCCAGGGCGGCCACGTCTCGGTGTTCTCGAGCTGCGCGGCCATGTCCGCCAGGTCGTCCGCAGAGGCGCTCTCGTCGTCACCCGGGTCGTCGGCCGGCGGCTCGGCGGAAACGGGCGGCGGCTCGGCCAAAGGCGCCTCCCCGCCCGAGAGCGCCGCGCCGTTCGGACGGACGACCGCGGCGACGGCGGCGCCGGCGCCGATCACGGCGGCTGCGAGGAGCAGCATCGGCGCCTTCGACCGCCGCCTCCGGGAGGCGGGCCGGTGCCGCTCCGCCTCCTCGTCGACGCGGAGCCCGGCTGCCTGTTCCCTGGTCTCCGCCGGCGGCTCGCGGTCGCGGACGACCTCGAGCTCGTCGAGCATGACCTCGGTGGTCGGCTCCTGCACGCGAAATCTCGGGGGCGCGTCCGGCTGGAACACGGCGGTCGGAGCATCCACCGTCACGTTCGTCGGCTCTTCCTCGGGCCGATCGGCGATGGGGATCGCCGACTCTCCGCGACGCGTCAGCTCGATGAGCTGCTGCTTTCGCCCGCGCGCGCCGGGGAACAGGGCCTCGAGCCACTCGCCCAGCTCCGCCCGCGGGACCGCATGCCCCGTGGTCGCGAGCCACTCCTCGAGCTCGAGCGCCATCTCCCGCGCCGTGCGGTGACGTCCGGCCGGGATACGCGAGAGCGCCTTCAGGACGATCTCGTCGAGCGCGGGCGGGATGTCGGGCCGCACCGAAGACGGCGGCGGGATCTTCCCGGAGGTGACCGCGGCGATCGTGTCGACCGGGCTCTCTCGCTTGAAGAGCCTGCGCGCCGTGAGCATCTCCCACATCACGACCCCGAGCGCCCACACGTCGCAGCGGCGGTCGAGCGGCTTCATCTTGAGCTGCTCGGGCGAGACGTAGGCGTACTTGCCCTTCACGTGTCCGGTCTCGGTGTGGCTGATCCGGTTCTTGGCCTTCGCGATGCCGAAGTCGACGACGCGCACCGTTCCGTCGAAGAGCACGAACAGGTTCGCCGGCGTCACGTCGCGGTGAACGAGCCCGACGCTCTCGCCCTCGTCGGTGAGCTCGTGCGCGGCGTGCAGCCCCTCGGCCAGGTCGGCGACGATTCGGGCCACGACCCGCGGCAGATCCGGCGAGGCGGCGAGCTCGGGGTGCTTCGTGAGCGCCTCGAACACCGCCGAGAGCGGCTCGCCGACGAGGTACTCCATCGCGAGGTAGTAGCTGTCCTTCGCGTGCCCGAAGTCGACCACCTTGCAGACGAACGGGTGATCGATGTGCGCGGCGATCCGCGCCTCGTCGAAGAACATGTCGACGAATTGCCGCTCGCGGGCCAGGTGCTTGTGGATCTTCTTGAGGGCGACGACCTTCTCGAAGCCGAGCGCCCCCTCGTAGAGCGCCAGATACACCGTGGCCATGCCGCCCGACGCCACCTCGAAGCACAACCGGTAAGAGCCGAGCGAGTCGGCCATGGCGTCCTCCGACGCCACCGTCGGGACCAGCCACTCCTCGGGTATGTGACTGGTCTTCTCGTCTTGCATCGGCGCTATGTTGCCCGTCCACGCGCCGTGGGGGAAGGATGTTTGCCGCGGCTGGATTCGGACAGTGGGCGATCAGGCGAGGTACACGCACACGTCGGCGACGTTCGTTCCCGTCCGTCCGGTGACGATGCGCCCACCTGCACGCGCGAAGAATCCGTCGGAGTCGTTCCGCGCGAGGTGGTCGGCCGCGTCGAGGCCCAGGCGGCGCGCCGCGTCGACGACGACGTCGTCCAGGAGCGCGCCTGCCGCTTCGCTCGAGCCGTCGACGCCGTCGGTTCCGATCGACGCGAGCAGACCGCCGGCAAACCCCTCGAAGGCGCCGAGCACGAGCTCCTGGTTCCGCCCTCCCACGCCGTCACCGCGCAGGTCGACCGTCGTCTCGCCGCCCCACACGACGACGTCCGCGTCGCGGCGCCGGCACTCCGCGTAGAACCGTGCGCCGGCCGCCCGTGCTTCTCCCGCGACGAATCCGTCGAGGTGGACCGCGCGAAGCCCCCGCGCGCGAGCCTCCTCGACCATCGCCCGGCGGGCGACGATGTTGTCCCCCGCCACCTCCACGTGCACGTGCTCATGGGCCCGCGCGTCCGCCGGCCGCGTCCCGGCGCGCACTGCGCGCACCACCTCGGCTGGCAGGCGCGCCTCGAGACCTCGCCCCGCGAGCACCGCGAGCGGGTCCACTCCCGCCGGCGGCGCCATGGTCGGGCCGCTCGCCACCACCTCGGGCCCGCCTCCCGGCACGTCCGACAGGACCACGTTGATGACCCGGGCCGGCGCGAGCGCCTCGGCGAGCCGCCCGCCCTTCACCTTCGAGAGCGCTCGGCGGACCGCGTTGGTCTCCACGATGTCGGCGCCGGACGCGAGCAGCGCCGTCGTCGTCGCCTGGAGCGCCTCGAGCGAGAGGCCGCTCGCCGGCAGCTCGAGCATCGCCGAGCCGCCGCCCGACACCAGGCACAGGACGACGTCCTCGGGCCCGACTCGGCTCGCGAGATCGAGGGCCGCCTCGGCGGCGGCGACCGAGCGCCCGGTAGGCACCGGGTGGCTCGACGCCATGGCGACGAGCGGACCGAGCCGGCCGTCCTCGAACCCCACCACCAGCCCTTCACGAGGGCGGCAGACGTCGAGCGCTCCTTCGGCCATCGCGCGAGAGGCCTTGCCGAACGCGATCACCACCGATCCGTCGAGACGTTCACCCCGGAGGGCGAGGCGCTGGAGCACGGCGGCCGTTGCGTTCCGCGGGTCGACCGCGTCGATCGCCCGCTCGAGCAGAGAGAGCGCGAGCCTCCGCCGCCCGGCAGGGTCGGCCGACTCGAGCTCGGCACGGTTTCGGATGCCCGCCATCCCGCGATCCCTGGCACGTCCAGGGCCGTGGGCGCAAACGGCTCGTGGGCGCCTGACCGCGGCTACGGCTCGACCTGGTTGTTCTTCTGGTCCTCGAGGAGCCCGAGACCGATGGCCATCGCCTTGCGGGCCCGCTCGAGCAGCTGCTCGTCCGTCTCGATCTTGGACGTGGCCGCCGCGAGCTTGCGCTCCAGATCCTGCTGGGAGGCCTCGAGCGACGCAATGCGCCCGTCGCGCGCCTTCGCCTCGTGCTCGAGCTCTGCGATGGAAGCCTTGGCGGCGGAGAGCTCGGCCGAGAGGGTGTCGCGCTCCTCGGTGCGCTGCCCGAGCTCCGTGCGGGTTGCGTCCCGATCCTGCTCGGTCACCGCGAGCTTCTCGGTCGTCTCTTCGAGCTTGCCCTCGGTCTCGGTGAGCTTGCGTCCGAGGAGCGAGAGATCCTTCGAGTGCTTGTCCTCGAGCTCCTTGAGACTCGCCTGGTGCTCGCCGGTGAGCTGTTCGATGCGCGCATCACGCTCGCCCTCGAGCTCGGCGCGCAGCTCGGAGAGCGCCGTCGCGTGCGCCTCCTCCGCGGCCCGGAGCTGCGTCGCGCGCCGCTGCTCCGCCTCCTCGAGCTTGCCCTCCGCCTCGGCGGTGAGCTGGGCCCGGAGCTCCGCGAGCGCGGTCTCCTTCGCCTGTTCGAGCTCGGCCGTCTTCTGTTGGAGGGCGGCCTCGTGCTCGGCGCGCGCCTTGGCCGACGCCGACTCGTGCTCGGCGCGCGCCTGCTCCATCGCGGCCGTGTGCTCCGCCCGAAGCCGCTCGAGCTCCGCGGCGTGCGCCTCCTTGAGGCCCTCGACCTCGCTCGCGTGCTTGGCCGCCGCACGGGCCGAGTACTCCTGGTGCTTCTCCTCTTCCTCCTCGAGAGCCTGCGCGTGCTTGACGGTCAGCTCGTCGAGCTCGGCCCTGCGCGCCTCGCGTTCACCGTCCAGCTCCTCCTCGAGCTTGCGGACCTTCTCCTCCGCGCGCTCGAGGCGCGCCTTGAGGTCGTCCGCGCGCTTGGTCACCGCGCCCTTGTCCGACTCGAGCGCACCGATCTTCTGATCCTTGTCGGCGACCTGGCGCTCGAGGTCGACGATCTTGTCCTCGAAGTCCGCCTTGCCCCGCTCGAGCTCCAGGTTCTTGTCACGCAACTCGAGCAACTGCTTGTCGCGCGCGCTGACCTGGTCCTTGAGGTCGAGGATCTCCTTGTCCTTCTTGTTCAGGGCCTCGCGCAGGTCCAGGAACTCGCGGCTCGAGATTCCACCGGCCTTGCCGACCTTGCTACGGAGCTCCGAGACCTCCTTCTCGAGGCGGTCGGCCTCGGCGGCGCGGCGCTTGGCCTCCGCGAGCTCTTCTTCGAGGCTCTCGACCTTCTGTCGGGCGGCGTCGAGCTCCTCGCTCGTACCGACCTCGGGCTCCCCGGCGGGAGGCGCCTTCTGGACCTTCGAGATCTCCCGCTCTACCTCACCGGCCCCGGGCACCTCCTCCTCGGCCTCGACCTCGAGCATGTCCTCCACGTCCACTTCGACCGCGTCGGCATCCGGCGCGGCGGGTGGCGTCGACTTGCCGCCTCGGGCCGGAGGCTGCTGCCTGGCCTTCGCCGCAGCCCGGGCCTCCGCCATCTCGGGCGGCATGTCGCCCACGGCCGTGGAGTCCGCGTCGTCGCCGAGCATGAGCGACTCGAACGCGCTGTCTGCGAACGCGTCGATCTCCTCGTCCACGTTGGCGTGGACGTCGGTCGCGTCCCCCTCGACGCCGGCAACCCCCTCGGGAACGTCGGCTCCGCCGTTCGGGTCGATGGGGACCAGCTCTCGCACCCTCTCGAGCAGAGCGGCGAACTCGATGGGCTTGCGGATGTAGTCCTCCGCGCGGGTGCGGAGCTTCTTGTGCTGCTCGAAGATCTCTTCGGCGTTGGCGTCGCTCGACAGGATGACCAGCGGAATGTCCTTGAGCTGCGCGCTCTTCTTGATCTTCTTGCAGACCAGGAAGCCGTTCATGCTCGGCAGCTCGATGGACAGGAGGATCAGGTCCGGCCGCGCTTGTGCGGCCCTCTCCAGGCCGACGGTCCCATCGGCGACCACCTCCACCTCGGTCCCGAGGTTCGTGAAATTGGTCTCGACTTCCTTCGCGAAGTCGGTATCGGCCTCGAAAACGAGAATCCGCTGCCCCATGCACGCTCCTATGCCGCGGCAAGGATAGGCAGGAGCGGCCGGACAAGTCAACGATTGAGCGCGGTTAGGTACCCAGGAAGATTGGAGAAAAGCCCTGGGGGTCTCGAGACGGAGCCTAGTACCGCACCCTCGCGCTGGCCGCGAGGCGGAGGACCGACTGACGGTCGAGGTCGCCCGTGAAGGCGTATGTGAGACCGTCCTGGCGGCGCACCGGGACCGTGTAGCCGCGCACCTGCTGGTAGTAGAGCTGTCGCCCCAGCATGTTGGCCCGGAAGGCGCCCTGCTGGATCGGACGCTCCGGCCCGTCGAAGACGACCACCGTCATGCGGCGCCCCCCGACGTTGTAGTAGAGGGCGGCGGCTCGACGATCGCGGACGTTCGACAGGCGCGCGCCGACGAGCCTCGTGTCACGCCGCTCGAACTCGGCAGGGCGGACCGGAAACGCGACCTTGTCACGGAAGTAGCTCGAGACCTGCTGGGGCAGCTCGGCGCGTACATCCGCCGGCAGCTCGCTCGAGTGGACGCGCACCACATCCTCGAAGATCGGCATGGCGGTCGCGCGTGCCTGCTGCGCGTGCTCGTCGGTGGTGCCGATGCCCCACGTGAGCCACATCAGCACGGCGGCCGCCGCGGCGAGCGGCACCGCGACGCGCGCACGCATGGGGACCAGGCGGATGAGCGAGCCCTCTCGGCTCGACGCCTCCCAGCTTGCCCGCTCCATCGCCGCGCAGATCCGATCGCGCAGCTCCGGAGGGGCCGAGACGGCGCGGCAGCTCCGGCGCACCTCGGCCTTGACGTGCCGCGTGAACGCGAGCAGCTCCTGGCACCCGGCACACACCGCCAGGTGCCGCTCGAACTCGATCTGCGTGGTGGGATCGACCTCGCCGTCGACGTAGGCATCGAGATGACGGCGTACGAGCCCGCAGTTCATCCCCTACCCTCCCTCGCGGCCCGCCACGCCTCGAGCGAGACGGGCTCCTCCTCCGGCTCCTCTTCGGGCGCGATGACGCCGAGCTCGACGGCCTGCGCCACGAGGTGCTTCTGCATCATCTTCCGCGCTCGGTGCAGCCTCGACATGACCGTCCCGATCGGACAGCCGACGATGTCCGCGATCTCCTTGTAGGAGAGCTCCTCGACGTCTGCGAGGAGGATCATCACCCGGTAGTCCTCGGGGAGGTTCTCGAGCGCGCCCTGGATCTCCTGCGCGAGGAGCGAGCGCTCGGCGTCGGCCACCGGGGCGCTGAGCGCCCGCATCGCCGACCGGCTCATCACCCCCTCACCGACCGGATCGGCGTCGATGCCGTCGAGGACGTCGCGCTCGCGGGTGCGGCGGCGGTACCGGTTGATGAACGTGTTCGTGAGGATCCGGAACAGCCAGGCCTTCAGGTTCGTCCCGGCCTCGAACCGGTCGTGGAACCGGTGGGCCTTCAGGTACGTGTCCTGGACGAGGTCCTCGGCGTCGCTGGGGCTGCGGGTGAGGCGGAGGGCGGCGCCGTAGAGGGCGTCGAGATGCGCGAGAGCCTCTCGCTCGAACGCCGCCCGCTCGGGGTCGACAGCCCGCTCCTTCCGAAAGAACCCCATTCCGTGCTCCCTGCCCCCCGAAACAGCCGAGAGAGCAGCCGTATTTCACTGGAACCACCCGGGCTGCCGGACGCAAGGCCCGGGGGCGAAATTCCACGCCCGATCCTCAGGGTTCTCCCGGGGCGGGCGGCTCGGACTCCTTGCGGCCCGAGCGCCTGGTCGCCTTCACGAGCCGATCCTCGAGCTCCTCGATCCGGCCCTGCAGGCGCCGCACCTCGGCCTGCAGCTGCTGCACGTGGGTCATCGCCGTGCTGACCAGGGCCCGGACCCGGTCGTCCGCGGTCTTCTGGAGCTGGT
The DNA here is from genome assembly GCA_039794305.1 of Candidatus Neutrinellum sp. Classification (GTDB taxonomy): domain Bacteria; phylum Myxococcota_A; class Polyangia; order Polyangiales; family JBDIVX01; genus JBDIVX01. Next base: position 10,054 of record JBDIVX010000046.1, read on the forward strand.
CGAGCGCCTCCTTGGCCGGGCCGACCACCGACCGGGCGGCCTTGCCCTCGTCGGCCTCGCCCTCCTCGCCGGCGGGGTCCTCGTCGCCGTCGCGCCGCTGCACGAGCTTGCCGAGCGGGCCGTCGCGGAGCGAGTGCATCAGCCGCTCGCCGCCGCTCTGGATGAGGCTGCGGAGGTTCTTGATGGACGCCGGTGCGGGGTCGCCCTTCTTCTCCTCCTCGTAGATGATCTGGGCGAGGGTGACGTTGGTCAGATCTTCCTTGGTGTTGTTGTCGATGATCTGCACGTCTTCGCCGCTACGGACGAACTCGGCGATCTGCTGCAACGTCACGTAGCGGCTGTCCTGCGTGTCGTAGAGCTTGCGGTTGGCGTACCGCTTGATGACGCGCGCCCCGTCGGCGCCCTCGGGCTGGTTTGCCTGGGTATCCACGTGGCTCCAGCCTCCCGACATAGCTCGCGGCGACGCACCGCGTCAAGACAACAAGTCCTACGGCAGACATGGCCAGCACGCCTTGGGACCCGGCGTCGTTGGCGGACCGCCCGGGATGGGTCACGCTGACGCGCGTGAGCTCCCCCGCCGAGCAGGCCGAGGCCTTGGCGCGCCGGGTCGCCGCGCTGGCCGACCTCGAGATGCGCGTGGCCTACGTGCGGCACGAGCTCGCCCGGCTCGACCCGGCCGAGCTGGCCGACCTCCTGCTCCTCGTGGCCACCCGGGCCGAGACCCGCGACAAGCCCCACCTCGAGCTCCTCTTGGCCGTCAGCCTCGCCCTCGAGGGGTTCCCTAGCGACGGGAAGAAGCGCGCCGCCGTGGCCGTGGCGGCCGAGCGAGGGCTGACCTGTGTGGTCGACCTCCTCGCGGACGCAGGGCCGCAGCACGAGGAGCAGGTCGCCCAGAAGGTGCCCGACTTCGGCGCGGGGAGGCCGCTCACGCTGGGCGAGCGCAAGGCGCTGGCCCGCCGAAACGACCGCGACCTGATCGCGCGGGTCCTGCGTGACCCCCACCCCGACGTCATCCGCATCCTCCTCGGCAACCCGTCGCTCACCGAGCGCGACGTGGTGCGGCTGTGCGCCCGGCGTCCGGTCTCACCGGAGACGATCCGGCAGGTCTTCCGGTCGGCGAAGTGGATCGCCCGCTACGAGGTCCGACGCGCCATCGTGCTGAACCCTCACACGCCGCTCGGGATCTCGATGCAGCTCTGCCGCCTGCTGACGCGCCAGGACGCCCGGCGCGTCGCCGAGAGCGCGGAGCTGCACCCCGATCTGCGCGCCTCCTGCCGGCGCACGGGCACGGGGGTCACGATCCACTGAGACGGAGAAGGCCACGATTCGCGACGGAATCGTGGTGGGGCACCGGGCTACGGCCCGTTCAGCCCTTCTTTTCGACGATCTCCGCGTCGCTGACGCCCGCGTCGGAGACGCTCTTGGCGCTCGACGAATCGGACACCCGCCGATCCTTCGGGGTCACATCGATGTCGTCGTCGGACGAGAGCCCGCGCTTGAGGCCCTTGATGGCCTTCCCGAGCCCCTCGCCGATCTGCGGCAGCCGGCTCGCCCCGAAGATCAAGAGAACGATCACCAGGATGATCAGCAGCTCGCCCATTCCGAGGTTCGGCACGACGCCTCCTGTCGGGGGTACGTGACCCCACGGTACTCGCTCCTGACGGTAGTCCGCGGGACCGTCGGCCGCAAGTACGGGCCGGGCGTGGTACTAACGCGTCATGGGGACCGTCCGGCTCCGCTCCGGCCACGTACAGCCCGTGTGGGCGGGGCACCCCTGGGTCTTCGCCCAGGCCATCGAGGAGGTGGACGGCGCCCCCGGCCCGGGCGACGTCGTGTCGGTGACGGATGCGCGCGGGCAGCTCATCGGCCGCGGGTTCTGGTCTCCGAAGAGCGCGATTCCCGTCCGGATCCTCGCGAGGGGGGAGGACGAGCCGCTCGACGCCGCCTTCCTCGGACGGCGGATCGAGCAGGCCGCCCGCTGGCGCAGGGAGCTGCTCGGGCTGCCCTCGGAGGAGACCACCGGCTTCCGGCTGGTGCACGCCGAAGGCGACGGGCTCGCGGGGCTGGTCGTGGACGTGTACGGCACGACCGCGGTCGTGCAGCTCCTGACCTGCGGGATGAAGCGGCGGGAGCAGGACGTCTTCGCCCACGTCGCCCGCGTGACCGGCGCCAGGACGATCGTCGAGGTCGCCTCGGAGCGCATGCAGCGGCTCGAGGGGTTCGAGGCGAGCACCGGGGTCGTGCGTGGACCCGACGTCGATCGGCTGCGGTTCCGGGAGCGCGGGTTCGACGTCGAGATCGGGATCGACGTCGCGCAGAAGACCGGCTTCTACTTCGACCAGCGCGACAACCGCGAGACCGTCGAGCGGTACGCCGGCGGACGTCGCGTCCTCGACGCGTTCAGCTACGTGGGCGCCTTCTCCCTCGCGGCCGCGCGCGGCGGTGCCCGGTCGGTCCTGGCGATGGACACCTCGGCGGCGGCCATCGCGACGGGCGCGACGATCGCCGCTCACCACGGCTACGGCGACCGCGTCGAGTTCCGGAAGGACGACGTCAAGCGCGCGTTCAAGGAGCTCGCCTCCGGCGGGGAGCGCTTCGACATGGTCGTGCTCGATCCGCCGAAGCTCGCGCCGACGGTGCGCCACCTCGATCAGGGCCGCAAGGCCTACCGCCGGCTGAACGCCGCGGGCCTGCGGCTCGTCGCGCCCGAGGGGCTGCTCGTCACGTGCTCCTGCTCGGCCGCCGTGAAGCCGGGCGACTTCCTGCGCACCCTCGGGCTCGCGGCGCGTGACGCCGGCCGCGAGGTCGTCTTGCTCTCGATGGGGCAGCAGGGCCCGGACCACCCGATCCCGGCCTCGTTCCCCGAGGGCCACTACCTGAAGTGCGCGCTGCTCAGGGTCACGTGATGCGTCCGCTCCGAGAGGCGCCCCGCGAGGCGCTGGCCGCGGCCGTGGGCGTGGTCTTCGACATCGATGACACGGTCACTCGCGGCGGTCGGCTCGAGCGCGTGGCCTTCGACGCGATGTGGCGCCTGTCCTCGGCGGGGGTGCGGCTCGTCGCCGTGACCGGCAGACCGCTCGGGTGGGCGGACGTCGTCGCGCGACACTGGCCCGTCGACCTCGCGGTCGGTGAGAACGGCGCCGGCTGGGTTTGTCGCGACGGCGAAGGCCTGCGCGAGGGCTACTTCCACGACGCCGACGAGCGTGAACGCCACGCCCGGACGGTGGAGCGCATCCGCGCGCGCGTGCTCGCCGAGCTGCCGGAGGTGCGCCTCGCGACCGACCAGCAGGCCCGCCGCTGCGATCTCGCGTTCGACGTGGGCGAGGCCGTGCGGCTGCCGCCCGAGACGGTCGATCGGATCGTGGCCCTCGTCGAGGCCGAGGGGGCTCGCTGCCCCGTCTCCACGGTCCACGCGCACGTCGTCGTGGGCGAATGGGACAAGGCCCGCGGCGTCGTGCGCGCCGTCGACCGGGTGCTCGGCCTCGATCTCGGCGCGGCGCGGGACCGCTGGATCTTCGTGGGCGACAGCGGCAACGACGCCGAGGCCTTCGCCTGGTTCCCCCTCACCGTCGGGGTCGCCAACGTGCGCGACCAGCTCGGTCGGCTGCCACGCCCGCCGGCGTACGTCACCGACCGGGATCGCGGCGAGGGGTTCGCCGAGCTGGCCGACGCGCTCCTCGCGGCCCGTTGACGTAGGCCCGGCGGCGGGCTAGTCGGTCCGGCGATGGCCGCGCGAACGGAGAGGCGCCTCCCCGCGGCGCTCGTCCTGGCGGTGGCGAGCGCCATGGTGTGCGTGGGCGTGATCGCGTGGCTCGGAACGCGTCCGAGCGCCGAGGGGCCCGAGGGTGCGCCGTCCGAGGTCACGGCGCCCGAGGTGCTGGTCGACACAAGCACGCCCGCGTTCGCCGCCGAGTCCTTCCTCGACGCGTGGCGCAAGCGCGCCCACGAGCAGGCCCTCGCCCTGAGCGCCGGCACCGCGCGCCAGGCGGTGGAGGCGCGCCGGGCGGCCGACGACCAGCTCGCTCCGGACGAGCGCGCGGCCAGGCAGCAGGTCTGGAACGCGATGGCGGAGAGCCGGCTCCGCCTGATGGTGAGCGCCAGCGAAGACCTGCCCGACGGCCGCGTCGTCATCCAGGGCACCGCGGAGGGCGAGTTCCTCGACCGGCCCTACGCACGGAACGTCCAATTCGTGCTCCGCCGCGTGGACGGAGAGTGGAAGGTCGACGAGCTCGCCTTCGGCGAGATCACGAGCGAGGTGCCCGACTTCCTAGAGCTCGACCCCTCGGTCGGCCGCGACCCCTCCGAGTTCGAGATCCGGGGCGAGGACGTGCCGTGAGCCGGCGCGACCCTCGGCGCGACCCGCGCGTGCGGGTGGGCGCCGACGCGCACTACCGGGACGCCCTCTACTACGAGCACGCCTACCGCCGCCGCCGCCACGACGTGCGCTTCTACGCGGACCTCGCCGAGGCGCGGGGAGGCCCCGTCCTCGAGCTCGGGGCGGGCGCCGGCCGCGTCACCCTCGAGATCGCGCGCCGGGGCGTGTCGGTCGTGGCCGTCGAGCGCGTCACCGAGATGCGCTCGCTCGCGCGCGAGCGGCTCTCGACGCAGCCGGCGCGGGTCCGTGAGCGGGTGGAGCTTCGGCGCGGCGACCTCAGGTCGGTGAGGCTCGGCCGGAGGTTCCCGCTCGTGATCGCGCCGTTCAACGTGTTCAACCACCTCTACGATCGGGGCGACTGGGAGCGCGCGCTCGCCACGGTCCACGCGCACCTCTCCCGGCGTGGACGGCTCGTGTTCGACGTGCTCCTGCCGGACCCGGCCGAGCTCGCGCGGGATCCCGGCCGAACGTGGCGCGGCCGGCCCGTCCTCCATCCCGCCGACGGCCACCGTTATCGGTACGGCGAGAGCTTCGAGTGGGACCCGGCGACCCAGATCGAGCTGATCACGATGCAGTTCGAGGACGTGAGCGACCCGAGCAACTTCTTCGTCGTCCCGCTCGCCCAGCGGCACGTCTTCCCCGCCGAGCTCGAGGCGCTCCTCCACTACAACGGCTTCGCCCTCGAGTCCGTCGTCGGCGACTTCGACGGGACGGCCCTGCGCGCGGACAGCGAGAGTCAGATCGTCACCGCGAGGCGACGGAGCTGAGGCTCAGCGGCTCTCGATGCCGGCGCGGGCCGCCCGGGTGGCCGCGTCGATCATCTCGTCGTGCTCGGCCGGATCGGCCCAGCGGCGCCGCCCCTCGTCGGGGAGCAGGTCGATGGGATCGAAGTAGTAGAAGTAGCGACCGGGCTTGACCGAGGGCGCCGACCAGACACTGATGCCGGTGGTGCGGTCGTAGTGGTCGTAGCTGTGGCAGTCGCGCTTGCCGCCGCCGCCGGGCGCGTCGACGACGAACGTGGGCGTGTTGAAGCCGGCGAGCGAGCCCCGCACGCTCTTCTCGATGTCGACGGCCGCCTGGACCGTCGTGCGCAGCTCCTCGACGCCCTTCACGAGGTCGTGCACGTAGACGTAGTACGGGTGCACGTTGACGAAGGAAGCGCGCTTGCACAGGAGGCCCATCGTCTCGGCCGAGTCGTTGACGCCACGCTGGAGGACCGTCTGGTTGCGGATCACCACCCCTTCGGCGAAGAGGCGGTTCATCGCTCGCTGCGTGATCTCGGTGATCTCGTTCGGGTGGTTGAAGTGGGTGTGCAGCATCACGTCCTTGTGGAGCTCGCGGCCCAGGCGCACCACGTCGACGAACGCGCGAAACCAGTCCTCGTCGGACAAGACCTTCTGCGGCATGACGGCCGGGCCCTTCGACGCGAAGCGGATGCGGCGGACGTGCGGGATGTGCAGGAGCGACTCGCCGATCACGCGGATCTGGTCGTCCCGGAGGTTCCAGGAGTCACCGCCGCTCACGACGATGTCCTCGAGCTCGGGGCGGGTGCCCACGTAGTCGAAGATCGCCTGCCACCGGTCCGGCTTGGCCTTGAGGCTGACCTTCTCCACCGCCTCCTGATCGGGGCCGACGGCGTAGCTCCGCGTGCAGAACCGGCAGTACACGGGGCAAGTGTCGAGCGCGAGGAACAGCGCCTTGTCCGGGTAGCGGTGGGTGAGACCGGGCACCGGCGCGTCGGCCTGCTCGCCGAGAGAGTCGAGCGTGAGCTTCGGGTGGTCGGGCAGGCGCGTCGAGGCGACGGGGATGAACTGGCGGCGGATGGGGTCGGCGTACGGGTCGGCCCAGTCGATCAGGCTGAGCATGTAGGGCGACACGCGCACGGCCATCGGCGCTTTGCGGAAGCCCTCCTCGGCGTCCGCGAGGAAGTCGGGGCTCACCAGGTCCTCGAGCTTCTCGAGGAGCTTCGAGACCCTGGTGATGCTGTTCTTCATCTGCCAGCGGTGGTCGAGGAACTCCCGTTCGCCGACGTCCTTGAAGGCGGGGATCCGACGCCAGAAGTCACCCGAGAGCAGGTTCCGGTGCTCGAGCGCCTCCGAGGGCACGGGCGGCCGCGCCTTCGGGAACCTCGCCTCTTCGTCCGCTGCTCCAAGCCCCATCTCGTCGGGTCCTCCTCGGCTCGCGCGCGGCTCATACCACAGGGGCGATCCGGCCGCATCCTCGCGAAAACCTCCCGAAATTTGACTTGTCGGCCCTCTCCTGTCCAGGTACCCCCTGAACGGCCATGCAGGACAAGCTGATCTTCGTCATCTCCCCTCCCCGGTCGGGGTCGACGCTGCTCCAGCGCATGCTGGGCTCGCACAGCGAGGTGTTCACCCACCCCGAGCCGCACCTGATCACCCCGCTCGCCTACCTCGGCTACCACGACACGGTCGACAAGGCGCCCTACGACCACATCAACTCGGCGGAGGCGATCCGGCTGTTCGTCGACGGGCTGCCGAACGGGGAGCAGGACTACCTCGACGCGCTCCGCTCGTACACGGACACGATGTACGGGCGGATGCTCGCGACGAGCGACCGGAGCCGGTTCCTCGACAAGACGCCCGCCTACGCGCTCGTCCTGCCGTTCCTCGCGCAGCTCTACCCTCGGGCGAAGTACGTGGTGCTCACGCGCCACCCGCTCGCGGTCTTCAGCAGCTACGCGAACAGCTTCTTCGAGGGCGACTGGCACACGGCCCGCGAGTTCAACCCCATCGTCGAGCGATACGTGCCGGCGATGGCACGGTTCCTCCGCGAGCGCCCGGTCCCGCTCGTGCACGTGCGCTACGAGGACCTCGTCCAGAGGGCGGAGGAGCAGCTCGAGCGGATGTTCGCGTTCCTCGGGCTCGAGCACGAGCCCGAGGCGGTCGAGTACGGCAAGCGATTCGACGCGAAGAAGGGACCGGGCGACCCCATCGCGGTCGAGAAGCACGACCGCCCCGTCACCGACTCCATGGAGAAGTGGGCGGCCGAGCTCATCCGCGACCCGGACAAGCTCGAGCTCGCGCGCGAGATGATCGACCGGCTGAGCGACGAGGACCTCGAGGTGTGGGGCAACCCGAAGCCGACGATCTTCGACGCGCTGTCCACCGCGGGCGGCAAGGCGCCTCCGAAGCGCGTGCTGAACGCCTACACGCTGCAGCGCCGGGTCATGCTCGCCCTGAAGAAGGACATCCACGAGCGCCCCCACGGCCGCGTCCTCAGGAAGGTCCGCTACTACTGCGACGTCCTGCTCCGCGAGTGAGACGGGTGAGCTCGGCCTTCACCCATTGGCGTAGAAGGTCTTCGCGATCGCGCGCCGCCGGGTACTGTGCGACGAGCCTCGCTATCTCGGCGAACTCGAAACGTGCGCCCGGCCGGCCGTCCACGGTGACGAAGAGCTCCTCCGTTTCGACGTCGCCCGTGAGGCACGCCCAGTGCCGCCCGTCGTCGCTGAGGGCAAGCGTTCCTTCGACGACGACGGAGTACTCCCACGCGCGGCCGTCGTGGATCACCATGCTCCCGTCGGCGGTCCTCGCGACATATGCGTGATGCGGGCCGAGGCCGGAGAGCTGCAAGTCGGCCGCCCACGAGTGGCTCGCCCGACGCCGCCCGTCGATCACCACGTGCGCCCGGCCTCCGCGCCGGACCACGGCGCCCCAACGCTCGCCTTCCATCCCGAACACCGGCGGCTCCGCGTCCTCCCAACCGCAGCTGACGGAGTCGTCCACCACGACGCAGACCTCGTCCCCATCCTCACGGACGTAGGCGAATCGGCGTCCCTCCGGGCTCGACCTCACGCTGCCGTGCCGAACGCCGCACCCCGAACGCGCAGCGCCGTCGATCACGAGCTCGGAGCATCCTCGAGAATCCCCCACGTAGGCCAGACTGGCGCCGTCCCCGCCGAACGTCAGCTCTCCACAACGGTCGTGGCGCACCCGGTCCGACCACGTGTCGACGCCCCCACCATCGCGTTCGACGACGGCGGAGCAGCCGCCATCCTGCAGGACGAGAAACGCGATCCGCCCCGATCGCGGCGCGCGCGCGAGGTCGACGACGGCCCGGTAGGGACCGTGGGAGGCGCCCTCGATCACGACGTAGGCGCGTTCCGATCGAAACCCGACGAAGGACAGACGGCCGTCCGCTCCGATGCCGAGCGTTCCTCTGCCGAGGGCCTGCCAGGGCTCACCCTCGCGGGAGCCGCGGACGACGTGCCAGCCATCCTCACGCTGCGCGGCAAACGCCACCTGGTCGGTGGGGCCGCCGACGACCACCTCTCCAATTCCTCGGTACCGGTCGCTCTCGACGCCGTCGATCGACACCAGCCATCGATCTTCCCTCAGCGCGGCGTATGCGAGACGGCGTCCGTTCCGTCCGAAGCGTATGGTCTCGATGGCGATCGCGCCGTACCGCACCCCATCGGCGCCGGCGTGCTGCAGGTACTGCTCGCCACCGGACTCCACCAGCACCACCTGTCTCGAGTGATCGGGGCTCCATCCCTGCCACACGCGCATCGGTCCGCAGCCGACGAGGAGCGTCATCGCCAGCCGCCACGAGGCTCGCAGCGTCCTCGTGCGGGCCGTTCGCGTGCAGCTCACCGCTCTCTTCCCACGCGCGGGAGCTCTCCGACGAAGCTCCTGGCGCTCATCGTGCCTCGCGCCACCGGCGCTCCGTCGACGATCGCCTCCACTGCGAAGCGCATCACCCCCTGGACCTCGTGAGTGCGAGTCACGACGTAGTCGACGCGCGTCCCGGGGAAGACCGGTCGCAGAAACCGTACGTCGACGCCCGTGCTCAGGCCCATCACCCGCGGCATGCGCGCGAGCTCCTCCAGGGTCGCGCGGCCCTCCTCGGCCCGATAGTCCGGCTCGAGCCGAAACCCTCGCTCCAGGTTCACGAGCGGCTCGAGCGGGCGTTCCGGGTCGGCGCCCCGCTCGAGGCAGCGCTCCCGGATGGCCTCGATCACCACGAGGAGCTGACAGCTCTGTCCCATGCCTTCGATCGTGTAGATCCCGGGCCAGATCTTGAGGCCGTCGAAGTGTCCCGCGAAGACTTCCTCGTTGGCAGACACGAAACGTGATGCACGCAGCGTCGGCTCGCGTGCCGCGGTGAAGCTCTCGACGCGGTCCACCATCGAGAGCGGCGGCCCATGTGGCAGCAGGAGCCGCACGACCTCGGGCCCGAGGCGAAGGCGAGCTGTCGCGTCGCTCGTCATGCCACCTCCGCGCGGGGCCAGTCCCGCTCGAGGGCGTCCTCCGTGTCGAAGACGTTCACGCCTGCTCCCAGATTCCGGCGCAGCAGGCTGCGGACCGGCCGGGGCGGGCCGGCGATGACGAAGTCGGTGACGCCGATCTCGCCGAGCGTCTGCATGCCACGCACCCAGCGAACGGGCTCCGTCAAGGACGCCACGAGCGCGTCCGGTATGTCGTCCTCGGCCGTTACTCGGCCGGTCACGCCGGCGATGAAGGCCGCGCGCGCGGGCGAGCGTTCGATGCTCTCGAGCGCCGCGCGGTACGGTGCCGCGGCGGACGACATGGCGGGCGAGTGCCACGGACCGGCCACCTCCAACGGGTGCGCCTCGAGCCCCCGTGCCGCTTGCCGAAGCGCGGCGTGGTCACCCGCCAGCACCCACTCTCGGGCTGCGTTGTGAGCCGCCAGCCACACGCGCCCGTGCGCTCGTCCCCTCGACAGGGCCGCGCACATCTCGTCCTCCGTGCAGCCGACCAGCGCGACCATGCCGCCCGGGCTGCGGCGCGCCGCCTCCGCCATCGCCCGGCCCCGAACGGCCGCGAGCGCGATCGCGTCCTCTGCCTGCACGCACCCCGCCGCGCTCCACGCCGCGACCTCGCCGAGGGACAGGCCGAGGCTGACCGCGACCGGAACGCCTCGGACCCGTAGGTCGTACGCGTCGGCCAGGCCGAGCGCCGTCAGCAGCGGTTGCACCACTTCGGAGCGCCGCAGCTCGTCCGGCCTGCGCATCGAGGCCCGCTCGAGGTCGAGCCCCACGAGCTCGCTCGCACGACCGAGCAACTCCCGCGCGCGCGCCGACCGCGCCGCGAGCGTCCGGCCGACCCGCGACAGGTCGGCGCCCTGGCCGGCGAAGATCAGCGCCACCTTCACAGGCTCAACCCTCCGTCGACCACCAGGCTCTGACCGGTGATGTAGCTCGCGTCGTCCGAAGCCAGGAAGGCCACCGCGGCCGCGATCTCCTCGGCCTCTGCGAAGCGCTGCATCGCGATGGCGTCCCGCTTCGCCTCGGCCACCCGGCGGTCGAGCCGGAGGGCCATGCCCGTCGCGACCAGCCCGGGGACGACGGCGTTGACGCGGACGCCGCGCGACGCGACCTCGGCCGCGAGCGTCCTCGTCAGGGCCAACAGCCCGCCCTTCGAAGCGGCGTAGTTGGCCTGCCCCGGGCTCGCGTGCACGCCCGCCACGGAGGCCACGTTCACGACGGAACCGGCTCGCCGGGCCATCATCGAGCGCAGCGCGGCGTGACAGAAGGAGGCCGCGCCGGTGAGGTTCACCGCGACTACTTCGTCCCACTGCTCGTCGGACATCAGCGCGAAGTGGCTGTCCCGGCAGATACCCGCGTTGTTGACGAGCACGTCGAGCTTCCCCTTTTCGTCCAGCACCCGCGCGACGGCGGCGCGGACCGCGCTCCGGTCGCGGACGTCGACCTCGAGCGCAGCGCCCGCGCCGCCCGCGGTCCGCAGCGCTTCGAGCGTCTCCTGCGCCTCCTCGAGCCGGTTGCGATACGTGCAGTAGACGAACGCGCCCTCCGCCGCCAGCCGTTTCGCGACGGCGCGACCCAGGCCGCGCGAGGCACCGGTGACCACCGCGACTCGGTCCGCGAGCCTCATCGCACACCTCCGGGCACCAGCGGCGGGAGCGGGATCTCCGCGCGATGCGCGAAGACGTGAATGCGCGGGTCGACCGAGAGGCTCCGGTTGTGCAGCAGCGGTAGGGAGTGTGTGCGGATCGGCGCCGCCCCGGTGCCCGCATCGACCACGTACTGCGTCACGCCGGGATGGGCGTACGGCGTGTCGATCTGCGCAGAGGCCACCCAGCACCGCCGTCCCGGGGAGAAGCCCGCGGCGTACACCTCTCCGATGACCCGTTTGCCGCTGCGGACGAGGTCGCCTCTCCTGGTCTCGACGGCGCTGCTGACGGCCGTGCTGCGGCGCGCGGGCCCCTCCTCGAGCCTCCGGGCCAGGGCGACCGCGCCCGTGAACTCCTTCCGGTAGGACACCCTCCACTGTTGCTGGAGCTCGACGGGCGTCGCCCCTTCCGGTCGTGCGTGCCGCATGCTGAAGAACCCGTTCTCGAGGGCGCACAGATCGAGGGTGTCGATCCCCGTCTCCACCAGACCGAATCGAGCCCCGGCCTCCTTCAGGAACGCCCAGGTCGCCTGCGCGCGGCTCGCAGCAACGAGCAGGATGTACCCGTACTCGCCCGTCTTGCCGGCGCGGAAGCACACTCCGTCTTCGGTGTGCATGAAGCTCGCGTAGGAGAGGTTCGCGACCTCCGCCTGCACGAGCTCCCCCACGAGCTCCCACGCGAAGGGGCCGTCCACTTGCCAGACCACGTGACTCTCGCGGAGGTCCTCGACGTGAATGGGGCGTCCGAGCCGTGCGGCGCGCCCGACGAGGCGCTGCGCGACCGCGCGGACGGGTGGCCCCTCCACGAGCACGAAGAAGTCCTCGTCGTCTCGGCAGACGTAGACGTCCGCGAAGGGCGTGGCGTCCTCCGAGAGCATCAGCGTGTGGCGCATCCGGCCGTCGTTCAGGTAGAGGTCCGCAGCACACTCGCCGTCCAGCGCGTCGAAAGCCGCCTCGCCGGACACCCTCAAGCAGCCGACGTGCCCGGCGTCGTGCAGGCCCACGGTGGAGCGCACTGCCCAGTAGGCGTCACTGGTCTCGTCGCTCATGTGCCTCCTCCCCCGTGGCTCCCACCCTGCCCGCCTCGAGGGCCAGGTCGACCAAGGTGTTGATCGTGCGCAGTGCCCGGGGCGCCGACGACGGGTCCGACAAGCGCACCCCGAGCTCGGCCTCGAAGCACACGACGAGCTCCACGGCGTCGATCGAATCGAGGCCCAGGCCGGCTCCGAAGAGCGGCGTGTCAGGGTCGAGCTCCTCCGGCCTGCGTCGGACCTTCAGGTCGCGGATCAGGATCTGCCGAACCCGCGCGAGGGCGCGCTCACGCCTCTCGATGTACGTCTTCAGGTCCTCGTCCACCGTGCTCCTCCCTCTTCAGCACCAAGGCAACGCTCGCCGACCGGCCGTCGACCGAGCACAGGAGCGCAGCGTCTGCCGTGCCCCGCCGGAGCGCCGCCGTGGCCCTCGCGAGCGCCCCGGCCCACGACGCTCCCACCGCGCTCGCCTCACCGTCCCGCGGATCGAACCGGGTCGCCGCGGAGACGCCGGCCCTCTCGAGCGCGGCTTCCGAGGCTGCGATCGTGCAACCCGGTGGACCGATGCTCCAGCCCGAGACGCGGATCGCCGCGGCCGCCGGGGGCTCCCCGGCCCCGAGCAGCACGACGGCGGCGCCATCCCTCGGTTTCGACACGCGGTCATCGCCATCGGCCTCGTGGACACCGCCGGCCAGCATCAGGTCCGCGTCGGCGCGGCCGGCGAGCAGCTCGGCAGCGTAGGCCAGGGCCACCAGCTCGCTCCCGGCCCCGGTCGTGAGCGCGCTGAGAGGCCCCTTCAGTGAGAGATGTCGGCAGCAGGCGCCCGCGGGTGCGACGAGGACCACCCTTGCGAAGGCGCTCGCCGACAGCCGCGGGAGGCCGCGCTCCCGGGCGCTCTTCACGAGCTCGCGCTGACTGTCCGCGGGAGGGCGAGTGATCGCCGCCACCAAGCCCGTGCGCTCCCGAAGCGCTCCACGCACCTCGATCCCACCGTCTCGCAAGGCGAGGGCGGCTGCCATCGTGAGCCACCTGCTCGCGCCGCCCATCCCACGTGGATCGGATCGCGGCAAGAGCGCGCCGAGGTCCTCGTCCGCTCCTCGCCCGAGCCCCACCGACGCGGTCCCGAGTAGCCAGACGGGCCTGCGCGGCGGAGAGCTCGGCTGCTCCATGCCGGGGCGCCCCACGACGACGGCCGCGTTCGCGCCGCCGAAGGCCGCGCTCGTCTTGATCGCGGCCTCGAACGCGTGCGGCCTCGGCACCGGGTCCGCCACCGGATCGTCCGGAACGCCACGCCTGCGCTCCGACAGGTGGAGCGTCGGCGGCACCACTCCCCGCCGCATCGCCGACAAGGTGACGATGAGCTCGAGGACGCCTGCCGCGCCCTGCGCGTGCCCGAGGAAGCTCTTCGAGGAGCTGGCCGGAAGCGTCGCCACGCCGTCGGCGAAGACGCGACGGTAGCCTGCCCACTCGGCCGGGTCGTTCGCCGCCGTGCCCGTGCCGTGCAGGTTCGCGTACCCGATCCGGTCGCTCGACAGCCCCGAGTCGGCGAGCGCCGAGCGCAACGCGCTCGAGACTCCCGAGCCCTTCGGGTCGGGCGACGTCTCGTGGTACGCGTCCGAAGCGAGCCCGTACCCGAGCAGCGTCGCGAGCTCGGCGGCACCGCGTGCGGCGGCGTGCTCCCTGCGCTCGAGAGCGAGGAAGCCCGCCCCTTCACCGAGGCTGGTCCCGATGGAGGAGCTGAACGGAGCGCACTTCGTCTCGGAGAGCGCGCTCAGCGCGTGGAAGCCGGCGAAGAGTATGTCGGTCAACACGTCGACGCCGCCGGCGAGGACGACGTCGCAGTCACCGGACCGCAGCAGGTCGCGCCCGAGCCCGACCGCATTCGTCGACGAAGCGCACGCCGTGGAGATCGTCACGAGCGGCCCCTGCGCGCCCAGCGCCTCGGCGATCTTCTCCACGAGCCGGTGCACCACCGGGTTCGCCCCGACCGGGCTCGTCCCCAGCACGATCCCGACGCGGTGGGGCGGGACGGTGCCCTCGGTTCGTGCGGCGTCCCAGGCCTCCCGGGCGGCGAGCACTCCGAAGCGCAGGCACAGCGCGTCGACCTCCGCCTGGTCCTGCATGTCCAGCGCACCGTCGTGGCCCGGCACGACCGCGGCGATGTGCACCCCGTATTCCTCGGTCGAAAAGCGTTGGATCGCGCGGATACCGTCGCGTCCGCGGGCGACGCCGTCCCACAGAGCCTCGCAGCCGATGCCGAGGGCCGAGACGGCGCCCATGCCGGTCACGACGATGGTGCCGGACCCCATGGCTCAGTCCGACGCAGCGGAGATGATGGCGCCGATGATCAGGACCACGAGCCCCACGATCACGCCGAGTGCGCCGGCGGTCATGACGAACACGCCGGCGAACTCGCCCGCCGCCAGGACGACGCCACCGATCGCGAACACCGCCGCGCCGATGCCCAACATCCAGCCTCCGGTGATGATCGTGCCCTGACCGGGGCTGGTCCGCGCGGGCTCGGGAGGGTGTTGCGGTGGTCGCTCGAGGTCCGACCACGAGGTCGGCTGCGCCGAGCCGGGTGCCGCGAGCCCCTGGCCTCGCTCCCGCCCCTCGCTCCGCTGCGTCTCGGCTTGGACGTCACGGCGCTGCGCCTTCCAGAACATCCGCTCGGTCACCTGCGCGGCAGCCCCCGTCTGCGCGAGGATGTCGATCCCGCGGCTCGCCGCCACGCGATCGATCTTGGCCACGTATTCATCGATGAAGAGCGAGGGCGGCTGGCGCGAGAGTCGAAAGGCGACATGCCGAGCCGCGGCACGGAGCTTGGTCCGACTGCGGACCGACACATCGAGGGCGCGTGCCTCTTCGTCGATCGCCTCGGCGATCTGCATGGCGGGCTCGCCGTTCCGCAGGGCGCGGCCGATCTCGCGACGCTTCTCTTCGGGCATCGTCGCGAGCAGGGTCTTCAGCTCGACGACGCTCGCGTCCATCTCCGGCGCGAAGCGAGCCATCCGCTCTTGCACGTGCGGATGGGCGCGAGCCCCCTCCGACAGATCACCGTATGCCCCGGCCACGTGCAGCGACCGCAGGGCACGGCGCGCGATGGGATCGGCGTGCTCGGCGAACCGCCTCGCCTCTCGGGACCCCGTCAGCATCTCGCGAGCGAGCGCCCCGCTCACCGGAGAGCGGCTCTCGATGCGGGGCAGCCCATCGTCGAAGCGAGCGCAGAAGCGCTCGACCTCACCCGGCTCGACCTCGAGCCGGGTCCCGGCTCCCACGAAGCCGGCGCCACACCCGGCGGCAGAGGTCGCGATGCCCAACCCGGCCCCGGCCGCGAGCCCTCCGACGAAGCCACGCCGGTCCATGCGACCCTCGCGATCGTCCCCCATCGTCACTCCCCTCCATACACTCCCGTCTCACGGCCTGCAATCGACGCGCCACCGTCGAACACCGCGGGAACCCGCCGAGAAACCTCGAAGGCAGCCACGATCTGTGGAGCGTGCTGCACACACGGGGGGACCGGTGTGAAATTGGGGAGACACCCGGAGACGCCCCGAAGCTCGGACTCCTCGGAGGCGCGCGAGATCGCTCAGGGGACGCCGAGGCGACGGCACGCGCGGAGCAGCGTCTCCTGCATGGCGCGGGGCCGAGCGGTCGCCCACTCGTGCACGCGCCAGGGCTCGTCGTCGCGCCGGGTCAGGTGCACCTCGACGTACCAGTCCTCGTCCCCGCGTGTGAGCTCGCCCGCGGTGCAGGCGTGCCACCGGCCGCCGGCCGGGCCCCAGTCCTCCACGTTGCCGAAGGCCGACTCGGTGTGCTCACCGAGCACCGGATGCGCCGCGACGAGCACGCGGAAGTCCGGAAGCGACAGCTCGGCGCGTCGCTCCGCCGCGAGCGACTGGTACGCCTGCTCCACACGGCCCGCGCGCAGATCACCGAAGAACGCGTGGGCCGCCTCGAGCTTGTCCTCCTGGCACGAGTACATCCCGTAGGCGAAGGCCACGAACCCGCCGATCACGAGGACGCCGCAGCCGACGTAGTCGCGCACGCTCTTCCACGCCGGATATGGCTTCTTGACGTCTCCCGCGTCGGACATGCCGGTGCGAGCCTACCGCGTAGGGGCGACAAATCCGATCCCGCGTGGGCGCAGGTACGCGCCGGTGCGAGCCCGGTGACACGACCGGACGTTGCGCATCGCCCGTAACCTGCCGAGATCGCATGTAAGCGCAGCGTGGTCCGGGCGTTGCTCTCTCCGCCTCCACAAACGGAGGTAACCATGATCGCTCGGAACATGACGCTCGGTGTGCTGGCCGGTTCGGCCGTGATGTTCGCGGTGGCTGTGGGGTGCGGCGAGCGCTCGTCGACGCCCGCGCCGGAGCCGACGGCGGCGCTCCCCGCCTCGAGCGGCGAGCAGACCGACGAGGCGAAGACCGAGGCCGAGCCCGCGCCGACGGAGATCGAGCCGGCGCCCGCGGTGGCGGAGCCCGCGCCGGAGCCGGAGCCGGAGGGCCCGGCGCTCGGCGAGGCCGAGGTCGGCGAGAGCGGCGGGCTCGGCGTCCGCCGCCTGGTGGTCGCCGCGGGCGTCGAGGGGCGCGAGCCGATCGGAGCGGCCACCGCGTTCGAGGGTGGACAGCGGCTGTACGCGTTCGTCGAGGCGGCCAACGAGACCGAGGAGGACCGGCAACTGTTCGTCACCTTCGAGGGACCCGAGGGGCGCTCG
The DNA here is from genome assembly GCA_039794305.1 of Candidatus Neutrinellum sp. Taxonomy (GTDB): domain Bacteria; phylum Myxococcota_A; class Polyangia; order Polyangiales; family JBDIVX01; genus JBDIVX01. Next base: position 27,076 of record JBDIVX010000046.1, read on the forward strand.
GTGGGCCACGTCGCCCTCGACATCCCCGCCGACTCGCCCCGCTGGCGCACCTGGGCGTACTCGCGGATGGTCGACCAGCCGGGGCTGTGGGAGGCGGTCGTCCAGACCGACGAGGGCGAGGTCGTCGGCCGCATCGCGTTCCAAATCGACGGCTGATCTCGGCGTCCAAGTGAATTGGTGGGAGGGCCCAGGGAAACTTTGGGCCCTTCCGCTCGTCTGATGGAGGAGAGGGTGCCCGAGGGAGGAACGTCAGAGCGCGCGCGAGGAGGGTTGCCCGAAGGGCTGGCGACGGCGATCGCTCGCGCGCGAGGACGGCTCAACCGGCGGGTCGCCCTCGACGCCTTCCTCGCGGCGCTCGCGGCCGGGGCAGGCTGCGCGGTCGTGCTCGGCGCGGCGCTCTCGCTCGCGGAGCTGGCCGTGTGGCCCGGGGCCGTCGCCGGCGGGCTCGCGCTCGCGGGCATCTTCGTCTGGCGAGCACGGCGCCGCTGGGTGACGCCGCTCGGCGCGGCCATGGCTCTCGACCGGGCGCTCGACGCGCGCGACCGGTTCGCGAGCGCGCTGTCCTTCGCGGAGCGCGACGCGGGAGCGCTCGAGCTGCTGCAGATCCGCGAGGCGGACGCGTTCCTGGCCGGGGTGGGACCGCCCCCGGACGTGCACGGCGCCCCGAGGAGCTGGCCGCGCTGGGCCGTGGGCGCCCTCGTGGCCTGCGCGATCGCGGCCCCGCTCCCGTACGTGGTGCCGGTGATCGCCCGCTGGGTCGGGGCGGACGAGGGCCCGGCCGGGCACGAGGACCCGCGCTCCGCCGACGAGATCGCCCGACGGGCCGACGCGCTCCGCCGTGCGCTGTCCGACTCGCCCGACCGGCGCCTCGACGCGGAGATCAACGCGCTCGAGCACGAGCTGGCCACGCAGCGCGACCGGCTCCGCGACGACCGCGCACGCGCGATCGCCGAGGCGGCGCAGGCCATCGCGCGGGGGCGTGGGGAGAGGGAGCAGCCCGCCGAGGGCGATCCGGATGCGTCGGCGGCGGCCGAGCGCGCGCCGCCGCGCACCCTCTCGGACGAGCCGCCGAGCACGGCGTCGCCCCGCCTGCTCCGGGCCTGGCGCGAGGCCCAGCAGGCGATGGAGGCGTGGCAGCGAGCGGCGCGCGAGAAGCGGCAGGACCCTCGCGAGCTCGAGCGGCTGCGCCGCGACGCGCAGGAGCGGCAGCTCGAGGCGCTCCGACTGGCCGATCAGGAGCGAGGCTGGAACCGCGACGGTGAGGAGCGCTTCGCGTCCGAGAACGACCGGCCGGACCGCGCCCCTTCCCTGACCGACGCCGTCACGGCCCTCGATCGTCAGCTCGAGTCGCTCGAGCGTACGGACGACACGCGCGGCCCGCCGTCGGGCGCGGTGCGAGAGGGGATGAGCGCCGCCGCGCAGCGCCTGCTGCGCCACACGCCGGCGACCTCGCGCGCCCTGTCGGAGGCCGCCCGGGCGGCCGCGCAGGGCGACGTGTCCCCGATGGACCACGCCATCGAGCGCGCGCGCGAGTCGCTCGCGCGCGAGGCGGCGGCCGAGCCCGAGGGGTTCGCGAGGGCGCGGCAAGAGCTCGACCGTCTGCACGACGCGGTCGCCGGCGGACGGGGCGAGCGCCTGGCGATGGCGGGCGACGAGGGTCGGGGCGGCGCCGAGGGCGCGGCAAGGAACGGACAAGCCAACGGCAGCCAACAGGGCCAGGGCCAGGGCCAGGGCCAGGGCCAGGGCCAGGGCCAGGGCCAGGGCCAGGGCCAGGGCCAGGGCCAGGGCCAGGGCCAGGGTCAAGGCAACGGCAACGGCAACGGCAACGGCAACGGAAACGGCGACGGCGACGGCGACGGCAACGGCAACGGCAACGGCAACGGCAACGGCAACGGCAACGGCGACGGCGACGGCGACGGCAACGGCGACGGCAACGGCAACGGCAACGGAAACGGCAACGGCAACGGAAACGCAAACGGCGGGCACGGCGACGGAAACGGAAACGGAAACGCAAACGGCGGGCACGGCGACGGCAGCGGCCCCGGCGACGGCACCCCGAGCCGCGGCTGGGGCACCGGTTCCGGCGGCGACCCGGCCAGCTCCGGCGCGCTCGCGAACGGCGCCGGCGCCGTGCCCGTGAGCGTCGATCCCGGCGCCGATCCCGGCCAGCGCTCCGAGCTCTCCGACGACCCGACGCCCGGCACGTTCCTGCCCGGCGCAGGCGACGGGCGTGGGACCGGTCGGCTGCGCGTCGGCGGGATCGAGGACGGTCGCGCGCCGGACGGCAACGGCGTGCTCGTCGCCCGCGGCCCGGACGACGGCTCGGTGCCGGGGCGCGCGGAGGACGTCCCGGCCTCGCTCCGCGCCTTCGTGCGCCGCTACCTCGAGAGCCTTCGCGAACCGAACGACGACGGAGAAGATCGATGACGGAAACACAGAAGGTCCACGTCCTCAGGCCGCAGCACCCGCCCTTCGAGGAGGTGCGCGCGATGTGTCGGCGCATCACCCACGAGGTCGCGCGCCGTGTCGTCGGCCAGCGGGAAATCGTCGAGTGCCTCACCGCGGGGCTCGTCGTCGGCGGGAACATCCTGATGGAGGGCGTGCCCGGCATCGGCAAGACGCTGCTCGCCAAGACGCTGGCGGATGTCGTCGACCTCCGCTTCGCGCGCATCCAGTTCACGCCGGACCTGATGCCTTCGGACGTGCTCGGCACGCACATCGTCTCGGTCGACGCCGAGGGCCGGCCCAGCCTGACGCTCCAGAAGGGCCCGCTCTTCGCGAACGTGGTCCTCGCGGACGAGATCAACCGCGCGTCGCCCAAGACCCAGTCCGCCCTGCTCGAGGCGATGCAGGAGCGTCAGATCAGCCTCGGCAACGAGACCTACCCGCTCGAGGCGCCCTACTTCGTCGTCGCCACACAGAACCCGATCGACAACGAGGGCACCTACCCGCTCCCCGAGGCGCAGCTCGACCGCTTCCTCATGAAGCTGAACGTCGGCTTCCCGACCGAGGACGAGGTGCTCGACATCGTCGCGCGCACCACCGGTGCCGACGAAGCCGACGTGACCCGGGTCGCCGACGCGCAGTCGATCCTCGTCGCCGGGAACACCCTGCGCCAGATGCCCGTGGCGGAGTTCGTCTCGCGCTACGCGGTCCGCCTCGTCCTGTCGACCCACCCGGAGCACGCGAACGCTCCGGCGGCGGTGCGCCGTTACGTGCGGTGCGGCGCGAGCCCCCGCGCCGCGCAGGCGATCGTCCAGGTAGCGAAGTTCTTCGCCCTCCTCGACGGACGGCTGAACGTCGCCGTGCACGACGTGCAGAGGGCTGCCTATCCGTGCCTCCGCCACCGCGTGATCCTGAACTTCGACGCGATCGCCGACGAGGCCACGAGCGACACGCTCGTCGCGCAGATCCAGAACGAGCTGAAGGTGCCGGGCAAGTGAAGCTCGACCCGGCCATTCGGCGTCTGCTCGACCGCCTGCGGCTCCCGGCGGCGCCGCACGTGACCGCCGCACGTCAGGGAGGCCACCGCTCGCCGGTGCTGGCGAGCGGCATCGAGCCCGCCGATCATCGCTGCTACGTCCCGGGAGACGACGTCCGCCGCATCGACTGGAACGCCTTCGCGCGCCTGCGCCAGCTCACCGTGCGTCAGTTCGAGGAGGAGCGCGACGCCCGCGTGTATGTGATGCTGGACGTCTCGGGCTCGATGACCCGCGGCCGGCCCGCGAAGATCGAGGTCGGCCGCACGCTCGCGGCCGCGTTCGGCTACCTCGCCGCGAAGCAGTTCGACACCGTGCGCGTGCTGCCCTTCCGCGGCGACCTCCTCGGTGCGTCGCCCGCCTTCCGCACGCGCGATCGCCTGCCCGAGGTCGAGCGCTTCCTCTCGGACACCCCCGCCGCCGGCCCCACGTCGTTCTCCGAGGTCGTGCGCGCCTTCGCCCGCGGCCGGCCCGGACGGGGCCTGGTCGTCGTGGTGACCGACCTGATGAACCCCGACGGTTGGGAGGACGGCTTCCGCCTCCTCGGGGGGCTCGGTCACCAGCTCCTGGTCGTGCGCGTCGGCTGCGACGAGGACGACCGCCCCGAGCTTCGCGGCGAGATCGAGCTCGTCGACGCGGAGAGCGGCGAGCGCCTGCGCGTGCGCGCCAGCCGGGAGCTCGTGCGCGCCTACCGCGAGGCGGTCGCCGCCCACCTCGTTCGTTGCCGCGAGGCGGTCGTGCGCGCCGGCGGCCGCCTGCTCGAGACCGACGCCGCGACACCGCCCGAGCGCATCGTCCGTGACGTCGTCGGGCGGATCGCCGTGAGGAGCGCGGCGTGAGCTTCGCGACCCTCCCCGTCTGGCTGGTCGGCCTCGTCGCGGCCACCGTCACGGTGGGGGTGGTCGCGATCTACCTCCTGCGCCGCACGCCCCGCCCACAGGTCGTATCGAGCCTCGCGTTCTGGATGGAGGCGCTCGAGCGCTCGCGCCCGCGCCTGCTCGCCTCCACGCGCATCCCGCTCGCCTCTCTCCTCGTGTCGCTCCTCGTCGCGCTCCTCTTGGTCTTCGAGATCGGAGGTCCCAGGTTCGGCGAGGGCGTGCGGGGCACCACGGTGATCGTCGTCTCGGCGGGCCGCTCCATGGCCACCGAGGAGGGGGGGACGCCGCGGATCGACCGCGCCAAGGACGAGGTGCGCTCGTGGGTCGACCGCGCGACCGGATCGGGCGAGGTGGCGGTGATCCGCGCCGGCATCCGGCCCCGCGTGCTCGTCCCGCTCACGAGCGACCACGGCGACCTCGCTCGGGCGCTCGACGGGCTCGATCTCGACGACGCAGAGGCGGATCTCGACGCCGCCGTGAAGCTGGCGGACGACGTCGTACGAGCGCGCGGCGGCGTGGGGCAGATCCTGGTCGTCGCCGACACCGCGCCCGAGCGGACCACGCGCGCTCCGACGGTCCTCGTCCCGGTGGGGGCCCACGCGGACACGCTCGCCATCACGCGTCTGTCCGCCCGCCGCGACCCGGTTGCGGTCGGCGAGTACGCCGTCGAGGCCGAGGTGTGCTCGTTCAGCTCTCGGCGTGCGCGGGCGCGGCTCGTCGTCCGCGACCGCGACGTCGTGATCCTCGACCAGGCCGTCGCCCTCGGACCGCTCGAGCGATCCGTCTTGCGCGGACAGGGCTTCTCGAGCGCGCAGGCGGAGCTCACCGCGCGCCTCGAGGAGATCGAGATCGCCGGCAGCCGGGACGCCCTCGCGGCCGACGACGTGGCCTATGCCGTCGCATCCCCGCTCGAGACGACGCGCGTGCTGCTCGTCACGGCCGACAACCCCTGGCTCGAGCGCGTGCTGTCGGCCCATCCTGCCCTCGAATCACGGGTCGCGCGCCCGGCGGAGCTCGCCTCGCTCGACCCCGACGACTTCGACGTCGTCCTGCTCGACTCCGACGCCGTCCCGCTCGCGCACAGGGCCGTGCTCCTTTGGAACCCACGGCAGGGGTCCGGCGTGCGGCTCGGGGAGACGCTCGAGCGGCCGCGCGTGACCGCGACCCTCGCGAGCCACCCGGCGCTCGGCGGCGTGCGGCTCGACGCCGTGCGCATCGAGCGGGCGCGTGCCCTCGTGCCCGCGCCGGGCGACCGCGTGCTCGTCCGGAGCGGGGCCCACGCGATCGGGCTCGCCCGCGAAGCCAACGGACACAGGACCGTCGTCTTGGGGTTCGACCTCGCCGAGACCGATCTCGTCGAGCAGGTCGCCTTCCCGCTGCTCGTCCACCACGGCGTCCGGTGGCTCGCGGCGCACGACCGACAGCCGCCGCTGGCCGCCGAGCCCGGCACGCCGCTGCTCGCCGGCGCCGGGGCGACGGTCCTCGGCCCCGACGGCGAGCCGGCCGAGCTCACGGGCGGCGTCGTCCATGACACCGAGCGCGCCGGCATCTACCACGTGGGCGAGCGCGCGCTCGCGTTCGACGGGGCGGGCTCGAGCGCGGCGCTGACCGGGCCCGGGACGGCTACTGCCCGAGCGCGGACGTTCGCGCTGCCGCCGCTCTCGCTCCTGCTCGCCGCCGGCCTGCTCCTGCTCGTGCTCGCCGAGTGGGCGCTCCTCCACCGTGGGAGGCTGTCGTGAGCCTCTCGGTCGGATGGCCCCTCGCCCTCGTCGCCCTGGTCCTGTGCCCGGCGCTCTTGCTGCTCGGGCGGCGGAGCCGCTACCACGCGTCCCGCGGCCGGATGGTCGCGGTCGCGACGACTCGCGTGCTCTCGGTCGCGCTGGTCGTTCTGGCGATCGCCGACCTGCGGCTCACGTGGCCGACCGACGACCTGTCGGTGACCGCCGTGGTGGACGGCTCGTCGAGCGTGCCCGAGGCGGCGCGGGAGGACATCCTTCGCCAGCTCTCGGAGGTTCGGAGCGCCCGCCCGGACGTCGAGTGGCAGACGCTCGAGCCGGGCGACGACCCACTTCGCACGGAGCTCGCGCCGGCGATCGGCCTGGCGGTAGCGACCGCGCCTTCCGACCGCGTGAGGCGCATTTTGCTCGCGAGCGACGGCCGCGACGAGACGGGCGACGTGCAGGCCGCGATCCTCGCGGCGCGGCGGGCCGGCGTCGAGGTCTCCGTCCTGCCGCTCGGCGCGTCTCCGCCCCTCGACGCCGTCGCCGTGTCGGACGTCGAGGCGCCGCGCCTCGTCCGCGCGGGCGAGACGGTCGACGTGGCCGTCACGCTCTCGGCGGGCACCGACGCACGGGTGAAGCTCCGGGCCTCGGTCGACGGCGACGAGGTGTCGACCGAGGAGGTGGCGGCGAAGGCGGGGACGGAGGTCCACCACGTGGCCGTGCGCTTCCCGGAGGACGAGGGCGTACACGTCCTCGAGGTCCGGGCAGAGGCGCCGGGCGACGTGATCGCCGACAACGACTCCCACCGTACGCTCGTGCGGGTCCTCAGCCACCCGCGCGTGCTCCTCGTGCACGACGGCGAGGGCGATCCGCCCGCGCTCCAAACGGTCCTGTCCGACGCGCGCCTCACGGTGGAGCCGGCCGGGCCCGCGGAGGTCCCCACCGAGACGGCGGCGTTCGACCGGTACGCGCTGGTCGTGCTCGACGAGATCGACCCCGGCGATCTGAGCGAAGAGCAGCAGCGCGCCCTGCGCGGGTTCGTCGAGGAGCTCGGCGGCGGGCTCGTGGACGTCACCGGCACCCACGCCGTGCGGCGCACCCCCTCCATCCTTCGCGAGATCGAGCCCGTCGAGCCGCCGCCCGCCATCCCGGAGCCTCGCCCGCTCGAGCTCGTCCTCGTCATCGACCGCTCCTCCAGCATGGATGGGCGTCCCATCGCGCAGGCGCGGCAGGCCGGCGTCGCCGCGATCCGGGCGCTCCGCGAGGACGCGCTCGTGGGCGTGGTCGCCTTCAGCGGATCGGCCGACTACGTCATGGCCCCGGTCCCGCACGACCGCTTCGGGGAGGCCACGGCGTTCGTGAGCCGCATCGTGTCGGGCGGCGGCACCGACATCGCGGCCGCCCTCGGCGCCGCGCGCCGGATCATGAGCAGCGACGACCGGTACATCCACCACGTCATCCTGCTCTCCGACGGCGAGAGCGATCCGGCGCCCGCCCTCGCGCAGGCGCAGGCGCTCGCGGGGTCCGGTGTGACCATCTCGGCGATCACGCTGGGACCCTACTCCCAGCTCATGTCCCAGATCGCGCGCATCGGCCGAGGCCGCTACCACGTGACGCGCAACGCCGGCTCACTGCCGAGCCTCTTCGTGCGCGAGGCGCAGTACCGGCAGCCGCCGGCGCACAAGCAGGTCCGCTTCGTGCCGGAGGTCGACGCCGAGCACCCGATGCTCGAGGGGATCGACTTCGGGGGCGGGCCGCCGCTGTACGGGCACACGCTCGGTGAGACGAAGCGGGGAGCGACGCGCCTTCTCGGCACGCCGGACGGAAACGCGCTGCTCGCCCACTGGCACGTGGGGCTCGGGCAGGTGGCGACGTTCTGCTCGTCGACGACCGGGGGCTGGGCGAACGAGTGGCGCGGCTGGCCGGGGTTCCGCGCCCTGTGGTCGCAGGCCGCGTGGAGCATGCTCCGGGGCCGGACGGTCGAGCCGCTCGACGTACGCGTGCGCGAGGTGTTCCACGAGCCGGGCCTGCGCGAGGTCCTGGTCGCCGGTCCGACCGTGGCCTCCGAGCCGGCGCCGACGGCGCACCTCTTTCGAGGCCGCGAAGGCGAGGCCGAGCTCGCGCTCGCGCCCGCGGGCCCGGGCCTGTGGCGCGCCGCCGTCCCCGTCGAGTCCGGCTTCCTGGTCGAGGCCCGCATGCCCTCCGATCCGGAGCCGACCGCCGCCGCGGGCGCCGACGCCCCCTACCCCCGCGAGCTCGCCCGCTTCGGGCCGGACCTCCCGCGCCTCGACTCCTGGGCCGCCCTCGGCGGCGGGCGCGTCCTCGAACGGCCCGGCAGCATCGCCGATCGTGTCGACCCGCGGGCGATCCACCGGTCGCTTCGCACGCTTCTGCTGACCGCCGCCCTCGTCCTCTATCTCCTCGGGCTGCTCCTGCTCCGCCTACCCGACCGCGCCGCGGTCGTCACCCTACCCGCCTCGGCGCGCCCACCGAAGGAACCGCGCGACGCTTCGACGGGTTTCGAGGAGGCTGCATGAGACGCGTCGTCCTGCTCGCTCTCGCGCTGTCGGCCTGCGCCGACCCCGATCCGCGCTACGGCTCGATCACGCTCACCGCCGACGCCCCGAGCGCCACGCTCAGCGGCGTGACCGCGGGCGAGACCCCCGCCCTCGAGCTCGCGGCCGGGTGCGCCGGCTACGTCGACCCCGACGCGCCAGACCACGTCGTCGTGGTGCGAGACCCCGGCAAGCTCGCGGTCCGCGCGCGCTCGGGGCGCGGCCCCGTGGCGCTCGTGATCCGCCACGGCGACACGTTCTCGTGCGACAGCGACGACAACACGGGCCACGAGCCGGCGGTCCAGCTCGCCGCTCCCGGGCGCTACACCATCCGGGTGGCGGCGCTCGCTCCGGGCGAGCCGCTCCCCTACGAGCTGTGGATCGAGCCGGACACGAAGGAGGAGCGCCGCAACACCGAACCCGAGGCGGGGCCGGCCGTGAGCGTGACCGTGACGTCCGAGCCGGCGGGAGCTTCCGTGCGCACGCCCGAGGGTCAGGTGCTCGGCGTGACGCCCGCCATGTTCGTCCTCCCCGAGGCGCCGCCCGACGCCGGGGGGCCGTCCTTCGTCCTCGAGCTCTCCGGACACGTGACCCAGACCGTGTCGGGGACCCCCGTGGACGGCGAGCTCGTCCTCCACGCCGCGCTCCCGGTCGCCGGCCCGCGCATGCTCGAGGCCACGGCGAGCGACCCGCAGGTGATCCGCGACTTCCAGAGGGCTACCCAGACCGTCGAGCTGACCGACGACTGCACCATCGCGAGCCTCGAGGCCGACGTGAGCCTCCGCCACTCGTACATCGGCGACCTGCTCGTGCAGCTCCGCGCACCGAGCGGCACCGTGGCGACCCTGCACCGCTATCGTGGCGCGGCACGGCACGACCTGCGTCAGACCTACCGCTCCTCCGACTCCCGCGCGCTCGGGAGCCTTCACGGAGAGCAGGCGCGGGGTGAATGGCAGCTCGTCGTGCGCGACTCGGCCGAGCTCGATTTCGGGTCGCTCGACTCCTTCACGCTACGCGTCGAGTGCGCCGGGCCCGGGCAGACCGCGTCGGCGCCGAGCGCGCCGGGGCCGACCCCACCCCGCCGCCGGCCACGCCCGATCCGAGATCCCGATCTCCTGAACCCCTTCGCGACCGTCTACTGAGTCGCGCGACAGCGGCTGGGCGCCCGTGGCACGCACCGGCTCGCGGGATCGATGGCCTCGCCCGCGAAGCGCGCGTCGATGTAGTCGAGGATCTCCGGGAGCGCCCAGAAGGTGGCCTCCCCGTGGCCGGCGCCCTCGCACTCGAGCATCTCGAGGGGCATCCCCCGATCGCACAGCGTGACGAAGGCGTCCCGCTCGATGGGCGTGTGGACGAGCGGGTCGTCCTCCCCGAGGACGACCAGGATCCCGTAGCTCGGCGGGTCGTCGCCGATCCGGTCCACCGTGGTGGTCGTCAGGCCGCTCTCCCGCACGATGCATCCCCACGGATCGAGCGACTCGACTCCCTCGGCGGCCACTTCCGAGAGGAAGGTCTCGGTGAAGACGTCGGCGGGCGACTCCACCATCCCGGCGAAGTCGCCGAAGTCGCAGCCTCCAGCCAGGAGCGCCGGGATGTCGGTGTCGTAGGGCGCGGCGAACACCTCGTCGAGCCGCTCCCCGATGCCGTACCAGGAGGCGACCGTCCCGAACATTCCGATCGCGTTGGCCGTGCCGTCCACCGGCATCGTCAGCGCGCGCTGGATCTGGCCCACGATGTCCGCCGGAGGAACCGTGGCCACCCCGCCCACGAGGTCGATCTCGGGTGCGTAGTACGGAGCGAGCCGGTCGACCCAGAGCGCCGCGTGGCCGCCCTGCGACCCACCGAAGAGTGCCACGCGCGGGCTCGGGCACGGCGTCCCGGTCCGCTCCGCGAGCCAGCGCGAGGCGGCGCGCACGGAGTCGAGTGATGCGATGGCGGTCGGCTCCCCGACCAGGTACGGGTGCAGGAAGCCCGTCGGGTCGCCGATCGATTTGAGGCCGATGTAGTCGGGGGCGACCGCGACGAACCCGAGGGACGCGAGGAGCGCTGCGAGCCCCTTTCCCTCGAAGGACCGGCTCGGCGCACACGCGTCCGTGAAGCCGCTGGTGCCGTGGAGGAAGAGGACCACGTCGAGCGCGGCCCCGGGCTCGACGTCGGTCGGGTAGGCGACGGCGGCCGTAGCCGAGACCGCACGCCCACGATCCTGAGTCGTGTACTCGATGACGTCGACGATGACGTCGTGCTCCGGAAGCCGCGTGAACGCGCTCGCGTCCGGCACGAGGTCGAGGAAGGTGTCTGCAGAGAGCCGAAGCGGAGCCCCGGAGCCGGTCGGCGCGCCCACGTCCAGGTCTCGATTCCAGACGTAGGCGGGCTGGCCGCAACGAGCCGGCGCGTCGGCGAGCGCGTCCGTCTCCGCGGTCCCCGCGATGCGCCGCGCCGGCAGCTCGCACGACGTCGTCCCCGCATCGGACGCACCGGCGTCCGAGGCACCGCCGTCGGTGCGCCCCGTACCGTCCCCCCCGCACGCCGCCGACAGGGCGGCGCAAAGGACGATCACGCGTTGCATCGTGGCTACTTCTGCGAAGCGAGCTGCCGGAGCACGTACTGCAGGATCCCGCCGTGCTGGTAGTACTCGACCTCTTGCGGCGTATCGAGCCGGGCCACGACCTCGATCTTCTTGCCGTCCGCCTCGACCGTCAGGCGCTTGCCCGGCGCGAGCCCTTCGGCGATGCCGCGAACGGCGAAGGTCTCCTCACCCGTCAGCCCGTGCGTCTCCTGGGACTCGCCCGGCAGGAACTCGAGCGGCAAGACGCCCATCCCGATGAGGTTCGAGCGGTGGATGCGCTCGTAGCTCTCGGCGAGGACCGCGCGCACGCCGAGCAGGAGCGTGCCCTTGGCGGCCCAGTCGCGGGACGACCCGGTCCCGTACTCCTTGCCCGCGATGACGAGCAGCGGGACACCTCCCTCGCGGTACTTCACCGAGGCGTCGTAGATGGTCATCTGCTCGCCGTCCGGCAGGTGCCGCGTCCAGCCGCCCTCGGTCCCGGGCGCGAGCCGGTTGCGGAGGCGGATGTTGGCGAAGGTGCCGCGCATCATGACCTCGTGGTTGCCGCGGCGGCTGCCGTAGCTGTTGAAGTCACGCGGCGCGACGCCGTGCTCCTGCAGGTACTTGGCGGCGGGGCTGTCGAGCGCGATGGAGCCCGCCGGTGAGATGTGATCGGTCGTGACGGAGTCGCCGAGGAAGCACAGGACGCGCGCGCCCTCGATGTCGCCCTTGGACTCCGGCTCGCCGGCCTCCACGTCGTCGAAGAAGGGCGGCCTGCGGATGTACGTGCTCGCGTCGTCCCAGGCGAAGGTGTCCCCCGCGGGGACCTCGACCGCACGCCACTGCTCCGGGCCCTCGAGCACGTGCGCGTAGCGCTCGGCGAACTGCTCGGTGGTCACGGCGTCGCGGATCGTGTCGGTGATCTCCTTCTGGGTCGGCCAGATGTCCTTCAGGAAGACGTCCTTCCCGTCCGAGTCCCGGCCGATCGGGTCGTTCTGGAGGTCGATGTCCATCGTCCCGGCGATCGCGTAGGCCACGACGAGCGGCGGAGAGGCCAGATAGTTGGCCTTGGTGAGCGGGTTGACGCGGCCCTCGAAGTTGCGGTTTCCGCTGAGGACGCTCGTCACGACCAGGTCCCCGGCCTTGACCGCCTTCGCGACCGGCTCGTCGAGCGGCCCCGAGTTGCCGATGCACGTCGTGCACCCGTAGCCCACGAGGAAGAACCCGAGCTTCTCGAGGTCGTCCATCAGGCCGGCCTTCTTCAGGTACTCGGTCACCACCTGCGAGCCCGGCGCCAGGCTGGTCTTCACCCAGGGCCTGACCGAGAGGCCGCGCCTGGCCGCGTTGCGGGCCACGAGCCCTGCGCCCAGCATCACGGCCGGGTTCGACGTGTTGGTGCAGCTCGTGATGGCCGCGATCACCACCGCGCCGTCGGGCAGCTCGAAGCGCTCGCCGCCGCGCTCGACCGTGGCCGATCCCGACGAGCTGCCCCGCAGGGCCTCGTAGGTCCGCTCCCAGCTCTGCTTCGACTCGCGGAGCGCGATCCGATCCTGCGGGCGCTTCGGGCCGGCGAGGCTCGGGACCACGTCGGAGAGGTCGAGCTCGAGCGTGTCGGTGAAGCGGGGCTCGGGGGAGTCCTTCGAGTGGAACATCCCCTGCTCCTTCAGGTAGCGCTCGACCAGCTCGTTGAGCGCCTGTTCGCGTCCGCTGAAGCGGAGGTAGGAGACCGTCTCGGCGTCCACCGGGAAGAAGCCCATCGTCGCGCCGTACTCGGGCGCCATGTTGGCGATGGTGGCGCGGTCCGGGAGCGACAGGTGCTCGAGGCCGTCGCCGTAGAACTCGACGAACTTCCCGACGACGCCCTTCGCGCGCAGCGTCTGGGTGACCATGAGGACGAGGTCCGTCGCCGTCGCGCCCTCCGGCAGCCTCCCGGTGAGCTTGAAGCCCACGACCTGCGGCAGGAGCATGGTGATGGGCTGGCCGAGCATGGCCGCCTCGGCCTCGATGCCGCCGACGCCCCATCCGAGGACGCCGAGCCCGTTGATCATCGTGGTGTGCGAGTCGGTCCCGACGAGCGAGTCGGGGTAGGCGACGGTCCTGCCGTCCGCGTCCTTCGTGAAGACGACCCGAGCCAGGTACTCGAGGTTGACCTGGTGGACGATCCCGGTCCCGGGCGGCACGACCCGCATGTTCTCGAAGGCGCGCTGGCCCCACTTGAGGAACTGATAGCGCTCGCCGTTGCGCTCGAACTCGCGCTTCACGTTGTCCTCGAACGACTGCCTCGTCCCGTAGCTGTCGACCTGCACCGAATGGTCGATCACGAGGTCCGCCGGCTGGAGCGGATTGATGCGGCTCGCGTCGCCGCCCATCTGCCCGAACCGCTCGCGCATCGCGGCGAGGTCCACGACGGCCGGCACACCCGTGAAGTCTTGAAGGAGCACCCGCGCCGGGCGGAACGCGATCTCGGTCGACGGCTTCGCCTTCGGGTCCCAGCTCGCGACCGCTTCGATGTCCTCCCGTGAGACGGTCTTGCCGCCGTCCTCGAACCGGAGCAGGTTCTCGAGGAGGATCCGGATCGAGAAGGGAAGCGTCGATACGTCGCCGATGCCGGCCTTGGACAGGGCGTCGAGCCGGAAGACGTCGATCGACTTGCCGCCCACCGAGAGGGTCGCGCGTGCCTTGAACGAGTCGTGGGACATGGGGCGCCGTTTAGCACGACTCCCGATCTCCCGGTACCCCGAGGCCCCACGCCCGGTGGGCGCTCTTGCCGGTACTACGCGATGTGCCGGAGCTTCATCTGCACGTCGCTCGACCAGTGGGCGTCGAACGCGCGGACGCAGGTGGAGAGGTACCGGTCGTAGTCCTCGTACACGCGGTCCCCCCACTCGTCGCGGATCTTCTTCTCGTGGGAGCGGAAGCGATGGAGCCACTCGGCGGTCGTCTTGCGGTAGCTCGTGCGCTGCGTGCGAAGCTCCAGGATCTCCCAGTACGGGTTGACCGCCGCGACCAGCTCCTCGAGACGCGGGTTCAGCCCGCCGGGGAAAATCACGTCGGCCGTGAAGGCGAGATCCTCGAGGTCCTTGCGGGTTCTGGGCACGCGGTTGCGCAGAATCGCCTGGAAGCCGAAGCACGCGCCGGGCTTCACCCAGTCGGCGCACCGGCGGAAGTAGTCCCGGTAGATGTCGATCGCTTGGCCCTTGCGGGACTGCTCGGGTGAGCAGAGGTGGTCGATCATCTCGATGGAGATGAGGGCGTCGTACTTCTCCTCCGGCTCATGGTCGTAGAAGTCACAGAGCCAGACCGAGACACCCGGCAGCTCTCGCCGTCGGATCCACTCGAGCTGCGCCGTCGACAGCGTGATCCCGCGGGCGCGCTTCACGCCGCGGCTCGCCAGATACTCCAGATTCGACCCCCACCCGCAGCCGATGTCGAGCACCAGCTTGTCGGGATTCATCTCGGCGTATTCATACAGGATCCGTGCCTTGTTGATCTGCGCCTGCTCGAGGGTCTCGTCTTCGGCCAGGAAGCTCGCGGACGTGTAGTGCATCCCCTCGTCGAGCCAGAGGCGGAAGAAGTCGTTCGACAGGCTGTAGGATTCGTCGATGTCCCGCTGCGTCGAGGTCATGGCCGGCGGAGCATGCCACCAAAGGAGCGCCCGGTCCACGAGACCCGGGCGGGCGTCGTCGGTCGCCTTTCGCACTTTCAATCGCCCCTACCCGTGGTGTCGGCCCCGAGATGTGATATACGACCAACCCAACATCGCAATCCACCCGGTTCAAAACGACATCTGATGGGAGGAGAAATCGGATGGCCACCAGGAAGAGCGCCAAGAAGTCATCGGGAGGAAGGGGCAGCAAGGAAGCCATCGAGAAGCGGAGGGCCGCGCGGCAGCTCAACACGCTGCTCACGGGCGGCGCCCGGGACCCCAACAAGATCGACGGCCGCACCGAGAAGCGCCGGAGGCGTCTTCTGCGGGAGCTGAAGGAAGGCCGCCGGGGCCACGCCCTCAAGCCCATCGACTTCGTCACGCACGTGAACGAGCTGATGAGCCTCGGCGAGACCCTCGCCTCGCTCAAGAAGAAGGGGGTCAAGCCGCGCAAGACCGAACAGACCCCCGAGATCACCCAGACGGCCATATGGGCCCAGGAGGCCTACAGCTTCCGGCCCGACTCCTGGAAGATGCTCGGGATCGAGCTTCCTCCGCCCCTCGGGAGCGGCGCGGCGCCGAAGGCCCGGGCCGGCCGCAAGAGCACCAAGAAGAAGAGGAAGAAGTAGAGGCGGCGGGGGGCTCCCCGCTGCTGGACAACCGGCCCGGGCCGCGATACATGGCAGGGCCGGTTTCGGGCGCCGTAGCCAAGTGGTAAGGCAGAGGTTTGCAAAACCTCCATTCACCGGTTCGAATCCGGTCGGCGCCTCCACTTCCCCGGTGCAGAGAGGGTGATGTCCGTGGGTAGTCGAGCTCCGCGTCTGGGCGACGCCGCCATGCGCGGAGCCCTCGTGGGCGGAGCCGCCGGGCTCGTCACAGCGCTGGGAGACTTCGGGGCGAGCTTCCTGTGGCTCCCGCTCTGGCTCGACCGGGTGGTGCTCCTGTTCCGGCTGGTGGCCACTCTTGTCCCGGTGGGCGCGCTCCTCGGCTGCGCGCTCGCCGCCTTCGGCGCCGGGACCGCACCGCTCGCTGCGCGCTTCGCCCGCTCGCCGCAGGGGGAGCGGCGCCTGTGGCCGCTGCCCTACCTCGTCCTGGCGTCTCCCGCCGCTGCCACGATCGGCCTGCTTCTGTTCACCGGAGGGAAGGCGTCCCGGCTCCCGGCCCGCGACGCGTGGGTCGTCGTGGCGACGCTCGCGCTCCTCGCCGCGGGCTACGTCGCCCTTCGGGTGGGCCGCGCGCTCGTCGAGCGCGCCGCACGCGCGACCCCGGCCCGCGCCTACGCGCTGTCGGCCGCCCTCTTCGTGGGGTACTTCGCCGTCTCGAAGCTCGATCAGCGCTTCCTCCCGAACCTGTACGCCTACTTGCACGCGACGCTGTCGTTCGCGGGGTGGGTCTTGGCCGGGCTCGCCGTCCTCGTCGCCGCCATGCACGCGCGGCCGGCGCGTGCGCTCGATCGCATGGGCGCGCGGGGCGGGCTGATGGCGGTGATGGGGCTCGCGGCGCTGTTCACGGTCGACCTCCTCACGCTCGACCAGAACCAGAACGTCCGAGTGGCGCTCTTCGAAGCGCGGGCGGCCACCTCCCGCACCGTGATGCACGGGCTCGAGCCGCTCCTCCGCGACGGCACGCAGGACGCCGCGACGCGCGAGGCCGTCGCGCGCGCGCGAGCCGAACGAGAGCGGCGCCATGCCCTGATCGCGTCCGGCGGCCTCCCGACGTGGTCGGGCGCCCATGTCCTGCTCGTCACGATCGATGCGCTCCGAGCCGACCACCTGGGCCTCTACGGCTACGGCCGGGCGACCTCACCCCACCTCGACGCGCTCGCATCCGAGGCCGTCGTGTTCGAGCGCGCCTACACACAGGCGCCCCACTCGAGCTACTCGCTGTGCTCGCTGATGACGAGCGAGTACCTCCACGAGACGGTCGACCTCGGGGCCTCGCTGCCGGAGACGACGCTCCCCATGGCCGTCGGCGACGAGTACCACACGGCCGCCTTCTACACCCTCGGCATCTTCCACACCGAGGGCGAGCGGCTGGAGGTCTATCGGGACGACGCCTTCGGCTTCGATCGTCACGACCACGCCGATGTCCTCGCGGAGCGCAAGACCGAGCAGGCGCTCGAGGAGATCGACCGCATCGTCGCCATGGGTGAGCCCCCGACCCTGATGTGGGTTCACTACTTCGACGTCCACGAGCCGTACCGTGACACTCGGTTCGGCTCGTCGGACCTGGACCGGTACGACGGCGAGATCCGCAAGGTCGACGGCGAGCTCGACCGCCTGTACCGCGAGGCCCGCGCCCGCTTGGAGCGCGACGTGATCCTCGTCGTCTCCGCCGACCACGGCGAGGAGTTCCGGGACCACGGCGGCGTCTACCACGGCTCGACGCTGTACGACGAGCAGGTCCGCGTCCCGCTCCTCGTGCACGCTCCGGACCTCGAGCCCCGCCGGGTGCAAGCACCTGTGGAGCTCGTCGACGTGGCACCGACGCTCCTCGGCATGCTGGACCGACCGGTACCGCCGTCGATGCGCGGCGACGACCTGCGCCCGCTGATGCTCGGCCGCATCGAGTCGATGGGGCCGGCTTTCGCCGGAGTGACGTACAAGCGGATGGTGGTCCGCTGGCCCCACAAGCTGGTGGCGGATCTTCGGTTCAACCTCTTCCAGCTCTACGATCTGTCGGCCGACCCGCGCGAGCGGACGAACCTGGCCAACCGCCACCCCGAGCTGCTCGAGGAGCTCAAGGGCGAGGTCTACGCGTGGATCGACACCCTCAGCACGCCTTCCGGGCAAGAGGGACCGACGGACCCGCGGATGCTCGCGATCGACCGTGGTCGCCTGCGCGATCGGCGTGCGGTCGAGCCGCTCGGGGAGCTCGTCGAGGCGGAGGACGCCCCCATCGAGCTGCGCCGCGAGGCCGCCCGCATCCTGGGCCAGCTGGCCGATCGGCGTGCCGCTCCGCACCTCGTGCGGGCGATGCGCTCGCCGACGCCGCTCGTGTCCGCCGAGGCCGCGATCGCGCTCGGCCGGATATACGACGATCGCGCGCGCAGCAGGCTCGCGGAGCTCGTACGGAGCGAGGACCCCCAGATCCGCGCGCGTGCCGCCGTCTCTCTCGGGAGGCTGCGTGACTCCGCCGCGGTCCCGGCCCTCATCGAGGCGCTCTGGGTCGCACCGAGCACCTACGACCGCGAGGAAGCGGTCCGCTGGCTCGGCCGGTTGCGCGATCAGCGCGCGGTGGAGCCCCTGCTCGCCCTGTTGCCCGAGTTCCGCATCCGCGATCTGTCGGTCGTCGCGCTCGGGACCATCGGAGACCGCCGCGCCTACGAGCCGTTGGTGGAGATGCTGGACTGGGAGCACCACACGTCGATCCGCGACAACGTCGTCCGTGGGCTCGGCCAGCTCGGTGACCCGCGTGCGGTCGCGCGGCTCACCGCCGTCGCCGCCAGCGAGCCCGACCTCGAGAACACCTCCGAGTCGCTCGTGCGCCTCGACGCGATCGGGCTCGGGTCCATCGGCGGCGCCGATCTCGAGCCGGGCCTGCGCGGCAGCCGCGGCTTCGGCGACTGCCGGGAGGGCCCGCTCGTCCACGACTGGAACTACCGGAACCGCACGTGGTGCGAGACGGCCCGAGGGCGTGTGTTGGTGCCGTTGACCGTGCCCGCGCCGATGCGCAGAGCACCCGAGGGCGCGGTGGCCGTCTTGCGTGCCCGGCGCGCCGACGCCGGCGAGCCGGCGCGCATCTCCATCTCGATCGCGGGGACCGAGCTCGGGGTTGTCGACCTCGACGCGCAGTGGGCCGAGCACCGTCTCGCCGTCGCGCGGGACCTGCTCGAGGACGGCCGGGTGGCCGCCACCGTGTCGGTGGACCCGCCCGAGGCGCGGGTCCGGCTCGATCACATCCTGCTCGTTCCGCGTCCCGCCCAGGTGGCCGCTGCGCCCGGCACCGCGGCTGACGCAGAGCGTTGACCCGGCGGCCGCGAGCGCGCAGAACACGCTCCGTGACGCTGATCGAGGCAAACTTCGACGGGATCGTCGGACCGACGCACAACTACGCCGGCCTGTCCTTCGGCAACGTGGCGTCGTTCGCGCATGCGGGGCAGGTCTCGCACCCGCGCGAGGCGGCGCTGCAGGGGCTCGCGAAGATGAAGTACCTGGCCGACCTGGGGCTCGTGCAGGGCGTGTTGCCGCCGCAGGAACGCCCGGACGTCCGAGCCCTCCGCCGCCTCGGGTTCGACGGGACCGACCGGCAGGTCATCGAGCGCGCAGCCCGGCAGGCGCCGCGCCTGCTCGCGCTCACGAGCTCCGCCTCGAGCATGTGGGCCGCAAACGCCGCGACCGTGGCGCCCGGCGCGGACACGGCCGACGGGCGAGCGCACTTCACGCCCGCGAGCCTGAGCACGACGTTCCACCGGTCGCTCGAGCCGGCGGCCACGGGCGCCGCGCTGCGCCGGCTCTTCGCCGATCCGGAGCGGTTCGCTCACCACGATCCCCTGCCGGGCGGGGCGCAGCTCGGCGACGAAGGCGCCGCGAACCACACGCGGCTCGAGGCACCCGGAGCGGCGCACGGCGTGCACGTGTTCGTGTACGGACGAACCGCATTCGGGGCGGACGCGCGGAGGCCGCGGCAATTCCCGGCACGACAGACGCGCGAGGCCTCCGAGGCCGTGGCGCGGCTCTCCCGGCTGAGCCCTGACCAGACGTTCTTCGTCCAGCAGAACCCGGACGTGATCGACCGGGGCGTGTTCCACAACGACGTCATCGCCGTCGGGCACCGGAACGTGCTCCTCTACCACGAGTCCGCCTTCGCCGACGGCGCCGCGATCGTCGAGCTCCTCGACCGCGCGCTCGAGGGCACGCTCGCAGCGGTCGAGGTCTCCGCGTCCGAGGCCACCGTCGAACAGGTCGTGGGCTCCTACCTCTTCAACTCGCAGATCGTCACCCTGCCGGAGGGGTCGGTCGCTCTGATCGCGCCGCTCGAGGCGCGGGAGGACGCGGCGACGCACCAGGTCGTCGAGCGGATCCTCGCCGACGACAACCCCATCGCCTCTGTCCACTACTTGGACGTGCGACAGAGCATGCACAACGGCGGCGGCCCCGCCTGCCTCCGGCTCCGTGTGCCGCTCGACGAGGACGACCTCGGGGCGGTGCACGCCCCCTGCATCCTCGACCAGGATCTGCACGCGAGGCTCTCGGCCTGGGTCGAACGCCACTACCGGGACGAGCTGCGCCCCGAGGACCTCGGCGACCCGGCGCTGATGGAGGAGAGCCGCGAAGCACTCGACCAGCTCACAGAAATCCTGAAGCTCGGTTCCCTCTATCCTTTCCAACGGATATGATGGTTCCCAACAGTATCCGTTCGAGGTATACTTTTTTACCGAGGGCAGGGCGTACATGGGGCGAAACTTCGCCGAGTGGCTCGGCGCACAGGTGGCGCGGCGTCCCGGAGAACGGGAATCCCGAAGGCCCTCGAGGGTCCCGGGGATTCTCACCCAGGGTGAGCTCACGGTCGTCTTCCAGCCTCTGGTCGATCTCGTCCACCGCCGGGTCTTCGCCTACGAGGCCCTGGTCCGAAGCACGGCGCCCGAGTACCGGAGCCCGCCGGCGCTGTTCAGCGCAGCGGTCGAGTCGGACTGTTGCGGCGCGCTCGGGCGCGTCATCCGGGAGCTCGCGATCGAGCACTGCCCGACCTACCCGCTGTTTCTGAACATCCATCCGAACGAGTTCGACGAGGGCTGGCTCGTGCAGCCCGACGATCCGATCTTCCGCCACGAGCACCCGATCTACCTCGAGGTGACGGAGTCGGTGCCGCTCAGCCACTTCCACTACTGCCACAGCGTGCTCAACGAGATCCGGGGCAAGGGGATCATGCTCGCGGTGGACGACCTCGGAGCCGGCTACTCGAACCTCAAGTACATCGCCGATCTGACGCCCGAAGTCGTCAAGCTCGATCGCGGGCTCGTGACCGATCTGTTCCGCGACAAGCGACGGCAGAAGCTCGTCGCGAGCATCGTGCGCCTCTGCGTCGAGCTCGGCGCGCGCGTGGTCGCCGAAGGGCTCGAGCATCGCGACGAGGTCCAGGCAGTGATCGACAGCGGCGCGCACTTCGGGCAGGGATATGTCCTGGCTCGGCCGGCCTTCCCGCCACCTCGGTTCGACGTGTCCGCCTTCGCGTGACCCGTCTCTGCTCAGCCGCCGGCGCCTGCTCCTCGACCGGAGACGAGCTGCTCGGCGAGCGCCCGCGCCTCGACCATGTTGTCCTCGATGCTGCAGTACGTCCAGGAGCCGTACCGTCCGATCGAGTGGACGCCGGCAGCCGCGAGCGTCCTCTTCTTGTTGGCCACGTCGTCGCGGGACGCGCGCGTGATGTGCACGTAGGCCGGGTCGAGGACGACCGAGTGCCACGCCACGAGCTGGTGGCCGTCGACGACGCCCGCGCGCTCGAGGTCCCGTAGAACGACCTGCAGCGTCTCCTCGATCTCGGCGGGGCCCAGGCGTTCGCCTCTCGGCCGTCCGATCTCGACGTACGCGCTCATGCGGTCGCTGCCGAAGATGTTGTCGTAGAACCCGACTCGGTAGAAAGACAGCTCCCGCTGGGGGAAGTAGATCCAGTGGACGCCCTCCGGCCCCTTGCGATCGAACCCGAGGTTGTACACCAGCACCTTGTTCCAGTCGTAGATCGCCGGATCCCAGCCGATCCCCGTCATCTCGAGGAGCTTGGGGAACGGCGCCGCGCTCACCGCGTGCTCGAACCGGATCTGTCGCTTGGTCGTGCGCGCCACCTTGCGGTCGAGGTCGATGCTGAGGACGCGCTCGCCGAGGCAGAGGCGGGCCCGATCCATGCCTTCGAGCAAAGCGTTCACGTACTGGACGGCGCCGCCCTCCGGGTAGGTGAACGTCGCGTTGTAGCCGCGGTTGTCGGGCTGCTTGAAGTTGCGGATGACGTCGGCGACGTCGGCGTGGGGAAAGAACCGCCCCATCGCGTCGACGTCGAGCTTCGCGAGATCGGTCGCGTAGAGCTTCTCGTTGTACGGGATGAGGAACATCTCCGAGATGCTCCGGCCGAGCTTGGCGTAGAGCATCTCGCGGAAGTTCGCCGGCTCCCGTTCCTCCCGGAAGTAGAGGTCGTAGAGGCAGTCGATGAAGTCCTGCTTCGGGAGCTGGTGGATGTTCTTCTGGAACGGGAAGTCGACGAGCCGACCACGCCACAGGATCCGGCTCTCCCGGCTCACCTCGAGCACCCGCCCTCTCATGCGGGAGACGAGCATCTGCTCGAGCTCCGGACGCTTGAAGTGGAAGAAGTGCCCCGAGTAGTCCCAGACGAAGCCGTCCCTCGAGACCGTCCGGCAGTAGCCGCCCGGCTCGTCCTCCGCCTCGCAGATCAGGTAGTCGTCCCCTTCGACGAAGCCGGCGAAGGAGAGCCCCGACACGCCGGCGCCCACGATCAGGTAGCGCACCTCGTCCATTCAGATCCCCACACACTCACCGCCTTCGCAGCGGAACCCGGGGTCGCAGGCGCTCCCGCACTCGCCACAGTGCCGCCGGTCGGAGGTCGTGTCCACGCATTCGAAGGTGCCGAGCGCGTCGGCACAGCACATGTCCTCGGCGGTCCCGTCACACTGCCGCCGGCTGCCGTCCCCGCAGAGGCACTGGGCGCCGTCGCACCGGTCCGCGCGGCTGGGATCGCACCGCTGATCGCACC
>JBDIVX010000047.1:0-49478 GCA_039794305.1 Candidatus Neutrinellum sp.
GACGTCCACCCCGAGCAGACCGTAGCGCACACCTTCCGTCCAGCGCGCCCACTCGTTGCCCTGTGCGCGTGCGATGACGCGCTTGGCCCCGAGCTGCTTGGCCGCGAGCGCCGCGATGAGGTTGACCTCGTCGTTGTCGGTCAAGGCGACCAGGAGGTCGGCGCGCGACACCCCGGCCGCGTCGAGGATGTCCTGGCTGGCGCCGTAGCCCGCCAGCGTCGCCACGTCGTGGTGCTCCTGCGCGTCGCGGACGGCCGCCGCGTCGTTGTCGATGGCCACCACGTCGTGGCCCTCGAGGTCGAGGACGCTCAGGAGATGGCGGCCCGCTTCGCCGAGACCGATGACGACGATGTGCATCAGGTGTTCTGCTCCTTGCCGAGCTCTCCAGCGTCCACCAGGAGCGCGCGCAGCACGCGCGGCGCCACGAGGTCGTGGAAGACGACCGAGGCGAGGATCACGGTGTAGGCGATGTCGACCGCCGGCCCGTCGTAGACGAGGCGGAACGAGATGGCCATGGCGATGGTGACGGCGCCGTGCCCCATGAGGCCGCGGTGCAGGTCCGGGCGCATGGGGCGGTTCCAGGCGGCGAGGAGCGAGCCGACCCACTTGCCGACGAAGCGGATCGCGATGAAGCCGCACGTAGCGCTCACGGCCGGCCACAGCTCGGGCGGCTCCCACAGCGCACCGGCGAAGACCAGCAGGACCAGGCTCATCGGCCGATCGGTGCGCTCGAGCGTGGCGCGGATCTGCGACCCGGCGGGCGCGGTGTTCACCAGGATCGCGCCGAGGACCAGGTTGACGAGAAGCGGGGAGAGGTTGAGAAACCAGGCCGCGCCGGAGGCGAAGGTGATGATGCCGACCAGCGCCAGGAAGCGGCTGTTCTCCGACTCGTCGCCGAGGAGGAAGGGGCGGAACAGGAGCCCCAGCGCGGCACCGATGCCGATCGCCACGACGGCCCATTCGGTCGGGCGGAGCTCGAGAGGCGCGTTCGGTGCGTCCTCGTGGAAGACGCAGAACAGGAGGCCGAAGACGGCCAGCGCGGCGACGTCGCCGATTCGGGCCGCCCGACGGAGGACCGGCACGACCGTGCCGCCCACCCGGTAGCGCCGCTGGATCACGTCGAGGGGCTCGGTCGAGCCGACGGCGGCGCAGCAGGCGAGGACGCCGGCGCTCAGCCACGCTTCCCTCTCGGCCACCGGCTCGACGATGAGGCCGCTCGTGAAGAAGAGGTACGCCGCCCCGACCACGAAGAGGCCGGTGACGAGGTCGTCCCCGAGCGCGACCCGCACGGCACCGGCGGGCGATCCCCCGAAGCTCGCGACGTCCAGCTCCATCCCCCGGAGCAGCCCGATCCACCCGGCCGCGAGGGCGATCACCGGCAAGAGGCTCGTCAGGTCCTCGAAGGCGCGGATCTGCGGGACCAGCGGGCCCAGCAGGATCCCGAGCAGGATGTACTCGAGGCCGGACACCACGAGCAGCGTCCGCTGAAGGCGCTCGATGACGAAGTGCGTGAGCAGGTAGGCCGCCCCGACGAAGACGAGGAGCAGCACCACCATGCTGGTGGTCCCGGGATCCATGGAGTGAGCCAATTCTGCCAGAGGCTCCGGAAGGGCCCCTACTTAGCGGCCATCCCGGAACACGCAACACCGGTTCAGTTCAGGTCGAAGAAGGCGCGGGCCTCGCCTCCCGCCTCGACCTCGACGGTGCGGTGGTGCGTTCTTCCGTCCCGATCGACCAGGCGCAGCCGCAGATTGCCGGACGGCACGGCCGCGCCTCCCACCGGCGTGGTCCCGAGCAGGCGGTTGCCCACGTAGACCTTGGACCAGGGGCGCGTGTTGATGGACAGGCGCCCGGGAGGCGCCGCCGGGGCCCTGACCCGTTGCACGCGCTCGAGCTGGGCGCTCACGTTGGCGCGGCGATCCGCCACGACCTCGACCTCGCCCCGCCAGGGCTCGTAGCCGGCGTGCTCGAGGACGATCGGGTGAGTGCCGGCGGGCACCTCGGTCAGGATGGTGGGAGTCGTCTCGGTCAGCCGGCGCTCTCCGAGCGTGATGCTCGCACCGGACGGCGTCGAGCGGATCACGAGGGCGCCGATCGCGGGAGTCTCCGGCTCGACCGGTTGCTCGTCCTCCAAGACCGGCGGCTCCGGCTCCGGCACGGGCTCCGGAGCTGGCGCCGTCGCCTGCGGCGTCGGCGGCTCCTCGCGGCCGCTCGTGAGGGCGACGGCCGCCACGATCAGGGCGGCGGCCGCGATGGCTCCGCCGACGTAGAGCGGCGTCCGGCTGGCCGGTGCGGCCTGCCCGGTCTCCGTCGACCGCGATCCAGTGTTCGGCTTGGAGACGCCGCGCCCCGACCCCGAGGGCGACCCGGGGTACTGGTTGAGCGACTTCCCGAAGGGGGTGGAGTCGACCAGGGGACCTCGGCTGATCTCCTCGGCGTAGAGCTCCTCCATGAAGTCGCCGATCTTCGCGGCGTTGACGATCCTGCGCTCGTCGGCGAGCCAGGCCTCGAGCTCCTCCTGCAGCGCGCCGGCCGACCGGTGCCGCTCTCCTTCGCTCTTGGCGAGCGCCCTCTGGACGATGCGATCGAGCGCTTCGGGCAGCTCCGGCTTGCTCTCGCGGATCGACGGCACCGGCTCCTCGATGACGGCGCGCATCGTCTCGTACTCGGTCTTGCGGTGGTACAGGGGCTTGCCGGTCAGCACCTCGTAGAGGCAGACGCCGAGCGCGAAGACGTCGGCCCGGCCGTCGATCGGCTGCCCGAGGCACTGCTGCGGCGACATGTAGGAGAACTTGCCCTTGATCACGCCGGCCTGCGTCTTGGTCGCGTGCGTGCTCGCCTTCGCGATCCCGAAGTCGAGCAGCTTCACGTTGCCGTCGTAGCTGACCATGATGTTGTGCGGGCTCACGTCGCGGTGGACGATCCCCATCGGCCTGCCCATCTGGTCCTTGGCGCGGTGCGCGTAGTGAAGGGCCTCGGCGATGCGGGAGATGATCGCGACCCCGATGGAGGCCGGGACGCCGCCCTCGGCGCGCGAGCGGCGGATGAGCTTGCCGAGCTGCACGCCGTTGATCCACTCCATCGAGATGAAGTAGCTCCCGTCGAGCTGTCCGAACTCGTAGATGTGGCAGATGTTCGGATGGTTGAGCTGCATCGCGAGGCGCGCCTCGTCGAGGAACATGCGCACGAAGCTCTCGTCGTCGGCGACGTGCGGCAGGATCCGTTTGATGACGAGGTAGCGGCTGGCTCCCGCCTCGGCGCTCTCTCGCGCCAGGAAGATCTCCGCCATGCCGCCGAAGGCGATGCGCCCGAGGATCTCGTAGCGGCCGAAGTCGCAGATCGCCGAGAGCTTCTGGGTGCTCGGCGGCTCCGAGCTCGGCGTCGCGTCCGGTGCATCGGTCGGGTTGCGGACGACCTCGATGTCGAGATCGGCGAGCTCGATCAGCCCGTCCTCCGCGGTGCGCTCGGCAGCTTCCTCCGCTCCGGACGGGGCGGGCGGGGAGGCCTTGCCTTTCGCGCTCCCGAGCAGGTCGCGTGGCACTCCGGGCGCCTTGGGCGCCGAGCCCTTCCTCAGCTCCACCCGGGTCGGCGCCACCGACGGCACGCCCGACGGCATCCCCGGCGGCCCGGTCCCGCCCTGCCGGATGGACGAGACATCGTCCTTGGCCTCTTCCGTGGCCGAGACGCTGCGAGAAGCGCCGTGATCGGCGGGCCTCGGCGAGGCCACCCCCGACGGAGCGGCCGGGCTGGGCTTCTTCGGAGGAGGAGTGGCCATGGGCCGACGCGAGGAAGCTACGATCTCGCGGCCACAGAAGTATACACTGGACCGGTGACGGCTCGTATCCTGCCCCCCGGCACGGTCCTCGCCTGCGGGCTTCTCCTGCTCGCGTGGCCTGCCTCCGCCCAGGCGCCGGACCCGGACGCGCGGATCGCCGAGATCCGCGAGATGGTCCTCTACGCGCGGTACCAGGACTCGATCGAGGCGGCGACCGAGCTTCTCGCGACCGAGGGCCTCTCGGCCCGGCAGCGGAACGCGGCCCTCGAGGTGCTCGCGACCGCCCAGCTCGCCAACCGCCAGCAAGGGGACGCCGAGGCGACGCTCTCGCAGCTCTACGCGCGCGACCCGCAGCACCGGCTCGGCGACCCGGACGCGAGCCCGCTCGTCCAGTCCGCCTTCGCACGCGCCCGCGACTCGGCGACCGAGCCGGTCCACGTCGAGCTCCTGCACGACTCGCCCGGGACTCTACCGTCTCGCGACTCGCCGCTGATCACCGTGGCGCTCGGCGAGGGCGCCGATGCGGTGGACGAGGTGCGCCTCGCCTACCGCTACGAAGGCGAGCGCCGATACGCCACGCTGGTCATGACGCTCGAGGGCGAGCAGGCGAGCGCCCGTATCCCGCTGCAGGCCGGCGCCGACGAGCAGTACGGCGTGCAGTACTGGATCGAAGCGACCGCTCCCTCTCGCGCACCGCTCGCACGCCTGGGCTCGGCCGACGAGCCGCTCGGGCTGACGGTCCAAGCCTCCACGACGCCCGTCGGCGAGCCCCTCGGTCCCGTGGAGTCCGGCGAGAGCGACGGCGGGATCCTCGGGCAGTGGTGGTTCTGGACCGCCGTGGCGGTGGTCCTCGCGGGAGGCGCCGCCGCCTACGTGGTGCTCGGACCGCCGTCGGAAGGTCCGCCCGACGGGTCTCTCGGAAACGTCACGCTCGGGCTCTGGTGAGCCCGATCCGAGGCCGCCCGATCCCGGGTCCTCGCCTCGACTGACGACCTCCGGAATGGCGCAGCAGGACCGCACCCGAGAGATGCGACACCCGCCGGTCCGAGCGCTCGGCCAGGGGGGCATGGGCGCGGTGTGGCTGGTCGAGGACGCCGAGCGCGGGCAGCGGGTCGCCCTGAAGCGCGTGCTCGGCGTGCACGGCGACGCCCTGTGGCGGTTCAAGCGCGAATTCCGGGTGGTCGAGCGGCTGCTCCACCCGAACATCGTGCGGCTCTACGAGCTGGGAGAGGACGACCGGGGCCTGTACTTCACCATGGAGCCGGTCGACGGGGTCGACCTCCTCGCTTGGTGCCGCGGGACCCGCTCGGACGCGCGATCCGACGAGCCAGCTCCGGTCGGCAGCGCGGTGCGCACCCGGACCGTGGCCGGCGCGGTGGACGAGACGGCCCCGACCCTCGCGAGCGACAGCGGTCCAGTCGGAGCGGCCGCGGCGACCCCCGAGACGTCGCCGGCGGTCGAGGGGGAGCTGCGGATGGAGCGCCTCGCGCACGCGCTCCCACAGATCCTCGAGGCGCTCGCCTTCCTGCACGGCCATGGTGTGGTCCACCGGGATCTGAAGCCGAGCAACGTGATGGTCCGGCGCGACGGGCTCGTGAAGCTGCTCGACTTCGGCATCCTGGCCGAGATGTCGGGGCAGTCATCGGCCGATCAGGGGGAGATCGTCGGCACGGTCGGCTACATGGCGCCCGAGCAGATCCGCGGCGCGCCGCCCACCCCCGCGAGCGACCTCTACTCGCTCGGGTGCATGTTGTTCGAGCTCGCCTCCGGACAGCCGCCGTTCCGCGGCGCGCCGTTCCAGGTCATGGCGACGCAGCTCGCGGCCGAGCCGCCGCTCCTGTCCGACGTCGCTCCCGAAGCGCCCGCCCCTCTCGTCCGCGCGTGCGCCGCGCTCATGCGCAGAGAGGCGTCCGACCGTTTGGGGCTCGACGGGCTGGCGCGGGAGCTGCTCCGGGCCATCGGCGCCCGCCGGCCGGTGTTCCCCCCGCCCCGTCCGCCTCAGGTCGAGCTGGTCGGACGCTCCGGCGAGAAGGCGGCGCTCGAGGGGCGTCTGACCGAGGCCGCCTCGGGACGGTTCGGCGCGATCGTCCTCGCAGGGCCGACGGGCGCGGGCAAGACCGCGCTCGGGTCGTGGCTCGCGGACGAGGCGGCGCGACGTGGGATGACGGTGCTCCGCGGCCG
This sequence comes from Candidatus Neutrinellum sp., assembly GCA_039794305.1. Lineage (GTDB taxonomy): Bacteria > Myxococcota_A > Polyangia > Polyangiales > JBDIVX01 > JBDIVX01. Next base: position 5,957 of record JBDIVX010000047.1, read on the forward strand.
CGGCCGCCCGAGCGAGCGGGTGGCGTTCAACGCGGTGGACGGTGCGATCGACGAGCTGGCGAGCGTGCTCGGGCGCCGCCGCCGCCGCTCCGAGCCCGAGGGAGTGACGCGTGCTCGGCGCATCGCCGCGGGCGCGTTCCCGGTGCTCACGATGCGCACCGCGGAGCCGGGCAGCATCCCGCCTCCGGCGAGTCGTCGCGGAGTCTTCGACGCGGTCACCGAGCTGCTCGTGCAGGCGGCCCACGAGACCGGGGGGCTCCTCCTCTCGATCGACGACCTGCAGTGGGCGGACGAAGACTCGGTGGCGCTCCTCGACCATTTCGCAGACGCCGCGCCGCGACGCGTGCTGCTCCTCGCGACGATCCGCGACGACGTCGGCGAGAGCGCCGCCTCGCGGTGGGTCGAGGCCCGCGCCGACGTCGCGAGCCTGCCGGTCGAGCCCCTCGGCCTCGACGCCGTCTGCGAGCTCGTCGCCCGCACGACGCGCGCCTCCGGCGGCAGCGAGCCGGACGTCGACGTGCTCCGGCGACTGGCCGAGTCGTGCGGTGGGAGGCCGTTCCTCGCGGAGGTGGTCGGGCATGCGCTCGCGCGCGAGGGCGCCTCCGCTGCGGCGAGCGCCACGGCCTGGCTCGGCGACCTCGTGTCCGGAACGAGCCCCTCCGTCCAGGAGCTGCTCGCGCTGCTGCTCGCCGCCGATGGTTGGACGAGGGTCCGCGATCTCGCAGACCTCTGCGGTCGTGCACCGGGCGAGGTGGACGACGACCTCGTGCCGCTCGAGCGCGACGCGGTCGTGAGGCGTGCGGGCGCGGCCGGGACGGAAGGGACCGTCGACCTGTACCACGACGTCGTTCGCGCGGCCGTTGCGGCAGCGCTGAGCCCAGAGGGGCTCCGTACGGCGCACGGCCGTTTGGCGGACCGGCTGGCCCGCGACCCCGGCGCGCCTGCACGCCGCCGCGTCCGGCACCTGCTCGGAGCCGGAAGAGAGCCGGAGGCGGCGGCGCTGGCGCCCGAGGCGGCGCGCGAGGCCGAGCAGCTCCGCGCCTACGGCCTGGCGGCCAACCTCTACCGCGTGGCGCTCGGGGATCCCGGCCCCCGCGAGGTGGCGCTCCGGCGCGCGCTCGCCGAGGCGCTCGAGCGAGGCGGCCGCTACCAGGAGGCCGCGGCGGAGTGGCGCGAGGTGCGCGCGCTCGACGCGGAGGGCGCCGTCGACGCGTTGCTCCGCGAGGCCCACGCCCTGCTCGCGGCCAACGAGGTCTCCGAGGGCAGGCGTCGTCTCGACGAGGGGCTGCGCGCCTCCGGTGAGCCCGTGTCGGGGCGGGGAGGCCTCGCCGGCCTCTTCGCAGGCCTCGCGTTCTTGCGCGGACCGCCGGCCATGCCCGAGCTGCCCGAGCGTCCGGACCCGGAGGTCGTGGCGCGTGCCGAGCGCGACGTCCGGATCGGCACGATGGTCACGTACTTCGATCCGCTGAGCGGCATCCGGTTCCTGCGTCGCGCGCGGGCCACGCTGGCGCGCGAGGGTGCCGCGACCGAGGTCGCCAAGAGCGACTGGGTGTTCGCGTACCTCGCGCTGTTCAGCGAACGCCGCCGCGGGCCGGTCCCGCTCGCCGAGCGCTGGGCGGCGTCCGCGCGGGCCTGGACGGAGCGTGCCGAGAAGCTCGACCCGGTGGCGCGCGCCTATCCCGGCTTCCTCCGCGGCGTCGCGGCCCAGCGGGACGGCCGCTGGGAAGAGGCGGTCGCTGGCCTCGACGAGGGGATCGCGCACCTCGAGCGCGGAGGGATGTCCGGGACGTTCGAGCACATGCTCGCGCTCGTCCATCGGACCCAGATCGACATCTTCGCGCAGCGGATGGAGACGCTCGACCAGGCCATCGCGCGCTTCCGGGGAGCGGCCCGCGACAGCGACGACTCGGCCATCCGCTGTCACGTAGGCTTCGCGCTGGCGATGGCGGCGCAGCTCCGCGGTGACTTCGAAGCGATGGCCGCCGTCGCCGAGCCGCTCGCCGCGACCTGGTCCGTCGAGGAGCCCACGTTCCAGAAGATCCTCGCCGAGGTCATCCGCGCCGTGCCGACCGCCCGCATGGGAGGCGCGGCCGAGTGCAGGCTCCGGCTCGAGGCGGCGTTCCACGAGGCGCGTCGCTTCCGGCCTCTCGCGACCATGTACGGCGGGAACCTCGCGGCGGCCTGGGCCTACGTCGAGGCGGCCGCCGTCCGAAGCGGCGACCGCCGCGCGTCGGCCCGCCGTGTCCGGCGGCTCTTTCGCTCGATCGAGGCGGCGCCGCCGCTCGGGGTCGGTCACGGATGGCGGGCCCTCGCCTACGTGGCGGACGCGGGGGGGCGTCCGGACGAGGCGGTCGCCGTTCTGCGCCGGGGGCGGGCGCGCGCCGAGGACCTCGGGCTCCGGGTCGACGGAGCCATCTACGACTACCAGCTCGGCAGGCGCCTGCGCGGGGGACGAGGGCGCGGCGCTCGTCGGCCGCGCCCGGGCCGCGGCTTCCGCGCTGGGCATCTCCGAGGCGACGCTCGAAGAGGACCCCGGATTGCGTTGACGCAACGCGGGGGTGGACTCCCGGGCAAGTAAGTGGTTACTTACGTGCCTCATGACCCGTTGGACGACGATCGTGGTCGCGGCGGCCCTCTCGGGCTCGGCCGTCGCGTGTGGCCAGAGCGAGCCCGCCGCCGCGCCTGCCCACACCGAGGTCGAGGTCGCCGAGCCGCACGAGCCGGAAGCGGAGGGGCACGAGCCGGGGCCCGCCGAGGTGACGCGCGGAGGCGCGAATCCGCTCGGGCTGCCCGCCGATCTCCAGGCCGCGCTCCGGCGCGAGATGGTGCTCCTCGAGCAGGGCATGAAGGACCTTCAGGGCCAGATCGCGCGGGGCCAGGGCGAGGAGGCGGCGGCCACGGCCCAGCGGATCCACGACAGCTTCATCCTCAGCCAGGAGCTCACCGACGCGCAGATGGAGACCCTGGTCGAGCACCTGCCGCCGGAGTTCCTGCACCGGGACCGCGCGTTCCACGCCGAAGCCCGGCGGCTGGCCGAGGCGGCCCGGGAGGGTGACTTCGCGGTCGCCGCGCAGGCGTACGGATCGATGACGACGCAGTGCGTGGGGTGCCACGCGGCCCACGCCGCCGCGCGGTTCCCCGCGCTCGAGGGGGAGTCCATTCCCCCGCCCGAGCTGCCCGATGGGGCGGGCGACGAGCACGCGCACGGCCACGCCCACGAGGCCGAGCCCGCCGCGGAGCCGGCGGCGCATCATCACTGAGCCCTCGCTCGTGAGATGACGCACCGCGCCAATCCGCTTTTGATTCCGGTCGGTTGACTTCGTGCGGGGCGGGACCATAGCCTCGGGCGCCCTGCCCGCCCGGGCCTGCTAGACCACCCGCATGACCGCACCGGTGCGCAAGAAGCCGGACTGGCTCCGCGTGCGCCTCCCCGGAGGCGAGCGGTACCAGCACCTTCAGGAGACCTTCCGCAGGCTCGATCTGCACACGGTCTGCGAGGAGGCTCGCTGCCCGAACGTCGGCGAGTGCTGGGGCGAGGGTACGGCGACCCTGATGATCCTCGGCGAGACGTGCACGCGGGGCTGCCGCTTCTGCGCCGTCCGATCGGGCAACCCCGCCGGCGTGGTCGATTCCCGCGAGCCGGAGAACGTGGGCCGCGCGCTCGGGCAGCTCGACCTCGCATACGTCGTGCTCACGATGGTCGACCGCGACGACCTGCCCGATGGCGGCGCGGGCCACGTGGCCCGTACCGTCCAGCGCATCAAGGAACACAGCCCGGATCTGCTCGTCGAGACGCTCGTCGGCGACTTCCAGGGTGTCCGCCGGGACGTGGAGACGGTCGTGGTCGAGGGGCGCCCCGACGTGTTCGCGCACAACGTGGAGGTCGTGCCCGAGCTTCAGCGGAAGATGCGCGATGCACGCTGCTCCTTCGAGCGCTCGATGGACGTGCTCCGCTGGGCCAAGGAGACGGGCGCGAACGTCACCAAGTCGTCCCTGATGGTGGGCTGCGGCGAGACGACGGCCCAGGTCCTCGAGGCGATGCGCCGGCTCCGCGAGGAGGGCGACGTGGACGTGCTCACGATCGGGCAGTACCTGCGCCCGTCGAAGAAGCACGCCGAGGTCGCGCGGTACGTCGAGCCCGCGGAGTTCGACGCATGGCGTGACGCGGGCATGGAGATGGGCTTCCGCTTCGTCGCCTCCGGGCCGCTCGTCCGGTCGAGCTACCGCGCGGCCGAGGCGTTCCTGAAGGGCATCCTGAAGGGCACGGGCGGCTTCGAGGACGCCTACGGCAAGAAGCGCAGACTCATGGTGGTGCAGTGATGGAAGCTCCGCAGGTCGACCGCGTGCGGACGCCCCAGGCGTCGTACGACTCCGAGGTCCTCACCGTGATCGGTCCGGACGGCAAGGCCAACCGGGAGACCGATCCCGAGCTCGACACCGACCTCGTGCGCCGTCTGTACCGCGCGATGGTGCGCACCCGTATGATCGACGAGCAGCTCGTCAAGCTGCAGCGCCAGGGCCGGATCGGGTTCCACATCGGCTCGCTGGGAGAGGAGGCCTGTATCCTCGGCTCGGCAGCCGCGCTGCGCGACGACGACTGGATCTTCCCCTGCTACCGCGAGCTCGGAGCGCTCCTGTGGAAGGGCATGCCGCTCCAGCGCTACGTCGACAACATGTACGGCAACGCGAACGATCCGGTCCGCGGCCGGCAGATGCCCGATCACTACTCCGGCAAGGCGTTCCGCTTCGGATCGGTCAGCTCGCCGATCGGCACGCAGATCACTCAGGCGGTGGGCTTCGCCTGGGCGGCGAAGATGCGGAAGGACCCGATCGCCGTCGGCGTCTACTTCGGCGAGGGCGCGACGAGCAGCGCCGACTTCCACACCGGCATGAACTTCGCCGGCGTGTTCAAGACGCCGACCGTGTTCCTGTGCCGGAACAACCGCTGGGCCATCAGCGTCCCCTCCGATCGGCAGACCGCGTCGAGGACCTTCGCCGGCAAGGGCGTGGCCTACGGCGTCCCCGGGCTGCGCTGCGACGGGAACGACGCCCTGGCGACGTACGCGGCCGTGCGACGCGCCGTCGAGCGCGCCGCGGCCGGCGACGGCCCGACCCTCGTCGAGATGCTCACCTATCGGCTCGGCGGGCACTCCACCTCCGACGACCCGCGCGCCTACCGGGGCGAGACCGAGGTGGACGAGTGGCGCAAGACCGACCCGCTGGTCCGTCTGCGCCGCCACCTCGAGGGGCTCGGCGCGTGGAGCGACGCCGATCAGGAAGGCGTCGAGAAGGAGCTCGCGGAGGAGCTCAAGGCATGCATCGCGGCGGCCGAGGCGACCCCGCCCCCGGCGCTCGAGACGCTGTTCGACGACGTGTTCGCGGACAAGCCGTGGCACCTGCGCGAGCAGGAGGCGGAGCTCCTCGCGGGCCCGCGCGCCAACGCCCACCACTGATTTCGGGGAGAGACGACCGATGGCTCAGATGACCCTGGTACAGGCGATCAACGACGCGCTCCGGCTCGAGATGCGCCGCGACGACCGCGTCGTCGTGCTCGGCGAGGACGTGGGCAAGGTCGGCGGCGTCTTCCGCGTGACGCAGGGCCTGTGGGACGAGTTCGGTGACGATCGGGTGATCGACACGCCGCTCGCAGAGGGCGGCATCATCGGGACCGCCATCGGAATGGCGCTCTACGGGCTTCGGCCCGTCCCCGAGATCCAGTTCGCGGACTTCATCTTCCCCGCCTTCGATCAGATCGTCAGCGAGGCCGCGAAGTACCGCTACCGCTCGGGCGGCGAGTACACGGTGCCGATGGTGATCCGCACGCCGGTGGGCGGCGGCATCCGCGGCGGCCACTACCACTCGCAGTCGCCCGAGTCGCTCTTCATCCACACCGCCGGCCTCAAGGTGGTCTGCCCGTCGAACCCGTACGACGCCAAGGGGCTGCTCCTGAGCGCGATCCGGGATGACGACCCGGTCCTCTTCTTCGAGCCGAAGCGCGTCTACCGCGCGGTCAAGATGGAGGTGCCGGAGGACGACTACACGATCCCGATCGGCAAGGCCGAGATCGTCAAGGAGGGCAGCGACGTCACGATGATCGCCTGGGGCGCGATGCTCTACGAGGCGCTCGCGGCGGCCGAGGAGGTGGGCGCCGAGGGGGTGGACGCCGAGGTCATCGATCTGCGCACGCTCTGGCCGGTCGACATCGACACGATCGTGGAGAGCGTGAAGAAGACCGGGCGCGTGGTGATCGTCCACGAGGCGCCGAAGACCTGCGGCTTCGGCTCGGAGCTGGTCTCGCTCATCTCGGAGAAGTGCTTCCTGCACCTCGAGGCGCCCCCGAGCCGGGTGACGGGCTTCGACACCCCCTTCCCCTACACCCTCGAGAACGAGTACCTCCCGCTGCAGCACCGCATCACCCCGGCACTTCTGGAAACGGCACGGTTCTGATCATGGCAGCCTTCGAGTTCAAGCTTCCCGATATCGGTGAGGGGGTCAGCGAGGGCGAGATCGTCGAGTGGCACGTCTCGCCCGGCGACTCGGTCAGCGAGGACGACCCGATGGTCGAGGTCATGACCGACAAGGCCACCGTCACGATCGGCGCGCCCAAGACCGGGACCATCACCGAGCTCCGGTACGACGTCGGCGCGGTGGCGCAGGTGGGCTCGGTCATCGTGGTGATCGACACCGAGGGCGCTTCCGCCTCGGTGCCGCCTCCGGCTCGGGTCGACGGGCACGCCCAGGCGCAGCGTGCGCCCGCGCCGCAGGCGCAGAAGAAGGAGTCGGCCGCGACGGCCGTCGGCGACATCCGCGAGAGCGTCTCCGGCTCCGACTACTTCACGCGGCGGCAGGTGGCGCAGGCCCGGCCCGGGGGAAACGGCTCGAGCGGTCCCGCGGGCGCACCGGCCGGCCTCTCTCCCGCGGCGGTCGCCTCGACCGCCCAGGCAGCCGCCCGCGCGAGCGACTTCTTCCGCGACAAGCCGCTGGCCACGCCCGCGACGCGCAAGCTCGCCCGCGACCTCGGCGTCGACCTGCGCCGGGTGCCCCCGACGGGCAACGGTGGCCGTGTCACCAAGGACGACGTCCGCGCCTGGGCCGGCTCGGGCAACGGCGCCGGCGCCGCCGCCGAGCCCGCTGCTCGCCCCGCCGCGCCCGCGCGCGAGCCGGTTCGCGTGCTGTCCAGCGAGGACGAGCGCGCTCTCGAGGAGCGCAAGCCCTTCGTCGGCATCCGCCGGAAGATCGCCGAGCGCATGCAGACGGCGAAGAACACGGCCGCGCACTTCACCTTCGTCGAGGAGTGCGACGTCGGCCGGCTGATGGAGCTGCGTGATCGGCTTCGCCCTGCGGCGCAGGAGCGAGGCGTGAAGCTCACGTTCCTGCCCTTCGTCGTGAAGGCGGTCGTCGCGGCGCTGAAGAAGCACCCGGTGCTCAACAGCGCCCTCGACGAGAGCACGAACGAGCTCGTCTACCGGCGCTACTATCACGTGGGGATCGCGGCAGCGACCGATCTCGGGCTGATGGTCCCGGTGGTCCGCGACGCCGACCGGCTGTCACTCCTCGAGATCGCGCGCGAGATCGACCGGCTGGGCGAGGGCGCGCGGACCGGCAAGCTCGCGCCGCATGAGCTCGGCGGCTCGACCTTCACGATCACCTCGCTCGGGAAGCGGGGCGGCCTGTTCGCGACGCCGGTCCTCAACTTCCCCGAGGTCGGCATCCTGGGCGTCCACCAGATCAAGCAGAAGCCCGTCGTGCGCGACGGCGAGATCGTGATCGGGAACGTGATGCTGCTCTCGCTGTCGTTCGACCACCGGATCGTCGACGGCCACGTCGGCGCCGCCTTCGCGTACGACATCATCGCCTACCTCGAGGACCCCGATCGGCTCTTCCTCGAGATGGCCTGACCCGGTTCAGCCGGGCGCTGCCACTTCTCGCGCGGGCTCCACCTCGCTCTCCCGAGGCAGGAGCAGATCCTCGAGGAAGAAGGCCGACAGCTCCGCGCGGCCGGCGAGGCCTGCCTTCCGGTAGAGCGCCCGCGCCTGCTCGCGGACGGTGCGCTCGCTCGTCCCGCGCACGCCGGCGATGTCCTTGTGGCTCAGGCCCTTGAGGAGCAGGAGGCCGACCTCCCGCTCGGCCTCCGTGAGGCCCCACCGCGCGAACTGCTCGTCGATCGCGGCCCCGAGCCCCCGAAGCAGCCCATGGGCCTCCTTCCGGAACCGCTCGGCCTCCCGCCCTCGCGCCTCGGCCTCCCGGCGGCTCGTCTCCAGATCCCGGCGGAGCGCGAGGAGCCTCATGTGGCCGAGGCGCCACACGGCGACCGCGCCGGTGAGCGCGACGGCGACCACGAAGAGCTCCGCCGCGAGGTGCCACGCGGACGTGCCGCTCTGCCAGTCCCCGACCACGTCGGCGCCGATGAGCAGCGCGATCACGACGAAGGCGGCGACGACGATCCGGTTCGCGCTCTGGGTCATGTGACGATCAGGTGCCCCCGCCTCGCGGCGGCGCAACCCGGCCAGCTCATCGGAGGCCCACGTCCACGGCGTCTCCCTCGACGCGGTGCGCGCCGCCGCAGCTCCGGACGGCGAACCGATGGGTGCCGCGGACGGCGTCGCAGCCCCCGCAGTCGCAGGGATACAGGACCGCGCCGGGCGCGAGCGTGACGCACTCGGGCGGCGCCGCGTCGCAGTCGACCGACAGCGGCAGCGAGGCCGTCTCGACCGCCCGAAAGCCGTCGCCCGCGCGCTCCTCGACCACGACCCGCGGCGCGAGCCGCGCCGCGTCCGCGCCGTGGTTCTCGACGGCGAGCGTGAGCCGACCGTAGCGGTCCACCTCGGTCCGGACGGCGACCTCCGGCGGCGGCCCGGGCTCCCCGGCGCCCTCGGCCGTGCCCTCGCCACCGGTCGATCCGCTCGCGGGCTCGGTGGCCGGCGTCGCGGCCTGGACGTGGTGCTCGTCTCCGCCGCACCCCTCGCAGCCTGCCAAGGACACGAGGCACAGGATGGATGCCGCGCGCATCACCGCCAGAGCTTAGCAGGGTGCCACCCGCACGCCGCTTGACCGGCGCGGCCGGGCCGGCTTGGCTACCCCGCGATGCAGTCCGAGGCCGTCCGCGCGGCGCTCCTGCGCTGGTATGACCGGAACCGGCGCGATCTCCCCTGGCGCCGGACGCGGGACCCGTACGCGATCTGGATCTCGGAGGTGATGCTCCAGCAGACGCGGGTCGAGACCGTCGTCCCCTACTGGCATCGGTTCCTCGAGCGGTTCCCCACGCCTGACGTCCTCGCCGCCGCGACCGAGGACGAGGTCATGAGCTCGTGGAGCGGCCTCGGCTACTACCGCCGCGCCCGGTTGCTCCACGCGGGTGTGCGCGAGGTGGTGGCGCGCTACGGGGGGCGCGTCCCGGAGGACCCCGAGGCGCGGCGCGCCCTGCCCGGCGTTGGCCGCTACACGGCCGGAGCGATCGGCTCGATCGCCTTCGGGCGCGAGGAGCCGATCGTCGACGGCAACGTGGCGCGCCTGCTCGCGCGCCTCTCGGCCGTCGACACGCCGCTCGGGAAGGCCGCGACCGAGCGGGCGCTCTGGGCGCGAGCGGAGGAGCTCGTGCGCGGGCCACGTCCCGGCGACCTGAACCAGGCGTTGATGGAGGTCGGGGCTCGGGTGTGCACGCCGACCTCGCCCGCCTGCGACGCGTGCCCGGTCGCGCCGGGCTGTCGCGCGAAGGCGGAGGGCCGCGTCGCGGAGCTCCCGGTGCCCCGTGACCGCAAGCCGCCCGCGCCCGTGCGCCTGACCGCCGTGGTGGCGACCGTGGCCGACCGTGCCTTCTTCGTCCGCGGCGACGGCGCCCTGTTCGGCGGGCTCTGGGGTCTGCCGACGTCCGACGGTGACGGCCGCGCGGCCGCCCTCCGGGCGCTCGCCGATGCGCGCATCCACGCGCGCCTCGCGCCCGATCCGGCGGGCCGGGTCGAGCACACGCTGTCGCACCGGCGTCTCGACGTCCGCGTCTGGCGCGCCCGCTACGCCCGCGCGCGCGAAGGCGACCGGCTCCGCGCGCTGTCGCGCGACGACCTCGCCTCGGTCGGCGTGTCGCGCCTGACGCTGCGGCTTCTCAGCGCGGCGCTCGTCTGAACAGGATCCGGCGCGCGAAGTCGAGCAGGCAGATGCCCAAAATGCCTTGCCCGATCCACCGGACGACGAACAGGATCTGCGAATCCGGCCGTGGATCGTAGATCTGGACGCCGTACATCCCGGTGGTGGCGCCGTAGACCATCGCCCCGAGCGTGACGACCGCGCCCACGTGAACGCCCACACAAAGAGGCCAGGGCTCCCGGTCGGGCGCGATCCAGGGAAGGAGCCACGCGGCGGCGAAGGCGCTCAGGCCGAGGACGACCGCCATCTCGCGGAGCTGGGCGACCGGTCCCGGCAGCACGCCGACGCGGTACTGGCTCGACGGGATCTGCATCGCGAGCATCTCCCAGACGCCCGCCGCCGCCGCCAGCACGAGCAGGACGGCCCCCAGCCGGACGAACGAGCGGGCGCAGCGACCGAGCTCCACGGCGCCGCTTGTAGCCCGCCGGGGCGGCCGGCGCCAGCGCCTCACGCGAGCGCAGGGGCCGGAGGTTTGGCCGCCCCGCCCCGGACGGTGTATCTGCACACCACCATGCTGGACCGCAGGTACGTGACGGAGAACCTCGACGAGGTGCGCGCGGCGCTCGCGCGCCGCGGCTTCGACGACGGGGAGATCCTCGATGGCGCGCAAGCGGGGCGTGCCCGACGGCGTCCACGAGGCGACCGCGGGGTACTCGCCGAGAAACGTCGCCGTCTTCGCAGGCCGCGCGGTCACGGCCACGCCACTGGTGATCGCGGCGAGGCGAAGGGAACGGGCCACGCGGCCCATGGGAATCACGAGCTTTCTCGGTCTGGCTCTGTGACCGCTCATTCACCCCTCGGGGTGGTGCGCAGGTTGGCGAACGGGGGTACGGTCGGCGAGTCGACAGGCGTTCTTCGGCCGGACCGGGGAGGCGCTCGACAAGCTCGCCCGCATCCAGCGCAAGAGCTGCAGCGCCATCGTCTCCCTCCACGAGCGCATCGCAGACGCCTACGCGAACGCGCGCTCGACCGCCTCGGACCTGGCGTCGTGAGCCGGGTCCTCCGTCAGAAGCCGAAGCGGACCGAGAGCTCGCCGAGCGCATGGGCGACCTCGCGGCGCTCGGTGTGCGAGCTGGTGTCGACGAGGGCGTCGAGGGCGACGGCGAGCCGCGCGACCGCGTCGGTGCGGTGCCGGACGGCGGGGGCCTCGCGGTGCTCGCTGCGGCCGCGCGCCACCCGGACGTGGGCACGGAGCGTGGCGACGGCGTCGTCCTTCCGGCCCTCGTGGACGGCGCGGCCGGCGGCATCGAGGGCGGCGCCGAGGTCCGCGTCGAGGGCGGCGACGCCGGAGATGCCCCCCGACAGGCGCGCCTCGGCGCCGAAGGAGGCCCAGACGTTGCGCGACACGCGGCGCGTCCGGCCGTCCGCAGCGGGACGGTAGGCGACGCCCACCTGGGCGACCTTGCTCGTGGCGTCGCTGCCCGGGACCTGCACGCGCAGCGCGAAGCGACGCTCCTCGTCCGCGCGGAGCTGCGGGAGGGTCAGCCGGACCCCGTGGGGCGTGCGCTCGACTCCGACGCCCGCGTCCAGCGTCCCCACGAGCTCGACGCCCGGCGCGAGCGTGACGTCCACGCGCACGTCGCGCGCGGCGATCCGGGCCTGCGCGCGGAGCTCGGCGACGAGCGGCGGCGCGACCCGGTCGGCGGTGCGGGCGACGTGGTAGCCGCCGCGGCCTTCCCGGGCGATCGCGCGCAGGACCTCGGCGTCGAACTGGTTGCCGAGGCCGACGGCGGTCGTCGTGCACCCGTAGCCGACGCGCGCCCGGGCGGCGAGGGAGGCGAGCGCCCCGGCGTCGAAGGCGCCCTCGGTCGGGACGCCGTCCGAGATCAGGATCACCATCGCCTGATCGTTGCCCTCGAGACGCGCGCGCGACGCGGCGCGGTAGGCGATCTCGAGGCCCGCCTCGATGTGTGTCCCGCCGCCGACGCGGATGGCGCCGAGCGCGCGGCGCGCCCCCGAGCCGTCGCCGACCGGGCTCGGCGGAAGCACCTCCTCGCCGCGGGTGCCGTAGGTCACGATGTGGATGGCGTCGGTGGGCGCGAGCTCGGCGATGAGGAGCCGCGCGGCGGCGACGACCTCGTGCCAGCTCGACTGCATCGACGAGCTCCGGTCGAGGACCAGGTGAAGGTGCAGGCGCCCGCGCGGCGCGGGTGCGGCCGTGCCGCCGCGGACACGCACCGCGAGGGACGTCTCGCCGCCGGACCTCTCGAGCTGGTCGTGCTCGAGCGTGGCCCAGGCGTCCAGGGAGGCGTCCGTCGCGAATCGGCCGGCGGCCGAGGGGCGCTTGAGGTGCGCGAGGTGCCCGACCTCGTCGAGCTGGAGCACGTGGCCGTCGACGACCACGCCTGCGTCGAGCAGGGCGCCGAGGTGGGCCTCGCCCCCGCCGACCGCGTGGACGCTGGCGCCGCCGCGCGTGCCGGCCGGCCGCGGAGCCGAGCCCGCGCCCTCCGTGGGCACCCAGCCGGCGCTCAGCCCGCCCTCGGCGGCGGCCGACGCGGATGCGTCGACGGCGATGCCGGTGGGGCCCGTGCCCGAGCCCGAGCCCGTGGCCGAGCCCGTGGCCGAGCCCGTGGCCGTGCCCGTGCCCGAGCCCGTGGCCGTGCCCGAGCCCGTGGCCGTTGCCGTTGCCGTGGCCGTGCCCGTGCCCGTCGCCGTGTTCGTGCCCGTCGCCGAGCCCGAGCCCGAGCCCGTGGCCGTGCCCGAGCCCGTGGCCGTGCCCGTGGCCGTGGCCGTGCCCGTGCCCGTGCCCGTGCCCGTGCCCCGGGCGGTGGCGGCGTTGCGCTGCGGGCGATCGGCTGCGTCGCGCTGGTCCGGCACTACCTCCGGCGCGCGCGCGTCGCCGTGCTCGACCACCTCCACGCCGCCGGATCCCTCGGCCGACGCCGAGGCCGAGGCCGATGCCGAGGCCGCCGGGCTCGGACCGGTCCACGCGGCCCGCGCCCCGACGGCGACACCCTCCGCCCCGAGGGTGAGGGTGCCGCAGCCTGAGGCCATCAAGGCCGCGACGGATCCGACAAGAAGCGAAGCACGCATGAACCCGGACCTTAGGAACATCCGTGCCAGCCCGGATCACGGGCGAAAGTGGGGCGAGACGGGGCCTCCATGAACCAGGGTTCACTAGCCACCCCGACAGACAGGTCGCGGTGGACGACGGCGATCGGCAGGCGGAGCAGACGGACCGTTCGCGGGGTCCATCGGGGTGGATCGGCCGAACGGTCCGCCGAGCGAGGGACTTGGCTCGGCGCGGATGCGTGGGAGGTCTTCCGGCCCCCCTGAGTCGCCGCATCGCAACGCGCGCTGACCGGCGAGTGGCCGCGACCGCGAAGGGCTCCTCATGAGCACCGGCCCGGCGATCGCGATGGCGCTGTTCCTCGTCTCGGGGGAGCTGTTCCTCGCCTGGCGCCATCGGCAACCGCTGGGCGGCGCTGGTCCGCACGTGAACCGGCGCTGCGCGAACGGTGGAAGGGCCGTTGATGGATCGGGGCCAGGTCTCTAGCATCGAGGCGTGGGTCGGCTCTGCCTCGGGCTCCTAATCGCCGGCGCCAGCGACTTCTTCCCGTTGTCGAACGGCGACGTCGGCTGGGTCACCGGGACGAGCCTCGCGCGGGTACGGAGCTGCCGGTAGGCGGTTGGATGCGTGCGATCGCGTAGGTCACGGATCACGATCCTCCTCATCGCCGCGCTCGGCTCGGTCGGTTGCGGTTCGCCGGCTCGCTCGGGAGATCGCACGGTCGCTGGTGACGCGACCGCGGGAGACGACGCGGTCGTAGACGCCGTCGCAGACACGGAGCTCTTTCCGGAAGGCGCGTGCGGCGGGTTCGAGGGGCTCTCGCTCGCCGACGAGGTGCCGCTCCTCGCCGATCACCTCCGCATCCGGCCGCTCGAGGGCGCGGCGGACCAGGCGCGCCCACACAGCATCATGGCTGCGCCGCCGCCGAACGAGGGGGAGACGCGGCTGTACCTCGAGGACGGCGGCCGCAAGCTCGTGGTGTTCACCGCCGAGCTGTACCACCGCCCGACCGCCGACCTGGCCGCCGGCGTGCGCCACGTCGACCCGCCCGCGCCGACCGACCGACTCGTCCCGCTCGAGCTGCCGAGCGGCCTGCGGGCCGCGGCGATCGTTGCCACGCGGCTCGACACGAGCACCGAGGCCGTGCCGGTGCTTCGACTCTACGTCGTGTCACCGGACGACACGGTGCAGCTCGTCGCGTTCTACGTGAGCCCGGAGGTCGCCGCGGAGGGTCGGGGCTGCGCCCGGCTGGCGCGGCGCATCGCCGAGACGTTGCGGCCGGGCGAGCGGCGCATCGACGCCTCCGGCGGCGAGCACGTCCTCGAGGGCACGATCGGCCTCACGCTCCCGCCGGGATACGTGGTGCTCCCCCAGCCCGGCCCCGACTTCGCCGTCTACCGCGTCTACCCCCTGGTGCCGCTCGACGAGCCTACCGGCTCGCTCGGCATCTACCTCGGCCAGCACCCGAGCGCGGCGCCGGTCGCTCCGGGCACGGGCACGCCGGGGACCGTCTTCGGCCAGCCCATGGAGTGGCGCGATCGGGTCGAGGGGATCCTGCACGCACGCGACGCGGTGCTCGACGTGCCCGGGCACGGCGGGTTGGTCGCGCACGTCTTCGTGAACGCGCCCGACGAGGCGGCGCGCGACGCGCTCACCGCCGTCGCCGCCACGCTCCGCGCTGGACCGAGGCCCTGACATCGGGCGCGGTGCATCCGCGCCGCCCGCCAGGGCTGGACGGTTCTCGCACCGGGACAAGAGGGGAGCTGAACGCTCTCCGGAGCCCACACCGGATCTGGTGCAATGAGAATCGAGCCGGTCCTCGCAGCCGTCCTGGGCGCCGCGACGCTCACGGCCTGCGAGCCCTCCTACGTGGGGCTCGGCTACTCGAGCCCCGTCTACTCGAGCCCGGGCTACGCGGGCCCGGGGTACTGGGACTACGCGACCCCGAGCTACGGGAGCCCGGGGTACTTCGACGCGGCGATCGGCTACACCCTCTATGCCGACGTGGCGCCGCCGCCGCCCCTCTATGAAGTGGCGCCGCACGCCCCGGCGTCCGGCTACGTGTGGATCGGCGGTAGCTGGTACTGGACGGGAGACGACTACTTCTGGCGGCGCGGGTACTGGGCGCGGCCCCCGCAGCCCGGCTACGGTTGGAGCCACGCGGGGTGGTCGTACGTCGACGGGCGGTACGGGTACTACCCGGGTGGCTGGGTCCCCTACGGTCGGCGTCCGTACGTCGACTACCTCTACGAGCGTCCCCCCGTTCGGTATGGACGGGACTACCGGGTCGTCTACCCGAGTCACTACCGGTACCGCCGCGAGGACCGTCGCGAGGTGACCGCGCCGGTCGTGGTCCAGTCCGGTCCGGGCGGTCGCGAGACCGTCCGTGTGAGGCCGCCACCCGGGGCGACGCGTCCGCCCGTCGTTCCGCCCGGCGAGGTCGCGTCCCCGGCGAAGCCCGCCGAGCCCGCGCAGCCCCCTCCGCGCCCCGATCGGGGCCCGCAACCGCCGCCGGATCAGCCGCAGCCGCCGGAGATGCGGCCGCGGCCGCCCGGTCAGCCGCCGGAGATGGAGCCGCCGCCCGCCGGTCAGCCGCCGGAGATGCGGCCGCGGCCGCCCGATCAGCCGCCGGAGATGGAGCCGCCGCCCGCTGGTCAGCCGCCGGAGATGCGGCCGCGTCCGCCCGGTCAGCCACCGGAGGTGGAGCCGCCGCCCGCTGGTGAGCCGCCGCGGATGGAGCCACCGCGCGCCGCACCACCGACCGAACCCCCTCCGCCGGGACCACCGGCGCAGCCGCCACGGCAGCCCATACCCGAGGCCCCACCGCCGCAGGTCCGGCCGGCGCCGCCGGCGCCGCCGCCGCGCATGGAGGCGCCACCGCCCGCGCCGCCGCCGCGCATGGAGGCGCCGCCGTCCGCGCCGCCGCCGCGCATGGAGGCGCCGCCGTCCGCGCCGCCGCCGCGCATGGAGGCGCCACAACCATCTGCGCCGCCGCCGCGCATGGAGGCGCCGCCGTCCGCGCCGCCGCCGCGCATGGAGGCGCCGCGGCCTGCGCCGCCGCCCCGGATGCAGGCTCCGCCCGCTGCGCCCCCGCCGCCCACCCAACCCGCGGCTCCGGCGGAGCCGCGATCTGCCCGATGACAGGGAAACGTCTCGTGCCGGTGGCGCTGTCACGCACCGAAGGGCTGCTGTGACAGTCGTGTCCTCGGATCACCACCCGATCGTTCGCAGACCTGTTCGAGCGCGAGGTCGGCCTGCTTGGATCGGGCAGAACGCGGAGACGCCGCCCAGGTCCACCTCGAGCCCGCCCTTGTTCCCGCACGGCCGGCCGGCGCCGGCGCCCTCACACGCGCCGCGGTCCGGGCGGCTGGCCGTGCTGGGCCGGACGGTGTATCAGCACACCACCATGCTGGACCGCAGGTACGTGACGGAGAACCTCGACGAGGTGCGCGCCGGGCTCGCGCGCCGCGGCTTCGACGACGTGGAGATCCTCGACGGGCTCACCAGCCGGGCCGAGGAGCGCCGCGAGATCATCGTCGAGGCCGAGCGTCTCCGCGCCGAGCGCAACGACGTGAGCAAGCGCATGGCGACGCTCGACAAGAAGTCCGAGGAGTTCGCGCGCACGCGCGACGAGATGCGCGCCGTGGGAGAGCGCATCAAGGCGCTCGAAGGGCGCCTCGAGGAGGTCGAGTCGGCCCTCGACGACGCGCTCCTGGCTCTGCCGAACCTGCCGCACACCTCGACGCCCGACGGCCGCAGCGAGGCGGACAACGTGGTCGTGCGCGTCGTGGGCGACAAGCCCCGCATCGGCGGGCAGCCGAAAGACCACGTCGACATCGGGACGGATCTCGGCATCTTCGACTTCGGTCGCGCGACGAAGATCAGCGGCGCGCGCTTCGGTGTGCTCCGTGGCGCCGGCGCGCGCCTCGAGCGGGCGCTCCTCCAGTTCATGCTCGACCTGCACACGGGCGAGCACGGGTACGAGGAGGTCTGGGTCCCGGCGCTCGTGAAGGACGCCGCCCTGCGCGGCACGGGACAGCTCCCCAAGTTCCAGCAGGACCTCTTCCGCATCGCGCGCGAGGAGAGCTGGACGCAGCACGACGAGCAGGCCGGCTACGAGCTGTACCTGATCCCGACCGCCGAGGTGCCCGTCACGAACCTGCACGCCGACGAGATCTTCGAGCCCGGCGCGCTCCCGGTCGCGTACACGGCCTACACGCCGTGCTTCCGGAGCGAAGCGGGGAGCTACGGCAAGGACACCCGCGGACTCATCCGACAGCACCAGTTCGACAAGGTGGAGCTCGTCCGGTTCGCCGAGCCCGAGCAGGCCGAGGCCGAGCTCGAGGCGCTGACCGGGCATGCGGAGCAGGTGCTCCGGCGCCTCGGGCTTCACTACCGGGTGAGCCAGCTCTGCGCGGGCGACCTCGGGTTCGCCTCGCAGAAGACCTACGACCTCGAGGTGTGGCTGCCCGGTCAGGACGCCTACCGCGAGATCTCGAGCTGCTCGTGGTTCGGCGACTTCCAGGCCCGCCGCGCGAAGATCCGCTACCGGCCGGGGCCGAAGGACAAGCCCCGCCTCGCCCACACGCTCAACGGCTCGGGCCTCGCCATCGGCAGGACGCTCGTGGCGATCCTGGAGCAGAACCAGCAGCCCGACGGAAGCGTCCTCGTGCCGCAGGCGCTTCGCTCCTACATGGGCGGGCTCGAACGCATCACGAGAGTGTGATCGCGAGTCCGAGGGCGATGCCCACGGCTCCGAAGAACACGAGGAGCGTCCCGGTCAGCATCGCGCCCGCCTGCTCGACGCGTGTCCGCTCGGCGTCATCCGCCGCCGAGCCGAGGCGCCGATCGACGGCGCGCGGGCGGAGGAGGCTGCGCCTGCCGGCGAAGGCGAGCACCCCCGAGGCCACCAGGCACGCCCCGGCCACGGTGAGGAGAGCCGCGGTGCCGGCGGCGATCGCGCCGAGCACCGAGAGCGCGGCGGCGCCGAGCGTGACCACGTGCAGGACGAAGACCCGTGTCGCCGGTCGGGATCTCACGGCTCACACGATAGTGCGTCTTCCCGAGCAGGGGACCACGATTCCGCAGCGGTCATGACGGGGGGCGCGCGCCGGCGTCTGTTGACCGCCTCGCGCGGCCCACGTAGGGATCGCTGCCATGGTGAGCACGCGACCCCCTCCCTCCGATCCCTCCGACGTGCGGCGGATGCCCTCCATCGTCGAGTCACTCGGGCTCAGGCCCGTCGGCGAGCGCGCACGGCAGGCCATGATCGCGCTGTACGGGGCCGAGGACGTGCCTCCGTCGAAGATGGGGCTCTCGAGCTTGCGGCTCCTGTCCCCACGGCTGGCGCTCCCGCTGTGGGCCGGGTGGTTCGTCGTGCCGCGCCGGGCCGTGATCACGAACTTGTTCAACCACACGCAGACCCCGACGTCGGAGGGGTGGTCGGTCCGCAAGACGCAGGTACGGGACTTCCGTGCCCGGACGCTCACGTACGACAGCCACAACGGCACCGACTTCGCGATCCCACGCGGGACGACGGTGGTGTCGCCGGCGCCGGCGCGGGTGGCGCGCATCGACGTGGAGTTCAATCGGGGAGGCCTGAAGGTGATGCTCGATCACGGAGAGGGCCTCGCCACCTGCTCGGCGCACCTCGCGCGGGCGCTGGTGCGTGAGGGCGACGTGCTCGAGCGCGGGCAGCCCTTCGCCATCTCCGGGTACAGCGGGCTCGACGGGCTGGCGAGCTTCCCTTTCGGGATCCCACACGTGCACTTCAACACCTGGCTCGACGGTGAGCCGGTGGATCCGTTCGCGGCCGATCCCGCCGAGAGCCTGTGGCTCGGCGGGATGCCGGAGCCATCGATCGGCCCGCTCGACGCGGCCGACACCTACGCGCCGCCCGAGTACGACGAGCGGGCGGTCGACGCGATGATCGCCGCGTGCCCCACCGAGGACGTGCGCCGGCGCCTGTACGCGCTGCCGACCCTCGAGGACCGGGCGAGCCATCTCGTGTGGGAGCGCAACTACTACCCCACCCGCTTCCCGGTGCCCGGCTGCGTGTACCGGCGAGCCCACCCGCGCCGCCCGCGGCTGTCCATGCCCTTCCGGGCCAGTGACTTCGACGGAGCCGTCTTCGCCGACGACCTCGATCTCTGAGCGCGGGCGGAGCCATCATTCGTTGCCGACCGGTGGTCGTCCACCTAGGCTCGCTCACCATGGCGCTCCGGATCCTGGAGAACGTACCGCTCGCGCCGCTCACCACGTTCGCGCTGGGCGGGCCGGCACGGTTCTTCGTGGAGGTCGGCGACGAGGCGAGCGCGGCGGAGGCGCTGCGGTGGGCTGCCGGCCAAGGACTGACGGTCACCGTGCTCGGCGGCGGCTCGAACGTGGTGGTCGCGGACGAGGGAGTGGACGGTCTCGTGCTGCGGGTGGTCACGCGCGGCGTGGTGTTCGAGGACACGGCGGCGTTCGACGACGTTCCAGGGGTGCTCGTCACGGCGCAGGCGGGAGAGCCCTGGGACTCGTTCGTGGCCGAGTGCGTCGGCCGCGGCCTCGCCGGCCTCGAGTGCCTGAGCGGGATCCCGGGCCTGGTCGGCGCCGCGCCCGTCCAGAACGTCGGCGCCTACGGGCAGGAGGTGTCGGAGACGATCCGCTCGGTGCGCGTGCTCGATCGCGTCGACCTCGGCGTCCGCGACATCCCGGCCGAGCAGTGCGGCTTCGGGTACCGCGACAGCTTCTTCAAGCGGGTGCCCGACCGGTTCGTCGTGCTCGGCGTGTCGTTCGGCTTGCGGCCGGGCGGAGCACCTGCGATCCGCTACGCGGAGCTCGAGCGGGCGCTCGGCGACGAGCGGGCCCCGAGCCTCGCGCGTGTGCGCGAGACGGTCGTCGCCCTCCGCCGCAAGAAGTCCATGGTTCTCGATCCGGAGGACCCGAACCGCCGCTGCGCGGGCTCCTTCTTCACGAACCCGATCGTGCCGGCTGCGGACGCCGAGCGCGTCGCACGCCTGGCCGTCGACCGGGGCATCGTCGAGAGCGCCCGCCAGGTGCCGCGCTGGCCCGCCGCCGACGGCCTCACCAAGCTCGCAGCGGCCTGGCTCATCGAGCGCGCGGGCATCGACAAGGGGCTCCGCCGCGGCAACGTTGGCATCTCCAGCCGTCACTGTCTCGCCCTCGTCCACCACGGCGGCGGCACCACCGCGGAGCTGCTCGCCCTCGCCCGCGAGGTCGAGGGCCGCGTCCGCGATCGCTGGGGCGTCACCCTCGTCCCAGAGCCCACCCTCCTCGCGTGCGCCCTGTAGGGAGCGCTAGGTGGAGTCGTCTTCGGCGGAGCCGTACATGCTCTCGGCGATGCGGTAGGCGCTGAGCTCGAGCTGCTGCAGGGCCTCCTTGATGGAGATGGCGTCGCCGTCCGCGAGCAGGCCCCGAAGAGCGCCGATGTCGGTACGGACCGCGTCGATGATGTCCGGCGCCACGAGCTCCGCACACTCCTCGACGGCCCTCTCGCTCGTGTACAGGAGAGCTTCGGCGCTGTTCCGGAGCTCGGCGAGCTCTTTGCGCTTCGAGTCGCTCTGCCTGTAGGTCTCGGCCTCGCTGACGATGCCGTCGATCTGCTCCTGCGAGAGGCCGCTCGACGCGACGACGCGCACGGACTGCTCCTTGCCGGTCCCGAGATCCTTGGCGCTGACGTTCACGATGCCGTTCGCGTCGATGTCGAAGGACACGTCGATCTGCGGGACTCCGCGTGGCGCGGGCGGAATCGGTGCCAGCTCGAACTTGGCCAGCGTCTTGTTGTCCACGGCCATCTCGCGCTCGCCCTGAAGCACGTGGATCGGAACGAACGGCTGGTTGTCCACGCTGGTCGTGAAGATCTCGCTCGCGCGCGTCGGGATGGTCGTGTTGCGCTCGATGAGCTTGAAGAAGACGCCGCCGCCCGTCTCCACGCCCAGAGACAGCGGCGTCACGTCGAGGAGCAGCACCTCGTCGACCTCGCCGCTCAGCGCAGCGCCCTGGAGCGCGGCGCCCATGGCGACGACCTCGTCCGGGTTGACGCCCTTGTGCGGCGCTCGCCCGAAGAACTCCTGAACCCTCTTCTGGACCAGCGGCATGCGGGTCTGGCCGCCCACGAGGATCACCTCGTCCACGTGCTTCGGCTCGAGCGCGGCGTCCGAGAGCGCCTGCTTGCACGGCACGAGAGTCCTGTCGACGAGATCGGCGCACATCATCTCCAGCTCGGACCTCTTCACCGTGAGCACGAGGTGCTTCGGCCCGCTGGCGTCGGCGGCGATGAAGGGGAGGTTGATCTCCGTCTCGAGCGAGCTCGACAGCTCGTGCTTCGCCTTCTCCGCCTGCTCCTTGAGGCGCTGGAGCGCGATGCGGTCCTTGCGGAGATCGATCCCGTGCTCCTCCTCGAACCTCGCCGCGAGGTGCTCGACCAGGCGGTTGTCGAAGTCTTCGCCGCCGAGGTGCGTGTCCCCGGCGGTCGACTTGACGCTGAAGACGCCGGACGAGATCTCGAGCACCGACACGTCGAAGGTGCCGCCGCCGAGGTCGTACACGACCACGCGCTGCCCTTCCTTCCGGTCGAACCCGTAGGCCAGAGCCGCCGCGGTCGGCTCGTTGATGATCCGCTTGACCGCGATCCCTGCGATCTTGCCCGCGTCCTTCGTGGCCTGCCGCTGGGCGTCGTCGAAGTACGCGGGGACCGTGACCACCGCCTCGGTGACCTCCTCGCCGACGTAGCTCTCGGCGATCTCCCGCATCTTCTGGACGATCATCGCGGAGATCTCGGGGGGCGAGTACTCCTTGCCCCCGATCTGCACCCACGCGTCGCCGTTCATGGCCTGCACGACATGGTAGGGCGCGAGCGCGGCGTGCGTCCTCGCCTCGTCCGAGTCGAACTTGCGGCCCATCAGCCGCTTCACGGCGAACACGGTGTTCTCGGGATTCGTGACGGACTGCCGCTTGGCGACGGTCCCGACGCGGCGCTCGCCCTCCTTGGTGAACGCCACGACCGACGGCGTCGTTCGGCTGCCCTCCGCGTTCGGGATCACGACGGGCTCGCCGTTGTCCACGAAGGCCACGCAGGAGTTTGTGGTGCCGAGATCGATGCCGATGACTTTGCCCATGCAGCTCCGCCGGGAATCAGGCCTCGTCGCACCCGTCGCCCGAAGGCGGCCGGGCGACTACGACCAGGGCGGCCCGGATCAACCTCTCCCCCAGACGATACCCCGGGACCACCTCGGCGACGATGGTACCGGCTGGATGCTCAGCCGTCTCGATCTGCTGAACGGCGTCGTGGACCGACGGATCGAAGCGCGCGCCCATGGACTCCACGCGCTCGAGCCCGATCCGCCCCGCCACGTCCTCGAACTGGCGCAGGACCATGCGGACCCCCTCGGCGACCGCCGTCACGTCGGTGGCGGAATCGGCCGCCGTGACTGCTCGCTCGAGGTTGTCGATCACCGGCAGCAGCTCGCGCAGCGTCTCCTCGCGTCCTCGCCGCTCCGCATCCTCCAGGTCACGCCGAGCTCGCTTTCGGAAGTTGTCGAAGTCGGCCGCGGTGCGGAGGAGCTGGTCCTTGATGCGCGCGCTCTCCTCCCGGACGGCGTCGAGCTCGGAGGCTTCCTCCGGCGCCGCCTGCTCCACGGCTGCCGCTTCCTGTTCGCCGGGCTGCTCCGCGTCCGCCGCTTCGTCCGGATGGGGTCGTCCGTTGCCGTCGGTGGTCATGGGTGGCCCCGACCATAATCACGGGCACGGCGAGCCTCAAGCCGAAGCGAGCTCTCGGCCCCCGACTCCCTACTCCTCCTCGTCGCCGGCCTCGTCCGAGCCCTCGAGCACCTGGCCCATGACCCGGGCGGTGAACTCCACCAACGGGACGACCTTGGCATAGTCCATTCGGGTGGGACCGATGACCCCCAGGGCTCCCTTTCCGCCGGCCGGCTGGGCGTAGGTCGCCGATACTAGGCTGATATCCGAGAGGTCGGACAGCTCGGTCTCGGCCCCGATGAGCACCTGCACCCCGCCCGAGGCGAGCGTCCGATCGAGCAGCGTGAGCAGGCGCTCCTTCTCTTCGAACGTCCGCAGGTAGGCCCGGATCTTCTCCGAGTCCGTGAACTCGGGTCGGTCGAAGAGGAGCTTCTGCCCCTCGATGAGCACCCCGGGCCCCTCGCTCTTGCCCGTCAGGGTGGCCTCGACGACCTGCTGGGCGCGGCGCCTGAGGACGTCGTACTGGTCGCGCTCGTGCGCCATCTGCTCGGCGAGCTGGTCGCGGACCTCCGCGAGCGTCCGCCCTTCGACGAGCTCACCCAGGTAGTTGTGCAGTCGTTCGATCTCCGATCCGTCGACGGTCTCCGGGATCCGGACGACGCGGTTCTGCACGGCGCCACCCTTCGTGACCAGGATCGCGAGCAGCTGACCCTCCCGCAACGGGACGAAGCGGACCTGCGTCAGCCGCTCCTCTTCGGGTCGAGGCGGCGACAGGACGGCGGCCGCGCCGGTCAACGCCGAGAGCAACCTGCCCGTCTCGCGCATGACGTCGTCCTCACCCGGCTTGAGCTGCTTCATCCGCGTCACGATCGCGGCCCGGTCCTCCGCCGTGACCTCGCGCATCTGCACGAGGGCGTCGACGAAGACGCGGAACCCCGCGTCGGTGGGGGTGCGCCCCGCGCTCGTGTGGGGCTGCTGCAGGTAGCCCGCGTCCTCGAGGTCCGCCAGCACGTTGCGGATGGAGGCAGGCGAGAGGTTCAGGCCGTACCGGCGCGAGAGCTTGCGGGAGCCCACGGGCTCGCCCGTGGCGATGTACTCGGTCACGACCGCATAGAGGATCTTGCGGGCCCGGAAGGACAGCTCCGGTCGGGAAGGGGCGACCACGGCTCGCCCAACACGCTAGGGAGCGGCCCGGGGCCTGTCAAGGTGCAATTCCACGGGATCGCGTGGGAATTCAGTCAGGGAACTGGAAGACGAGCTCGCCGTCCCGGACCATCCCGAGCTCGTCGCGCGCGATCTGCTCGATGGCGCCGGGGTCGGTCCTGAGCGCCGCCACCTGCCTCTCGAGGTCCCGGACCTCCCGCTCGAGGCGCTCGTTCGCGCCCCCGACCTCGCGCAGCTCGTCCTTGAGGGCGCGGTAGCGGGGCAGCCCCTGCTCGTCGAGGATCCGGAGCGGCACCGCAACGATCGCGAGCACGAGCAGCCCGAACGGCAGCAGCCAGGCCACGGTGCGCGAGAGCCGTCCCATGGGCCGACCGTCCTCCTTGGGACCGAGACGGTCAACTTCGCGACGACCTGTTTTTTGCTCCCATGGGGCGCCCCCTAGTACCAACGGGGTACACCATGCCCACCCTGGTGCACGCTGCTCTCTCCGTCCGGCGCACCGCGCGTGCCTCGTACGGTTATCTGGCAGCGGCGGTCTTCGCGGTTCTCGACCTGCTCGCGGTCTTCGCCGTCGCCCCGGCGCGGCTCGGCCTCGAGCACGCCGTCGTCGCGGCGACCTGGCTCGCCGTGTTCGGCTCGCGTGTCAGCGCGCGATTCCGCCAAGAGGACGGCGGCTCCGTGCGTGCGTCGCTCGACCTCGAGCTCGGGCTGCTCCTGCTCGTCGCGGTCCACGCGGTCGTGCAGCTCGGGGGCGGGCTGACCGGCGACCTGTATCCGCTGGTCTACGTCCTCGTCGCGTTCCTCGCCTCCTTCGCGCGCAAGCCGATGGGCACCGTGTTGATGCTCGCGGCCGTCGGCTTCGAGGCCGGCCTCTACTTCGTCACGGAGAACCGCAGCGACCCGAAGCCCTTCGCCGTGCACGCGGCCTTCGTCGTGTTCTTCGGGATCCTCAACCTCGTGTTCACGCGCGTGGAGATCGCGAGGGTGCGCGAGCGCTCCCGCAAGGAGCTGGACGACGAGAAGGAGCGGGTGCGCGAGGACGCGCGGATGTTCCGGCTCGTCGCGGCGCCGACGTCGAGCGGCGCGAGCGACGACGAGCGCCTGTTCCGGTCGAGCATCGAGGAGGTGCACAACGCCCTCTACCACATGCTCGACATGCTCAAGCGGACCCTCGACCTGCACACGTGCGTGCTGCTCATGACCGACGAGCCGGGTGCGCCCCTGTCCATCGTCGAGCTCGTGACCGACAGCGACGACGTCGCCGAGGGGCCCTTCGCGGCCGGCGGCGGCGCGGTCGGCGCGGTGGCGAGCCGCGGGCTCGTGATGAACCTCGAGCACGTGAAGCCCGGCTACAAGGGGCTCTGCTACTACCGCGGACCGTCGGTCGTGCGGTCCTTCCTCGGGGTGCCGGTGGTCGACCAGGGCCAGGTGCGCGGCGCGCTATGCGCCGACCGGCTGGCCGACCACCCCTTCGGCGCGCGCGAGCAGGAGATCCTCGAGGGGGCGATCCACCAGATCCTCCGCACGCTCCAGAACGAGCGCGTGTTCGTGCAGCTCGAGCGGAGCAAGCGCGAGCAGACGGTGCTCTACCGCGCGTCCCAGCGGCTCGGCTCGGCGCTCGACGCCGACGCCGTGATCGACGCAGGCGTCGAGGCGGCCGCCGAGATCGCGGCCCACGACTTCGCGGCGATCACGCTGTACGACCCGGACGAGCGGAGGCACTCGGTGAGGCGTGCGGTGGGCGAGGGCGCCGACGCGTTCGAGAAGCTCAGCTTCCGCGACAACACCTCGCTGACCGCGATGGCCGTCAAGAACAGGCACTACCTGCCGTACAAGGGTGACTTCGACCCCCGGCAGCAAGTGGTCTACACGAAGCGCGCGAATCTGCGCGGCATGCGGTCTCTCCTCATCATGCCGCTGGTGGTCCGAGAGGACGCGATCGGCACCATGGCGCTCGCCGCCCGGCGCACCGACGCCTTCGGCGACGCGGTCCGTCCCACCCTCCAGGTCCTCGCGAACCAGGTGGCCGTCTCCCTCGCCAACGCGGCCGCGGTGCGGCGACTCGAGGAGATGGCGACGACCGACGGGCTCACGGGCTGCCTGAACAAGCGCGCCTTCCTCGAGGCGCTCGACAACAAGCTCCGTGCCGCCGAGCGGTTCGACCGCAAGCTCTCCCTCATCGTCACCGACATCGACCACTTCAAGAGCGTCAACGACACCTACGGTCACGCGACGGGCGACGTCGTGATCAAGGAGCTCGGTGAGATCCTTCGCCGCGTCAAGCGCGAGACCGACGTGGTGGCCCGCTTCGGTGGCGAGGAGTTCTGCGTGCTCTGCGAGGAGACCGACACCGAAGGCGCCACCCTGCTCGCCGAGCGCGTCCGCGAGGAGCTCGGCGCGACCGTGTTCCAGACAGAGCTCGGTAAGCTCCGGGTGACCTGCTCGCTCGGCGTGGCCACCTTCCCGTTCGACGCCGGCACGACCGGATCGCTCTTCGAGGCGGCCGACAAGGCCCTGTACGCGGCCAAGCACGGCGGCCGCAACCGCGTCTGCACCGCCGACTCGGCGTGACCCTCGCGCGGTGAGTCGCAGGCACCTGTTCGGTGCGGACGTCGCGTGACAGAGTTCCGGGTGTGGACCAGGCGTACGACGCGCTGATCGTGGTGTCCTTCGGCGGGCCGGAGAGGCCGGAGGACGTGATGCCGTTCCTCGAGCGTGTGACCCAGGGGCGGGCGAGGCCGGAGCGGCTCGCCGAGGTCGCGGGCCACTACCATCACTTCGGTGGGCGCAGCCCCATCAACGACCAGAACCGGGCGCTCGTCGAGGCGCTCGGCGCCGAGCTCGAGGCGCACGGGCCGAAGCTCCCCGTCTACTGGGGGAACCGGAACTGGCACCCGTTCCTCGCGGACACGCTGCGCGAGATGGACGCGGCGGGCGTGCGGCGCGCCCTGGCGTTCGTGACTTCCGCGTTCGGCTCGTACGCGGGCTGCCGGCTCTACTCGGAGGACATCGCGCGGGCGCGCGCCGAGACCGGCACGGCGATGCAGGTCGACAAGCTCCGCACGTTCCACGACCACCCGGGGTTCGTCGAGCCGATGGCCGAGCGCGTCCGCGAGGCGCGGGCCGAGCTCGGACCCGACGCGCCGGTGGTCTACACGGCGCACAGCGTGCCGGTCGCGATGACCGCCGGCTCTCCGTACGTCGGGCAGCTCGAGGAGACCTGCCGGCTCGTGTCGGAGCGCGCGGGCGCCGTCGTCTGGGACCTCGTCTGGCAGAGCCGGAGCGGACCGCCGCAGGTGCCCTGGCTCGAGCCGGACGTCCGCGCTCACCTCCGCGCGCTCCGGGAGCGGGGCGTGCGGGAGGTGGTCGTCGTGCCCATCGGCTTCGTCTCGGATCACGTGGAGGTCCTCTACGACCTCGATGTCGAGGCCGGGCAGCTCGCGGAGGAGCTCGGCATGCGCATGGCTCGGGCCCGCACCGTCGGCACGCACCCGCGCTTCGTTCGCATGATCCGCGAGCTGATCCTGGAGCGGACCGCGGGCGCCGAGCCGCACGCGCTCGGCAGCGGGCCCTCACCTCACGTGTGCCCTCCCGACTGCTGCGCGTTCCGCGCCTCGGCTGCCTAGTAGTAACAGCAGCGGAAGCCGGTGTGGGGGAACGAGAAGGTCTCGTCGCCCAGCGTGTAGTCGAACTGGCAGGTGCGCCCCGCCTCCACGTTGTTGTAGGCGCCGCCGCGGATGTCGTGGAGGCCGGGTACGCGCTCGTCGTAGGTCCACTCCTTCACGTTGCCGCTCATGTCGTAGACGCGACCCGCCGAGCCCCAGTCCGCGTAGCAGTAGGGGAAGGTCGACGATCGCGTCGGGTACAAGCAGTCCTGGTCGCCGGACGAGCCGCTGCAGTCGTGCTCCTCGCCGTTGCAGCGCGTGGGGTTGCTCGAGTTGCACGAGGAAGAGTAGGCCCACGTGCAGGACGAGCCCCTCTCGCAGGCCCGCTGCCAATCGGCCGAGTCGCACAGCCGCCAGCCCGTGGCCCCGCACGTGCCGCTCGGGTTGAGCGCGCAGCACGCCGCGTTCGCCTCCGGCCACGTCACGTCGGTCCACGGGATCCGGTTCGCGGTCGAGCAGGCGACCGTGCTCGCGCTGCCCGCGTCGGCGCTGGTCGCGTCGGGGCGTGACGCCTCGTAGCTGAAGACCCGCACCGTGCCTCCGCCCGCGCGCGCGATGGTCACCGCAGGGATCGCGGAGAGCGGGATCCCCTCGTCGACGGCGCCGTCACAGTCGTTGTCACGGTCGTCGCAGACCTCGGTGGTCGGCGCAGGCCCGGCCGGCGCCGTGCAGGTCACGCCGTCTCCGGCACCGTTGCACACGTAGGTGCCGGTCGTCCGGCACACGCCCGTCCCGCCGTTGCTGCAGGAGCTGCCGACGAGCGGGAAGGGCTCGTCCACTCCGCCGTCGCAGTCGTTGTCGAGCCCGTCGCACGTGGCCTCGGTCTCCTCGTAGGTCCCCGGGTACACGCAGGTCCAGCCGCTCGCTCCTCCGCAGGTCGCCGAGGTCCCGGCGCAGACGCCGTTCGGGTTGCAGAAGTTGCTCGGCGGGGTGAGGCCCAGATCGGTGGTTCCGTCGCAGTCGTCGTCCCGCCCGTTGCAGATCTCGGCCCCGGCGTAGTCGCACTCGTACTCGCAGCCGTCCGAATCGAGCCCGTTCCGGTCGACCCACCCCGGGTCGCACGCGCCCATCGCGCAGCTCCCGCTCGAGCAGGAGGCCGAGGCGTGATCGTAGCTGCAGGTCCGCCCGCACATCCCGCAGTTGCGCAGGTCGTTCATCAGGTCGAAGCCCTCGTCGGTCGTGGCGTCGCAGTCGTCGTCGACTCCGTTGCACGTCTCGAGGGTGGGCCCCGTCGCGCCGGTGCACTGGAGCGCGCCGCCGAGGCACTCTTCGAACCCGGCGCTGCACGCCCCCGTCGTGGGCCCGCAGGCCGCGCCGCCTCCGGGGTTGCCCTCGTCGATGGACCCGTCGCAGTCGTCGTCGAGCGCGTTGCAGGTCTCGGTCGACGGTCCGGTCGCGCCGATGCACGAGAGCGTTCCGCCCGTGCACTGCCACGTGCCAGGCGCACACTCGCCGGCGTCCGTCCCGCACGAGCCGCCGCCGCCGGGGTTTCCTTCGTCGGTGCTCCCGTCGCAGTCGTCGTCGACGCCGTTGCACGTCTCGGTGCTCGGCCCGATTGCGTCCTCGCACACGAGGACGCCGCCCCGGCAGTGCAAGGTCCCCTCGACGCAGGCGCCGGTTCCGTCGCCGCAGGCGCCGCCACCCTCCGGGTCGCCCTCGTCGATGTGCCCGTCGCAGTCGTTGTCGAGCCCGTCGCACACCTCGGCCGTCGGGCCCACGTCGCCCGTGCAGACCAGCGCGCCGTCGATGCACTGCTCTCGGCCCTGCTCGCACGTCCCCGTGCCCGTGCCGCAGAGCGCGCCGCCTTCCGGGTTGCCCTGATCGACCACGCCGTCGCAGTCGTCGTCGATGCCGTTGCACTCCTCCGTCGTCGGCTCGACCGATCCGTCGCACACGATCGTCCCACCGATGCAGCGCTCGATACCCGTCGAGCAGGCTCCCTCGTCCGTGCCGCAGACCGCGCCTCCGCCCGGGTCGCCCTCGTCGGGATCGCCGTCGCAGTCGTCGTCGCGGCCGTTGCAGACCTCGACCGGGGGATCGGCGGGGGTGCACGTGTACTCGCAGCCGTTGCTCGGGTCGCCGTCGACGTCGTGGAAGCCGTCGTCACACGCGCCGAGCACGCAGTCGCCGTCCACGCAGGCGCCGGCCGCGTGAGCGAACCGGCAGACGCGCCCGCAGGAGCGGCAGTTGATCGGGTCGGTGTCGAAGTCGATGTCCTCGTCCACCTCGCCGTCGCAGTCGTTGTCGCGCAGATCGCAGACCGAGTCGTCGGTCTCCGTGACGAGGCAGCGGTACTCGCAGCCGTCGTCGAGGTCCCCGTTCAGGTCGTGCCAGCCGACGTCGCAGGTGGCGAGACCGCACACTCCCTCCACGCATTCGCCGAACGCGTGGGGTGGTGAGCAGGCCATCCCGCAACCGCCGCAGTTGTTCACGTCCGTGCTCGTGTCGATGCCTTCGTCGACCTCGCCGTCACAGTCGTCGTCGAGGCCGTTGCACAGCTCGGGCGCGCCCGGCACGCACCCGTCCGGGCCGCCGTCCTCGGGGCCCGCGTCGGGAGCGCCGGTGTCCGGCGCGCCCGTGTCGCGCACGCCCGTGTCGGCCACGCCGGTGTCCCGGGGCCCGGCGTCCGCCTCCTCGACGCAGTCGATGCAGTACGGCTCGACGTCGCAGCCCGCCACGAGGGCCGCCGTGACCGCCAGGACGAGCAGCAGCGGCAGCGCGGAGCGGAGCCGGCGGGTCCGGCGCCCGAGCCGGCGCCATCCGAGCAGGCCGAGCAGGCCGAACAGGATGCCGAGAGCCGGCGCGCCCGGCCCGCGGGCGTCGCTGCCCGGGACCGAGCAGACGCACCCGCCGCCGCCCGTCGCGAGGACGCGCGTCCCTTCGGCGCGCGGCTCGCTCGTGCCGGCGTCGAAGCCGGCGTCGGTCCCGCCCGGGCCTGCGTCGGACCCGGACATCCCGCCCTCGGCGCACTCGCCGTCGCGGCACACCTCGTCCTCGGGGCAGACGAGCCGGTTGCACGGGTCCTCGACGCAGGTCCCTGTGGCGTGGTCGCACACCGTGCCCGCGCCGCAGCGCCGGTCGACGCACGGGTCGTCGGCGCACTCGCCGGTTTCAGGGTCGCAGTACTCCGCGGTGGCGCAGGTCGTGTCGACGCAGAGGTCGGGGACGCACGCGCCCGCGCGGCAGTGCTCGCCGTCCCCGCACTCCACCGAGGCGCAGCTCGGCTCGCAGGATCCGTCGCGGCACGCCTCACCCGCATCGCAGCTCACGTCCGCGCAGGGGTTCGGCTCGCACTCTCCCGACGCGGGGTCGCAGAGCTCCCCGTCCGGGCAGCCGAGGCCCGTGCAGTCGTCCGGTACGCAGCGCCCGGCAGGATCGCGCGGATCGCACACCAGCCCGTCGCTGCACACGACGCCGTCGCAGGGGAAGGTGCAGGCGTTGTTCTTGCAGACGCAGTGCGACACGTCGTCGCTGTCGGGGGCGCAGCGCGCAGTCTCGGCGCTCTCCGGCAGCGTCTCTCCGGCGCACTCGTCGGCGTCGCACCGCGACATCACGCAGTAGCACTCCCCGCTCTCGATCACCTTCGGCGTCCTGCCGCTCGGACAGGTGAAGCCGAACTCGCTCTCCATGCACGGCAGCGCGCAGCCACAGTCGATGCACTCGCTCCCCGGCGGGCAAAGGTCGCCGCTGTCCGGCGGCTCGTCGACCGTCCCGTCGCAGTCGTTGTCCTCGCAGTCGCAGGCCTCGCGCGCCGGCGGTACGGCGCCCACGCAGATGATCCGCCCGTCGACGCACTGCTGCGTGCCGGGCATGCAGATCCCCTCGTCGCTCCCGCAGGCATCGCCGAGGCCGAGGCCCTCGTCGATCTCGCCGTCGCAGTCGTTGTCGAGGAGGTCGCAGACCTCGTCGATGGGCCCGACCTCGCCCTCGCAGACGAGGGCGCCCTCGCGGCAGACCTGCACGCCGGGGGCGCACTCGCCCGTGTCCGAGCCGCACGGCGCACCGACCCCGAGCCCGTCGTCGACGACGCCGTCGCAGTCGTCGTCGAGGCCGTTGCAGACCTCGGGCGTGGGCCCGGTCCCGCCGTCGCAGACCAGCGCCCCGCCGGTGCAGAGCCAGGTCCCGGGCGTGCACTCGCCGGTGTCGTCGCCGCAGGCGCCCCCGCCCTCGGGGTTGCCCTCGTCGATCATCCCGTCGCAGTCGTTGTCGAGGCCGTCGCAGATCTCCGGGCTCGGCCCCGTCTCGCCCCGGCACACGAGTGACCCGGAGACGCACGCGAGCGCTCCGAATTCGCACTCGCCCTCGTCGGTCGTGCCGCAGGACCCGCCGCCGCCTGGGTTGCCCTCGTCGACGAGCCCGTCGCAGTCGTTGTCGAGCCCGTCGCAGATCTCCGCGCCGCCCGGTGTTCCCCCCTCGCACACGAGCGAGCCGCCCACGCAGCGGCTCGTCCCCGGCGTGCACTCGCCGACGTCGGTGCCGCACGAGACGCCGCCGCCGGGGTTGCCCTCGTCGGTCGCGCCGTCGCAGTCGTTGTCGAGCCCGTCGCAGACCTCGCCGGTCGGGCCCCGGCCGCCGACGCAGACGAAGTCGCCCGCGACGCAGGTGAGGGCGCCCTCGCTGCACTCGCCGACGTCGGTGCCGCAGGCCCCGGGCGAGGGGATCCCCTCGTCGGTCGCGCCGTCGCAGTCGTTGTCGAGCCCGTCGCATCCCTCCGCCATCGGGCTCGAACCGCCCGTGCACGTCAGCACGCCGCCGACGCAGGCGACGACGCCCGGCGAGCACTCCCCGATGGAGCTGCCGCAGGACCCGCCGCCGCCCGGGTCGCCCTCGTCGGTCGCGCCGTCGCAGTCGTTGTCGACGTCGTCGCAGATCTCGGGGCTCGGGCCGACCTCGCCGACGCAGACCCCCGACCAGCTCGGTCCCATGACGCACGTCTCGGTCCCGGGGCTGCAGGCGCCAGTGCTGATGCCGCACGGGCGGGTGATGCCGTCGATCGCCCCGTCGCAGTCGTTGTCGAGGCCATCGCAGACCTCCGCCGTCGGGCCGGTGCCCGAGCACGTCCCCCAGGCGCCGGCGGCGCAGGCCTGCGTCCCCGCCGTGCACTCGCCGACGTCCGTGCCGCAGGGCCGCGTCAGGCCCTCGTCGACGCTGCCGTCGCAGTCGTTGTCGACGTTGTCACAGATCTCGGTGGTCGGCGTGCACCCGCTGCAGACGCCGCCCTCGTCGATGATGCCGTCACAGTCGTTGTCGAGGCCGTCGCAGACCTCGGTCGGGACCGGGCCGCAGGTGCCGCACGCGTTCGTGACCCCCTCGTCGACCACGCCGTTGCAGTTGTTGTCGACGCCGTCGCACGTCTCGCCCGGGTCGGCGCACAGCGTCGCCGCCGGCACGGGTCCGGTGCCGTCCCAGTCGCAGTACTTCGTGAAGCCCTCGTCGACGAGGCCGTCGCAGTCGTCGTCGACGTTGTTGCAGACCTCGATCAGGAGCGAGTCGGCGACGATCTCGGAGAGCGCCGCGGCCAGCGTGTCGGGGTCGTCCGCGAAGTAGGCGCCGCCGGTCCCTCCGGAGACCGCGATGTTGTTCAGGTTGGTCCGGTCGGCGCTCGAGGCGATGGACATCCCGACGACGTACGTACGGATGTCGTCGCTCGAGAGGATCGTGCCCGCGCGGGCCT
This sequence comes from Candidatus Neutrinellum sp., assembly GCA_039794305.1. Classification (GTDB taxonomy): domain Bacteria; phylum Myxococcota_A; class Polyangia; order Polyangiales; family JBDIVX01; genus JBDIVX01. Next base: position 39,312 of record JBDIVX010000047.1, read on the forward strand.
GCGGGTTCCCGCTGCAGGACTCCACGCCGTCGGTGATCAGGAGGATGGAGTAGGGACGACAGGCCGCGGCGGCGTCGGAGCCCCGGACGCCGACCATGTAGTTGCGGCTGGCCGTGAGGATGCCTTCGAGCGGCGTCGCTCCCTCGGGGCGGAGCTCACAGTCGCCGGTCGTCGCGTGGTTGCAGTAGTTGCCGGTAGTGGTCGTGTTGACGAAGGCGGTCTCCTCGTTGTCTACCCACTTGAGGATGCCGAACGCGTTGGTCCGACCCACGTACTCGCCCAGGTCGGAGAAGCCGACCAGGACGTCGCCTCCGGTGCAGGTTCCCTCGTAGTTCGTACACACGTTCGGGTCGCCCGACCGCCACGTCCGGAGGACCGTCTCTCCGCTCCCGTCGGGGGCGCACGCGGCCGGCCAGAGGCTCGGCCAGTCGAACGGGCACGTGCCGAAGAACCCGCCGTGGGGAATGGCGTTGCCGCTGTTGCACTGTGGGTTCCCGTAGGACGTGACGTACGGCCCCGCGGTGTTGCACTCGTACTGGTTGATCCGCAGGCAGGACCGGTTCGAGCTCTGGGTCTGGTGAAAGCGCGCGAGCGCCCAGTCGACGTCTCCCGTGCTCAGCACCATGTTCGTGATCGCTTCCTTCGCGATGTAGATCCGGCTGTCGTCGGGCTCGTCGTTGCAGTCGGTGTCGATGCCGGCCGTGCAGTTCGAGCCGCAGTACGCACCGTCGCCACGGAGACTGCAGCCGGTCAGGACGCCGTCGCCGAACGTCGGCACGCCGTTCATGTCGAGCGCCATCGACCCCGAGGTGTCGACGGCGATCGTGATCCGGGGCGCGACCTGGGCCGAGGCGATGGACGGCGCGAGCCAGAGAAGAACGGAGAGGACAAGGAGGCGGTCGGTTCGAAGCACGGGGGCTCCTCGAGAAGGCAAACCAAGAGGCCGACCGCCGCGAAACGCGGCGGCCCTGGCCATTCCCACCGCGATCGAATCACGGAGCACGAAAGGACGTCAACCGGAACGGAATTTGACGGTACTCTGAGACCCGGCCGGTGGGCGCGCTGTTGGCGAACCCGGTCGAGTGCGAGACGATCCCCTCACCGGCCGCAGTGAAAGCCACAGCAATCAAAGCGGAAGAGGACCGACCCACCCTGCTGATGGTGGGCGAGGGCGAGACGATGGACGCCGCTCTCGAGCGGTCGCTCGACCGCCACGGGCTCCTGGTCGAGTCCTGCTCGGCCGCCACGGTCGTCGAGAACGTGCTCGCCGCCGCGCCGGACCTGGTGCTCCTGGTGGGGGACGCGGCGGTCGACGGGGGCTCCGACGTGCTCGGCCTCCTGGCGAGCAACCCGGCGACGTCGGTCGTGCCGGTCGCCGTGCTCTCCGAGGACGCGTCCCTCGACCACCGGATGCGCGTGTTCCGTTCGGGAGCCGTGGCGGTGGTCCATCGGGGCGCGAGCGCCGACGGCATCGCCCGGCGCGTGGCCGAGATCTCGCGGGAGCTGCCCGAGCGACCGGGCGAGGTCACGGGCGAGCTCGGCGAGGCGACGCTCGACGAGCTGCTCGACCTCGTGAAGCACGAGCTCCGCTCCGGGATCCTGTCGGTCGAGGGTGCGCAGGCGGAGAGCCGCGCCCTCCGGATCGTCCTCGGCGCGGGCCGACCCGTGTCCGACGTGCTCTCGGACTTCGTCGAGCGCCTCAAACCCCTCATCGCCAAGGCCGAGCCGCTCCGCTACGAGCTCATCGAGGAGTCCGGCGGCCGCCTGCAGCTCCTCGATCCCGAGGACACCGGTGAGGGCGCCGACCTCGCGGTGCTGCGCGGCCTGCGTGTGCTCGTCGTCGACGACGATCCCGGGCGCGCCGACGCGCTGGCCCAGGAGCTTCGCGCGAGGGAAGCGACCGTCGCCGTCACCGACGCGACCGGCCGCGGACTCGAGCGCGCGCGGGGCCTCGACCCGGAGGTCGTGATCCTGGACGCGGCGGGGCTCGAGGGGCCGGGCTTCGACGTCGTCCGCACGCTCCGTCGCGACCCCGGGTTCCGCTGGGCGCAGCTCCTCGTCGCGAGCTGGGACGAGATCTGGCCCGAGCACCGGGGCGCCCCGGACATGCAGCGGCTCGCATTCCGGATCGCCCCGCTCATCGAGCAGGACCGCGCCCTCGCCGAGCGCGCGCAGAACGAAGCGTGCTTCGACACCCGGCTCGAGATCACGGGGCCCACGCGGCTCCTCCGGGCCCTTTGCGGCGCGCGGGGGCCGCTGCACGTGACGGTCCGCAACCCGAAGGTGCTGGTCGAGGTCGACGTGACCGAGGGGCTCGTGGTGGGGGCGCTCGCCGCTCGGCACGGGTCGGACGAGGAGCTCGAGGGCAGCACGGCCCTCGCCGCGCTCCTGGTGCTGTCGTCCGGGCGCGTTCGCGTCGAGCGGCGCGGCAACCCGAGGGTCGCGAACGTGATGGCGCCGGTGGACGAGGCCGTCGCCGCGGCCGTGAGCCAGGCCCCGCCCATCGATCCGTCCGTGCCTCCGGCCTCGGCGGCGCCCGCGCGCGCGCGGGACGACACCCAGCGCATCGACGTCCCAAAGGCTCCGAAGGTGCCGTTCCCGAGCGCGGAGGCGATCCGAGGGGGCGCGTCGGCGCTCGAGCCGGACGATGACTCCGAGACCACCGGCGCCGGGCCCCTGGTCCCGCCGAGCACGGTGGCGGCGCTCCGGACGGGCGGCCGGGCGGTCCCGTCGGCGACCGACCTCGCGTGGTCGGACGGCAGCGGCGGTCCGCCCGCCCCACCCGCTGCGCGCAAGAAGACCATGCTCGGGATGGGCTACACGGTGCCGAAGCCCGCGCTGCCTCTTCGAAAGACGCCGGTCGCGCCGCGCTCGCCGACGGACGAGACCCCGACCCTCGCGCCTCCGCCCATGGCCCAGGAGGAGATGGTGCGGGCGATGGAGGCGGACGCCGCCGTCGACGCGGCAGCGTCGAGCCCGCGCGGCGGGGACGCCTCTGTGCCGAGCACGACTGCTCCGGCCGCCGAGAGCGCGTCCGCGCCGTTGCTCGAGGAGGCTCGAGCCGCGGTCGAGCCGGCCGCCTCGCCTCGCGCGGGCAACCCGCCGCCACCGCCGCCGAGGCCGGCGCCGCCGCCGCCGCCGGGGCCGGCGCCGATCGAGCCGATCCCCGAGGCGACCGAGCCGGCGCGCGACGATCCGTGGCCCGAAGAGCACACGTCCCTCCCGAAGAAGGGAGGTCGGGGCGCATGGATCGTGCTCGTCCTGGCGGTGCTGCTCATGGTCAGCGGCGCGGCGGTGGTCGCGCTCGTGCCCGGGCTGCGCGCGCGCGTGCTCGGCGGCGACGAGGTCCCGGCGACCGGCGCCGAGCCGGCGGTCGACGAGAGCGCCCCGCCCGACGAGGGGGGCGAGCCGGAGCCCGCGGTCGAGGAGGAGCCGGTCGAGGAGGCCGCCCGCGCCGAGCCTCCCGCGCAGGACGAGCCGGCCGCCCAGGAGGAGCCTCCCGCCGAGGAGGAGCCGGCCGCCGAGGAGGAGCCTCCCGCCGGGGACGAGCCTCCCGCCGGGGACGAGCCCGCCGCGGGCGAGGTACCCGACGAGCTCCAGCGCCTCTCCGCCGGAGCGCTCGTGAACCGCGGCGACGAGGCGCTCCGGGGCGAGGACCTCGCCTCGGCCGAGCAGCTCTACCGGCTCGCGCTCGACAAGGACCGCCGCGAGAACCACGCCATGGCGGGGCTCGCGCAGGTGTTCATCGCGCGCGGCGACGGCGCGCAGGCCGTGGAGTGGGCGGAGAAGGCCGTCCGGCTGCGCCGCCGCCGAACCGCCTACCGGCTGATCCTGGCCGACGCCCTCGCCCTCGCCGGCCGCGCGGACGAGGCCCGGCAGGAGTACATGCGGGTGCTCCGAGACGAGCCCCGCGACCCCGCCGCCCTGCGCGGGCTCTCGGCGCTCGGCGAGTGAGCGCGCGTACCCGCCCCTCGCTCAGCGCCGGGCGACGACGAAGGTGGTCTGGCCTTCGAGGCAGGGGACGACGGTGACGTCCCGGTAGCCGATGCCGCCGAGGAGCGCGGTGACCGAGGACTCGGTCTGGACCGGGCCCGCCGGGCTCGCGATCAGGTCCATCACGACCTCCATGGCGCGCGAGAGCGGGGTCGGGCCGGCGTCGGGGTGGACCGCCTCCCAGAAGATCGCGACGCCGCCCGGCCGGATCACCTCGAAGGCCTTGGCGGCGAACGCCTCGCCCACGCGGTTCTGCGGGTCGAGGATCATCTTCTTGGTGAGGAACACCAGGTCGAAGTCCTCGCTGCCCCAGCGGTCGGCGCGGGGATCGCCGCCGTGGTCGTGGCTGCCCTCGACCCGATCCTCGGGCACCCCGTACGTGTCGCGAAGCCGCGGCACCTCTCGCATGAGGTGTGGGAGACAGCCGTACGTCACCCGCGCGCGAGGGAACCGCGCGAGGAGCCGGGCGCTGAAGCTCACGCCCATCGAGCCGACGATGAAGGACCCGATCGGCGGGAGGTCGATCCGGTGCAGGAGGTCGCTCGTCGCGCGGTAGAGGTACGCGTTGACCGCGTCGAGGAAGGCGAGGTGGCGGCCGCCCTCGGAGAAGATGTCGAGATCGGCGGGCACCTCTCCCGTGCGCAGGCCGGCCCGCGCCTCCGAGAAGGCCGCCGCCTGCGCGGCCATCAGATCGAGCATGGGCGCCATCGACCGGGGGTCGCCGGGCACGAGGTACAGCGCGGCGAACGGCGTGAGCGCGTACCGGCCGGCCGCGCGCGAGAGCGCTCCCTGGGCCTCCAGGATCCGGAGGAGCTGCTCGGCCGCGCGCGGCAGCAGGTCGCACCGCGCGGCCAGCTCTTCGGCGCTCCGCGGCCCGTCCCGGAGCGCCTCGAAGAGGCCCGCTTCGTGACCGAGCAAGAGCGCCGTCGCGTAGCGGTGATGGAACAGCGCCTTGTGGGTCCGCGTGAGCGGCGCGCGGTGGCGGAGCTGCGACGCGAGCACCTCCGGCTCGGACAGGAGGCCCGTCGTCCACAGCGTCCGGAGCAGACCGAGCGGCTTGCGCACCGGAGCGGGCACGAGCGCGCGCGGGAAGGCGAGCCTCGACAGGCTCCGGCGACGATCCCAGGCGCTCACCGGACGACGCTCCGGATCTTCTCGACCACGAGGTCGAGCGCGACGGCGTTGTCGGCGCCCTCCGGGATGATGACGTCGGCCCAGCGCTTCGACGGCTCGACGAACTGGAGGTGCATCGGGCGAACGGTTCGGTAGTACTGGTCGCGGATCGACTCGAAGCTCCGGCCGCGCTCCCGCATGTCGCGCTCGATGCGGCGGAAGGCGCGGACGTCCGGGTCGGTGTCGACGAAGATCTTCACGTCGAACACGCTCCGGAGGCCCCGGTCGGCGAAGATCAGGATGCCCTCGACCACGATCACCGGCGTCGGCCGGACGTGGCGCCGCTCGGGCCGGCGCGTGTGGGTGGCGAAGTCGTAGATCGGGATCTCGACGGGCCGGCTCGCCTTGAGCTCCTCGAGGTGCCCGGCCATGAGGTCGGTCTCGAGGGCGTCCGGGTGGTCGAAGTTGATCTCCTCCCGCTCCTGCGGCTCGAGGTGCGAGCGGTCGCGGTAGTAGCTGTCGTGCTCGAGCGTGGTCACGTGCTCGGGCGGGACCGCCTCGGCGATCCGGCGCGCGACGCTGGTCTTGCCCGAGCCCGTCCCCCCGGCGATCCCGATGATGAGCGGGCGCATCCGGTCCCTTTACTGCCGATTTCTTGCCGTGCAAAGCCCTCGCCCCCTAGCGTCGCCCCATGCGCCTGCACCGGCTCGCCGCCCTCCTGCTCCTCGGCCTCTCCGGCTGCCTCATCCACAACATCGCCCCCTCGGAGCGCCTGCGCGACGCCGTCGTCGGGCTCAACGACGAGGCCCGCTGGAGCCGGATGGACCTCGCGTCCGAGCGCGTCGTGCCGGCCTACCGCGCCGCGTGGACGCGGGCGCACCGGGGCTGGGGCCGCGACATCCAGATCGGCGACGTGGAGCTGCTCGACGTCCGGCTCGCCGACGACAACGAGACCGCCGTCTCGGTCGTCGCGATAAGCTGGTACCGCCACGACACCATGATGCTGACCCGGACGGTGCTCCGGCAGGAGTGGCAGAGCGCCGGCAACGGCTTCCAGCTCGCGTCCGAAGAGGTCTCCGACGGCGATCCGGGCCTGCTCGCGGCCGAGGAGCCCGAGGAGCGGGCCAGCGCGCAGAGGACCCCCGGCGAGGCGCCGGGCTCGGGCTGAGCGTGCGTCACAGCGCGCGCTGACGCAGCCGCGAGACCTTCGCGAGGAGCGGGTAGTCGCGGTCCCGGTGCAGCACCTCCAGGTCGTGGCGAATCGCGCTCGCCGCGATGAGGCAGTCGATCGAGGATCGGATCGTGATGCCGCGACGACGCGCCGTCCGGCAGAGGTCGACGGCGTGCTCGACCAGGGGTCGGTCGAGCGGATCGTCGACGGTGGGTAGGTTCCGCATCGCCTCCCGGGCGGTCCGGAAGGCGGACTCCTCGCGGAAGCCCTGCAGCACTTCCTGGACGACCGGCAGGCAGGTCACGACCGAGTCGAAGTCGACGAGCGACGTGAGATCGAGGGGCTCGTTCCGGCGGAAGACCTCGATCCACACCGAGGTGTCGATCAGGACCACCTCACCGGCCCGGCCGGTCGGAGCGCATCTCTCCGAGGTCGCCCTCCCATGCGCCCGATCCGCGCAGATCCAGGATGCGCCGGGCCTTGGCGCGCCGCACGAAATCCCGAAGCGCGCGCTGGACCGTGGCCGAGTACGTCTTCTCGCCCGACAGCCGGGTGGCCTCGTCGAGGAGCTCCTCGTCCAGCACAAGATTCGTACGTTTCATACACATCGTGTACGCCCGGCGTGCGGGGTGGTCAAGCGGGCGACGAGCGGTCGGTCCAGGCCCGAGCGGCCGGCCTCAGAGCTTCAGCCTCACCGTGCTCTTCATCTCGCGCGGCATCTCGCGGTCGACGCCGACCGCGTAGCGGACGCGGGCCATGGTGGCGCGCGCGATCTGGCGCGCGCGGCCGGCGCCCTGCTGGAGGATGTGCTCGAGCTCGTCTTCGTTCGCGCGCAGCTCCTCGTACCGCTTCCGCTTCGGCTCGAGCTCGGCCTCGAGCGCTTCGAAGAGCGCCTCCTTGGCGTGTCCCCATCCGTACCCGCCCGCGCGCAGCTTCTCGGCCATCTCTTCTCGCTGCGCGGCCGTCGCGACCAGCTCGTAGAGCTTGAACACGGTCGACGTCTCCGGGTCCTTCGGCGCCTCGAGCGGCTCGGACCCCGTCTTGATGCCCATGATCACCTTCCGGAGCTCCTTCGGCGGTGCGAAGAGCGGGATGGTGTTGCCCCGGCTCTTGCTCATCTTCTCGCCGTCGGTGCCGGGGACGAGCGGCGCCTCGGTGACCTTCACCGCCGGGACCACGAGCGTGGCCTCGCCGAAGTGGTGGTTGAGCCGCAGGGCCAGATCGCGCGTGAGCTCGAGGTGCTGCTTCTGGTCCTGACCCACCGGGACCTCGTCCGCGTCGAAGAGCAGGATGTCGGCCGCCATGAGCAGCGGGTAGTTGAAGATCCCCGCGTTCGGCGCCTTGTCCCCCTTGGCGAGGGCGTCCTTGTAGGCGTGGCCGCGCTCGAGCTGGCCCGTCGCGCACAGGCACGCGAGCACCCAGGTCAGCTCGAACACCTCGGGGATGTCCGACTGCCGGTAGAGAAGCGTCGCGTCGGGGTCGAGGCCGCAGGCGAGCCAGATCGCGGTGACGTCGTACGTGTACTGGCGGAGCAGGGCCGGATCCCAGAGCGTGGTCAGCGCGTGGTAGTCCGCCACGAAGTAGAACGTGCGGTACTCCCTCTGCATCGCGAGCCCGGGTCGAATGGCGCCGAGGTAGTTGCCGAGGTGCGGCGTCGCCGTGGGCTTGATTCCGGTGAGCGAGGTCTTCACGCCCGGAAGCCTTGCCCGAACCGAGCGGAGGGAGCAACCTCCCGCCTGCCATGAGCGATCGCCCCTTCAAGGTGCTGGGCCTCCAGCAGATCGCCGTCGGAGCGGCGGACAAGGCGCGCCTCGAGCGGCTGTGGATCGACATGCTCGGCCTCGAGGTGCAGGGGAGCTACCGGAGCGAGCGCGAGAACGTGGACGAGGACATCGCCGTCCTCGGGCAAGAGCCGTTCGCGGTCGAGGTGGACCTGATGCAGCCCCTCGACGCCGAGAAGAAGCCGCGCGTCCACGAGCCGCCGCTGAACCACGTGGGGCTCTGGGTCGACGACCTCCGGGCCGCCATGGAGTGGCTCGAGGCGCAGGGCGTGCGGTTCGCGCCCGGCGGCATCCGCACCGGCGCCTCCGGTCACGACATCTGCTTCATCCATCCGCGGGGCAGCGACGAGCACCCCATCGGCGGCGAGGGCGTCCTGATCGAGCTCGTCCAGGCGCCACCCGAGGTGATCGAGGCACTGGATCGAAACTTGCCCTGACCCGTCGGCAAGCCGTGGGGAACCCGCTGTTCGTGAACCAGGGTTCTCGCTCGGAGGCGAAATGAACCGACTCCTGTTCACGTGGGGACTTCTCGGGGCGCTCGCTTGGGCGCCCGTGGCTTCGGCCGATCGCGTGGTCCTCCTGCCTCCCTCGGGCACCGCCCAACAGGAGGAGCTCGACCGGGTCGAGGAGGCGCTGGCCGACGCCATCGTCGCCCTCGGCCACGAGGCGGTCACCGAGGCCGGCGCGCTCGGCGTCGCCGAGGACGCGCCTCCGCCGGAGACGGCCAACGAGATGCAGGGCGTCGCCGAGATGCAGAACGCCCAGTACGTCGTCGTGCCGCGGATCACCGCGCTGCCCGGCCAGTACAGCCTCTTCCTCCGCGTCGGCTACGCGCCGGCTCCGCGGGTCGAGGAGATCGAGGTGAGCGTCGTCACGGCGAACGAGGCCGAGCGCCTGCGCGACGTGATGGGTGCGCTCCTGCGCCCCGAGGGCCTCGGCGAGGACGCCGTGCGGCTGACCGAGCCCGAGGACGCGCCCGACACCGCCGCCGACGAGGCCGCCGCCGAGGAGGAGGCGCGCCGGCGCGAGGAGGAGCGCGCCAGGCGCGAGGAGGAGGAGCGCGCCCGCGAGGAGTTCCAGGCGCGGGAGCGCGAGCGCCAGCAGGAGGAGCGCCGCCGGGCGCAGGAGGCGTGGGAGGCGCGCGAGCAGTACGGCGAGCGCGGCCTCTGGCTCTTCCAGGTAGGGCTGGACCTCCGGGCGATCGTCGCGCATCAGGAGGTCGTCGTCGACGGCGAGGACCGCGGCGGCGGCGCGCTCGGCGGCCTTTCGCTGCGGCTCGGTCGCGCGTTCCCGGACGTGCCGGGCCTCGAGCTGCGCGCGGCGCTCGATCTGACCACGGGCGCGTCGAGCGGGTTCGGCCTGGCCGCCGGCGGCGTCTACCTCTACAGCCCCTTCGAGGACATCCCGCTCTTCTTCGGGGGCGGGATCGAGGCCGGCTACTTCCAGTTCGTCACGGGCAACCGGGTGGCCTCCTTCCTGGTGCGCGCGTCGGGCGTCGCCGTCTACCGCGCCACCGAGGCCCTGTACCTCGAGGTCGCCATCCCGGAGGTCATGCTGCTCACCGGCAACGGCGGCGTCGGCACGCTCGGCCTCTCGGTCCGCGGCGGGATGCGCTTCTAGTAGGTGCCAATCAGCGAGCGGCGTTCTCGTCGCGGCCTTGGTCCACCAGCTCGAGGGCCATGATGAACTCGTAGAAGTTCACCATCTTGGTCTCGAGCACGCGGCGGAAGAGCTCTCGGGCGCCCGCCAGGTCCCCCGCGCCGAGCCGCCTCGCGCCCTCGTAGAAGTGCGCCTCGGTGCGCTCGCCGAGGTTCGATGCCTCGCCGAGCAGCTCCTCGTACGGCAGGGCGCCCGTCCCGAACCGCGCGAGCCGGCCCCACCACGCGGTGCTCTCGCTGTGGGACTCGAGCACCTCGCGGGCCGCGGGCCCCGGCTCCTCGCCCGCGCGCGCCTCGATCATCTCCACCCAGAGCGCGAAGTACACCTTCCACTCCGGCTCGAGGGTGAGCTGGTTCTGTGCGCGGGAGAACACCTCGCGGGCGAGCTCCGGCGCGGGGGCGGAGACGACCAGGTGCGAGAGCACCTGCGCGTAGATCTCGCGAAGCCCGG
>JBDIVX010000048.1:0-49222 GCA_039794305.1 Candidatus Neutrinellum sp.
GAGCCGCCCGCGACCGAGCCGCCCGCGCCCGAGCCGCCCGCGCCCGAGCCGCCCGCGCCCGAGCCGTCTCGCGCCGCCGTGCCCGAGCCCGAACGCGCCGCCGACGAGGTCGCGCCGCGACGCCGCGGACGGGCAGCGATCGTCGCCGCCGTCCTGCTCCTCGCCGCGGGCGCCGGGGCGACGTGGCTCGCGTCGACCCGGGGCCCCGAGCGCCCGACTCCCGCCCCGACCGCCCCCCCGCCGCCGGCCGAAGAGCCCGCGCCCGAGCCCGAGGACGCGGGCCCTCCGCCGGCTCCGCTCGAAGGCGACGTTCCGGCTCCGCTCGCCGACCTGCTCCGCCGGATCGAGGCCGGCGAGAGGCTCGATCGCGAGGACCTGCGCGACGCGTACGTCTGGGCGCGCGACCACCAGGACGATCCGCGCCCGCACCTCGTGCTCGCGCGCGCGTTCGTCGCTCTGGGATGGAACTCGGACGCGGTGAGCCGGTACCAGGAGGCCTGGGAGCGGGACCCCGGCGCGCGCCGCGATCCGAGGATGCTCGCAGACCTCGTGACCATCGCGACCCGTCCGGAGAGCGGCGACGCGGCCGCCGAGGCGCTCGTGCGCATCTACGGCGCGGAGGCGCTCGACGCCGTGGACCGTGCGCTCGACGGCGGCGAGCTCCGGCGCGAGGAAGCGGACCGGCTCCGGCGCGTGCGAAACCGACTCGCCCGCCGTTAGTGCCTCGCCACTCGAGCCCTTACGGCTTCCCGTCCGGGCGGGCGTGCTTACGTAGTACCCCGTGCTTCCCGAGCCGTCCGAGCCCACACACGTCATCGGCGTCTGCGGAGGCGCGGTGGCCGGCTCCGAGGCAGCCGCGCTGGCCGCCGAGCGAGGCGCCATCGCGGTGGTCTTCGAGCAGGGCGCGCGTCCCTACGGGAAGATCGAGCACGGCCTGCCGCGCTGGCACGTCAAGCTGCGCCGCGAGGAATTTGGCCGCATCGACGACAACCTCGCGCAGCCCAACGTCCTCTTCGTCCCGTGCACCCGCGTCGGGCGTGACGTGAGCTTCCGGGAGCTCGTCGACGACTGGCGGTTCAGCGCGGTCGTCCTCGCCAACGGCGCCTGGCGCGACCGCCCCCTTCCCATACCGGACGCCGACCGCTTCGTCGACCGTGGGCTCGTCTACCAGAACCCCTTCGTCTACTGGTTCAACCACCACGAGGAGCCCGGGTACGACGGTCCGCGGTACGAGGTCCCCGGCGGCGCCGTCGTCATCGGCGGCGGGCTCGCCTCGATCGACGTGGTGAAGATGATCAATCTGGAGCTCTACCGGCGCGCCCTTCGCGAGCGCGGCGTCGAGGTCGACGTCGTGGAGCTCGAGCACACGGGCATCGCCGAGGCGCTCGAGCAACACGGCCTGACCCAGCAGGAGCTCGGAGTCCGCGGCTGCACCCTGTACTACCGCCGGCGCAAGCAGGACATGCCGCTCACGCCGGCGGACGCCCCCACGCCGGCAGCGCGCGAGAAGCTGGAGCAGGCTCGCGTGCGCATCGTGGAGAGGGTCGAGCGGAAGTACCTCGTCCGCGTGCAGGAGCTGGCCGTGCCCGTCGCGCCCATCGTCGAGGGCGATCGCATGCGCGGGCTGGTGTTCCGGCGCTCGGAGCGGGTCGACGGGTGCGTCCGCGAGGTCGAGGGCTCGGACTTCGAGGTGCGGACCGACCTCGTGGTGAGCTCCATCGGCAGCATCCCGGAGCCCATCGTCGGGGTGCCCATGACGGGCGAGCTCTACCGCTTCGGCAGCCGCGAGACGGGCGAGCTCGAAGGTCTCCTGGGTGTGTACGGGCTCGGCAACGTCCTGACCGGGCGCGGCAACATCCGGCAGAGCCGCGCGAGCGCGGCCCGCGTGACGGGACGGGTCCTCGACGCGTTCCTCGGCGGCTCTGGCGAAGAGGCGCGCGAGGAGGCGGACGAGCGGGTGATCGCCGCAGTCCACGGCGCAGTCCAAGACGGTGCCGGGGCGCTCGTCGATCGGGCGCTCAGGCGACGGAAGCTCCCGGTCGATCGCGTGGCCGCCCTGCTCGACCGCGTGCAGACGCGCTGGAAGGCCGTCGGGTACGAGGGCGACTACCGCGCATGGATCGCCGGGCACGGTCCGCCGGATCGGTGCGTCGGCGGCTGAGCGAATTCGCCACGGGTGAGACGATGGGCCACGCCTGCGCCCGCGGCGGGACCGGGCGTCTGGGGCGGGCACGGCGAGTGCACGCGACCCCGGTGTGCCGATCCCGGCGCTGGCCCTCTACCTCTCGCTCGTGCTCACGTTCGCGGCGCTCGTCGTCACCCACGCGGCGCTCGTGGTGCGGGTCGTCCGGACCCGGGGGCTCGAGCCGGCCCGCAAGGCGCTCGCGGCGCTCCCTCCCGCGACCCCGATCGTGGCATGGCGCGCCGGCGCGCGCGTCGGGCCGGTCCTGTGGACCGCGCTCGCCCTCGCGTATGCGGTCCTGGTGGTGATCGCGAACGCTTGACCCCGCCGGGCGGCGGCACCATTTTCCGCGCCATGGCTTCGCCCGTCCCGGACGGATCCCACTGGGACTTCGTCATCGTCGGCTCCGGCTTCGGCGGGAGCGTCTCGGCCCTGCGGCTCTCCGAGAAGGGCTACCGCGTGCTCGTCCTCGAGAAGGGCCGGCGCTTCCGCGCCGAGGACTTCCCCAAGACGAACTGGGATCTCCGCCGCTGGCTCTGGATGCCGCAGGCCGGGATGCACGGCATCTTCAAGATGACCTTCTTCCGGCACGTCACGATCTTCTCGGGGGTCGGGGTCGGAGGCGGCTCGCTCGTGTACGCGAACACCCTACCCGTCCCGAAGGACGACTTCTTCGAGACCGGCTCGTGGAAGGGCATCGCGGACTGGAAGTCGGAGCTCGCGAAGCACTACGAGACCGCCCGGCGGATGCTCGGCGCCGCCCCGAACCCGAGCCTCATGCCGGGCGACCTCCTCCTGCGCGACGTCGCACGCGACATCGGCCGCGAGGAGCACTTCGGGCCCACCGACGTGGGCGTCTTCTTCGGCGAGCCGGGCAAGACCGTCCCCGATCCGTACTTCGGCGGAGAGGGCCCACCGCGGACGGGCTGCAAGCACTGCGGCGCGTGCATGACCGGGTGCCGCCACGGCGCGAAGAACACGCTCGACAAGAACTACCTCTACCTGGCCGAGCGGCGCGGGGTCACGGTGCTGCCGGAGACCGAGGTCACGGCGATCCGCCCGCGGGACGGCGGGGGCTACCGCGTCGAGGCCCGTGAGGGGCTCGGCGTGCGCAAGAAGAAGGTCGGAGTGACCGCGGACCGGGTGATCCTGAGCGGCGGCGTGCTCGGTACGGTGCAGCTCCTCCTGCGGATGAAGGAGGATCCGAAGGGGCTCCCGCACCTGTCGCCGCGGACGGGCGAGCTCGTGCGCACGAACTCGGAGAGCCTCATCGCCGTGATCACCGAGCGCCGCGACCTGGACCTCTCGAAGGGCGTCGCGATCGGGAGCATCCTGCACACGGACGAGCACTCGCACGTCGAGCCGGTGCGCTACGGCGAGGGCTCCGGGTTCTTCCGCCTGCTCGTCGCACCGCACGCGCCGGGCGACACCCTGATGCAGCGGGTGACGCGGGCCGCGAGCGTGCTGGTAGACGACCCCGTGCGGACGGCGAAGGTCCTGGCCGTGCCCGATCTCGCAAAGTACAGCCAGATCCTGCTCTACATGCGCACGCTCGACGGCACGCTGGCGTTCCGGCTCGGTCGCGGCCTTCGCACCGGCTTCCAGAAGGGGATGGAGACCGAGCTCATGCCGGGCACCGAGCCCCCGAAGGCGTTCATCCCGGAGGCGACCGAGCTCGCCGAGCGGTTCGCGGAGAAGCTCGGCGGCATGCCGGTGGGGATGGTCACCGAGACGCTGCTCGGCGCACCCTCGACCGCCCACATCCTCGGCGGCGCCTGCATCGGGCGCGACGCCGACGAGGGCGTCGTCGACGCGAGCCACGAGGTGTACGGCTACCCGGGCCTCTACGTCGTCGACGGCGCCGCCGTGAGCGCGAACCCGGGCGTGAACCCGTCGCTCACGATCACGGCCATGGCCGAACGCGCCATGACCCGGATCCCGCCGAAGAACGCAGCATGACGGGGGCGCGGGGTTGACCGCCGCGCGCGGGGTCTAGGATCCTCTCGGGGAGATGGGCAAGCGCCACAAGGGCCGACGGAAGAAGGGCCACGGAGCGGGGGCGAGCAAGGAGGCCCGCAAGCAGCAGCTCGGCAAGATGAGCCTCGGCTGCCTCGTGATCCTCGTGCTGGTCGCCGCGTGGTTGATCCTGCCGCGCGTCCTGTCCGGCGGCGGCTAGCCGTCAGCCGGAGGGCGGAACACAGGCCTTGCCGGTCGTGTCCCCGTCGACCCACGTGATGCTGGAGCTGCAGTTGGACTCGTTCTCTTCGGCGCGGTGCAGGTTGCACTCCGGCTTGTCCTCGCAGAACCGGAAGCAGTAGTTGTTCCCGTCGTCGTGTGCGACGCAGCCGGAGCCTTCGGGGCAGTCGGCGTTCGACGCGCAGTCCTCGACGCCGCAGTAGCCGCCCTTGAACTGCGTGAGGCAGGCCTGGCCCTCCTCGAAGCAGTCCTCGGCCGACGCGCACTCGGCGCCGACGCCGCGGCGGTCGGCCTCGGTGTCGTCGCCGCCGCAGCCGAGCAAGACGAGAAACGACCCAAGCAGGAAGAAGGTGGTTCGCATGGCCTTCACTCTACCGCAAGTTGCGCCCGAGCCAGCCCGAAGAGAGGAAGCCCCAGATCGCCCCGACCACGAGCCCGCCGAGGTGGGCCATGTTGGCCATGTTCAGGAACCCGACGAACCCGAGGACCATCCAGGCGAGCAGGACGATCACCGTCGAGCGCGGGATGGCGATGCCGAAGCGGGGATCGAGCCGTCCGCGGATCCACAGATAGGCGAAGAGCCCGTAGATCACGCCGGACATCCCGCCGAACAACCCCATCGTGAAGAACGCCTGGGCCAGGTTCGACAGGCCGCCCATCACCAGCACCATCACGCCGAGCGTCAGCGTGGAGTGTCGGTGCTCCACCGCGGCGCCGAAGTAGCGGAGCATCCACATGTTGAAGAAGATGTGGATGAGCCCGAAGTGGAGGAAGATCGGGGTGACGATGCGCCACACCTCGTAGTGGCGGAGCACGCGGTCCCAGTCGAACGCCACCACCGCGACGACCTCGAGGTTCTCGTGGGCGCCCGGCAACAGCGTCCCGGCGAGGGCCGTCACCCCCACGCTCGCGATCACCAGGGCGAGCGTCAGCCGGCCCCAGCCTCCCTGCTCGCGCCAGCGCTTGCGCACGTCGACGCTGCGGTGGCGGCTCTTCTTCTCGGCCGCCGCCCGCTCCTTCCGGCGCGCCTCGGCGACCTTCGCGGCCTCGCGGAAGCGCGGGTCGTCCGGGGACGCCCGGTAGAGCTCGAGGATCCGGCGCGCCTCGTCCATGTGCGCCTCGTCGTGGACCCACACGATGAAGCCGCCCTCCCGGCTCGCGTCCACGCGGCAGTCGATGCCCTCGGCGAAGAGGGCGTCCCCGAGGTCCCGGGCCCGCTCTTCCTCCTCGAGCTGCACCAGGGCGCGCATGGCCGCGGTTCATAGCAGACGGGCCCGGATCCGCTATAAGTCGCGGTCATGCGAGGGTGGTCCCGGCGGCGCAGCCGCCCCGACGAGTCCGCCAAGCCCGGCTACATCACGGCCGAGGGCTACCGCCGGCTCGAGGAGGAGGCCGAGCGGCTCTGGAACGTCGAGCGGCCGCGGCTCGCCCGGGCCGTCGCCGAGGCGGCCGCCGAGGGGGATCGGTCGGAGAACGCCGAGTACATCTACGGCAAGAAGAAGCTCGCCGAGGTCGACCGCCGGCTGGCCTGGCTCGGCAAGCGGCTCGACGTGCTCACGATCGTGGACGCGCGCCCCGACGACGAGGCGCGCGTGTTCTTCGGCGCCTGGGTGACGCTCGAGGACGAGGCGGGCGACGCGGTGACCTACCGGATCGTCGGACCGGACGAGACCGACGCCGACCGGGGCTTCATCAGCGTCGACTCGCCGGTCGCGCGGGCCCTGCTCAAGAAGGAGGAGGGCGACGACGTCACGGTGCAGCGGCCGAAGGGGGCCAAGCGCTTCGAGATCGTTCGGGTGAGCTACCGGCCGCCCGAGGCACGCTAGATGCATCCTCTCGACGCGGGTGACCGGTCATGGGCGCGCGACGGCGACGAGACGACGAGCCCGGGGCAGTCTCGGACGATCCCCGCCGACGGATGCGGGAGGCCTGCCGCGCCCTGGACGACGCCCTGAGCGCCCTGCGCTGGGTGACCGAGCAGCGCGAGACGGCGAGGGAGCGGATCGAGGTCCGACTCTCCCAGGTGGAGACCTATCTGGTGAGCGCCCAGCACGAGCTCACGGGTGCGCCTCTGACGTGCCTCCCGCTGCGCGCGCGCCTCGCGGTGCGCCACGCCATGAACCGCGTCTGGGGACCGCTCCGGCGAAGCGAGGCGCGCCTCCTGCGCCTTGCGCTCCGCGACCTCGAGCGGCTCGAGATCGAATTGTCGCGGCTTCAGAGGATGGCCGGCGAGCCAAGCCTCACCCCTGAGGGTGAGGTCAGCCCGGATGAGCCCGCCACCGCTTGACCGAGAGGAACCGGATCCCGGACTATCGACCGCGTGGGGGATTCGTCGAACGCGGCGCGCCGCTCGGCGCCGCGCGTGGTGGTGCTCGGAGACGGCGGGCGCTTGCGACGCTGCGTCCGCGAGGAGCTCGAGTCGCAGGGTTGGCGGGTGATGTCGGTCGACGCGGAGGTGCGAGACCTGCCGCGGCTCGACGGCGCCGCCGGCGTCGTGGCCGTGTCCGACTGCATCGAGCGCGCGGCCGAGCTCGTCGGACGCGTCGTTCGGACCGGATGCGAGCTGCCCGTGGTCGCGGTGCTCGCCGAGGGCGCCGACCCGCCGACGCGAAGCGCCCTCCAGAACGAAGGCGCGGCCGACTGCGTCGCGGGGGCCGACGTACGCGCGGCGCCGGTCGCCTGCTGGGTGCGTCAGGCGCTCGACGCCGCGCTGCTGCGGCGCCAGCTCGGCTCGCTCCGCGCCCAGCTCTCGGCCATCGACGCCGCGCGCCGTAACCGGCAAGCCGCCGTGACGAGCACCGCGCGCGCGCTGCGCTCGAGCGCCTTCACCGTCCTCGCCGCCATCGATGCCTTGAAGCTTCGCGGCGCCACGTCGGCGTCACCGGAAGCAGCGGAGGCGGTGGAGCTCGTGCGCGAGAGCATACGGGCCATGATCACCCTGACCGACGACCTCGCGGGCTCGTAGCGGCGTCCGGCCGCTCAGCGCCGGCAGGAGACCCACTCGGCGGCGACGTCACGCGCGTCCGAGTCGGTCGGGTGCACGTGCAGGTTGCCGGGGTTCATCACCGATCGGCGGTCGGCCGAGTCGACGTGCCACAGCCCGAACGCGTGCCCCAGCTCGTGCGCGATCGTGACGTCGAGCGCCTCCCCTTCGAGGCGCCGGTTCACGAACACCTCCCCGGTCTCGTCCTCGTAGGCGCCGTGGACGAACGCGGCAGACGGCTCGAAGCGGATCGGCAGCGCCGTCGCGTCCGGCGCCGGATCGAGCGTGAGCCGGGTCGCGAGCACGCCGTTCCACAACCCGATGGCCCGCCGGATCGCGTCGAGCTCCTCGGCCCGCGTGTCGGCTGCCGGGACGAGGACCGTCGGCTCGCAGGGGTCGTAGGTGATGTCGAGGACCTGGTCACCCGCGCCCCCGCCGCACGAGGCGGCGGTGAGCGCGGCCGTGACCGATAGCACGGCTCGGTACTGCAATGGACCGCCGACTGTACAGGCCGCGCACAGCCGGCGGCAACGGAATTACTCGGCTTCGAGCTGCTGAGGCCGCCCGCGGTGATGCGAGATCACCGCGAGGGTGTCGAAGATCTCCGCGGTCGTCGGGAACCCGGTCTGGCCCCGGCCTCGCTCGGCCGCCAGGGCGAGGTCGTTGAGCGAGACGATCCCGACCAGGCGCCCGTCGTCCTCGATCACGGGCATGCGGCGGATCTGGTACTCGCGCATCCGCTCCTCGACGGTGGCCAGCCCCTCGCGCGGGCCGCAGAACCGCACCTCCCGGGCCATCGCGTCGCCCACACGGATGGCCGACAGCGGCTGTCCCTTCGTGTACGCGGCCATGCAGCAGTCGCGGTCGGTGATCATCCCGACCACGCGGCCGTCGGACAGGACGGGGACGCAGCCGCAGTCCCGCTCCCACATGATCTGGGCCGCCCGGTCCAGCGTCTCGTCCGGCCCACAGCACGTCACGTCGCGCGTCATGATGTTCTCGACGGTCATCCTCGGTCCCCCTTTTTTCCTTCGCCCGAACAGCGCCATGGGAGCCAGCTAGTCCCCGGCAGACCCGGGTCAACGGCCCGAGAGCCAATTCTGCCCCACGGTGCTCACGTGAGAGGGCGGCGGTTCTCTCGGACGCGCAGGGCTTCCTCGCGCGGACGAGGGCCCGCTCTCGTACCGCGTCCTGTTCCGCTCGGCGGCCGCGTTGCTCGTTGACCTGGCGCTTCGCGACCGCGATGCTCGCCTCATGGGGAGCACACGCCCGCCGTGGACGTCCTGGTTTCGGATCCTGGCGGCCGTGCTCGTCGTCTCGGGGGCTTCGGCGGGGGCCGCCGCCCAGCAAGGTCAGCCCCACGCGCCCGACGGGTACGCACCCGCGCCGCCGCCGCCCCCTTCGCAGTACGGCCAGCAGCCGCCCGGCTACGGCCCGCAGGCCTACCCGCAGCAGCCGTACGCCCAGCCGTACGCCCAGCCGTACGCCCAACCCTACCCGCAGCAGCAGCCGTACCCCCCGCAGCCGCGGTACGAGGAGCGCACGACGACCCTCAAGGCGCTCTGGATCCCGGGCGTCATCATCTTGCCGGTCAGCTACATGATGACCTGGACCATCGCGCTGACCGAGTTCGTCGGCGACGCGGACGCGGTCTACATCCTCGACGCCTTCATCCCCATCGGCGGCCCGTGGCTCATGCTGGGGAACTCCGAGAGCTCGAGCCAGACGAGCTTCGCCCTGGCCGCCGGGATCGTGCAGACGGGCGCGCTGGTCATGATCATCGCGGGCCTCGCCATCCGTGACACCGTCCGGGTCGAGGTGGGCTCGGACGGCGACCGATCACCGCGCTTGCACGTGGATCTGCTGCCGTCGCCGGACGGCGCCCAGCTCGGTCTGACGTTGACGCACTTCTGACGGAGCCCGGCAGGACGGGTCGCCCCCCATGGACTGAACGTCGAGGCTCCACTTTGGTATCCTGGCTCCCTTGGAGGTGGGATATGCGTCTTCTGGCTTGTCTGACGGTCTCGGCGCTGCTCGTGGGCGCCGGGTGTGGTGGCGATGACGACCCGGGCACGGGGACCGAGGATGCGGGCGGAGTCGACTCGGGGCCGGGGACGGACTCCGGGCCGGGGACCGACTCGGGACCGGGCACCGACGCGGGGGACACCGACGCCGGCCCCGAGTGCGCCGGCGGCGAGGAGCTGTGCGGCGCCGACTGCGTCGACATCCTGAGCCACCCGGACCACTGCGGAGGGTGCGACACGGCCTGCGCGGACGGCGAGGTGTGCAGCGCCGGCGCCTGCGCAGACGAGTGCGGCGGCGGGCTGACGGATTGCGGCGGCGCGTGCGTCGACCTCGGCACGAACGGAGACCACTGCGGCGACTGCGACACGGCCTGCGACGCCGGCGAGGAGTGCGTGGACGGCAGGTGCGGCTGCCCGGCGGGCGAGACGCTCTGCGGGACGGCTTGCGTCGACACCGACACGGACACGGACAACTGCGGCGACTGCGGCACGACGTGCGAGGACGGCGAGGTGTGCAGCGCGAGCGCCTGCGCGGGGGAGTGCGGCGACGGCCTGACGGAGTGCGACAGCGCCTGCGTCGACACGGCGACGGACACGACGAACTGCGGCGACTGCGGCACGGTCTGCGGCATGGGTGAGACGTGCACGGACGGGAGCTGCGAGCCGCTCGTCTGCCCGCGCGGTGAGCGGAACTGCGGCGGGACCTGCGTCTCCGTCTGGAGCGATCCGGACAACTGCGGCGGCTGCGGCAACGAGTGCGCGACGGACCAGGTCTGCTCGCGCGGGGTCTGCGCCGATGCCTGCCCGGACTGGGCGACCGAGTGCGACGGGAGCTGCGTCCAGACCGACGTCGATCCGGACAACTGCGGCGGCTGCGGCACCGCGTGCGCGGACACGGAGTACTGCATGGCCGGCGACTGCGTCGCCTGCCCCACCGACTTCACGCAATGCGGCGGGGTGTGCACCAACACCGACATCGATCCGCGGAATTGCGGCGCGTGCGGGACCGCCTGCAGCCGCCGCGAGCGGTGCCGGGAAGGCGCCTGCACGCCGCGCTGATCCGTCGAAAGCCGGGAGGCGGCGCGCGACCCACCGTCGTGCGCCGCCCGGCGGCCAACTGGCGTCCTTGACCCGGGCACGGGGGCGGCGCTAGGGACCGGGCATGACCGAGCACGGATGGGAGCGGTTCGAGGTACGGGGGAACTACATCGACGGGGCGTTCCGGGCGCCGGCCGATCCGCAGGGCGCGATCCGGAGCATCAACCCGGGCGACCCGGCGGACGTGGTGGGGGAGTTCGCCTGGCACGCCGACGCCGTGGACGAGGCGGTCGCCGCCGCACGTCGGGCGTTTGCTTCGTGGAGCCGCACGCCCTTCGAGGAGCGGGCCGCGCTCCTCCACCGCTACGCCGAGGCGGTGACGAGGAACGCCGAGCGTCTCGCCCAGTGCATCAGCCGCGAGATGGGCAAGGTGCTCTGGGAGGCCCGCACCGAGGCGAAGGCGGTCGCCGGCAAGGTCCCCATCACGCTCGAGGACGGCATGCGCCTCGTCCGCGACGCCGAGCCCGAGGGTGTTCCGGGCAAGGTCCGCTACCTGCCGCGCGGCGTGATGGCGGTCATCGGTCCCTTCAACTTCCCCGCACACCTGCCGAACGGCCACATCGTCCCGGCGCTCGCCACGGGCAACACGGTCGTCTTCAAGCCGGCGAGCTACACGCCGGGCGTGGGGCAGATCCTCGCCGAGTGCTTCGACGAGGCGGGCTTCCCTCCGGGGGTCTTCAACCTCGTCCAGATCCCCGGCCGGCACGGCGACCGGCTCGTCGGCCACCGCGACGTCGACGGCGTGCTGTTCACCGGGAGCACCGAGGTGGGCGCGCACATCGAGCGCCTCGCGCTCGACCAGCCGTGGAAGATCACCGCGCTCGAGATGGGCGGGAAGAACCCGGCCATCGTGCTCGACGACGCGGACTTCGACCTCGCGCTCTACGAGGTCTTGACCGCGGCGTTCCTCACGTCCGGGCAGCGCTGCACGGCCACGAGCCGCGTCATCTGCCAGCGGGGGATCGCCGACCGGTTCGCCGAGCGGCTGGCGCGAGCGACGCGCGACCTCGCGGTGGGGGCCCAGCGCGATCCGAACGCGTTCATGGGCCCCCTGGTCGACCGCGAGGCGGCCGAGAGCTTCGCCGAGTGGCAGCGGATCGCGCGCGAGGAGGGCGCCGAGACGCTCGCGGAGGGGGGCCTGCACCCGGAGCCGCCCGTCGAAGGGGGCGCCTACGTCCGCCCGAGCGTGCACCGGGTCGACGAGCCCGATCCGGCGAGCCGCTACCAGCGCGAGGAGCTCTTCGCGCCCGACACCTGCATCTACACCGTGGGCTCGCTCGAGGAGGCGATCGCCCTCGCCGAGGACACGGAGTACGGCCTCGCGTGCTCGGTGTTCACGAAGAGCGAGCGCGCGTACCTCGAGGTCCTGCGCGGCGTCCGCGCGGGCGTGATCAACTGGAACCGGTCGACCGTCGGCGCCAGCAGCAAGCTGCCCTTCGGCGGCATGAAGAGGAGCGGCAACGGCCACCCCGCGGCGCTCTTCTCGGTCTACTACTGCACATACCCGGTGGCCTCGCTCGAGAACGACAAGCCCTTCGACCGGTCGACGCTCCTGCCCGGAGTCACGCTGTGACGGCGAGGGGAGAGCATGACGTTGCACACGCCGGGGTCCGGGGCTATCGGCGGCACATGAAGCCCGGTCGCGCATCCTGGTCGGCAGCCTTGGTGGTCCTGGCGCTCGCCTGTCGGAGCTCGTCCTCGTCCACCACGCCCGAGGAGCCGGCAGAGCCGAGCGCCGCCGAGGAGCCGGCAGAGCCGAGCGCCGCCGAGGAGCCGGCCGAGCCGAGCGCCGACGACGACCCCGAGCTCGCCGCGTGCATCGAGGCCTGCGTCGAGTCGCGGCAGATGCAGGCGATCGGGATCGAGGTCATCCGCGAGGAGTGCGGCGAGGAGTGCGAAGCCGGCCGGCCGCCCCGGACGCCTTGATCGCGGGCTCTACCCGAACCGGATCGAGCCGTGCGCGTCGAGGCGGGCGTGGAGCTCGCGCTTCCAGGTGCCGAGCGCGACCTCCGTCGGAGCGTGCGCGATCTGGCGGTGGTCGTGCCGGAGCTCGCGGACCTCGAGCAGGCGCGCGAGCGCGTAGGCGGCCGTCAGCATCGTGAGCGCACAGCCCAGCCCGAGCCAGACCGACGCGATCGGATCGTCGAGCGCGGACCACACCGCGCCGCCCGCGCACAGGCAACCGAAGCCAACCATCCAGAACGGCATCAGGTAGGCGCTCACGACCCTCCGGAGGACACCCGTGAACAGGACCCTCGACGCCGACCACCACACCGCGGCGAGCGCCGCCACCGTGAGGACGCTGTAGCCGGCGACCGCCCCCGCGGTCGCCCAGATGCTCCATCCGCGGGGCGGGCTCAGCTCCGGGCCGAGCCAGGTCACGAGGAGCCAGGCCGTGAACAGGAGGACCGCCCGAGTGCCCCTCCGGGCGGCGATGCGCGCGACGGCGATCTCTCGCGCGATGAGCGTCCGCGTCCTCACGTGCCGATCGTACCGCCGGGCCCGTCACGCCACCCAGAAAGCGGCGGCCATTGCCAGCGTTGTGCAGCGATGGTACGCGCATGACCATGGTGGGGCGTCATCGGATCCTGGTCGTTCTCCTGGTCGCGTGGGCGGGCTGCGGGAACGACGTCCCACGCCGCGGCGAGCGTGATTCGGGGGCCCGGCCGGACTCGGGCCCGCCGCCGTCGCGCGACGCCGGCTCCGACGCCGGGCCGAGCGCCGACGACCCGGCGACGCTCGCGCGCGCCGCGGTGGTGATGAGCTCGTGCATCGGCGGCTCGGCCGGTGTGCTGCTGTTCCAGGCCTACGGAAGCGCCGCCCCGCCTTCGTACCTGTCGTCGCTCCTTCGCGAGCACGCCGTGTGCCTCGCCACCGAGGGTACGGGCTGCGAGGCGATCGACACCTGCCTCGGGATCGAGCTCGACGTGTCGGGCGAGTGCACGCCGGGGTGCGAGGGCGACACGGCGGTGCTCTGCGGCGCGGGCCACGTCCGCTGGGACTGCGCGGACGTGGGCCTCGCGTGGGTCGACGGGACCTGCGTGGCCGACGACGACACGTGCACCGAGTCCGCCTGCGACGGCGACCGGCCTCTCGTGTGCACCGACGGCGTGCCCGAGCGCGGGCCCGACTGCGCGGCCTACGGCCTTTCCTGCGCCCCGCCCGCGGCCGGCGACCCCGGCTGCACGGGCGGCGGCGAGGCGTGCGAGGCCATGGTGGCCGCGACCACGACGATCGAGTGGTTCGAAGACTCCATCGAGTGCGTCGACCGCGAGACGCTCGCGTCGTGCGTCAACGGCGGGACGCACGAGATCGCGTGCGCGGACATCGCCCGCGGCATGACCTGCCGCACGACGAGCGCGGTCGAAATGCGCGCCTACTGCGGGCTCGCGAACGAGTGCGACCCGTTCACCACGGTGGTCGAATTCTGCTCGGGGGATGATGTGCCCGTGTGCAACGCGGGCCGGCTCGACCGGGTGAGCTGCTTCGACCTCGGCTTCACGCGCTGCGCGTCCGGGCACTGCGAGTAGTCAGTCTTCGGCCGGCTCGCGCGGCGCGGCCGGCTCTTCGTCGTCGCCTTCCGCCGACTCGCTCTCCACGTGCACGTTGACGTCCATCGTCACGTGGATCGGCTTGATCTGCATCGGCTCGAGGCGGACGGTGTGCTTGGTCGTGCACCCGAGGACGGACGCGCTCGAGAGGACGAGGACGGCGAAGACCTTCTTCACGGCCGCGCCTCCCCGAATGCGATCTCGAGACCGCCCGACGGCCGGAGGCGGAGCACCTCGTCGACGATCTCCTGCACGCCGTTCACGTCGAGCGTCAGGCGGAGCTCCTGCGGCACGACCTTGCCCCGCCCGTGCACGCTCGCGCGCAGGCGGCCCGCCGCGCCCGACTTCCGGAACGCCAGCGACAGCTCGGTGTACTCGAAGTCGGTGAGCGCGCCGGTCACGTGACGCCGGAGCTGCTCGTCGTACGGCATGCTCTTCGCCGAGCGCTCGACCGACTCGCGAAGGGCCGCGTCCCCGATCCGGATCCGCCCCTTGCCGCGGGCCGAGAGGACGCTGTCGCCGATCTCGACCCCGAGCCGCGGCTCGAGGCGCATCCGGAAGGCGAGCCGGCCGTCGAGCTCGCCGGTCCCCGACGCGCGCCCGTCGCTCACCGTTCGGAGCACCTCGCGCAGCTTCAGTCCGTGGACGGCGAGGCTCAGGTCGAGCTCGGGGTCGTCGGGATCGATCCGGAAGGGCGCGGCCTGGACCCGTCCGCCCCCGAGCTCCACCACCGCGTCCTCGAACGTCACGACCCCGTCGCCGTCGAACGCGACCACCGCGGCCCCCGGACCGAGCCCGACGCCCCCGACCGATGCCTCGCGGAACGCGAAGCGCGTCCGGCCGCGATCCGACCCGAGGTCCAGGTGGACGTCGCCTCCGATCGTGCCCGAGACCGCGAGCGACGTCAGGTCCCTGAGGACCCGCGCCACCGGATCGGCGGCGTCGATGGTCGACTCGGGCACGACCACGTCGAGCGTGCCGCCGCCTCCGAGCGCCAACAGCGCGGAGAGCGTGGCCGGCGCCTCGCCGCCGAAGGGGCACCGCACGTCGACGCGCACTGCTTCGGCGCCGAAGCGGACCTCTCCGGTGGCCGCACACAGGCGCACGCCTCGCCAGGAGAGGTGGCGCGCGGCGACGGAGGCGACGGGCTCCTGTGCGCCGGCGCCGAAGGCGAGCGGGACGGCGACGCGGGCGCGCCCGAGCACCAGGTCGCTCTCGGGGTGCGCGAGCCGGGCGATGTCGAGCTCCACCGGCGCCCGCACGAACGCACCGCGGGCGCCGAGCGCCGCGGTCAGCTCGCCGCGGATGCGCGCGTCGCGACCCCGGACCTTGCCTCGGATGCGAAGCGCCTGCCCCCGCACGCCGGCCACGACGCGCGTGCGCCCGCCGGCGTGCTCCACCAGCGGCGCCCGGTCTCGCGGGAGCACCGTGAAGTCCAGCGGACCGAGCCGGACGCGGCCTGCGACGTCGAGCGACTCGGCGCGGACGGTCGTGTCCCCGCGTGCCGTGAGGCGGAAGCCTCCGGAGCCTCCCTCGAGACGTACCGCGGGCGCGACCACGAGCGAGCGGGCGACGCCGTCCTCGAGCCGGGCGCTCGCGAGCGAGACGCGCGAGGGCTCGACGACCTCGAAGTAGACCCCGCCCGGGCCCACCTCACCGCGCGCGCGGAGCTCGGCGTACACGCCCTCGAGCTCCGCGTCGATCCCGAGCGGGGCGAGCCGGACGGCCTTCGCCACGAGGGCGAGGTCCGAGACGATCAGCCGCGGCGCTCCGCCCTTCTCGCGCTCGAACGTGGACAGGCACGTCGCAGACACGGTTGCCTCGCTCGAGGGCTCGATGTCGGGGAGGAGCCACGCGGGGAGCGGGCCCTCGACGCGCCACGAGACGGGCCACGAGGCCGGCCCGGACCACGCGGCGGGGTCCGACGGCACCTCGCCCTCGGCCGACAGCGACAGCGGCCCGCCGGTGGTGTCGATGCGGAACGCGACGCGGTCGCCCGCGAGCCGCCCGCTCGCGGCGAGGCCGCCCGCGGTGTGGCCGTCCACCGACACGGACTCGGCGGTGGCGTCGATGGACAGATCGGCGAGCCGGAGGCCGTCGAGGACGGCGCGGGCCTCGACGCGGGCACCGCGCAGCACCACCTCCGCTCCGCCGACGCCCGCGGCGATCCGACGCTGCGTGGCGCGCAGCGTGACCTCGGTCCCGGCGGGTCGCGAGGCGACGCCGCCCTCCACGGCGATCGGCGTCACGCCCTCCTCCCCCTCGATCTCGATCCGGGATCGGACGACGCGGACGCGTTCGACCGCCGCCCCGCCCGACGAGGCGTCCGACGAGCCGCCCGACGAGAGCAGCCGGGCGACCGGGCTCGCCTCGAGCGATCCGGAGTCGAGCGGCGTGCGCCACACCGCTCCGGTCACGGTGACCGCCCCGATCTGCCCCACCAGGAGATCGAGGGGATGGAACCGCACGCGCACCTCCTCGGCGTGGAGCCGCGGATCGAGCCGCACGTCCGAGAGGTCGAGGCCGTAGAACGTCACGCGGCCGAGACGCAGGCTCGCGTCGTCGAAGCCGAGCGCGCGGAGCTCTTCGAGGATGCACGCCTCGACGTACCGCGGCAGGACGCCGGCGCCGACCCACGCGGCCACCATCACGGCGGCCACCCAGGCGACGAGGCGCACGAGCCTCGGAGGCCTGCGGACGGGCGGCGCACCGCCGGTCATGGCGCGAGCTTTCCTGCGTTCAAACTGCGAACTCCGCTCGATGCCGAAGCCGAACGTCCTTACCGCAGTAAGGTGTGCGGGGCAAACCCGAAGCGCGGGCGTCACGTGCCCGGCTGCCGTGATTGCGCTACCCTCGACGCATGGAGCAGCGTCCCCGCAGCCTGGTCGGTCTCGTCGCGCACGTGGTGAAGCTGAAGTGGTCGGGCCTCGACCGCACGCGCAAGCTGGCGCTCGTCGGTGTGGCCGTCGCCGTCGGGCTGTCGCTCGCGATGTGGAGCCGTTGTCTGCTCGGCGCGGAGAGCTGCCCCACCCGCGGCGGCTGCCCCTACGCCGACTCCCCCTGCGCCCGTTAGGCTCCCGCTAGCCCAGCAGCCAGATGCAGCCGAGCACGACGACCGCGGGCTCGGTCGCTTCCGGTGCCCTCGTCGCGACCGCGCGGAGCGGCGTCGGCGGCCGCGGGGGCGTCGAGCCGGCCCTCGGGAGGCGGGGAGCGCGCGGGAGGCGGACGGGCCTCGTGGCAAGGGGGCTCTTCGGAGCGATGCCGGAGCGCGCCGGCGGACGGCTGCTCCTGCGGGCGAGCTCGACGGGCGACGGGGGGACGTAGGCGGCGCTTCGGGCAGACATGTCCCAGGACAGGAGCAAGGTCCGCGCCGCCCCAATTCGCCGTGGTTTCGCGGCGCCGAGCGCAACGTGCCGCGCGGGCGCCGGAGCACGGAGCGCTCCGGGTGCCTTGCGCGCGCGGGGCTTCTCACCTACCAGGACACCGCATGCCGCGCTTCCACGAGCAGGTGATGGGCGTCTACTTCGACGATCTCGACCCCTACCGCATCCTCCACAACGCCCGCTACCTCCTCCTGTTCGAGCGCACGCTCGGGTCGTTCTGGATGGAGCTCGGCATGGGCGCGCTCCAGGATCCGGACAACCCGGACAACTTCCACCTCGTGCGCACCAACGAGGTCGAGTACCTGAGCCCGGTGCGCGGCGTGGGCCGGGTGCGCGTACGCGTGTGGATCGAGAAGCTCGGCCGCACGTCGCTCACGTTCGGCTTCCGGATGATGCCGATGGACGAGGACAGCCTGCACGCTCGCGGCTCGCGGACCATCGTGCGGATCGACGCCGCGTCGCAGCGGCCCGCTCCGTGGACCGACGCCTTCCGCGCGCTCGTCCGACCCTGGACCGAAGAGGCGGTCGAGTGACACGCGCGGCTCCTGTCGACGCGGGCCCCCGTGTCAGGGTGGTTGCCGCATGTCGACGAAGGGCGCCTGACGCATGTTGACTCGCAGATCGTACAGGATCAGCATCTGTTCCGGTGGCCACGGCAACGACGATCGAGTGGACTGAGACGACCTGGAATCCAGTGCGCGGCTGCGCCCGTGTCTCGCCGGGATGCGAGCGCTGCTACGCGGAGCGAATGGCGCACCGCTTCTCAGCACCGGGCATGCCGTACGAACGGTTGACGCGCACATCGAAGAGCGGACCGAAATGGACGGGACGCGTGCGGCTGGTGGACGACGCATTGCGCGAACCACTCAACTGGCACCAGCCGCGCGTCGTGTTCGTCAATTCGATGTCGGATCTCTTCCACGAAGACGTACCCGACGACTTCATCGCCGCTGTGTTCGACACGATGTCAGAGGCACACGAGCACACGTTCCAGGTCCTCACGAAGCGAGCCGATCGCCTGCTCTCGGTCGCTCCAAGACTGCCGTGGCCCGCCAACGTCTGGATGGGGGTCAGCGTCGAGTCCGCTGCGTACGCCTGGCGGATGGACCGGCTGCGCGCCACTGGAGCGGCGATCAAGTTCCTCTCCTTGGAGCCGCTACTCGGACCGCTCCCGAATCTCGATCTGCGCGGCATCGACTGGGCGATCGTGGGCGGCGAGTCCGGCCCCGGTTGTCGTCCGATGGACCCAGCCTGGGTCCGCGACGTCCGGCGGCAATGCGCGGATGCACGCGTCGCCTTCTTCTTCAAGCAGTGGGGTGGCGTTCAGAAGAAGCGCGCGGGTCGCGTGCTCGATGGACGGACCTACGACGAGATGCCGCAGCGTGTGGGGGCAAGGCATGGGCGACGACGACGAGTGGCGCTGCCGGTACGGAGGTAGGCGCAAGAAGAACGGGAACTGCGAGAACCCAGCCGAGGACGGGCTTGCCTCCCAGGGCGTGGGCGCCTGGGCTGCCACGAAGCACGATCGGATCCGTCTCTACATCGATGCGACGCGCGCGGTGCGCTCGCGGTACCTTCCGCCGCGCGGAACCGGCGGCGCTGCGTTCGTCGATCTGTTCGCAGGTCCTGGTCGCGCTCGGATCCGCGATGAAGCGATGACGGTACCCGGGAGCGCACTCATCGCGGTCGAGCATGGGGATGCTCCGTTCAGCCGCGTCATCCTCTGCGATCTCGACAGCGAGAATGTCGAGGCGCTTCGGGCCCGCACCACGAGGGACGAGCACCGTGTAACCGTCGTCCAGGGCGACTGCAACGCCGTCATCGACAGGATCGTTGCGCTCGTACCGCCATACGGTCTGAACGTCGCGCTCATCGATCCGTTCGGACCGACGCCGCTCAAGTGGTCGACGATCGCCAAGCTCGGCGCGGTCAAACGAATGGACCTACTGATCCACTTCCCGACCGGGGCGATCAAGAGGAACTTCTACCACTCGGGCTTCCACGACAGGATCGACGAGATGCTCGGCACGAAGGCGTGGCGGAGCGTCGTCCATTCCGCCGAGCACGTGCCGATGTTGATCGACGTCCTCCGCGAGCAACTCGCGACGCTCGGTTACGAGAGCGAACGGGTGAATACGCTCCCCGTCAAGGCCGAGAAGAACCTGCTCCTCTATCACCTCGTATTCGCCTCGAAGGACGAGCGCGGAACGGCGATCTGGAAGAGCATCACGAAGCACGACGGCCCGCAACGCGGGTTCGGGTGGTGATCACGCGGGTCGTGTGGCCGGATGTCCCGCGTCCCGACGGTGACGAGCCCCCCGAGCCCGCGTGAGCCCTCCCATTGGCGAGGCCCACCCGTACCCCCGAGGCGATCGGCCCCTTGCGCCCACGGCGTGGCGGGAAGGGCTCCACGGGGCGGCGCGCGGGGCTACAGACCCTGCATGGAACACCGATCGGCGCAGGCGCTCGTCGGGGCCTGCCTGTACGTGGCCATGGCGGACCGGGACGTCGACCGCCGCGAGCTCGACGTCGTGCTCGGCCAGCTCGCCCGCCGTCACCCCGAGCTGTCGGCAGCCCAGGCGCGACGCATCGTCGGCGAGACCTTCGGAGACCTCGCGTGCCTCGGGCGGCGCAGGTTCCTGCGGCGGCTCGCGCGGCGCGTGGACGACGACGCGGCCCACGCCGCCCTGTGCGCCGCGCTCCACACCGCCGCCGCGGGCGGCGAGCTCGGAGACGCCGGGGAGGACCGGCTCACGGAGGTCGCGCTCGCCTTCGGGATCCCGACGCGGGAGCTCGCCAGGCTGCGCCGCGAGTACGCCGACGAGTACCACCGCGACTTCTACACGCTCCGGCGCCTGCCCATGCCCGAGCTGCGCTGAGGGCCGTCCCGTGTGGGAGTACCAACCGCACTTCCGTGGGGCGTTCCGCAACGCCGGCCGGATCGTGCTCGACGCGCTCGAGCCCGCCCTGCGCCCGGACGTCTTGCTCGTGGGCGTGCGCCGGTGGGGAAAGCGTCACCCCGTGACGATCCAGCCGGAGAGCGGTCCGTGGGACCTCGAGCTGTTCCGCGGGCTGCACGTCGACCTCGACCGCCGCCTGCGCGCCGAGCGCGGCCGCCCGAGGCACCGCCGCGGCTTCGAGGAGCGGGACCTCTCGGCCCGAGTGCTCCGCGACGTGGTGCAGGCCCGGGTGAGCTCCGTGGACGAGGAGCAGCACACACGGTCCTTCTGTGGTCCGCCCACGGTCGTCGGCGAGTACGAGGTGGTCCCTTGCATCGTCGTCGAGGCGGAGCCGCACGAGCAGCTCGAGCGGCTCGATCTGCCGGCCGTGCTGTGCGACACCGAGCTGCACGTCGCGGCGAACCTGGTCGACGCGGCGATCCAGGAGCTCCTGCTCGACGCGTCCTTCTCGCTGTTGATCCCCGACGCCGGCCACTACACGGGGGAGCTGTTCCGCCGCAGCCGCGAGGAGGTGCTGCGCGAGGCCGCCCGGACGCTCACCTGGACCGCCGTGGTCGCGACGGTGCGACGCCCCGACGCGGGAGAGGAGCTGTTCGAGGCGGTCAACGCCGTCTCGGCGATCACCTACGAGAGCCTCGAGGCGCTCGGGCAGATCGCCATCGCCCCTCCCACGCACCCCGACGTCTCCGTCCACGTCCGGCTCGCCCGCCCGGTCCCGATGCGGAGCACCGGCTGGGTTCGGAAGCTCCTCGAGACCACGCGCACGGGCGCGCTCGCGCTGCTCACGGACGGAGAGCAGGTGTACGGGCTCGGGACGGCCAAGCCCGGGATCCCGCGCATCGACATCCTCGGGGAGCAGCAGTGGCAGCTCTACCAGGACTCCCGCGTCCTGCTCCAGGTCGACCACGGCAGCCCCGGGCTGCCGCAGCCGCGGCTCGACCGGCTCTCCTTCGAGGACAACCTCCGCCGCATCCTGCGGGGCGTCGACGACCGCGACGCCCACGTCCTGTGGGAGCTCGTGGAGGCGGTGATCGATCAGCGCCACGGCGCGCTGCTCGTGGTCAGCGCCGACGCCGTGGAAGAGGCGGAGCGGCTGAGCGGTCAGTCCATGCCCATCGAGCCGCGCCGCCCGAGCCCGGAGGAGCTGCGGGCGATCACGACGATGGACGGCGCCGTGCTGCTCGACCAGCACGGACAGGTGCACGCAGCGGGCGCCATCCTCGACGGCATGGCGACCCGGCACGGCGATCCGGGCCGCGGCTCGCGGTACAACTCGGCCGTGCGCTACGTGGCCTCGCGGCCGGACGACTCGTGCATCGCGATCGTCGTCTCGAAGGACGGGGGCGTCGACGTCGTCCCGAGCCTGCCGCCCCGCATCGACCGCCGCGAGGTCCGCGAGCGCGTCGAGACGCTCGACCGCGAGGCCCAGCACCTGCCCGAGCGCCGGCGCGTCAACGAGGCCGTGCGCTGGCTCGACGCCCACCGCGACTACGTCTCGGCGCGCGAGGCGCAGCGAGCGAACGTCGCCATCGCCGCGATCGGGCGCAAGCTCGGCCCGCGCCTGTCGGTCCCCCCTCGCTTCGAGGGCCCCGACCAGGTCGACCCCCGCCTCTTCGGCGAGGAGGAGACCGGAGAGTAGGCAGCTCCCTCGAGCGTTCCGGACGAACGGTGCGAGGAGGGGGACTCGAACCCCCACGTCTTTCGACACCGGAACCTAAATCCGGCGCGTCTACCGATTCCGCCATCCTCGCGCGGCTCGGGCAGAGGTGCGCGGGAGGCGGGGAGCTGTCAAGGAGGGGGCTCGCGGAGGTGCCCTCGGTTGACGCCCCGTCGTCCGGCTACCTATTCTGGGCTCCCCCCCCTCCGTGGAGGCTCGATGATCGCCCGGCTTCGTCTGCTTTCGTTCGTGCTCATCACCGTGATCGGGGCCACCGCGGCGGCCCAGGACGACGCGGCCCGCGAGCGGGCCCGCTCCGAGTTCGGCCGCGGCGTCGAGCGCTACGAGGCCGGCGACTTCTCGGGGGCGCTCGAGGCCTTCCAGGAGGCCTACCGGCTCGCGCCGCACCCCAGCGTTCGGGTCAACATGGCCAACTGCTACGAGGAGCTCGGCCGTCCGCTCGAGGCGATCTTCCACTTCGAGCGGTTCCTCCAGGAGTCCGAGGGCGTGAGCGCCGCCCAGCGCCGCGAGATCGAGGGCACCCTCGAGCGGCTCCGGGGCCGCGTCGGCGAGGTCACGCTGCGGGTCCAGCCGGACGGAGCGCTCGTCACGATCGACGGGGCCGAGACGCGCCGGGCGCCCGTCATGGAGCCGATCCGCATGACGGCGGGCAACCACACCATCGAGGTGACGCTCGAGGGCTACGCGCCCGTGCGGCGCGAGCTCGTCGTCGAGGCGGGGCAGCCCGCGAACGTGGAGGTGACCCTCGAGCCCGGCTCGGCCGCGACCGAGCCCGCCGAGGGCGTGACGGCGCCGACGCCCGCCGAGGGTGGGGACGAGCCGGGCGAGACGGCGGAGACGGGCGAGGCGGGCGCCGAGACGTCGGCCGGCGCGACGGCCGAGGCGCCGTCCGGCGGGTTCCGGCTGAGCATGCCCGTGCTCATCGCCGGCGGGGCGAGCGCGGCGCTCCTCGTCGGCGGCGTCGCCACCGGCATCGCCGCGCTCTCCGCCGACGCGGACTTCGAGGACTCGGTCGTGGCCTGCGACCGGGGGCGCGGCGACCCGGCTGCGTGCGACGAGGGCAGGGACGCCGCCGACCGCGCGAGCACGCTCGCGCTCGTCACCGACATCCTCATCGCGGGCGCCGTCGTCGGGGCCGGCGTGACGGCCTACCTCTTCCTCACGCAGGAGGGCTCGGGCACCGAGCGCGCGTCGAGGCCGCGCGTCACGCCCGTCGCGACGCCGCACGGCGGCGGCCTGGTCCTGACCGGTGACTTCTGAGCTTTCTTCGACCGAGGGCAGCATGACGACCATCCGTTCCGAGCTTCGTTGGGCCGCGCTCCTGGTAGCGCTCCTGTCCGGGTGCAGCGCGATCGTGAGCCCGGACGAGTCCGAGCTCGACGAGGAGGGGGGAGGCGACGCCGGCGCAGGAGTCGACGGCGGCCGCACCGACTCGGGCGGCGAGGACGCCTTCGTGCCGCCGAGGGACGGCGGCCCGGTGGACTCGGGCCCGGAGTGCCCAGGCGGTTGCGACGACGAGGTCGCGTGCACGGTGGACACGTGCGTGGACGGCGAGTGCCGGCACGAGGCGAGCGACGCGCTCTGCGGCGACGGCGAGCGCTGCAACCCCGGCTCGGGCTGCGTGCCGATCGTGTGCACCGAGGACTCCGACTGCGACGACGGGCTCCCGTGCAACGGCGAGGAGACGTGCGATCCGGGCGCGGCGGGCGCCGACGAGACGACCGGATGCCTCGACGGCGCTCCGCCGACGTGCGACGACGGATTCGCCTGCACCGAGGACTCCTGCGACGACGGCGCCGACGGATGCGTCCACACGCCGCTCGACTCGGCGTGCGACGACTCGATCGACTGCAGCGTCGACTCGTGCGATCCGGGCTCGGCGACCGACCCGAGCGGCTGCCTCCACATCGAGGACGACACCCTGTGCGACACCGGCTACTGCAGGACCGGCGGGGCGTGCAGCATCGCGGCGGGCGGGTGCGAGGGCGGAGAGACGCGCGACTGCCGCGACGGCGACCCCTGCACGGCGGACACCTGCGACGATTCGGCGATGATGTGCCTCCACGACCCGCGCGACACCGACGGCGACGGAGCGGCCGCCCGAAGCGTGAGCGGGACCACGTGCACCGGCGGGACGGACTGCGACGACTACGACGCGAGCGTCCACCCGGGAGCCACCGAGTACTGCAACGGCCGGGACGACGACTGCGACGGCACGACCGACGAGGGGTGCACGACCATCCCCGACGACTGCTCGGACGCGGAGGAGATCGTCCTCGACTCATCCGGAGACGCCACGATCACGGGGAGCATCGATCCGTTCACGGCCAACTACGGCACGGCCTGCGGGCGCTCGGGCGGCCGGGACGCCGTCTACTACGTGGACATCACCTCGCTCAGCGACGTGGTCATCGACACGCTCGGCAGCACGGCCGACACGGTCCTCGGCGTAGGGCTCTCGTGCAGCAACACCGGCTTCCGCATGGGGTGCGACGACGACATCGACACGGGCGTCGAGACGGACAGCCGCATCTGGGTGCACCGCATCGGGCCGTCGGTCGGCTCGTCGACGCGCCGCCTGTACATCCTCCTGGACTCCTACGACGACTCGGTCCGCGGGAGCTACACCCTGAACGTGAGCGTTCGGCCGGCGCGGGCGGACACCTGCGCGACACCGATCGACATCACCGGGGGCGGCTCGTTCGTCGGGATGATCGGCTTCGCCACCGGTATCGGCGGCGAGCGGGGCTCGTGCCAGGGCCCGGCGGACACGAGCCCCGAGGCCGTCGCGACCTTCCTCGGCCCGCCCGACGGCAACTTCCGCTTCCTCGGGCTCTCGGACGACTTCGACCCCGACCTGTACGCGCGGTCCGGGCCCTGCCACACCGGCACCGAGCTCGGCTGCGTGGCCGGCGACGGGTCGGGCGGCTCCGGCTACGCGGGATACACCCTGTACGAGGACGACTGCACGGCAGGCTCGCGCTACTACCTCTTCGTCGACGGCGCGGGGGCAGGCGACGGCTACTTCGTCTCGTTCGAGCCGTAGGCTCCGATACAGAGGCCAGCTACACCTCGAAGTCGCCGGTCTCGAGCAGCTCGGTGACGCGCCACAGGAAGCTGTTGGCGTGCACCCCGTCCACGATCCGGTGGTCGTAGCTGAGCGCCATGTGCATGACGGGGTGGATGGCCATGAAGTCCTCCCCGTCGTGCTCGACGACGACCACCCGCTTCTTGATCTCGCCCATCCGGAGGATCCCCACGTTCGGCTGCGAGATGATCGCGGCGCCGACGAGGTTGCCCTTGCGGCCCGGGTTCGAGATGGTGAACGTCTTGTTCGCCAGGTCGTCCGGCGTGAGCTTGCCGTCGCGGGCCCGCGTGGCCAGGTCCTGGATGGCGCGGGCGAGGCCGCGGATGGACAGCTCGTCGGCGTGCGGGATGACCGGGACGACGAGGCCCTCGTCGGTCTCGACCGCGATGCCGAGGTTGATGTCGCCGAGCAGGACGTACTCGTCCTCGAGGACCCGCGCGTTCAGCTCCCGGTGCTCCCGGAGCGCCCGACAGGTCGCCGCGGCGACGAAGGAGAGATAGGTGAGGCCGAGCCCCGCCTTCTCGAGCTCGGCCTTGTGCCGGGCGCGAAGCCTGGAGGTGGCGTGCAGGTCGCACTCGGCGAAGGTCGCCACGTGCGGCGCCGTCAGCTTCGAGTAGACCATGTGGTCGGCGATGATCCGCCGGCGCCGGCTGAACGGGACGACCTGGTCGTTCGGCCCGGGCTTGTAGGGCGGGAGGCGGAAGGCGCCCGTCGGCGACGGCGGGATGCGGCCGCTACGCGCCTTCCCCGGCTCGACGGCCGCGGGCGGCGGCAGCGCCTCGCGGACCTCGGGCGCCGGCGCGGCGGGTGCCGGCTCGGGCGCGGCGGCCTTGAGCACGTCCTCGCGCGTGATGCGTCCCTCGGTGCCCGTGCCGGCGACGAGGCCGAGGTCCACGCCACGCTCGCGCGCGAGCTTGCGCACGGCGGGCGACGTGGGCGCGCCCGCAGGGGACGGGCGCTCGCCGATCTCCTCGGTACCGGAGACCGGCGCGGCCGGCGTCTCGGCGCCGTTGCCTCCACCCGCGGGCCGTTCGGCCACCGCGGACGGATCGATGTCGCACAGCCTGTCGCCCACGCCGATCGTGCTGCCCTCCTGGGCATAGATCCGCGTGACCACGCCGGACTCCGTGGCGGGGATCTCGCTGTCCGCCTTGTCCGTCATGATCTCGACGAGGGGTTGGTCCTTCTCGACGCGCTGGCCCTCCTGGACCAACCACTTGCCGACCTCGCCCTCCGAGACGCTCTCGCCGAGCGACGGCATCGTGATCGTGGTCGCCATCCACTCCTCCGCTTGACGGGCAAGGGGTTGTATCCCCCTACGGTCCCGGACGCAACGAGGGCACCATGTGCGCCGGTTGCGTCCCGTCGGCGGTTCGGGGCATCCTCCCCGCGCCCATGGCCGATCTCGAGGAGCACGCGATCAAGCGCGACAAGCGGTTCATCGTCCGCCTGGTGCTGCTGCTCGCGATCGGGATCCTGGTGGGGCTGATCATCTTCGCCAAGATGACCTCCCAAGACACGGCGGACTGCGCCGCAGGCGTGTTCGGCGGCGCCACGCAGGGGGAGACCCCCGGTTCCGAGTAGACGAAAAAGGACCTACGGTTCGCCCATGACCCTCCACACCCTCGACCCCGAAGCGCGCCTCCAGCTCATGAAGTTCGTCTGCTCCTTCGCCTGGGCGGACCTGGAGGTGCGGGACGAAGAGCGGAAGTTCGTGGTCAAGCTCATCGACCGGCTCGGCCTCACCCCCGAGGAGATCGCGCAGGTCGAGACGTGGCTCGAGGTGCCCCCGCCCCCCGAGGAGCTCGACCCGGCGCGGATCCCCCGCGAGCACCGGCAGCTCTTCCTCGACGCGGCGCGCGCGATGGTCGTCGTCGACGGCCGCGTCGACCCCGACGAGGCCGAGAACCTCGCGCTGCTCGAGATGCTCGTGAAGTAGACGGCGTCAGTGCCCGAGCCGGTCGCACGCCTCCGTGCTGCCGGCAAAGCACTCGGCCTCGAGCCGGCCCCGCTCGTCGGGCTCGGCGACGTCCGACTCACCCGGCTCCTCGGCCGGCAGCTCGGTCTCGCGCTCGTCGGCGGCCGCGCTCTCGGACCGAGCCGGAGCGGGGTCGTCCCGTCGGCCCGCCCGATCCGCGCCGTCGCCGCAGGCCACCGCGATCCAGCAAAGAGCAGGGACCATCCACGGCGTCGTCCTCCGAGCCATGTGAGGCAGTATGGCGCCTCGGGTGACAGGCCGTCCGGGACAAATTGGCGCGCCGAGGCGCGTTCGGCCCCGGATCCGCAGGCAAACCGGCCCGAGACGGCCGAGAGGGCGGTGGCATGGACCCTGCTGTCCCAACCCGTCGCGATGGAGATCGACCTGCGCAACGTGCCCTTCTCGGAGGAGCTCCTGTTCTTCATCCGGCGCTGCGCGGGCGACTCGGGCGCCGAGCCGACGCGCGCCCGGCCGGCGCGCGGAATCGAGATCCGGCTGCGGCGCATCGAGGTCCCGAGGCGGACCTACGAGGCGTGCCTCGTCCGACGTGACGACGGCGCGATCGTGCTCGAGACCGATCCCGACGTGTACCTCGCGGTGCGCAACGCGTTCGAGATCCTGAGGGCCCGGGATCGCCGGGGAGGCAGCCCGACGCTGCCGGTTGCGTTCGATGCTGCCGCCGACGCGAAACCGTGACCGGATCCGTGGTTGCCACCGCGCGCTGAGCCAGACCGTCGACGAGCTGGCGGAGCTGGCCGAGTCGGTGATCCGTGGACGGACGGCCCTCCACACGCTGGTCGATCGGCGCATCCGAGAGCTCCGCGAGCTGCTCGCGCGCCACCACGCGCTCGAGTCGCAGGCGTTGATGCCACAGCTCGCGCGCGGCAACGGCTGGGGAGTAATCCTCGCCCGTCACCTGGCGCAGGTGCACCGGCACCAGGTCGGGCTCGTCGAGCACCTCGCCGCGCTCGGGGAAGACGACCCGGTGGACCGCGCCGTGCAGGCCCGGTTCGTGGCCCAGGCCCTGCGCGACGACCTGCGCCAGGAGGAGCGCTGGCTGTCGCTCCTGCCCGACCTGGGCGATCCCGGTCAGCGCGAGTCGCACCACTGACCCGTGACGCTGGCGAGCGCCGTCACGCTCGCGATGGACCCGCCGTGACCGCCACGAGAGCGCGCCGGGGCTCGCCCGCGAGCGCGCGCAGGACGTCGACGTAGGAGATCAGGCCGACCAGGACCTCCTCGTCGTCCACCACCGGGAGCGCCCCCACCCTGTCGTGGAGCAGCACGTGGACGACCCCGGACAGCGGCTCGTCGCGACCGACCGTCCGTGGGTCGGGGGTCATGGCGTCGGAGACGCGCAGGGCGGAGACCCTCGCCTCGAGCGACTCCGAGAAGGCCGCCGCCACGCTCCCGAGCGCCTCGCGCACGTCCCGGTCCGACAGGATGCCGACCACGCGGTGCATGCCGTCCACCACCGGCAGGTGCCGCACGCCTCGCTGGGTCAGCTCGGCCACCGCGTCGACCAGACGGTCCTCGGGGCTCACCGCGAGCAGATCGCGGCTCATCACGTCCGCCGCCGTCCTCGTCTCGGGCTCCGG
Source organism: Candidatus Neutrinellum sp. (assembly GCA_039794305.1). Taxonomy (GTDB): domain Bacteria; phylum Myxococcota_A; class Polyangia; order Polyangiales; family JBDIVX01; genus JBDIVX01. The sequence goes on from JBDIVX010000048.1 coordinate 28,720, forward strand.
CAGCGCCACCGGGATCTGTGCCTGTACGGCCAGGAGGTCCCGCGTCGTCACGATGCCGACGACCCGGCCGGCGTCCACCACCGGCAGGCAGCCGACGCCGTGCACCGACAGCTCCGCGGCCGCGTCCGCCACGTCCGCGTTCGGATGTGTGAACCTCGGCGGCGTGCTCATGACGTCGGCGACGCGGTCACCCGCGTCGCCGTAGAGCCGCTCCTCGTCCGATCGCGAGGCGAGCAGGTCCCGTTCGCTGACGACGCCGACCAGGCGCCCCCCGTCGACGACGGGCAGGTGCCGGATTCCGGTCCACAGCATCTGCGAGAGCGCATGAATCGCCGGGGCGTCCTGCTCCACCGTCCGCGGCTCGCGCTGCATGATCTCGCGTACCTTCATGACGCACCTCCCCCGGTGAGTGCGCACCGGAGGTGGGGCCGTCAAGCTCGCCGAGGCTTGCGATCCGACCGACGGGGACGACGGTACGATCGTGGATCCGCGTCAGGACATGGTCGGTTACTACGACTGGCTCGGCGACCGCGCGCGCCGGTTCGACGACCGCCGCCACGCGGGCGCGGTGCTCGCCGATCACCTCGAGCGGTACCGGGGGACCGGCGCCGTCGTCCTCGGGATCCCCCGCGGGGGCGTGCCGGTCGCCGACGAGGTGGCGCGGCGGCTCGGCCTCGGCCTCGACGTGATCGTGGCGCGCAAGCTCGGCTCGCCGGGCCACGAGGAGCTGGCGATCGGGGCCGTGACGTCCACGGGGGCGCGGTTCCTCAACGACGAGATCATCGACATGCTCCGAGTCCCGCGCTCGACCATCGACCGGCTGACGGAACTGAAGCGCGACGAGGCGCGGCAGCGGGAGAAGCGCTTCCGCGCCGGGCGGCCGCCGCTGGACCTCGAGGGACGGGTGGCCATCGTCGTGGACGACGGCCTCGCCACCGGAGCGACGACGCGGGCGGCGATCCGCGGGCTTCGCGCCATGGGCGCCGGCAAGATCGTGGTGGCGGTCCCGGTCGGCTCGGCCGAGGCGTGCGACGCCATCGCCGCGGAGGTCGACGAGCTGGTGTGCCCGGAGCGCCCCGAGCCCTTCCTCGCCGTCGGCGCGCACTACGCCTCGTTCGAGCAGACCACCGACGAGGAGGTCGAGGCGATCGTCACCCGGTATGCCCGTGAGCCCAGGGCGAGCTGACGTGGCGGCGCCGTTCCTCCTGTGCGGATCCGCGCACCCCGACCTCGGGGCATCGCTGGCCGCCGAGCTCGGCGTGTCCCTGCGCGCGAGCCGCACGGACTCGTTCCCCGACGGCGAGCTGCACGTGCGGCTCGAGGACGAGCCGCGGGGCGAGCACGCGTTCGTCCTGCAGCCGACGTTCGCGCCCGTCGAGCGGAACCTGATCGAGCTGTTGCTCCTCGTCGATGCCTGCCGGCGCTCGGGCGCGACGGGCGTGACGGCCGTCGTCCCGTACCTCGGATACGCACGGCAGGACAGGCGCACGGCCGGTGGGCAGGCCGTCGGGCTGCGCGTAATGGCGGACCTGATGGCCGCGGCCGGGGTCCACCGCGTCGTGAGCGTCGACGTCCACAGCCCTTCGGCCGAGGCCGCCTCCTCGACCCGGTTCGACGACCTCTCCGCTCTACCGTCGCTCGTCGCCGCGCTCGGGGATCTGCCACGGGAGCGCTGCGTCGTCGTGGCGCCGGACCTCGGCGCCGTGCCCCGGGCGCGGCGGGTGGCTCGAATGCTCGATGCCCCCACGGCCTTCGTGCACAAGACCCGTCTGAGCGGCGAGGAGGTCTCCGCGTCGGGGCTCGCCGGGGAGGTCCGCGGACGCATCCCGCTGGTGGTCGACGACATGATCAGCACCGGAGGGACCCTCGAGGCGGCGGTGCGGCTTCTCGTCTCGCACGGCTGCGAGACGCCCGTGCACGTGGCCGCGACGCACGGCCTGTTCGTCGGGTCCGCGTGGGAACGCCTCGCGCGCCTCCCCATCGGGCGGCTGTGCGTGACCGACACGGTGCCGGCGCCCGCGCGGGCTCCGGTGCCCGTCGAGCGTGTCCCGGTGGCGCCGGCGCTCGCGGCCGCGCTCGGGAGGTGAGCGATGAGGGTACGAGACGTGATGCACCGATGCCCGGTCACCGTCACGGAGGACGAGGACGTCGGCGTCGCGTTGCAGATGATGCTGTGGACCGGCATCCGCCACCTGCCGGTCGTCCGGGACGGCACGCTCACCGGCGTCCTCAGCCACCGCGACGTCCTGCGACACCGCGGCGCCGAGGGTCCGTGGCGAGTCGCCGGGAGCGTCCGTGACGCCATGACCCACGGCGTCGCCACGGTGGGACCCGACGAGCCGCTCGAGGCGGCGGCGGCTCGCCTGGCGGACGAGCACATCGGCTGTCTCCCCGTCGTCTCGGAAGGACGCCTGTTGGGCATCCTCACGACGACCGACCTCGTGACGCTCGTCGCGCGCGGCGGCGCGGCGCCCGTCGAGGCTCCGCCGCTCGAGTCCGTGATGGTGACCGAGCCCGAGACGGCGCGCCCGGACGAGTACCTCCTCGACGCGGCGTCTCGCATGTTCCACCGCGGCGTCCGCCACCTCCCGGTGGTCGAGGCAGGACGCGTCGTCGGGATGCTGTCGGACCGCGACGTGCGCAGCGCCGTCGGCAACCCGCTCGGCAAGCTCCGCGAGGAGCTGCGCGTGGCCGACGCCATGACCCACGAGCCGTCGACCGTCCGAGCGGACGCGCCCCTGTCGAACGCCGTCGAGCTGCTGCTCGACGAGCGCGTCGGAGCGCTCCCGGTGGTCGGCGCAGAGGGACGGCTCGTCGGGATGGTCTCCTACATGGACGTGCTGCGCTTCACGGCCGAGCGGCTCGGCCTCCGCCGAAGGGTCGGTTGAGCCGGAGCTCCGGGTCGACGGAGCGGGGGAAGATCTGGTCGACCCCGCGGCCGGTCATCACGTCCCCGCACAGGAAGAGGGTGGCCACGTCCACGGCCCGGGTGGAGTGCACGGGGCGTGCCTCGCGGGCTGGACGACCCGCGCACGGTGCGCACGTACGAGACGTGGAGCTCTCGGACAATGCCCGGCGCGTGCTCGAGGCGCGCTACCTCCGCCGGGACCGGCGGGGCGAGGTGGCCGAGACCCCCGAAGAGATGTTCGCCCGCGTCGCGCGCGCGGTGGCCGACGCCGAGCGGATCGACGGCGACGCCCGCCGGGCGAACGAGTGGGAGGAGCGCTTCCTCCGCTCGATGACGTCGCTCGAGCTCTTGCCGAACAGCCCCACCTTGATGAACGCGGGGACGCGGCTCGGCCTGCTCAGCGCGTGCTTCGTCCTGCCGGTCGAGGACTCGCTCGAGCAGATCTTCGACTCGGTCAAGAACCTGGCGCTGGTACAGCGGGCAGGCGCCGGGACGGGCTTCTCCTTCTCCCACCTGCGGCCGGCGGGCGGCGTGCTCGAGTCGAGCGGAGGACAGGCCTCGGGCCCGGTCGAGCTGATGCAGGTCTTCGACTGCGTCACCCAGCACATCCAGCAGGGTGGCAGGCGGCGCGGCGCCAACATGGGCGTCCTACGCTTCGACCACCCGGACGTGCTCGACCTCGTCCGAGCGAAGATGAAGCGCGAGACGCTGACGACGTTCAACGTCTCGATCGCGGTGACCGACGAGCTCATGGAGGCCGTGGTGCGGGACGAGGCCTACCCCCTCGTCCACCCGAGCACCGGACGTGTCGTGGGTCGCATGTCGGCCACGGAGCTGTTCGACGCCGTCGCGCACGCGGCGTGGCACACCGGCGACCCCGGCCTCCTGTTCCTCGACGCGATCGAGCGGCACAACCCCACGCCGGCGCTCGGCCGCATGGAAGCGACCAACCCCTGCGGCGAGGTGCCGCTCCTGCCGTACGAGTCGTGCAACCTCGGCTCGATCAACGTCGCCCGGATGACCCGGCAGGAGCCGGGCCGGTCCGAGATCGACTGGGAGCGCCTGCGGGAGACCACGCACGTGGCCGTCCGGTTCCTCGACGACGTCGTCACGGTCAACCGCTTCCCCGTGGCCGAGTGCGAGCGGGCGTCCCTGCTCACGCGCAAGATCGGGCTCGGCCTGATGGGCCTGGCCGAGATGCTGGTGCGGCTCGGCGTGCCGTACGGGTCGGAGGAGTCGGAGCGCGTCAGCGAGGACGTGATGCGGTTCGTCCAGTCCGAGGCCCTGCTCGCCTCCCGCGAGCTCGCCGAGGAGCGAGGCCCCTTCCCCGCCTGGAAGGACAGCGTCTGGGCCGCCCGCGGGGTCCCGCTCCGCAACGCCACGCGCACGGCCATCGCACCGACCGGCACGCTCGGCATCCTCGCGGGCACGACGCCGAGCATCGAGCCGCTGTTCGCCCTCGCCTACCGGCGGACGCACGTGCTCGGCGGCGAGACACTGTACGAGGTGAGCCCGCTCTTCGTCGAGCTCGCGGAGGCGCACGAGCTCGACGTTGCGCGCCTGGTCGATCGCATCCGGGACCGGGGCAGCCTCGAAGGGCTCGACAACGTCCCGCGCGAGCTCGTTCGCCTCTTCCCGACCGCGCTCGAGATCCCGGCCGAGCGCCACCTGCGGATGGCGGCCGCCTTCCAGCGCCACGTGGACAACTCCGTCTCGAAGACGGTCAACCTGCCCGCGAGCGCGACCGTCCAGGACGTCCGCGACGCGTACCTCGAAGCGTGGCGCCTCGGCCTCAAGGGGGTCACCGTCTTCCGCTACGGGAGCCGTGCCACGCAGGTCCTCGAGCTCGGCGCAGGCGAGACCCCGCACGAGATCGAGCACGCCCCCAAGTGCGACCCGACGGAGTGTCGGGTCTGATCCGCGGGAGAGTCCGCGGCGTCCGCCGGCCGGCGGCGAGCTACTGCACCGACTCCCGGTCTTGGGCGCCCCCGCGGCTCGCGGACATCGACGCGATGCGATCGGCGATCGTCTCGAGGGGTAGGACCTCGCGCGCCGCGCCGAGCGCCGCGGCCGCCTTCGGCATGCCGTAGACCACGCACGTCGCCTCGTCCTGCGCGATCGTCCAGGCGCCGGCGCGGTAGAGGTCGAGCATCCCCGTGGCCCCGTCGCTGCCCATCCCGGTCAAGAGGACCGCGAGCGTGCGCGGAGCCGCCCCGCTCGTCGCGACCGAGTGGAAGAGGGCGTCGACCGAGGGCTTGTGCCCCCCTACCGGGCCCCTCGACCGGAGCGCGAGCGCGCCGCTCACCGACAGGGCGAGGTGCGCGTCGTCGGGTGCGACGTACACACATCCACGCTCCGGGCAATGACCATCCTTGGCCAGCGTGACGTTCAGCCCCGTCGTCTCGGTGAGCCAGCTCGCCATGCCCTGGATGAACCCGGGCGCCATGTGCTGCACCACCAGGATGGGGGCATGCGCGCCGGACGGGACGCGCGCGAGGAGCCGCCCGAGCGCCGGTGGTCCGCCGGTCGAAGCGCCGATGCACACGAGCTCTGCCTTGAAGTCGTCACGCTGGGGGCGCGGCTCCCACGTCGGAGGCGGCTCGGTGTCGTCGTCCCTCGCGCCTCGTCGCTGATGGCGCGTGATCACCGGGACGCCCGCCAGCACGCGTACACGGCGCAGCAGATCTCGGACGGCGGCGGCGTCGGAGCGCTCCTCGGCGCTCGGCTTGCGGACGATGTCGAGCGCCCCGGCCTGCAGCGCCCGGAAGTTCAGCGTCCCGTCCCGCCCGACGAGATCGGAGACGATGAGGATCGGGCGCGCCGAGGAGGCCATGAGACGGCGGGTCGCCTCGAGGCCGTCCATCCCCGGCATCATCATGTCCATCAGGACGACGTCCGCGTCGCTCGCGGGGACGCGCGCGAGCGCGCTCGGGCCGTCGGAGGCCTCGCCCACGACCTCGATCCGGCCGTCGCTCTCGAGCATGCGAGTCAGCACCAGGCGCGCCAACGCCGAGTCGTCGACGATGAATGCTCTCACCGGCGGCATGTTCGACGTCCGATCAGAGCAGCCTGGCGACCGCGCGCAATAGCTCGTCCTGGTCGAAATCCCCCTTCACGATGTACGCGTCGGCCCCGGCCTCGACGCCGCGCCGCTTGTCGGCCTCGTCTCCGAGGCTCGTCACGAGGATCACGGGCAGCCGAGACGTCTGCGCGGTCGCGCGGATCCGTCGCGTGAGCTCGATACCGTTCATCTTGGGCATGTCGACGTCGGTGATCACGAGGTCGACCTCGTGCTCCGCCAGCGTCGTGAGGGCCGCGGCGCCGTTGACGGCCATCAGGACCTCGTAGCCTGCCGACACCAGGATGTTCCGCTCGAGGGTGCGGGACGTGACGGAGTCGTCCACGACGAGCACGCGGTGCGTGCGCGTCGCCTTGCTGGCGGCCTGCATGGCGCGCGACAGAGCCTTGCCGCCCCGGAGAGCCAACAGCTCGTGCGGGTTGAGCACGAGCACGACCTCTCCCCCCTCGACGACGGCGAGGCCGGACACCGGCGACAGGTTGCGGAGGTTCCACGGGAGAGGCTGCATCGTCAGCTCCGTCTCGCCCTGCACCTCGTCCACGAGCAGCGCACGCCGGCGGTGCCCCTCCGCGACGACGACGGCGGGCCTGCGCTGCCCGGCCCGCGTCGGAACGCCGAGGACTTCCGCGAGCGAGTCCACCGGGACGAGCGCTCCTTCGATCTGCACGGCGCTGCCGCCGTCGACCACGCGCACGTCGTGCGGGTCGACGGAGATCGTGCGCTCGACGCCGATCATCGGGATCGCGAGCGCCTGCCCACCGGCCAGCACGGCGAGGGCCCGGGTCGTGAGACGCGTCAGCGGGACACGCATGGTCGCGGCGGTGGAGACGCCGCGCCGCGTGGTGAGCACCACGCTCCCGCCGACCTCGGCGAGGTTCGAGCGCACGATGTCCATGCCGAACCCCCGCCCCGCGACCTCGGAGACGGTGCTGCTCGTCGAGAGGCCCGGCAGGAACACGAGGTCCAGCAGCTCCTCCTCGGAGAGCGACCGACCCTGCGCCTCCTGGAGCATCCCTCGTTCGGTCGCGCGCTCCCGCACCGCCCGCGTGTCGATGCCGGCGCCGTCGTCGACCACCGCGATCTCGACCCAGGAGCCGGCGGACCGCGCCCGCAGCGTGACCGCTCCGGCGCGCGGCTTGCCGGCGCGCAGCCGCTCCGACGGGTCCTCGATCCCGTGGGCCACGGCGTTGCGCACGAGGTGCACGAGAGGATCCCGCAGGTGGTCGAGGACGGCGCGGTCGATCTCGGTGTCTCCTCCCTCGACCCGCAGCTCGGCCTCGCGCCCGCAGACGTCGGCCGACGCCCGGACCACACGGCTGAGGATCCCGCGGAGGCTGTCGACGCGGACCATCCGCAGCATGCGCACGGCGTCCTGGAGCTGCTCGGAGAGCTGCTTGCCCCGCAGGCCGTCCTCGTCGAGCGTCCTCAGGAGGTCCTTGGCGGTCGCGCAGAGCTGCCGGAAGACGGGATCCTGCGCGATCCCGGGCTTGGTGCGGCGCAGCTCGGTGGCCTGCCCGAGCAGCGACCAGGCGATGTTGCGGTGGGAGTGGGCCCGGTGGGCGCCGGCGACGAACTCCGAGCTCAGGCCCATCAGCGCCTGGAGCTTCTCGACGCCGATCCGCACCGTGGCCGCTCCGGCGGCGGCGCGGGTGTCGCCGTTGCCCGCGTCGGTGTCCTCCACCGGGCCAGGCTGCTCCTCGACCGGCGGCCGAGGAGGCGAGGCGGCGTCCGGGCTCGCCTCTGGAGGCGAGGCGGCGTCCGCGCCCGCCTGTGGAGGCGGGGCGGCGTCCTTGCTCTTGCGCTCTGCCCGCTCGACGAACCGCGCGACCCGCCGCTCGTAGTCGGAGACGTCCGGCGTGGCGCCGCTGTCGACCGCCTCGTAGCAGGCATGGAGCAGCCGGGCCCCCTCCCGCACGAGGCCGGCCGCCTTGCGGTCGATGCGGCGTCCGGCGCGCAGGGCGCCGAACAGCTCCTCGAGGGCGTGAGCCGCCTCGAGGATGCCCGGGGTGCCGGTCATCCGCGCTCCGCCCTTGACGTTGTGCGCCAGGTGGAAGAGCTGACCGAGGTCCCAGCTCGCCGGCGGAAGGGCGAGCTGCTCGTCCAGGAGGTCGAGCTGTTCGGCGACCTCCGCCTTGAAGACCTCGAGCAGCTCCGCGTCGTCGCTCATGCGTGGGACCGCGGCGTGTGCGACGGGGGCGGCGCGGGGGGCTGCGCGTTGGTCTTCTGGCCCTGGACGATCTCGAGGATCCGCGAGCTGACCGTACGGACCTCGTCGGCGGACTCCTCGAGCTGTCGGGCACCTTCGGCGTTCTGGCTCGTGGCGACGCCGATGCTGCGCATCGCCTCGGTGATCTGCTCGATGCCGGCGAGCTGCTGCCCGGAGATGAGGGAGATCTGCGACGCGGTCTCCGAGCTCTCCTCGATGGCGTTGGCGAGATTGCGGATGGTCCGGCCGAGCTCCTCGATGAGCGAGGCGCCCTCCTCGACGCGCTTGACGCCCTGCTCGGTGATCATGACCGCGCCGTTGGACGACTTCTGGATCTCGGCCAGGATCGCCCGGATCTGGTCGGTGGCCTCCTTGGACTGCTGGGCGAGCGCCTTCACCTCGGCCGCCACCACCGAGAAGCCCTTGCCGTGGTCGCCGGCCTTCGCGGCCTCGATGGACGCGTTGACGGCGAGCAGGTTCGACTGCTCGGCGATCGCGTTGACGGACTGGACGATCTCGCCGATCTGGATGTTCTTCTCGCTCAGCTCGAGGATGTTCTGGGCGATGCTCTCCACCTCGGAGCGGATGTGTTGCATGGCCTCGGTGCCGTGCCCGACCGCGGACAGCGCTTCGTCGGACGCCTGCCGGCTCTGCTGCGCCACGCTGGAGAGGTCTTTGCCCCTCGCGTCCGCCGTCTCGGCCGTCTTGCGGATCTCCTCCACGGTCGTGGTGGTCTCGCTCACCGAGGTCGCGGTCTCCGTGGTCGACGCGGACTGCTGGCGGACGAAGCTCCCGATCTGCCCGACGACGCGCTGCAGCGTGTCGCTCGCGGCGGCGAACGACCGGATCATGCCCTGGGCGAGGAAGTAGGCCAGGAACAGGGCGCCCAGGATGGAGACCACCGCGAGGGTGGCGAAGAAGACGAGCGCCCACGAAGCGCCCGAGCGGAGCGACGAGACCTCCTCGAGCACCTGGCTCGCCACGACCTGCTCGATCTCGAACAGCGCGTCGATGCGCGCGGTGCTGGCGCGCCACCAGTCGGCGGCCGACACGCCTCCGAGGGTGCCGTCCGACGGGGCGGGGGCGGCGGCGCCGTCCGGAGCGGCGGGCGCGGTCGGGTCGGCCGGCGCGGCGGGCGTGGGCGCGGCGTCGCTGCTGCTCCCCATGGCCACGTCCCGCATGCGCCTCACCTCCTCGACGTACGCGGCCGACATCTTCTCCCGGTACTCGCGCGAGGCGTCGGCGGTGGCGTAGTCGAGGAAGTTCTCCTCGTAGCCATCCTGCTCCCCCATGTTGGCGGCCGCCATGCGGCGCTCGGCCGCGGTGACCGAGCCCGAGGTGAAGGCGGCGTTCAGGAGCGCGCGCTCCTGGCCCGACAGCTCCTTCAGGTGCGCGAGGGAGTCGAGGGCCACCACCGTGAGGGCGATGTGCGCGTCGTCGGCCTGCGCGGCCACGGCGCTCACGATCGACAGGAGCTGGTCGATCAACCCGCCGTAGAACTCCAGGGTCGCGGCGACCGACGTGCTCCTCGACGAAATGAGGCTCCGCTGGCTGGCGAGCTCCTGCAGCGCCTGGGTGGCGCCGTCGACCGCGCGCTTGAGATCGCCGTCGAGCTCGAGCCCCGACGCCGACTCGGTGAAGACCCCCGCGGCCTCGTCGGTCCGACTGCGCTGCGCCTGGAGCTCGGCGCTCTCGCCGGAGTCGCGGGCGAGGTGCCCGGTGCTCCGGCCTCGCTCCTTCTGCAGCTCGTGCGCCAGGGCGCTCGCCTCCGTGGCGAGCTGCGTGATCTCCTCGAGCCGGCCCATCGATCGGACGACGCCGAGCTTGTCCGTCGTCTGCAGCCCGGAGAACACGAGCAGGGCCACGACGGGCACGACCAGCATGACGAAGAGCTTCTGGGCGATGCTCATCCGCTCGCCCATGAAGGTGCTGGGGCGCACGTCCGGCGCAGAGGCGCGGGAGGGTTCGGTCCGCTTCGGGGTCATGTCTTGCTCACTCCATCCTGAGGGCTTCCGACGCGAAGAGCGCGTCGACATCGACGATCTGGACGCAGTCCTGCGTGACGTCCGCTACGAGCTCGAGCATCCGCTCGCGCCGGGTCGCGTCGATCTCGTCCCGGAACACCGTCCGGGCGCCGATCACGGCGTCGACGCGAACACCGAGCACGCGTGGCGGCCGCTCCACGACCGCCACGACGGCACGGTCGCCGTGGGAAGGCGCGGTCGCCTCGCCGACGAACGGCTGCAGGTCGACGAGGCAGTGGACCTGCCCGCGGATCTGGAAGAAGCCGCACACGTGCTCCGTCGCGCGGGGCAGCCGCGTCACCGACACGACGCGCACCTCGCTCACGGCGTCGAGCGGGAAGCCCCACGAGGACTGGGCTCGCCGCACCACCACGATCTCCCCCACGACCTCGCGGACCGTCTGCTCGACGTTGCGCTCCGCGAGCCGCCGCGCGCGATCGCGGAGCATGCGCTGGACGGCGTTCCGGTCGCGCTTCGGCTCGAGCCGCTCTACGGAGTGGCGGAGTCTCGCCTCCAGCGTGTCCGATTCGTCGCTCATCGCCGGGCCAGCTCGTGTGCGTTGCGGTGCTCCCGCGCCGCATCCTCGAGACGTCCGACGGCCTGGAAGGCGATCGCCAGCCAGCGCCGGTAGGTGGGTTGCTCCGGGGCCAGGAAGACGCACTTGCGGAAGCGATCGAGCGCCTGCTCCTGGTCGTCCAGGTTGAGCAGCAGGATGCCTTCCCAGAGCTGCGCCTCGGCGGAGATGATCTGCGTCGAGCGGAGCTGGTGGAGGGCCTCGCCGTAGCGGCCGCCGTCGGCGAGCTCCTTGACGCGCGCGAGCAGGTCGGCCTGTCCGAGGATCGGAGGCGGGTCCGTCTTGCGTTCGCGCCGGGAGACCTGGGCCTGCCCGTCGAGCCGCGCGCTCCGGTCGAGCCGGGCGTTCCGGTCGATCCGGAGGGCCGGCGCGGACCGAGGAAGACGACGCGCCACCGGCCTCCTCGGCGCGGGCGCCGGAGCGGGGTCGCCTCCGGCGCTGCGCGGGAGCGTCACGGCTTGGCGCGGCGGCGGGGCAGCGGCGCACCGGCGGTAGATGCGCACGCCCTGCGTGATCGCGTGCTCCCAGCCGTCGCCCGGCGACGCCGGGTCGCTCGGACCGATCATCAGGATCCCGTCCTCGGCGAGCAGCGCGGCGAGGCGGCAGGCGACCTCGCGGGCGGTCGCGTGGTCCCAGTAGATGGCGACGTTCCGGAACAGGATGGCGTCGAACGGGCCCTTCTTGTCGGGCAGGTCTCCCACGAGGTTCACCTTCTCGAAGGAGACGAGGGCGCGCAGGGAGTCCACCACGCACACCTCGTCGCCCTCCTTCCGGAAGCAGGCGTCGTGACCGTGCAGCCCCGCGCGGACCGACCAGGGGCGGAAGCGTCCTTCCGAAGCCTGCCGGAGGCGCTGCGCGTTGATGTCCCAGCCGACGACGCTGTCGCGCGTCGACGGGAGGCGGGTCGCCTGCGCCAGGACCGCGGCGGCCGACCAGACCTCCTCGCCGCTCGAACAGCCGGCGGACAGGACGCGAACGCCGAGCCCGCTCGCCCGGCGCTGCTCCACGAGCGACCGGAGCAGGAGGAAGTGTCCGACGTGCCGGAAGAGGTACGTCTCCGGAACGGTCACCGCCTCGATGAGCTGGTCCCACGCGTCCGGCTCGTGTCCGAGCAGCCGCTCGAGCCCTCGCTGCGGTCCTCCGTGTCCGCCGAGCTGGCGAAGCTGCGCCTCCAGCAAGGGCAGGCGGTAGGGCGGGACCTCGATGCCGTACCACTGCGCGATGGCGCGCGCCGCGGCTCGCACGGGAGTCTCGTTCTCACTCTGCAAGGACGAACTCACGAGCCAACCTCTCCGGTGAAAGCAGATGCAGTCCGTCTCCCCGTTCGTCCGCGAGCGTCCCGACGACGAACGGAGCCTGGGGTATGCCCGGCACCGGCGGAGCCAGCCGGCGCGGATCGACTCGCAGCACCTCCCCCGCCGCGTCGACGTGCAGGCCCGCCCAGCGCGGGCTGCGCACGAGCACGACGGCGTGCTCGAGCTCGACCACGGTCTCACGGCCCGTGAGCCGCTGCCCGAGGTCGATCATCGGCATCACGATGCTCCCGTACTGGAACGTCCCCATCACCCACGGGGGGGAGTCGGGCAGCGCCTGGGGGAGGATCGCCTGGAGCACTTCGTGAACGACCTCGACCGGCAGGAGGTACCGGCCGTCGCCGACGAACAGCTCGAGCGCGTCGAAGGCCACGGTCGGCAGGGGCTCGGACCCGGTGTCGAGGGAACGACGCAGGTCGATCAGCTCTCTCTCGAGCCGGTGGATGCGGCTGCGCAGGTCGTCGCTGGCTCCGGTCTCACTCATGGACAGCTCGGCGGGTGGCGAGCACGCGTGCCACGGCCTTCCGGAGCTCCGCGGCGCAGTCGCTCTTCTGGACGTGGGCGACGGCGTGGACCGCGCGAGCCGCCTCCTCGAGCTCCTCCGGGGGCCGTGACGAGTAGATGACGATCGGGATGTCCCGTGCCTCGTGCTTGCGGACGAGGCGGCCCATCGAGACCCCCGACAGGGCGGGGATGTTCAGGTCGAGGATGAGCAGGTCCGGCGGCGCCTCCCGGACCCGGGCCGTGAGCTGGATGAACGAGTCGAGCGACTCGACCTCGTGGCCGTCGAGCCGTAGCGCTCTCTGAACGAACCGCAGCACCGTGGGGCTGTCGTCGACGATCAGGATCTTCGCCATGGGCTCTGAGAAAGAAATGGCTCCCCGGACCGCGGCCTCGGCAGGGGGGACAGCCGGGCCGCGGGTCGGGGAGCAAGGCCACTGTGGCTTTTCCGCCCCCGTCGCGTCAGCTGTCCCGGAGGACAGGAGACCCATCTGGGTCATGCGGACGCGTCCAATCGGGCTACGGGCGACCCACTTGGGTCAGAGCAGGAGCCGCAGCAGGTCCGTCCGCGAGTCGGCCCCGAGCCGCTCGAGCACGTTCGCCTGGTGGAACTTGACGGTGCGCACGGTGATCTCGAGGACGTCGGCGATCTCGTCGTGGGTGCGGCCGAGCGCGAGCAGCTCGAAGACCCGCCGCTCCCGTGGCGAGAGGCCCGCGTCGTCCGCGAGCGCCTCGAGCCGCGCCTCGATCAGCTCGGGCACGACTTCGTCGTCGAGGGAGCTGAGCGACACCACCGCGCTCGTCGGCCACTGCGCCCGCAGGTTGATGACGAAGTAGCCGCCCGGCCGGCGGACGACCGCGCGCGACAGGGCGTGCTCGTCATCGCCCTGACGGACCGGACAGTCGCGGCAGGGTGCCGAGTGACCGAAGAGCTTCTGGTGGCACCGCTCGCCTGCTGCTATCACTTCGGAGCCCGACGGAAGCACCGAGCGAGACCACAGCACGGTCCCGAAGCTCTCCGAGCGCGTGTCGATCTCGAGCAGGTGCTGTTCGTACCCGGGCGGCCAGGGCCGCACGGAACCCGGGTGACGGAGCTCCACTAGCGCGATGCCTGTGTCGCGTTCTACGACGAAGAGATGCGCGAGGAAACGCCGGTCGGCGCCGGCGTCGCGGAGCTCCGCCTCGTCCCGAGACTCCTCGAACAGCCGCGACAGCGCCGCCGACGCTCTGCGCCCCCATTCTTGGGACGGAGCGAGCACGTCGAGCCAGTCCTGTCCCACGAGCGACTCGTGCGGCATCCCGAGGGCCTCACCGATCCCCCGGTTCGCGAGCCGGATCCGGCCTCGCCGGTCGAGCACGAGCGCCGGGCGCGGGTACCGCTGCACGAGCGCGGCAGCGAGGCTCCAGTCGGGCGGGCTCGTGCACGCGCAAGCATCTCCCGACGGCACCGCACTGGTCGGCTCGCTCGGTCGGTCCGACGGTGGCGTGCTCTCGCGCCTCATGACCCCCTCGGCTGCTCCACTCCCGCGAGGAGCATTCGGGAGGATCCCGCGTTGGTCCCCGCAGGTCGCCTGGCTCGCTCGGAAGGGCACCTGGCATGGGTGGCAACGGCTCGGTCGGTGGCCTGGCTCACGAGGAAGGACGCCCTGGCACGGGGGGTAGCGAGGTCGCGTCGCGCGTTCATCTGAGAAGCCATCATGGTAGGTCCTCCAGCCGGAAGAGTGGATTGGGAGTCAATCGCGTCCCTCGTCGTCGAGCGGGTCGGGGCGGCCGTGTTCGTGCTGGACGACGAGGGGACGGTGTGCCTCGCGAACCAGGCGAGCGCCACGCTGCTCGGCTGCGACGCGCAGGAGCTGGTGGGCTCGAACTTCCTCGACAGGCTGGTGCCTGAAGCGAGGCAGCAGGCGACTGCCTCGATGCTCGAGCGCGCGGGCGAGGGGACGCTGTCGGAGTGCCTGCTCCGGCTCCGCACCCACGAGGGCGAGCTCGAGGTCCCGGCGGAGGCGAGCACGGCCGGCGACGGGCTCGTGCTGTCGATCGCCTCGTCGGTCCTCGCGGACGTCCGCGAGGCCCGGAGCCGTCCCGAGGTCGTCGTCTTCGAGATCGAGACCCAACCGAGACTCTTCGGGACGATCCGCTTCTGGCAGTCCTCCCGCCCGGGCGCGGCGCAGCCACCCGCGCGCGAGCGCTGCTTCCGGTGGCTGTACGGGCTCGGCTCGCCGTGCACCGACTGCATCTGCGGCCACTTCCCGCCGGAGCGTTCGACCGCGCTCCGGGTGGTGCCCCGCGACGGCGCCTACGAGATCCAGACCGCGCGGCGGGCCGGCGACGGGCGGGTGCGGGTCTCCCTGCAGCGGATCGACGACTCCACCCGTGCCCGCCTCTTCGAGGCACACGTGGCCACCCTGGCGCGAGGCAGCGCCCTCTCCACGCGCGAGCGCGAGGTGCTCCAGTACCTCCTCGTCGGCGCCGGGGTCGAGAACATCGCGAAGGTCCTCGGCGTCACGCCCCGCACCGTCCGCTTCCACCAGGCGAACCTGCTCGCGAAGCTCGGAGCCGAGTCGCGCGCCGACCTCGTCAGGCTCCTCGTCTGAGCGCGTCGCGGCGCCGGCGAACGTCCTCGGGGTCGGCGCGAGGTTGACGGGCGCGTCGAAGGGCGGTATTCAAACGTTCGTTTGAGCGTTGGAGCATCAATGAGGACCGATCGGGGCCGGCAGTTCAAGGACACCGTCTACGCGCAGCTCGCCCGCGTCGGTAAGACCCTCGCGAGCGGACCGCGACTCGAGATCCTGGACGTGCTCTGCCAGGGCCCGCGGACGGTCGAGGCCCTCGCCCGGCAGGTGGGCCAACCCGTCGCGAACACCTCGCACCACCTGCAGGTGCTGCGGCGCGCGCGCCTGGTGGAGGCCGACAGGGCCGGCAGCCACGTCAGCTACCGCCTCGCCGACGAGGACGTCTGCGCGCTGTTCCGCGCGCTGCGCGCGGTCGCCGAGGCGCGGCTCCTCGAGATCGAGGAGGTCACGCGCCGGTTCCTCACGTCACGGACCGACATGGAGCCGGTGGACCGCGAGGTGCTCCTCGAGCGCGTTCGAGACGGAGACGTCACGGTCCTCGACGTGCGACCTCCGGAGGAGTACCGCGCCGGCCACATCCCCGGCGCCGTCTCGGTGCCGCTGGCGGACCTCGAACGCCGGCTCGCCGAGCTGCCCCGGGACCGCGACGTCGTCGCCTACTGCCGCGGTCCGTACTGTGTGATGGCGGTCGAGGCGGTGGAGGTCCTGCGAGCCCACGGCTTCCGGGCCTCGCGCATGGACGAAGGCGTGCCCGACTGGCGGGCGCGCGGGCTGCCCGTGGAGGTGAGCACGATGGAGTCGTCGTCATGAGCAAGACACTCTTCATTCTCAACGACCCGCCTTACGGGACCGAGCGCAGCTACAACGGCCTCAGGCTCGCCCGCTCCCTGGCCAGGCGCGACGGCGAGGAGGTCCGCGTGTTCCTCCTCGGCGACGCATCGAGCTGCGCCAAGGCGGGCCAGAAGGTCCCCGAGGGCTTCTACAACCTCGAGGTGATGCTGCGGGCGGTGAGTCTACGCGGCAGCGCAGTCGGCGTCTGCGGGACGTGCATGGACGCGCGCGGGATCCGCGAGGAGGAGCTCGCCGAAGGCACGCGCCGCAGCACGCTCGAGGAGCTCACGGACTGGACGGCGTGGGCCGAGCGGGTCCTCGTGTTCTGAAGCCGCCCGCGCCGCGCCGGGGCGGCTCTACGAGGAG
Organism: Candidatus Neutrinellum sp.; assembly: GCA_039794305.1. Lineage (GTDB taxonomy): Bacteria > Myxococcota_A > Polyangia > Polyangiales > JBDIVX01 > JBDIVX01. The sequence continues at coordinate 45,095 of JBDIVX010000048.1, forward strand.
GTTCGACGATGAAGAAGCCCGAAGGCCTCGCCACCCGCTGCGTCCACGCCGGAGACGCGGTCGACCCGCAGGGCGCCATCCACACGCCGCTCTACAACCACTCCACCTTCGCGTTCCGCGACACGCAGTCCGTGCTCGACGCGGTCGAGGGCCGCGTCGTCAGCAACCTTTACACGCGCTACGGCATGAACCCGACGATCCGGTCGGTCGAGAGCAAGCTGGCCGGCATCGAGGGCGCCGAGCAGGCTCTCGTCTTCGGCTCGGGGATGGCCGCCGAGTCGGCGACGTTCCTCGCGCACTGCCGGCCCGGCGACCGCATCGTCTGCATCGGGGACGTCTACGGGGGGACCCACGAGCTGCTGGCCTCGAACCTGCCGGCCCTCGGCGTGTCCACGACGTTCCTGCGGGGCGACGAGCTGGCACGGCTGGACGAGGTCCTCGGCGAGGGAGCGCGGCTCGTCTTCTTCGAGACGCCGACGAACCCCACGATGGAGGTCATCGACATCGCGGCGGTCGCCACCGCCGCCAGGCGCCGGGGTGCGGTCACCGTCGTGGACAACACCTTCGCGACACCCGTGAACCAGAGTCCGCTCGAGCACGGCGCCGACCTCGTGGTGCACAGCACCACCAAGTACCTCGGCGGCCACAGCGACCTCACCGGCGGCGCGGTCGTCGGCCGCGCGGAGCTGCTCGAGCCGATCTGGGGCTGGCGGAAGAACCTCGGCCAGATCATGGCGCCGGAGGTCGCGTTCCTGCTGGCCCGCAGCCTGCGCACGCTCGTGGTCCGGGTGCAGGCGCACGACGCCAACGCCGCCGAGATCGCCCGGCGCCTCGCCGAACACCCCCGCGTCGAGCGAGTCCTCTACCCCGGGCTCGAGCGACACCCGAGCCATGCGGTGGCCAAGCGGCAGATGCGCGGCTTCGGGGGGATGCTCAGCTTCGTCGTGGGGGGAGGGGCTGCCGGCGCGGCCGCCGTGGTCGACGGACTTCAGCTCTTCTCGATCGCCCCGAGCCTCGGCGGAGTCGAGAGCCTCGTCACGCAGCCGATCACGACCACACATCACGGGATCGCGCCGGCGGAGCGGCGGCAGCGCGGGATCGAGGACGGGCTGATCCGCCTCTCGGTCGGGCTCGAGGACGTCGAAGACGTGTGGGCCGACTTGGCGGCCGCGCTCGGGAGGCTCGGGTGATCGCTCCCTCGCCCACTCCGGCAGACTACAGACGCTGGCGGGGGACGACGCTCGGCTCGGTGACCGAGCGCGTGGAGCGCGACCTCGTGTTCGAGCTGGCGGGACCGGTCGGGGGCAAGCGGGTGCTCGACGTGGGTTGCGGAGACGGGACCTACGCGATCGCGGCGGCGGCGCGCGGCGCGCGCGTGACGGCGGCGGACACCGCCGCGCCCATGCTCGAGGCGGCTCGCCGGCGCGCTGCTGACCACCACATGGAGCTCGAGCTCGCGCGAGCCGACGTGGCCGACCTCCCCTTCGACGACGAGAGCTTCGACGCGGTGCTCGGCGTGACGGTCCTGTGCTTCGTCTCGGACGCGGCCGGTGCGCTGCGCGAGATGGCGCGCGTCCTCGTCCCCGGTGGCCGGCTCGTCGTCGGCGAGCTCAACCGGTGGAGCTCGTGGGCCGCCTGGCGCCGCGTGCGCGGCCGGCTCGGCTCAGGCACATGGCGAGGCGCGAGGTTCCTGACTCCGCGACAGCTCGTCCGGCTCGTCCAGGCGGCCGGGCTCGAGGTAGAGCGCGTGGCGGACGCGGTCCACTACCCGCCGTCCGGCCTCGCGGCCGCAGCGCTCGAGCGCCTCGAGCGGCTGCCGCGGACGGTCACCACACTCGGAGCGGCGTTCATCGCCGTCTCCGCATCGAAACCGTCCCGGCAGCTGCACGAGGGAAGCGCGCGATGAGACAGCCGCGACGGCGCGACGCCGCGCGCACGACCCGTCCGCGGTGGGGGGAGTGTTCATGACCAGCGAACAGACCGTCCTCGTGCTCGGCGCCGGTGTCGGCGGCGTCGTCGCCGCGAACCGACTGCGCCAGCGGCTTCCGACGCGGCACCGCGTCGTCGTCGTCGAGCGCGAGCCCCGGCACCTGTTCGCCCCCTCGCTCCTGTGGCTGATGACGGGTGACCGCGAGGGCGACCGGATCGAGAGGCCCGTCGACCGCCTCGGGCGCAAGGGCATCGAGGTCGTCCGCGGGGAGATCGAGCGCATCGACCCGGCGGAGCGGTCCGCCGCCGTCGGAGGGCGCGTGCTCGCGGGAGACCACCTCGTGATCGCCCTCGGGGCCGAGCTCGCCTCCGAGACGGTCCCGGGCCTCGCCGAGGCGGGCCACGACTTCTACACGCGCAGCGGAGCCGAGGGGCTGCGCGACGCGCTCGCCGGCTTCCGCTCCGGCCGGCTCGTCGTGCTGACCGCAGCGCCGGCCTACAAGTGCCCAGCGGCTCCGTACGAGGCCGCCATGCTGCTCGAGCACACCCTGCGACGACGGAAGGTCCGCGACGACGCGCAGATCGACCTGTACGCGGCGGAGCCCGGCCCCATGGGCGTCGCGGGCCCCGCGGTCTCGGCGGCGGTACGCGGGATGGTCGAGGACAAGGGCATCGGCTACCACCCCGAGCACCAGGTCACCTCGGTCGATCCGGGTGCACGTCGGATCACGTTCTCGAACGGGGCGAGCGCCGACTTCGACCTGCTCGCCTTCGTGCCGCCCCACCGCGCGCCGCGGCCGGTGCGCGAGGCGGGGCTCACGGGCGACAGCGGCTGGGTCCCGGTCGATCGGCACACGCTCGAGACGCGCCACCCGGGGGTGTACGCGCTGGGTGACGTGACGGCCATCCCCCTCGCGCTCGGCAAGCCGCTCCCGAAGGCCGGGGTGTTCGCGCACGGCCAGGCCGAGGTGGTCGCACGGAACATCGCCCGCGCGGTCACAGGGGCCGGCGAGCCGGCGCGCTTCGACGGGCACGGAGAGTGCTTCATCGAGACCGGCGGTGGCAAGGCGGGCTTCGGCAAGGGCGACTTCTACGCCGAACCGGCGCCCGTCGTGCGCATGCACGAGCCCGCGCGCCGCTGGCACTGGGGCAAGGTGCTCTTCGAGAAGGACTGGCTCCGGCGATGGTTCTGATTCGTATCGACCCGCGGGTGGACCATGTGTGAGCTGCTCGGCATGAGTGCGCGGTACCCGACCGACGTGAACGGCTCCCTCACGCTCCTTCGGCCGCGCGGCGGCTTGCTCGGCCCTCACGCCGACGGCTGGGGCGTCGCCTTCTACGAGAGCCGGGCCGCGCGCATCTTCAAAGAGCCCATCCCCGCAGCCGACAGCCGCTGCCTCGCGTTCATCGCGGAGCACGACTACCGGAGCTCGCTCGTCATCGGGCACATCCGCAAGGCGAACCCGCCGGAGGTCGGCCGCGCATCGGCGAACACCCACCCCTTCTCCCGGGAGCTCGGCGGTCGGGCCTGGGTGTTCGCCCACAACGGCAAGCTCCCCGGCATCGAGCGGGACGGCCGCTTCGCCGTCGCGCGTTTCCGCCCCATGGGTGACACGGACTCGGAGCACGCGTTCTGTTTCCTCATGGACCAGGTGGCCATCCGAGGGTGCGCGCGGCCGCTGGACGCCCAAACGCTCGCGGCCGCGCTCGAAGAGCCGGTGGCGGCGCTGAGCGAGCTCGGCGAGCTCAACTTCCTGATGAGCGACGGGCGGCACCTCGTCGCCTTCGCGAACACCAGGCTGCAACGCGTGAGCCGGTCCTGCCTCGAGGGCGCGTGCGCGCAGCAGGTGACCCTGCTGGCGACCGAGGCGCTGACCGACGAGCGGTGGCTCCCGCTCGAACGCGGACAGATCCACGTCTTCGTGGAGGGGACGGAGGTCACTCGATGAGCGCGGCCGCGCGCCCCGTCTACCTGGACCACAACGCGACGACGCCGCTCGCGCCGGAGGTCGTGGACGCGATGCTGCCGTACCTGCGGGAGCACTTCGGCAACCCCTCGAGCGCCCACGTCTACGGCCGCCGGGCCCGCGACGCGGTCGAGACGGCGCGCGCCCGGGTCGCCGAGCTCCTGGGCGCCGCGCCCGAGGAGATCGTGTTCACGTCGGGGGGAACGGAGGCGAACAACCTCGCGATCCTCGG
>JBDIVX010000049.1:0-48103 GCA_039794305.1 Candidatus Neutrinellum sp.
GACGCTGCTCCGGTGCTTCCAGCCGAACAGCTCCGAGTAGAACTTCCATGCGGACTCGTAGTCGGTCGTCTCGAGCTCGTGCCAGCCGACCTGGCCGCTCTGGTCGCCCTTGGGCGGTGGCATGTCGCCGCTCGCCTGGAACAACGCCAGCGTCGCGCCCTGCGGATCGGCGATCACGGCGAAGCGCCCGACGTTCGGGATGTCGGTGCCGGGCCGATGCACCGTCCCTCCGAGCTTCTCCACCTCCGCGCACGCCGCGTCCACGTCGTCGACGCTCACATACGCCAGCCAGTGCGGCGGCGCGCCCATCCGCTTCACCTCGTCCGGCAGCTCCATCACGCCGCCGATCGGCGCCGCGCCCGCCGTGAACATCTCGTAGTCCCCCTGGTCCCACTTCTGCGTCTTCCACCCGACGACATCCGAGTAGAACGACCTCGCCGCGCCGACGTCGTTCGTCATCAGGTCGTACCAAACGAAACGTCCCTTCGTGCTCATCGCCTGCCTCCCCGTGAGAGTGAGCCGGCAGGCTTCATAGCACGGCACCGCCGTCGGCCACCGGATGCAAAATCACGCGTCCCACCGTCAGGACGGCTGGGACGTCGGGATCCGGATCCGGAGCTTCGTCCCCGCGCCGACCTCGCTCTCGATGTCGATCGTGGCGCCGATCGCCTCCGCCGCCTGGTTGCAGAGGCTCAGCCCGAGCCCGAGCCCGCCGGACGTGCGCTTGGTCGTGAAGAAGGGCTCGAAGATCCGAGAGCGGAGGTCGGGGGGGATGCCCGGGCCCGCGTCTTCGACCGAGATGGTCAGCTCGTCCTGCCGGGTCTCGGCGACCACGCGGACGCTCGCGCCTCTCGGCGAGACCTCGATGGCGTTCTGTACGACCGCGAACAGGATCATCCGCACGGCTCCCTCGGGGACGAGGACCCTCTCCGCGCAGCCGGAGGCGTCCTGCTCGAGCGTGACTTCGCCGCGCCTGCAGGCTCCCTCGAAGAGCGGTGTCATCTGGGAGAGCAGCCGATCGAACGACACGGGGACCGGACGCTCGGCGTCGGAGCGGTGCAGGTCGACCATCTGACGGACGATGTTCGCCATCCGGTTGACCTCCTGCTCGGCGAGGAGGAGGTACTCCGTCCGCTCCGCGGGCGCGAGGTCCTCCGGCCGGCGGAGCAGGACGATGCAGTTCTTGATCCCCGCGAGGGGGTTGTTGATCTCGTGGGCGATCCTCGCGCCCATGCGCGAGGTGGCCGCGAGCTTCTCGATCTCGCTCCGGCGGCTCTCGAGCTCTCGGATGCGCGCCGCGCGCTCGGCGACGCGCCGCTCGAGCTCGTCCGCGTAGCGGCGGGTCTGCTCCTCCGCGCGGCTCCGCTCCGCGTCGGCCCGCTGCCTCGCGGCGGCGTAGAGCACGACGACGGTGGCCGTCGTCCAGATGGCGACGAGGGCGATCGCGCGGTTCGCGACGACCATCCACGTCGCCGCCGACGGCGAGAGCCAGAACCCCGCGGCGTCGAGGACCGAGGCGACCGCCGCCACGATCAGCGCGTCTCGCGGCCTGGGCGACCAGACCGCGGCCACGACCGCGACGAGGTGCAGGACGCCCATCGCGACCCCGAGCGGCGTGACCACGTCGATCGCGAACGCGATCAGGGCCACGAGCAGGGCGATCGCGAGCGGGCGCCGCCCGGCGTGGTCCTTCGTCGGCGCCGGTGGCCCCGGCGGTCGGTGCGGCGCCGGGCCCTCTCGCTCGCCGTCGGCGTCGACCTCGACCTCGGCGGTGGCCGGCGCGCTGCTCGACATCTCGCTCACTCCCGCTGCTCGGCGCTCGGCCCGCCGCGGTCGGGCGAGGCGCTCGGTGACCAGCGACCGGCGGGGAAAGAGACGCGGAACGTCGTCCCCCGCTGACCGCTCTCCACCTCCAGGTCCCCGTCCATCGCCTCCACCAGTCCCTTGCAGATCGAGAGCCCGAGGCCGAGCCCGCCGGACTCGCTCTTCGTCGTGAAGAACGGCTCGAAGATCTGCTCCTTCAGCCCCGCGGCGATGCCGGGTCCCTCATCGGACACCTCGATCACGACCGTCCCACCCTCCTCGTGGGCCGAGACGCGCACCGTGCTGCCCGGCGGGGACGCCTCGATGGCGTTCTGGATGAGGTTGTACAGGAGCTGGCGGACGAGCCCGACGGGGATCTCCATCGCCTCCTCGCACCGGCTGTCCGTCGCGATGTGGACCTCGTGGGCGCGGGCGCTCGCGTCGAGGAGCAGGCGCATGCTCGCGAGCACGTCCGAGAGGCGCGCGCGGTCGAGGACGCGCTCCTCGGGCCGGTGCAGATCCAGCATCTGGTGGACGATGCGGCCGATCCGGTCGATCTCCCGCTCGGCGAGCGCGAGGAACTCGGCCTTGCCCGGATCCACCGCGCCTTCGAGGAGCCGGAGGCAGTTCTTGACGCCCGCGAGCGGGTTGTTGATCTCGTGCGCGATGCGGGCGGCCATGCGCGCAGTGGCACCGAGCTTCTCGGCCTCGACCCGCTGGCGCTCGAGCTCCCGGATGCGCCCGGTCCGCTCCTCCACGCGCGCCTCGAGGTCGGCGGCGTGCTGCTGCAGCCGGTCCTCGAGCTCCTTGCGCTCGGTGACGTCGTCGGCGATCCCGGCCACGCGGACGGGCTGCCCCTCGGCGTCGAGGATCGGGAAGTTGCGCGCCCAGACCCACCGGACGGCGCCGTCCGGCCGGACGATCCGGTACTCCTCGTCGAAGAAGGGGCCACCCTCGAGCTGCACCCGGTAGGCCGCGAGCACGCGTGGGAGGTCGTCCGGATGCACCGACCGCAGGAAGGCGGTCGGATCGGCGTAGAGCTCCTCGCGCGACCTCTCCCAGACCTCCTCGTACGCGCGGCTGACGTACAGCATGCGGTTCGGCTCGATGGAACGCAGCCACATGACCTCGCGGATGTGCTCGGTGACCTGGTAGAGCAGGTCGTGGCCCCCCACCGGGCCTCCGTCCGGGAGGTTGCCGTCCTCCCACAGCTCCACCAGGAGCCGGCCGTCGGTGAGCCGCGCGAGGACCTCGACGGTGATGGGGCTGCCGTTGGCGCGCCGCAGCTCGCACCCCTGCTCCTCCGAGAGCCGGCCCGCGCAGACCTGCCCGTCGAGCAGGGGACGGTCGGGGCCGAGCAGACGCTCGGCCGCCGGGCTGAGGGTCACGACCCGTCCGCCCCCGTCGAGCAGCGCCACCGCCGCCTGTCTCTTCCCGAGCAGCGCCTCGAGCGCTTGCGTCATGTCAGTCGACCTCCGCGATCGGTGCGCGAAGCGTTGCCGAACCGTCCAAGTCCAGGGATAAGAGAATTGTGGGCGGCGGTCGCATCCTGCTGGTGGACGACGACGCGACGTTTCGCACGACCACGGCGAAGCTCCTGTCCCTGCGCGGGTACCGGTGCTGGGTGGCGGCGGACGCCGCCGGGGCGGCCGGCGCGCTCGTCCGCGAGCGGTTCGACGCGCTGGTCACCGACATCCGCATGCCCGACGCGTGGGACCTGACCCACCTCCAGGTCCACGACGACGCAGGCCGCTTGCCCCCCACGATCGTCGTCACCGCGTACCCCGGGGTCTCGACCGCGATCGAGGCGGTCCGGCTGTCGGTCGTGGACTACCTCTGCAAGCCGTTCGAGATCGAGGACCTCGTCCGCGCCGTGGGGCGCGCCGTGGAGCGCGCGCGCCTCGCCCGGCGCCGGATCGAGGCGCGGGCCCGGGCCGAGGATCTCGTCGAGGCCCTGCGGACGCTCGAGGGCGACCCCGGGCGACCGGCGGGGTGGAGCACCGAAGACGAAGGGCTCGGGCCGGACCTGTCCAGCCTGTCGGATCGCGAGCGGGAAGTCGTGCATGCGCTCCAGCGTGGACTGCGGGTCGCCGAGATCGCGGGACAGCTCCACTTGAGCCCGCACACCGTACGCAACCACGTCAAGCGAGTGTTCCGCAAGCTCGGAGTACACTCCCAGATCGAGCTGCTGGCCGAGCTGCGCTGACTCCTCGGCGGGTGGACGAAATTCCCCGGCGGCCCTAGGTTCCGACACGATGTCGGTGCTGCTGGCCGAAGACGAGGAGTCCGTCGGTCGGACGACCGTGGCGCTGTTCCACGGGGCAGGGCACCGGTGCGAGTGGGTGCGGACCGCCCGCGACGTGCTGTCGGCCCTCGACACCGGCGCGCACGAGGTCCTGGTCACCGACATCCGGATGCCCGGGGGCGACGACCTGCGCTACCTCGCGGAGGTCCGCCGCCGCGCGCCCGACGTGCCGGTGATCGTCGTCACCGGCTACCCGACGCTCCCCTCGGCCATCGCGGCCCTCCGCCTCGACGTCCTCGAGTACCTCGTCAAGCCGGTCGACTTCGGCGTGCTCCGCGCCTCGGTGGAGGAGGCCCTGCTCTTGCGCCGGGCCGGGGCCCGTCTGCAGGAGCTGGCCGCCTCGCTCGCGCGGCTCGCCCCGCAGATGCAAGCGCAGGCCGCCGAGCCGGCGCTCTCCGAGGCGCGCGGGCTCTTGGCCGACATCCAGAGCGATCTCGCACGACTGCGCCTCCGGCCGCTGCGCTGGGCGGGCCAGGGAGGCCGGAGAGGCGGGTGAAGCCCAGGCGGAATCGGTCCCCTGCGGGCATCCGATCTGGGGTACATTTTTGCGCGTGCGACGGAACCCGACCCCCGGGGCGCGGATCCTGCTGGTCGACGACGACCGCGTCTTCGCGCGGACGACCGTCATCCTGCTCGAGCAGCACGGCTACGTGTGCCGCGCCGTCGGCACCGCCGCGGAGGCCGTTCAGGCGCTCCGGCAGGACACGTACGACGCCCTCGTGACGGACATCCAGATGCCCGACAGCTCGGACCTCACCTACCTGGAGGAGGCGTTCGCCCGCCGCGAGCTGCCCGCGACCGTCGTCGTGACGGGCTACCCCAGCGTCGCCACCGCCGCCCACGCCGTGCGGCTGCCCGCGCTCGGCTACCTGCTCAAGCCGTTCGAGCTCGAGGAGCTGCTCGACCGCGTGGAGCACGCCGTCCACCAGACCCGCCTCGAGCGGCAGCTCGCCGGCATCGTCTCGACGATGAGCGCTCTCGAGCGCCTGCCCGACCCGGAGGCGCCGGCCGCCGACGGCAGGGAGGAGCTGGTCACGCTGCTGAGCCCGCGGGAGCTCGAGATCGTCGAGGCGCTCGAGCAGGGCTACCGGGTCGCGGAGATCGCCGAGGTCCTGAACGTGAGCCCGCACACCGTCCGCAACCACATGAAGTCCGTCTTCCGCAAGGTCGGGGTCCACTCCCAGGTGGAGCTCCTGGCCGAGCTACGCATCCGGGCGAGCGTAGGCCGCGAGCTCTGAGCCCGGGTCGACCATGCGGTCGATGACCTCCTGCTTCATCTCCGGAGACAGGTCGTCGAAGTACGCGGAATAGCCGGACACGCGCACGAGGAGCCCCGGGTACCGGCCAGGGTTGTCCCGCGCCTCGATGAGGATGCGGGGGTCGAGCACGTTGATCTGGAGCTGCATGCAGCCCGCGCGGAAGCCGCCGTCCACGAGCGCCGAGAGCCGCTCGGCGCCGGCCTCGCCCGAGACCGTCCAGGGCGCGAGCTCGAGGTTCACGTTCACTCCGTTGTCCGCGAGGTGGAGCGGGAGCCCCGCGACGGAGAGGAGCGCCGCCGTCGGCCCCCGGCGGTCGAGCCCGCTCGCCGGCGAGAGCCCCGACGAGAAGGGGGCGCCGGCGGCTCGGCCGCTCGGGAGCGCCCCCACCACCTCGCCGAACGCCTGGTGGGCGGTGACCGAGTAGAAGCCGGCCGCGTAGGCGCCGCCGCGGGTGTTGCGGCGGCCCGCGAGGGCCGCGGCGAACCGCTCCATGACCCAGGCGGTGAAGCGGTCGGCGGCCGGGTCGTCGTTGCCGAGCTTCGGAGCGGCGCGCAGGCGTGCCCGGAGCGCCTCGGCGCCGCGGAAGTCGGCGCGGCAAGCCGCGACCACCTCGGCGAGCGTCGCTGCGCGCTCGCGGAACACGACGTGCTCGATCGCGGCCAGGCCGTCTCCCACCTCGACGGCGCCGACCCCCTGCACGCCGCTGCCGTTGTAGCGGGCGCCCCCGCACGTGGCGTCGCGTCCGCTCTCGAGGCAGCCCTCGAGCAGCATGGAGGTGAGCGGCGTCGGGTGCAGGCGCGCGTTGGCGCGCTCGATGGCGCGCAGCTCGCGGAAGAGGCGCGCGAGCACGGCGTCGAGCTGCGCGCCGAAGAGCGCGCACAGCTCCTCGATCGAACGGCACTCGCCGGCCGGCCGCGTCGCGGCGCCCGTGCGCCGCCGAGACCCGAAGCGCCGGCCCTCGGCGAGCGCCAGCTCGAGGCAGAGCGGCAGGTTGACGAGCGCCGCGTCCGTCGAGAAGAAGCTCTTGCCGGCCGCGACCGGCTCGACGCACCCGACGTTGGCGTAGTCGCGCGCGTCGGCGAGATCGACGCCCCGGGACGCGAGGACGGGCACGATGACCTCGTCGTTGTACAGCGCGGGCGAGGCCGCGCCCGCGGCGAGGGCCCGCGCGATGCGGAGGCGGTAGGCCCGGGGGCTCACGGCAGAGAGCCGCGCGTGGTAGTTCGGCTGGCGCGTCCGGAGCGAGTCCATGAGCTCGAGCAGGAGGTAGCTGACGGGGTTGACCGCGTCCTCGCCGCGGGCGTCCGTGCCGCCGACCACCACCACCTGGCCGTTGAACATCCCGCCGTGGAAGCGGGTCACGCGGCGCGAGAACAGGGGCACGATCTCGCAGAGCTTGACGGCGAAGCAGCCGAGCAGCTCGAGCGCTCCGTCCGCGTCGAGCCTTCCGTCGGCCACGTCGCGCTCGTAGAAGGGGTGCAGGATCTGGTCGAGCCGCCCCGGGCTCACCGAGTTGTCGAGGGACTCGAGGTTGAGCGCGATCTGCGCGAACAGGATCGACTGGAGGGCCTCGCGGAAGGTCCGCGCGGGCAGCCGCGGCACGCGCTCACAGGTCCGGGAAACCTCTTCGAGCTCGCGGCGCCGCGTCGGATCGGGCTCGCGCGACGCGGCGGCCTCCGCGGCACGCCGGTAGCCCGCCGCGAACGCGTCGAGGCCGTCGCACGCGATCCGCACCGACCGCAGGAACGCGGCCTCGGGGGCGCTCTCCGGCAGCGCGGCCAGCCGCTCGGCCGCCTCGCGGCGGAAGCCCTCGGTCCCGCGCGTGACGAGGCCCTGGTAGTCGGGGACGAAGTGCGAGATCCCGCCGGTCTCGTTGATGAGGTAGCGGGTCGCCCCGAGCTGCTCGGCGACGAACCGCACCGCGCGGAGCGGTGGGAAGGCGCGCACGGCGAGGAACCGGGGGAGCCAGTACGGGAGGACCTCCCCGAGCAGGCGGCGCCGATCCGCCGGCGCCACCTCGAACGGGTTGACCGCGCGGCGATCGAAGACGAAGAGGTCCTCCATCACCGCGACGCCGTGCAGCTCGGGATAGAGGCCGCCGCCGACGCGGTGGGACGTGAAGCAGCCGACCAAAAGCTCGCGCGGGTAGATGCGCACCCGCTTCTCGCGCAGGACGTGGGCGAGGGCCCGCGCCTTGCGCACCACCATCGGCTCGGCCGCGTCGCGTCCGGCGCGGAAGTGCTCGGTCACCAGCAGCGCGCGCTCCGCGCAGAGCGACGGCCGCGTGCGCAGGACCTCCTCGTGCAGGGCGCGCACGCGCTCGGACACCCGCGCTGCCGCGCTCACGCGAGCACCTCGAGCCCGTGGCGGCGAAGGCGCTCGGACGCCCGCGCCGCGCTCTCGGCCGCCTGGGCGGGGCCTCCGGCGTCGAGCGGCGAGAGCGGGAACCCGAGCGCGCGGAGCTTGCTCTCTCCGGTCCGGTGGTAGCAGAGCAGGTGCACCTCGCCGACCCCGAGCTCGTGCAGGAAGCCCGCGATGGCGTCGAGGTTCTCGTCGGTGTCGGTCAGCCCCGGCACCACCGGCGTGCGGAACTTCACCGGCGCGCCCGCCCCGACCAGGCGCCGCGCGTTGTCGGCGATGGCGCGGTTGTCCGCGCCGGTGAGGCGGCGGTGCTCGTCGGGGTCGACGAGCTTGATGTCGTAGTGGATGAAGTCGAAGAGCGGCAGGTGCGGCGCGAACGACTCCCAGCGGAACGCGCCCGCGGTCTGGAGCCCCACGCCGATCCCCGCCTCCCGGCAGCCCCGCGCGAGCGCGCCCATCGCCTCCATCTGGGCGGTCGGCTCTCCACCCGAGAGCGTCACGCCGCCGCCCGAGGACTCGTAGAAGGGCCGGTCGCGGCCGACCTCCTCGACGAGCCGGTCGACCGGGACCTCGCGCCCGACCACCCGAAAGGCGCCGTAGGGGCAGGCCCGCTCACAACGGTCGCAGGGCCCGCAGCGCGCGCGGTCGACCCGCTCACCCGCGGCGCCCGGGGCCGCGATCGCGCCCTGCCCGCAGGCCGCCACACAGCCACCCGAGCCCCGGCAGCGGTCGCCGTAGAACGCGAGCTCGGGGCGCGGGCGGAGCGACTCGGGGTTGTGGCACCACCGGCAGCGCAGCGGACAGCCCTTGAAGAAGACGGTCGTGCGGACCCCCGGCCCGTCGTGGATCGAGAAGCGCTGGACGTCGAAGATGAGCGCGACCGGGCTCACCGCCGGAGCGTAACGCGCCTCTCTCGCTCGGGCGAGGTGCCCGGCCGCGGCGCCACGGCCCGCGTCGCCGGGGCGGTCAGATCGACGCGAAGGCGATCCCGAAGCTCAGGGAGAAGACGAGCAGCCTCTCCGGCGCGACCTCGAACCTCACACCGAGGTCCATGTTCTCGCGACCGCCGAAGATGAACCCGAGCTCGCTGGTCAGCCCGACCTCCGCCTCGAAGCTGTTGTATTCGGCCTCGAGGCTCGAGACGGAGATCTGCCTCGCGCCCACGAACCCGCCCACCCCGAGGTACATCGGAAACGCCTGCGCGAACGGACCGAGACGGAGCGTCGCGTCGCCGCCGAAGCGGAAGGCCATGCCGGTGGCGTCGCAGTCCTCGGGAATCCGGCCGCAGAACGTGTCCTCGTCGAGCACGGTCTGGCCGGTGACGGAGGGCATCAGATCGAAGTAGAACCGCGACTGGAACCCCACGACGTGGGCGAAGTTGTACCGAAACCCGAGGGCGATCCCCACGCCGAACAGGAGGATGTCGTCGGAGCTGACGGTGTACTCGTCGTTGATCTCGACTTCCTCGAGGTCCACTCCATCGTTCGTCGGTGCGTCGAGGACGAACACCGATGGCGTCACGTAGCCGACGATGTGGAACAGCCCACGGGCGTCGTCCGAGCCATCTGGCGGCGGAGCCGCGTTCGGGTTCGGCCCGAGCGTCACCCATCCGCCGCTCCCGGGGCCGGCCGCGGAGGGTGGCGTCGACGCTGACGGCAGTGCCGTTGCCGGCGGCGGCTGCATGGCTGCCGGCGGCGGGACGGGCTGCGGCGGCGTCCCCGGCGGCGGCTGCCCCGCTGCCGGCGGTGGAACGTTCGGATCGGCGCCCGTCGGGCCGGTCGGGGGAGCGGGCAAGTAGCACTCGCCGTTCAGGCACTGCTCCCCGGCGGCGCACGGCGGATTGCACGCCGACACGCAGGCACCGTTCACGCACGTGAAGCCGTCACGACACGGCGGGACGCACTGGGAGAAATCCTGCGCTCCCGCGACCACGGGCGGCAACGTGCAAAGGAGGGCAGCAGCGAAAACGAGCCCTCTCATCACGCATCCCCTCCCGATACCAGACGCACCGTGCAATCGCCGTTGCACGTGAGATCCATGCTGCTCGTGGTGGCCGTCCCCGTGCAGGAGATGGTCTCGCCCTCGACGGTTCCGCTGATCTCGACCGCCCCCCCGCCGCCGGCCTTCCCTTCGAACCCTTCGAACGGTCCACTGACCGTGAAGGTGCACCCCGTCTGTGACGCCGAGAGAGACACGCCTTCGAGCTCGGCCGTGCAGTGGTCGGCGATCGTCCAGCCGCCCGAAACGTCCACGCACCCGCCGGCTCCGCCGTCGCCGGAGCCACCGCGCCGCGTGCTGCTGTCGCAGGCCGCGCAGAGCGCGAAGATCATCGCCGCCGCCGAAATCCACCGCATGTCCGCTCCCCTCCGTGCGGGTGGTCCGCTCCAGTCCCCGCGTGGCGACCCTACAATGGCGCCGTCGATCGGGGAAGGCGGGGCCGCCGACCCCTAACTCAGAGGATGCGGGTAGTCGCCGACGCTGGCCCCTTGACGCGCCGCCCTCTTGTAGTAACGTTGCTACACGTGGCGCGAAAACGAAGGACGACGTCGATCACGACGATCTCGAGCCGGGAGCTCAACCAGGACACCAGCGGCGCCAAGAAGGCGGCGCAGAAGGGGCCCGTCTTCATCACGGACCGCGGCAGGCCCGCCCACGTCCTGCTGACGATGGACGACTACCTGCGGATCACGGGCGCGAAGCAGAGCATCGTCGAGGCGCTCGCCATGCCGGGTGTCGAGGACGTCGACTTCGAGCCGCCGCGACTGACCGGCGACATCCACCGGGTCCCCGAGCTCCCCTGATCCGTGTACGTCCTCGACACGAACGTCGTCTCCGAGCTGCGGAAGGCGAAGGCCGGCAAGGCCGACCCGAACGTGGCGACCTGGGCGGCCGGCGTGCCGGAGTCCAGCTTGTACGTCTCGGCGATCACGATCCTCGAGCTCGAGATCGGAGTCCTCCTCCTTCAGCGCCGAGACGCCGCGCAGGGCTCGCTCCTGCGCAAGTGGATGGACGAACGGGTCGTTCCCGCGTTCGAGGGACGGGTGCTTCCGGTCGATACCGCCGTGGCCCAACGGTGCGCCAAGCTGCACGTGCCCGACCCGCGCGCGGATCGGGACGCGCTGATCGCCGCGACCGCCCTGGTCCACGGAATGACGGTGGTGACCCGGAACCTCTCCGACTTCGCGCCGATCGGGGTCCCGATCCTCGATCCGTGGAGCGCGTGAGGCTCCCGTACGGTCTGTCGCAGCGTCACGCCGCTGCGCGGGCCGGGTGCGCCTTCCACCAGGCGTCGAGCTCCGGCAGGAAGTAGCGCAGGCGGCACTTCTTGAGCTCGCGGGAGCTGAAGAGGATCAGGTAGTCGCCGGCGCCGGTCTCGTCGGACAGGCGTTCGACGACGGCTCGCACGGCGGCCTCGTCCGGGCCGTGGATCATGCTGTACACCGTGAAGGGGAAGCCGGGGATGGCCTCCCGCGCGTAGCAGTGGCTCACCTCGGGGGCGGCCGCGAGCACCTCGCCGACGCGCGCGCGCTCGGCGGCGGGCACGTTCCAGACCGCCATCCCGTTGCCGCGCACCCCGAGCCGCCGGTGGTGGAACGTCGCGACGTACCGCCGCATGGCGCCGCCGCGGTGCTGCTCGGCGAACGACAGCAGCGTCGCCTCGTCGGTCCCCGCGAGCTCGGCGATGCGGGCGTAGGGCCGGGGGACGAGGTCGAGCGGCGTCTGGAGCGCGCGGAACATCTGCTTCGTGCGCTCGTGCGCGCAGACGGGAGCGGCAGGCCGGAGCGCCACCTTCTCGGTGGAGCTCCGCCGCGTCGCGAGGTCGAAGTTCACGCCGATCTTGTACGTGTCCGTGCGGCGGAGCGGGTGGAACTTCGGGATGCCCGCGGCGACGCTCAGCCGATCGAGGGTCTGTTCGATCCCCATCTCGCTCGGGACGGCCAGCGTGAACCACAGGTTGTACCGGTGGTTGCGCACGTAGTTGTGCGTGATCGTCGGGTGCTCGTTGATGACGCCGGCCACGCGCTCGAGCCGGTCCTCCGGCACGATGCCCGCCACGAGCGCGCTCTCGTACCCGAGCGCGCTCCCCTCGAGGATGGCCGAGACCTCCCGCAGCTTGCCCTCGTCCTTCCACCGGAGCACCCGATCGAGGACCTCGGAGGGCCGCGCGCCGACCGCGTCCGCCATGGCGGAGAACGGCTCGGGGCGCAAGGGGAAGGCGTGCTGCATCTCGCGCGCGAGACGGTTCTCCTGCTCGGTCGTCAGCGTCATCTCGTCCTCCTCAAAGCCCGATCCGGAACGCACGCCACACCCCGAAGACGCCGCTCGGAGACTGGATGGTCTCCCGGTCGACGACCTCGTACGTCGACGCGTCGACCAGGGCGAGCGTGTCGTCCCGGTTCGCGGTCACCAGCACGTGGGAGCCGCGTGGGGTGAAGTCCATGTGGTAGATGCGGCCGCCCACCTCGATCTCCCGCTTCACCTCGAGCGACTCGGTGTCGATCACCTGGACGAACGAGTCGTCCTCCTCGCCGGAGAAGCTGACCCACACCTCGTGCTCCGCGGGCGCACGCACGGCGTAGACCGGGTGGCCTCGGAGCGGGATGCTCCGGACGAAGCCGAAGGTGTTGCGGTCGAGCACGGCGAGCCGCGGCTCGCCCACGAGCGGGACGAACACGTGGGACCCGGCGACGGCCCACGACGCCATGTGCGGCAGCTTCACCGGGACGTCGCTCTCGTAGCTCCTGTCGGGATCCCGGATGGAGATCGTGCGGGCGCCCTCTTCCGGGTGCCGGAGGTCGACCACCGTCACGTGCTCGGAATTCATGTGGCCGACGAGGTAATAGCGGCCGTCGGGCGTGATCATGGCGTCGTAGGGCTCGCCCTCGGCCGTCGGGATGCGGTGCTCGATGCGCATGTCCTCGCCCGACGCGTCGATGACCCACACCTCGGCCCCCTCGATGAGCACCGCGACGAAGCGGTTGCCGGGAGCGTCGACGACGCCCGTGGCCCGCGACCCCTCCGACGAGAAGCGCTCGACCACCTCGAGGGTGTCGGCGTCGAGGATGGTCACGCCGCCCGGCACGTACTCGGCCGTGGCGACGTATCGGCCGTCCTGGCTGATCGCGATGTCGATCGAGTTCTCGCTCGTGAAGACGTCGCCCGCCCGCTCGAGCGTGCGGAGGTCGATGCGGCTCAGCTTGCCGTTCCGCGTGGCGACGTACGCGTAGTCGAGGCCCGGCGAGAACGCCATCGTGGCGTGCCGCATGTTGCCGAGCCCGCTGATGCGCTCGGGCAGCAGGCGTTGCTCGTCCAGATCGTAGACCGCGAGGCTCTCGGTCTCCCTCTCGACGACGAACACGCGTGACCCGATGCTCCCGTCCGGATCGGAGCGCCCTTCGCACGAGACCAGGAGCGCGGCGGCCGCGACGATCATCCACCTCATGCAGCACCTCCTGCAAGAGCCGACGGCGCGCCGAGGTCTTCCTCCGACAGCACGCACGACGGATCCGAAGCCCATGGTTCCCCGAAGCGCGCGACGGCGCGTTCCCGGTGTGAGCCCCGGCACAGGTCGAGGAAGGGGCACTGGCCGCAGCGGCCCGAGAGCCGCGCGGCCCGGCCTCGCAGCATCTCGACCATCGGGTGGTCGAGGATCTCGCGCAGCGGCTGCTCTCGGACGTCGCCGAGCACGACGTCCTGCCAGAACTGATCCGGGTGGACGCGCCCGCGGTCGTCGATGCACACGACGCCCTCGCCCGCCGAGTTCCCGCCGCGCCGCCTGAGGACGCTGCGCACGCGCTCCGCGGCGTCCTTGCCGTACTGCATCTCGGTCCACACGACGAGGAGCGCCCCGTCGGAGTCGTTGCCGCCCGTCACGATCTTCGGTCCGTGCTCCATCCGGAGCTGGCGCTCGGCCGTGTAGAACAGGCGCAGCAGGAGCGTCCGGGCCTCGGCCGGGCTCAGGTCGTCGCCCACCAGCCGCCGGCCGCGGCCGGCGTAGACGAGGTGCGAGACGTAGAACCGGTCGACGCGCAGGAACCGCGCGTGGCTCAGGAGGGCGTCGAGCTGGTCCTCGTTGCGCCGGGTGACCGTCATGCGGATGCCCGTTCGCATGCCCGCCGCCCGGGCGTGGCGGAGCCCGGCGCTGGCGAGCGCGAAGCCGCCGGACATGCCGCGGTAGGAGTCGTTGAACGCCGGGACGCCGTCGATGCTGACCCCGACGTACCGCACGCCGACCTCCGCGAGGCGCCGGGCCGTCGAGCGGTCGATGGCGGTGCCGTTGGTCGAGAGCTGGGCGTCGATGCCGCGCGCGGTCGCGTGGGCGATCAGCTCGAAGAGGTCGCGGCGCAGGAGCGGCTCTCCTCCGCTGAAGATCAGGAAGCGCACGCCGGTGTCGGCGAGGTCGTCGATGACCCGGTGGGCCTCTTGCGTGGACAGGTCGGCGCGGGAGGGCCTGCTGCTCGCGGCGGCGTAGCAGTGCGGGCAGCTCTGGTTGCAGTGGCGGCAGACGTTCCAGACCACCACCGGGGCGCGGCGGCGCTCGGGCGCGAACCGCGCGGGGCTGCGCGCCGCGACCTCGTCCGGTTCTCCGCCGGAGGCGGCGAGACGGACGAGGTCGCTCACGTTCAGCATGGGGTCGTCTCTGCGGCGTGGCCCGCAGCCTCAGTACACGTCGTGCGCGGTGTTGTAGACGTTGAACTTGCCGGTCGGCGTGACGAGCCAGTCCCCGCGGATGCGGTCCTTCTCCTCGAGCGTACGGGCGTCGTAGATCACGAGCTCGCCCTCGCGGTCCCACACCGACACCCAGATCTCGGTCCCCTGGCGGTTGAACTCGAAGTGGACGACGCGCCCGTGGTCGGCCACCGACCAGCAGCGGTCGATCTCGGCGCGCTCCTTCGAGTAGGCGCAGACGTTGCGCGTCGCCGCCTCCTCGTTGCTGAGCGTGAAGTCGACGAGCACCCACGGCGAATTCTCGTGCGTCTTGACGAACAGGCTGCCCGAGTGCGGGAGCGTGACGTTCCGCACCACGCGCCAGGCCTGGTCCGGGTTGGCCTGGGGGTCGGCGCCGTAGACCGCGAGGCGGCCCTCGCCGATGTGCGGCGTGGCGTTGACCCAGCCGAACTCTGGGTCCTGCCAGTTCGCCCCGCGCCCTGGGTGCGGCTTGATGCCGGTCTCGAACTTCGTCACGAAGCGCTGCTCGTTGACGTCGATGACCGCCATCTGGTTGCGCATGTTCGCCGCCACGAGGAAGTAGCGCCCCGTGTGGTCCCATCCGCCGTCGTGCAGGAACCGCTCGGTGGCGATGCGCTGGACCATCGGGAAGCTCTCCTGCGAGTAGTCGACGATGCCGACGTGGCCCGACTCCTTGAGGGCGATGATCCAGATCGGATCGTGGTGTGAGGCGATGATCGCCGCCACGCGCACCTCCTCGAGCGGCTCCTGCGTGTCGTACGTCTCGCCCGCCACGTCGATGACCGTCTTCGGCTCGAGCGTCAGCCCGTCCATGACGACGTACTGGGGCGGCCAGTAGCAGCCTTCGATGACGAACCGATCCTCGAAGCCCTCGTACTTGGAGGCGTCGACGCTGCGCGCGTCGAAGCAGCCCTGGATCTGGGCCACGATCTGCGGCTCCGGGTACCAGAGGTCGATGAGCGTGACCTTGCCGTCGCGGCCGACGGCGTAGAAGTAGCGCCCGGTCGACGACGAGCGCAGGATGTGCACGGCGAACCCGGTGTCGATGACGCTCCGCAGCTCGTGCGTGTCCCCGTCGACGATGGCCACCTTGCCGGCGTCGCGGAGGATGACTCCGAAGTAGTTCTCCCAGTTGCGCCCCTCCGGCGGCGCCGTCGGACGCTCGGCCACGGGCACGGCCAGGTTCCAGCTCTCGCGGATGTCCGCGAGCGGCCTCGTCGGCGGATCGGGCGGGTCCATCTGGATGTACCGCGCCATCAGATCGATCTCCTCGTCGGTCATCAGGCCCATCTGGCCCCAGGCGGGCATGCCGCCCGGCGTGCCGTTGTGGAGGATGGCCGTGATGCCGGCGGTGCCGAGCTGCCGCGTGCGCTCGGGCTGGATGTTCGGCCCGGTGGCGCCGGCGCGCAGGGTGCCGTGGCAGCCGGCGCACCGGTTGAAGTAGAGGTCCTTGGCCTGATCGAACGCGGCGGCGGCCAGCTCGATGGGCCCGTCGTCACGGGCGGCGACCTCCTGCCCGCTCTGATACTCGACGTAATCGAGCACCTGCCCGATCTCGGCGTCGTCGAGGCCCGGGGGCGGCATGGGGACGTTGTTGTGCTGGACGAAGATCTCGCGGCCGATCGGGTCGGTTTTCGCCATGTTGACCGGGTCCTTCATCCAGCGGACGAGCCAGTCGCGCTCGCGGCGCGTGTGGATGTCCTTCAGATCGGGGCCGATCCGGTCACCTTCGCCGACCGTGTGACAGGAGAGGCACTTGGTCTGGAAGAGCTGCTCGCCCGCGCGGGCGCTCGCGGACATCTCGCCGGACGCCGTCTCCTCCTCCTCGTCCGCGCAGCTTCCGCAGCCGACCAGGCTGAAGACGTACGTGACGCAAAGCACGAAGACCGACGACATGAGCGCCGTCATCACTACTCGTTGCATCCGTTCCATGAGCGCCTCCCTCTCGGCCGCCGAGAGCGAGCGGCGGCGGCCGCGTCCCGCCCGAGCAAGAGCCGGACCATGACGTCGATGCGCGGCCGACGAAGATCCGCTCCGCTTTGCGTCCCGGGTCGGATACTGCGGGTTCGGGTTTGTATAGCGCCGTATACGACTGCGTGACGGGCGTCACGGGGGGGGCGGCGCGGTCGTCTTCGGGTCGAGCGCAACCCTGTCGCCGGCGACCCGCCCCGGCGAAAGCAATGCGCCGGAGCCACGGGGTGCGGCTCCGGCGCGGATGTGCATACGGACGATCGCGGACCGTCTACTCGCCTATACGACTCACATGTCGTAACGGAGCTCGAGCTCCCAGAAGTGGACCGGGTCCGAGCCGCCGTACCAGTCCTCGTTCGGAAGGAAGAGGCTGTAGTTGGTGCGGACCGCGAGCCCTTCGCCGAGCGAGTAGGCGGCGCCCAGATCGCCTTCGACGCCCGCCATGCCGGACTCGATGATCGTCACGTCCATCGGGTCGGCGGGGTTGACCACGCGCGTGTCCTCGGGTCGGACGAAGAGGTGCCCGTCGAGCGACAGCGTCCACCGCTGGGCGGGCTTGAGCGTCAGGTGCAGCACGCCGCCGGTGATGTTCGTGCGTCCGCCGATGATGTCGGCGAACCCGAGCCACTTGTGCGCCGTCGGGAAGAGCTGGTTCCAGGCCTCGTTCGTGTCGGCCGTGTCCGGGTCGTCGCCGCTCGCGTACAGCCCCTCGAGGCCGATCCGGAGCTTGTCGTCGAGCAGGTTGACGCCGACCTCGAGGTCGGCCTGCCACGCGAAGATGCTCCGGTCGTTGCCCGCGTCGCCGAGCTGCACCCCCGCCTCGAGGCGGTAGTCGAGCAGGCCCGATCGGTTCTTCACGCGGCTCCCGAGCGTGACGCGCGCCGAGCCCGGCCGCTCGACCGGCGCAGGCGGATCGCCCTCGAAGACCGTCTCGGCCACCGTCGCGAGCACGAGCGCGTAGGCGTCGAGCGCGAAGCCCTCGGAGATCAGCCCGCCGAGGCCCGCGTACACGCCGCCGAAGTACGTGTCACCGGCGGCGAAGGAGTTGTCGCCGGGCGTGACGATGCCCTCGCCGATGATCGTGGCGAAGCCGTCGACCCAGACGCCGCCCTGCTCCGGCTGCACGTGGAGCCTCATGCCGTCGAAGCTGCGACCGGTCTCGTGCCAGCCGACGTTGCCGATGACGAGGTGGTCTCCGTAGACCATCTCGAACCGGCCGGCGTCGAGCCGCCAGGTGGGCCGCGAGAGCATCATGAGCCCCTCGTGCAGCCCGAGGTTCACGTCCTCGAGCGTGTCGCCTCCGACGAACCAGCGCCCGCTCGCCTGCGGCACGAAGCGCAGCGTGAGCGCGAGGTCCCCGAGGTCCATCGGGCCGGCGATCAGGCCGAACCGCGTCCGGTATCGTACGGAGTCGGCGTCGACCTGCCCGACTTCGGTGTAGTTCTCGCGCAGGTCGTACCGCACGAAGAACGAGGCGGTCAGGTCGAGCGGGAGCGGCTCCTCGGTTTCCTCCTCGGGGGCTTGGGCTCGAGCCGTCGTGGCGAGGGCCGCGAGGGCGAAGGCGAGAGTCAGCGAGAGCGAGCGGGCAGAAGACGAAGACATGGGGGGTCACCTCCGTGTGCGGCCCGACGTATGCACGGTCGATGCCGTCGCCAAGATGGGGTGGGGCCTTTCGACGCGGATACTCGCCGGAGCACGACGTATACCGCCGTATACGATCTGCGTGCCTCCGTCCGGCGGATTCGTCGAGAAAACGGCAGCCGAGGCGTGGGCATGACGGTTGCTGATGGGGGGCCCGAATGGAGGCCCTCATCGCCACCAAGCGCTGGATGGGGCTGGCCTTCGCCAGCCTCATCCTCGCCGGGCTCCTCTCGTTGTGGCTCGTGGTCGGACGACTGCCCGGGCTCCACGAGGCGTTCGGTGACGCGCTCTTCTTCCGGAGGTGCCTGGTCGTACACGTCGACCTGGCCCTGGTGGTCTGGTTCTACTCGTTCCTCGCTGCGCTGTACCTCCTCGTGCCGACCCGGTCTCGGTCCGGGATCCCGGCCCGGGCGGGGAGCGCGGTCGCCTCGGTCGGGGTCCTTCTGCTCGTCGGCGCCGCCGGCGTGCCGGGCGCCGAGCCGGTGCTCGCCAACTACGTCCCGGTCGTCGACACGCCCGTCTTCGTCGGGGGCCTCCTGGTGTTCGGCGCGGGGGTCGCGCTCTCGCTCCTGTCCGGCCGCCGGCTGTGGCCCGGCGCCGAGGTGGCGGAGGGCCCCTTCCCCGTGCCGCCGAGCGCGCGCGTCGGCGTGCGCAGCGGCGCGGTCGCCTTCCTGATCGCCGGCCTCACCTTCGG
Organism: Candidatus Neutrinellum sp.; assembly: GCA_039794305.1. Lineage (GTDB taxonomy): Bacteria > Myxococcota_A > Polyangia > Polyangiales > JBDIVX01 > JBDIVX01. The sequence goes on from JBDIVX010000049.1 coordinate 18,725, forward strand.
CGCGAGCGCGCTCGTCACCTCGCCGAGGCTCCCCGCCGAGACCTACTACGAGCTCGTCGCCTGGGGCGGCGGGCACGTGCTCCAGTTCGCCAGCGTCGCGGGCATGCTGGCGGCCTGGTCGATCCTCCTCGGGCGGGCCACGGGGTCGGACCCGGTGGATCGGCGCGCCGCCGCCGCGCTCTTCGCCGTCCTGACCGTCCCGCTGCTCGCGGCGCCGCTCGTGGCGCTCGGCGGAACGACGCACGCCGCCAACCGCGAGCTGTTCACCGACCTGATGCGCTGGGGCATCTTCCCGGCCGTCCTCGCCTACCTCGCCCTGTGCCTGCGGGCGCTCGCGCGGGCGACGCGGAGCGGACGGCTGCCGCGCGGGTGGCGCACGCCCGAGGTGATCGGGTTCGCGACCAGCGCGGCGCTGACGGTCACGGGCTTCCTGATGGGCGCCCTCATCCGCGGCGCGAACACCGTCGTCCCCGCCCACTACCACGCGTCCATCGGCGCCGTGACCGTCGCGTACATGACGGTCAGCTACCCGCTCCTGCGCGCCATGCGCATGCGCCTGCCGGCCGGCCGCCTCGGCCGCCTCGTCGAGTGGCAGCCCGCGATCTTCGGCTTCGGGCAGGTCGTGTTCGCGCTGGGCTTCGGTCTCGCGGGGGCAAACGGGATGGCGCGGAAGGTGTACGGAGCCGAGCAGCACGTCCGCACCGCGGGCGAGTGGCTCGGGCTCGGGATCATGGGGGTGGGGGGCGTCGCGGCCATCGCCGGGGGGATCCTGTTCCTCGCAGTCGTCGTTCGCGCGTGGCTCGCGCGCGCACCAGAGCTCACTCCGCAGGAGGAAGAAGGAGGCGTTGGATGGAACAGCCAAAGCATCCAATCCAGAGGCTGATGGACAACCCCTGGTTGCTGCTGACGCTCGGTCTCGTGATCCCGCTCGTGTCGTACACGCTCTGGGGCCTCATCGAGCTGTTCAGCGTCCAGCAGGCGGCGCTGCCTTGAGGAAGGTCGGGTCATGAGCATCTACGTACCGCCCAAGGATTGGTTCAGAGCGCCCAGCGGCGGCGAGCGGATCTGGATCGCGCTCGCGCTGGTCTGGTGCCTGATCATGTTCCTGGCGATGCCGTACTGGCACTTCGCCGGCAAGCAGAACAGCACCGGCGAGGCCTACACGGTCGAGCCGCTCGCGTTCATCCAGCGCGTCGATCGCTTCGTCGAGCAGTACAAGGTCGGCGAGGAGAACGGCGTGCCCATCGTCGAGCCGCCGCCCGGCGAGGACGCGTACCTCATGGCGCAGATGTGGCGCTTCTACCCGATCCTGAAGCTGCGGGAGGGGCAGACGTACCGGCTGCACATCTCCTCACCGGACCTCAACCACGGCTTCTCGCTGATGCCCATGAACATGAACTTCCACATCGTCCCCGGGTACGACCACGTGCTCACCATCACCCCGACCAGCACGGGCGAGTTCCCGATCGTCTGCAACGAGTTCTGCGGCATCGGCCATCACCAGATGACCGGCCGCATCATCGTGGAGTGAGGGCACCATGGCCAAGCACGAAGCGGCTCCCCCCATCCCGATGCCCGGCGCCGGCGGCGTGGCCGACGAGCCCGGGTTCGCCAAGGGAAACCACGCGGGAGGCGAGGTCCGTACCTGCGACACGACGGGTCTCCCCGTCTGCCTGAACGCCCAGTTCTTCATCCGCGTCAACGCGGTGATGGCCGTGGTGTCGCTCCTGGTGGGCGGCATCTGCGCGCTCCTGTTGGGCCTCACGCGCTGGCCGGCGGTCCATCTCCTGTCGGCGGAGTGGTTCTACCGGGTGCTCACGGCGCACGGCCTGAACATGCTGATCTTCTGGATCATCTTCATGGAGATCGCGATCCTCTACTTCGTCGGCACGACGCTGCTGAACACGAGGCTCGCGTCCAAGAAGACGGCCTGGGTGTCGTTCGTCCTGATGGTGGCGGGCGCCGTGATCACGAACGCCATGATCTGGATGGGCAAGGCGGACGTCCTGATGACGTCGTACACGCCGCTCCAGGCGCACCCGGCGTTCTACCTGGGCATCATCCTGTTCGCCGTAGGCACGCTCATCGGCGTCATCAACTTCTTCGCGACCATCTACATCGCGAAGCGGGACAAGACGTACAACGGGTCGGTGCCGCTCGTGGTCTTCGGCGGCATCACGGCCGCGATCATCGCCGTCGTGACGTTGCTCCACGGGGCCGGCATCTACATCCCGACGTTCCTCTGGTCGCTGGGCCTGATCGAGAACGTGGACGCTGCGGCCTACCGACTCGTGTGGTGGGGCCTCGGCCACACCTCGCAGCAGATCAACGTCGCGGCGATGGTGTCGGTCTGGTATCTCATCGCCACGATCACCGTCGGCGCCAAGCCGCTGAACCAGGCTGTCTGCCGAGGCGCCTTCGTGCTCTACATCCTGTTCATCAACCTCGCCTCGGCCCACCACCTCCTGGTGGACCCGGGCGTCGGCGCGGGGTGGAAGATCTGGAACACGAGCTACGCCATGTACCTCGCGGTCCTCGCGTCGATGATCCATGGCTACACGGTGCCCGCGTCCATCGAGGTCGCGCAGCGCAAGAACGGCTGGAACAAGGGCCTGTTCCAGTGGCTCGCCAAGGCGCCCTGGAAGAACCCGGCGTTCAGCGCCGTCTTCATGTCGCTCGTGATCTTCGGGTTCATCGGGGGCATCACGGGCGTCACGCTCGGCACCGAGCAGATCAACATCATCGCCCACAACACGCTGCGCATCCCGGGCCATTTCCACGCGACCGTGGTCGGCGGGACGACGCTCGCCTTCATGGGGCTCACCTACTACGTGGTCCCGCTCATCTTCAAGCGGGAGATCGTGGCCAAGCCGCTCGCGCGCATCCAGCCGTACCTCTTCGCCGCGGGGATCACCACCATGGCGATCTTCATGAGCTTCGCCGGATCCTACGGTGTGCCGCGGCGGCACTGGGACGTCGGGTTCAGCGGAGCACAGCTCGCGGCCGGGTTCGACAGCACCGCACACCTGATGCTCGGCATCATGGGCATCGGCGCGGTCCTCGCTTTCACCGGGTTGCTCATCTACATCCTCATCACCGTCGTCTCGGTGTTCTTCGGCCCGAAGATCGAAGACCGTCCGATGAAAGCGTGGTGACGGAGGCTCGCCATGACGGAAACCAAGAAGGACGAAAGCATCGCGGAGAAGTTCGAGAAGGAGAAGGAGGGCGAGGAGCACCTGCACCACGCCCCCGGCACCATGGTGCTGACTCTGCTCCTGCTCCTCTCGTTCGTCGTGTACTACTTCGCCAACTGGAAGGCGCTGGCCGACGTCTGGCCGGTGCGCTGAGGAGCGGCGCGTGCCGCGCATCTACCGCTGGCTCTCGGGCTGGGGCTTCCCCACCTTTCTGATCTCGACGCTGATCGCCGCGAGCGCGCTCATGGCCCTGGTGCTGGTGTTTCCGGCCGAGAGCACGCCGTTCGAGCAGTTCGCCGAGGAGTTCAAGGTGTGGTGCTTCGGGCTCGACCCGGAGACCGGCGAGATGCAGCTCGGCTACATCGCCTCGTTCCTCACGTCACCGCTCCTGCTCGCGGGGTTCACGGCCATGATCTGGTGGACCCCGCTCCGGGAGGTGCTCCGGGACTCGCCGCGGCGGCTCTGGCGCGCGGCGGGACCGGGGATCGCGCTCGTGCTCGTGCTCGCCGCCGGCATGGGCTTCGTCGGCTCGAGCACCGAGGCGACCTCTGACCTGCCGTTCCCGGCGGAGCGGCTGCGCACGACCCACGAGCCGCCCGCGTTCACGCTGGTGGACCAGGACGGGGAGGAGGTGTCGCTCGAGGCGCTCCGAGGGCGCGTGGTGCTCGTCACGGGGGTGTACGCGACGTGTGGGCTCGCCTGCCCGATGATTCTCGCGCAGGCGCGCCGCGCTCTGGGGGGACTTTCCGACGAGGAGCGCCGCGACGTGACCGTCGTGGCGATTACCCTCGACCCCGAGCACGACACGCCCGAGACCATGTCCCGCATGGCCGAGCAGCAAGGGGTCGAGGCGCCGCTCTTCCGTCTGTCGACGGGGGAGCCGGACGACGTGAACGCGCTCCTCGATCAGCTCGGGTTCGCGCGCAGCCGCGACCCGGAGACCGGAGTCATCGACCATGCGAACCTCTTCCTCCTCGTCGATCGAGGCGGACGCATCGCCTATCGATTCTCCCTCGGAGAGCAGCAGGAGCAGTGGCTCGGCGAAGCCGTCCGCCTCCTCGTCGCCGAGGAGCGAATCGGCGAGAGCTGACCGTACGCCCGTGCACCTGCCGGTCGTCGGCGCACGTCCGGAGCCGCCGCCGCGGGGATCGGGCCTCCTCGAGCTGCTCGAGCGGCCGTTCCTCGCGCTCGAGCGGCTGGTCGACCGCGCCATCCCCGCGCGCCTGAACCCGTTCCTGCAGACCGGGGCGGTCGCGAACTGGTCGTTCCTGATCGCGGTCCTCTCGGGCGTGCTCCTCCTGTTCTGGTACGTCCCGAGCGTCAACCAGGCCTACGAGTCCCTCGAGGCCGCCCGCGCGCAGCCGCTCGGCGGGCAGCTCGTGCGCAGCCTCCACCGGTACTCGTCCGATGCGTGCATGCTCTTCGTGATCCTGCACGCCGTCCGCTACACGGTGGGACGGCGGTTCGGCGGGCCGCGCTGGCTCGCGTGGGTCACGGGCATCGCGGCCGTTGCGATCCTCTGGCTCGTCGGCTGGCTCGGCTACTGGCTCGTGTGGGACGAGCGGGCCCAGCTCGTCGCGACCGGCTCGGTCCGCATGCTGGATGTGCTGCCCATCTTCGCCGAGCCCGTCGGGCGCTCGTTCCTGGTCGATCAGACCGTCAACTCGCTCCTCTTCTTCGTCGTCTTCTTCGCGCACATGATGATCCCGCTCGTCTGCGGGGTCTTCATGTGGCTGCACATCACCCGGCTCAGCCGGCCACGGTTCCTCGGCGGGTGGACCATCGGGCTCTGGGTGCTCGGCGCGACGATCGCGGTCTCCCTCGCCTGGCCCGCGACCAGCGCGGGCGCGGCGGCCATGCGTGAGTCGCCCGAGGCGTTCTCGATGGACTGGTGGTACCTGATGCCGCTCGCCCTCACCGACCGGCTCGGAGGCGGGGTGCTCTGGGCCGCCGCGCTCGGGGTGGGCGTCGTGCTGTTCTCGATGCCGTGGTGGGCCACGCGAGGCCGTGCCCGCGCGGCGTCGGTGGAGCCGTCGAAGTGCAACGCTTGCGAGCAGTGCGTCAAAGACTGCCCGTACGGCGCCATCACGATGGTGCCGCGCACCGACGGACGGAGGTGGGTGACCGAGGCCCGCGTGGACGCGAGCAAGTGCGTGGGCTGTGGGATCTGCGCGGGCTCGTGCAACACCGCGGGCATCGGGCTCCCGCAGCTCACCGTCGAGGACGTCCGCCGGAACATGGACACGTGGCTCGAGAAGGCGCGAGAGCGGAGTGAAGCCACGCACGTGGCGTTCCTCTGCGGGAGCTCCGCCGCGCGCGACTTCCGCATCGATCCCGCGACCGGCGCCTGCGACGAGCTCCCCGGCTACCTCGCGTGGGCGGTCCCCTGCGCGGGCTGGGTGCACGCGCTCACCGTGGAGCGCGCGATCCGGCACGGCGCGGCTGGGGTGCTGATCGTCACCTGTGGCCCGGGCTCCTGTCAGTTCCGGGAGGGTACGACCTGGACCAAGCTCCGCATGGGCGGTGAGCGCGAGCCGGAGCTGCGCGCGGGCAAGGTGGACCCGTCGCGCGTGCGGATCCTCAGCCTCGATCCCGCGCAGCGGTCCACGCTCGCGCGCGAGGCCGCCGCGTTCCGTCAGGGGACGGCCGGTGGACGGGTGCGCCGCGGGTACTCGAAGGGACGGATGGTCGCGGCGGCCGTGGTGATCACCGCGGTGCTCGGCGCCGTCACGGCGGTGGCGAGCGACGCGCCTTACCAGGCGCCGGTCCCGGACGGTCCCGAGCTGGTGGTCTCGTTCGCGCACCCCGGCGCGACGGGCGAGCAGTGCCGCGACCTCACCGAGGAGGAGAAGGCGAGCCGGCCGATCCACATGCGGCAGGACCGCGTCTGCGAGCGCGGCCGATCACCGGTCCGCCTGCGCATCGCCATCGACGGCGAGGTCGTCCACGAGCAGGCCCACGACCCCGGCGGCCTCTTCGGCGACGAGCACAGCGTGGCCATCGTCCGGCTCCCCATCACCCCCGGCCGCCATCAGCTCGACGTCGCCATCGGCGAGACCCGCGACCCGACCGAGTGGACCCACTCCACCACCGAGAGCGTGGACATCCCCGAACGTCCCATCCGCCGCGTCCTCCTCTTCGACCGCTCGAGGGGCTTCGAGCTCTTCTGAGTTGCATTGGGACCTGTCCCCAATGCAAGTCGAGTTGCCGTCCGACTTGCATTGGGACCTGTCCCCAATGCAAGTCGAGTTGCATTGGGGAGTGTCCCCGATGCAAGTCAGCAGCCGCCGCCGAGGAGGCCTCGCTTGAGGCCGGGGTTGGGGGGGGCGTCGCCGAGCCAGATCATGTAGAAGACGCGGGCGAAGTCGGCGCCTTCGACGGTGCCGCGCCGCTGGCCGTTCACGACGACGCTCAGGCCCTCCTGCGCCGGCGCGTACGTGAAGGTGATGGTGTCCCCCTCGTCGAGCGCCGGGATGAGCCGGGCGAGCTGGCGTGTCTGCTCGCGCATCTGCGCGTAGTCCTCCCCGGCGTTGTTGCGGATGCCCTCGGTGACCGCGTCGACCATCTCCTCGCGGCTCACGTCCCGGACCAGCTTGAGGACCATGTGCTTGGTCTGCCCCTGGTCGAGGATGCGGTTGGCGTCGCGGCTGCGGTTCTCGAGGTAGAGGCCCGCCACGTAGACGTCGACGTTCAACACCGTCGCTTCGCGGATGCCCATGCCGTTCAGGACGAGCTCGGTGCCGCCCACGTTCATGCGCTCCGGCATGCGGACGCCTCCGCACTCCTGCTGCGCGAGGGCGGGCGCGGCGAGGCCCAGACAGACGGCGGCGGCGAGGATGCTCGTTCGGATGTGGGTCATGCTCGGGCGAATTGCAACGGCCATGCCCGGCCGGCCGCGCCCGAAATCCGCCGTTCTTCGGCTCGCAGTGGCGACGGTCTTGCGCTCCACGTGGCCGGTCGTGTCGCCACCGTGGCGCGGATCGACGGGTCGTTCCGTCCCGGCGGCGCTTCGACGGACAGCCTTACTCCGCCCTCCGGAACAGGCAGTACACGAACGACTGCTCCTTGCCGGCCGGGGTCGTGTGCAGCTCGCGGCGCCAGTCGACCCGCTCCCACCCGCTTCCCAGCGTTCGCGCGAGCGTGTCCTTGCCGTAGCGCACGATCGGCAGGCCGCTGCACTTGTCGGGGCCGTCCTCGGCGAACGTGGCGATGACGGCGTGGCCGCCCGGCGGCACGCTCAGAGCCAAGAGGCTCAGGTACCTTCGCCGGTCCTCCGGATCCACGAGGAAGTGGAAGACGGCGCGGTCGTGCCACACGTCGAAGGTTCCCCCGAGCTCGCCGGAGGTGACGTCGGCCTCGATCCAGCGCACCCGTTGCGCCCGCTCGCCGAGCCGCCGCCTGCTCTCGGCGAGCGCGGCCGGCGCGATGTCGAGCACCGTCACGTCCTCGTAGCCCGCGGCGAGGAGGTGATCGACCAGGCGTGAGGCGCCGCCGCCGACGTCGATGACCCGCGCGGCGGGAGCCGCCCCCGCGTTCGCGATCAGCTCGAGGGACAGCGCGGGGCTCGGCTGGAACCAGCTCCGTTCGGCCGGCTCGCGCTGCCGGTGGACGCGGTCCCAGTGATCCCTTCGCGCGCTCGTCTCGTCAGCCACGTTCACGCCTCCGTATCGACGTCAACACCGTCACGAGGAAGAGCGCCAGCGCGAGGGCGTTGCCGAGGGCGCCGGCGGCGCGTCCTTCGAAGGAGCCCGCGAGGTCGGCGCCCACGCGCACGACCAGCGTCGCGTGCAGGGCCGTGAGCGGCGCATACCACCACCAGCCGTGCCGGAGCCGCAGCCCGACGACCGCCGGCAGGATGATCGGCGCGTGGCCGAACACCATCGACAAGACGAAGCCGACGAAGAGCGCGTGCAGCGCTCCGTCCCAGGCGAGCCCCGCGCCGGGCGGCGCGGCCGCGAGGAGGAACACCCCGGCCGCGGCGAGCCACGCATATCCGGCGAGCAGGCAGACCGCGATGTAGCGCGGGAGCCCGTGGGCGCGGACCGTCCGGCGCGCGACGTCGTTCCGCGCGAGCCACAGCGCGAGCCCGGCGAGCGCCGCTCCGAAGAGGCGCAGCGCGAGCCCGGCCTCGAAGGCGACGAGCGCGCAGGCGGCGACGACCGCCGCCGCGAGGAGCTGGAAGGCGGCGCGCGCGGCCGGGCCGGTGCGCACGAGCCGGCTCAGCTCGAGCCGCTCGCCGGCGATGGTGAGGAGAAGGAACGCGGCCCACGGGACCACCGCCTCGACCGCCGGGCGGCCGAGGAGGAAGGCGACGTCGCCGAGGAGGAGCATGGCCGCGCCGACCGCCATCGTCACCGTGAAGCTCGCCGCCTGAATGCGGACCACGGCGATCTGCGCGGCCAGCATGACGGCGGCGCCCCCGGTCGCGAGGCCCGCGGCGAGCCGCGCGTCGAGGCCGCCGAGCAGCGCCAGCCCGCCCGCGCCCGCGAGCGCCGGCGCGAGGTAGGCCCAGCCGCGTCCGAGCGCCACCGCGCGCTCGAGCCCGATGAGCGTCGCGAAGAACGCTGCGATCATCAGCGCGCCGTGGAAGGCGGTCGGGGTCGGGGGCACTCCGAGGTCCCACCCGGCCCGCCCGAGCCCGCCGAGCACGCCCGAGACGAGGGCGATCCCGCCGAGCGCGAGCAGGGGCACGCGCCCGAGGCGTGGGCTCAGCCCCACCCGAGCCGCCGGCGCGCTTCCTCCGACATCTCGTCGGGCGTCCATGGCGGGTCCCATACCAGCTCCACGTCGACTCGGCTCGCCTCCGGGACCGCCTCTCGGACGGCGTCGACCGCCTCGTCCCGGATCTGCGGCCCGAGCGGGCAGGCCGGGGTGGTCATCGTCATGCGCACCCGCACCTCGTCCTCGGCTACCTCGACGGATCGGACCAGCCCGAGGCTCACCACGTCGATCCCGAGCTCCGGGTCGATGACGGTGCGGAGCGCCTCTCGGATGCGTTCGTCCATCAGTGAACGCTAGACGAGTCCTGGTCGTCACGCACCTCGATTCCGAGGCGCTTGACGATCCGGTGCAGCGCGGCGCGGGTGATCTGCGCCTTGCGGGCAGCCGCGCTCAGGTTGCCGCCGGTCTCGGCGAGCAGGCGCTCGACGTAGCGCCGCTGGAAGCGGTCGAGGGTCTCGCGCTTTGCCTCCTCGTACGGGACGCTGGCGTCGGCGTCCGACACGAAGTCGGCGCACTCGTCCTCGAGGTGGATGCCCCCCGGGCCGATCTCGTCCCCGGTGCCGAGCACGGCGGCGCGTTCGATCACGTTCTGCAGCTCGCGTACGTTGCCGGGCCAGTCGTGGCCGACGAGCAGCCGCAGGGCGCGGGCCGACAGGTGCTTGCGGGTCCCCGTCTGCTCGGCGAGGCGCTCGAGGAAGAGCTCGGCGAGGAGTGGGATGTCCTCGATGCGCTCGCGCAGGGGCGGGATGCCGAGCCGCACGACCGCGAGCCGGTAGTAGAGGTCCTTGCGCAGGACGCCCTCCGAGAGCAGGCGCTGTGGATCCACGTTGGTCGCGGCGACGATCCGCGTGTCCACCTTGACCGACGCGCCCGACCCCAGGGGGCGCACCTCCCGCTCCTGGATGGCGCGCAGGAGCTTGCCCTGGAGCGACGCGGGCATGCTGGCGACCTCGTCGATGAAGAGCGTTCCGTCGGAGGCCTCGACGAAGAGCCCGTGTCGGTCGCGGTCGGCGCCCGTGTAGGCGCCCCTCTTCGCGCCGAACAGCTCGGCTTCGGCCAGCGTCTCGGGCAGCGCCGCGGCGTTGAACGCGACGAAGGGACGGTCACGCCGCGGGCTCTCCTCGTGGATCGCGCGGGCCACGAGCTCCTTGCCCGTCCCGCTCTCGCCGTAGATGAGCACGGTCGCGTTGGTCGGCGCGACGCGGCGGATGGTGTCGATCACCGGGACCATGTGCCGGTCGCGCGTGCAGATCCCGTGGAAGCACTGGCGCTCGGCGAGCTCGGCGCGCAGGCGCGTGATCTCGTCCTGATCGAGGATCTCCTTCCACGCGTGCTGGGCGATGACGAGCAGCTCGTCGTTGTCGAATGGCTTGGTCAGGTAGTCGTAGGCGCCCAGCTTGATGGCCTCGACCGCGGAGTCGATCGCCCCGTACGCCGTGAAGAGCACGACGTGAGTCCGAGGCCACCGCTCGCGCACCTCGCGCAGCAGGCCGAGCCCGTCCATGCCCGGCATCTTGATGTCGCTGAAGAGGAGGTCGACCGGTTGCCCGTCGAGCACCTCGAGCGCCGCCTCCGCCGAGTGCGCGACGACGATCTCGTCCGAGAGGTCCCCGAGCACGAGCGCCACCCCCCGTGCGAGGTCCTTCTTGTCGTCCACCACGAGGATACGGGGTTTCATTCGGCTGCCTCCACGTCGTCCACCGGCGCAGCGGGGAGCCGCACGCGGAACGTGCTCCCCGCACCCGGCTCGCTGTCGAGCTCCAACACCCCCCCGTGGGCGCGGGCGAGGTCCTGTGCGACCGCCAACCCGAGGCCCGTACCTTCGGCCTTCGTCGTGTAGAAAGCGGTGAAGACCTGCTCCTGGTCCTCCACCGGGATCCCCGGCCCCTGATCGATCACCTCGAAGCAGACTCCGGCGGGATCGGTCGTGACGCGGATGCGGAGCGCGCCATCGCGGCCGCGCATCGCGTCGATGCCGTTGAGGCCGAGGTTGACGAGGATCTGCCGGAGCTGGTCGGTGTCGCCGACCATCTCGGCCGGTGCGCGCGCGTCGATCTCCGAAGCGAGCGTGACGCCCCCCTGGTCGGCCTCGCACTGCAGCGTCCGCACCACGTCTCCGATCAACCCCTCGATCGCGAAGCGCTTGCGCTCGGGTGGCCGCTGTCGGGAGTACGCCAGCAGGTCGCGCACGATCTTCGACGCCTGGTTCGCGTTCGCGAGCACGGTGCCGAGGTGCTCGGCGAGCGGGTCGTCCTTCGGGACCTTCTTGAGCGCGTGCTGCGTGAACAGGGCGATGGCGCCGAGCGGGTTGTTGATCTCGTGGGCCAGGCTCGCCGCGAGCTTGCCGACGACCGCCATCCGCTCCTTACGCATGCGCCACTCCTGCGCGTGGAGGCGCTCGGTGACGTCTCGCGCGACCATCACCACCCCGCGGAGCTCGTCCTGGGCGTCGGCGACCCGGGCGTACGTGGCCTCGTAGCGGCGCTCGCCGATCTCGAGCAACGGGTGATGCTCGAGCGCGGCCGGATCCTCGAGCTTGCGCAGCAGGCGTTGCCAGGTGTCCGCGTCGTGGCACACCCGGAGGTCCTCCCCGCCGCCCGGCTTGTCCAGCCACAGGCGGGCGGCGGCCGGGTTGTGCATGCGCACGCGGCCCTCGGGGTCGGCGAAGATCACCGCGTCCGCCATGCACCCGAGGATCGACTGGAGCTTCTCGCGTTCCTCGACGAGGTCACGCTGCGCGACGGCCAGCCGGTCGCGCTCGCCCTGGAGCGCCCCGACGAGCGTCAGGGTGAACAGCGCGCAGCCCACCGAGAGCGCCATGAGCCCGACGCCGGCCGCGCCGAGGTGCAGCGGATCGGGCTGGATGCAGACGCCGTCGAGCCCGCTCGTGCACGCCGGCGGCAGGAGGCCTCCCGCCTCGACGAGCGTCTGCACGAGCAGGACGCCGGCGATCGCCGCGATGGCGACCCGGGCCCTGCGCGCGTCGAGGAGGATCCCCGCCATGACGGCGTGGAAGACGAAGAACGCCGCGAACGGGTTGGACAGGCCGCCCGCGTGGTGGACGAGCCAGCTCATGATGAGCACGTCCGCGACGAACTGCGTGAGCATCACGTCGGGGCGCGCGCGGATCCGGTCGCCGATGAGGAGCAAGGCGACGTCGAAGGAGAGCAGGACGGCCGTCCCGCCCCAGAGCGGGATGACGGAGGACGCCGGGACGTGCTGGCCCACCGTGGCCACGACCACCACGACCGTCAGGACGACCAGCGCGACCCACCGCAGGCCGAGGAACCACTGGGCGAGCGATGCCTGGTGATGGCGAGGCCGGACCGCGAGCGGCGCGCCGAGTGTGCTCTGGAGCGAGGGGATCCGGCGCCACAGCATCCAGACCGCGGTCACGACCGTGGCCGTGAGGGACATGGCGAGGATTCGAAAGAGCTGCGCGGCCCCCTGGCTCTCGGCCGGCAGGGCGCTCAGCCACACCCGGTCGACCAGCTCGTACGCGACGAAGAGCACGGCCATGAGGCCGACCCAGACGCCCACGGCTTCGGAGACGTGGCGGGCGAGGTGGATCGGCCGTGGACCGGGCTGGGTTCGCGAGCCGTGGTCCGGCGTTCTTGGGGTGTCGTGGTTCATGGTCGTGGAGCTAGAGTCCCCGTTCGGGAAGTGGACACGCCGCGTCCCGGGCCTGTGAGACCTCTCACGGGTGGCGAGGCGACCCGGAGCGGCTATGTAGACGCGTCGAGAGGAGAAGATGCGCCGATGCCCGACTACGCGATGACCCGGACCGTCGACCTCACCTACGAGGACGCGCTCGAGCGAGTGACCGCCGAGCTGAAGGAGGAGGGGTTCGGCGTGCTCACGGAGATTGACGTGAAAGACACGCTTCGCAAGAAGCTCGACGCGGACTTCCGGAAGTACAAGATCCTCGGGGCCTGCAACCCGCCGCTCGCCCGGCGCGCCCTCGAGGCCGAGCTCGAGATCGGCACCATGCTCCCGTGCAACGTCTGCGTCTGGGAAGACGGCGATCGGGCGGTCGTGAGCGCGTTCAACCCGGCGGAGGTGTTTCCGGCCTCGGCCTCGCCGGCGCTCTCGGAGCTCGCGCGGGAGGTCACCGAGCGCCTCCGCCGCGTCCTCGACCGACTCTGACCTCGCGAGGTGGCGGACTGCCCCGGCGGTGCTTACGTGGCAGCCGTGATCCGTCCCTGCCCGAGCTGCGGCAAGGCCAACCGCGTGCCCCCGTCCCGGCTGCACCAGACCGCGAAGTGCGGGGCGTGCAAGACGCCCATCCCGCGGCTCGACGCGCCGGTCGAGGTGACGTCCCCCGGTGACTTCGACGACCTCGTCGGCGGGGCGTCCATCCCCGTGCTCGTCGACTTCTGGGCCGCCTGGTGCGGGCCCTGCCACGCCGTCGCGCCGGAGCTGAAGAAGCTCGCCGCGTCGTCCGCGGGCCGGCTCGCGGTCGCCAAGGTGAACACCGACGCCCTGCCCGACGTGGCGGGCCGGTTCGGCATCCGCGGCATCCCCACCCTGATCCTCTTCCGCGAGGGACGCGAGGCCGCGCGCGTGAGCGGGGCCATGTCCGCCCCCGAGATCGAGAGCCGCCTCGGGCTCGCCTGACGCGGCTCGACCCTGGGCCGGTCAGCGCTGCGTCGCGAAGACGAAGGGATAGCGGAACGTGACGGGGCCGCCGTCGGGGCCCTGGCGGAACCGGATGGTCCGGAGGCTGTCCTCGACGCAGCCGGCGAGCGACGTCGAGCCGGTGGTGTTCTCGACTGCGCGCACGCCGGTGACGTTGCCCGCGGGCTGGATGGTGATCTCGGCGGTCACCTTGCCGGCGAGGTCCGGGTGCGGTCCGAGCCGATGCTCGTAGCAGGCGCGGATGGCGCGCAATCGGCGGCGCACCTCGGCCGAGACGAGCGCGCCGTCGAAGAAGCCCGGCCCCACGGGCTCGTCGATCGGGTCGAACCCGACGACCGGCACGACCCGAGCCTCGACCACCTCCCCGACATTGACCGGGCCGACGTCGCCGCCGGAGTCGGTGAGGCGTCCGAGATCGGCCACGCCGCGGGTCCCGCAGGCGCCTTCGGTGCCGGTGCAGCCGTCCCGCTCGCGGGGCCGGAACGACGCGTCGTCGTTCGCGGCGCGCGCGACGCCCTCGACCTGGTCGAGCACGTCCCTCGCCCGCGTCGTCGGCGCGCCCTGTCGGACCTCGTCGAGCGCCGCGCCGACGCCGCTGCCGAGCAGCGTGCCGAGCTCGAGCAACACCGCGCGTCGGACCTCGGTCGCGTCGACGAGCGACGGCGCACGATCCGTGGACGGACGGACGCGCGGCCGGCGGTGCTTCCGCTGGGAGGGGCTCGGCGTCGCGTCGGCGACCACGCGCTCGTCCGGGTCGGGCGCGTCCTCGGCCGCGTCGCGCACCACGGGATCGTCCGGGGGCGGCGTGGGCTCCTCCATGATCAGGCGCGTCACCGACTCGGGGATCGTCGCCCGGTCCGCGATCGGGAAGTCCATCGACTCGAGCGCCAGCACGAACGCGCAGAACGCGAGGAACGAGGCGACCGTGATGCCGGAGAACGCCCAGTCGATCCCCGCGAGGAATCCGCCGCGCACAGAGGACGGGAGCGCGGGCCGCGGCCGCGTGGGTGGCGGCGCGGTCATCTGGAAGAGCACACCGACGCTGCCGATCTCCACGCGCCCTCGCGCGTCCCGCCCGAGCGGGACGCTCGCCGGCCCCTCGACGTGACGGACCTGCTCCTTCGTCGCGATCCGCGCGCGCATCCCCGCCGCGAGCCGAAGCACGTACCCGTCCCGCGACCTCTCGAACAGCGGCTGGCGCGGCGCGTCCGGCAGGACCAGGGTCGCGCTCTCGGCGCCCCCGACCGACACGGTGCCCCCGTCCCGGCAGAGCCGCTCCTGCTCGATGTGCCCGCCGCGCACCAGCGCGACCCGGAGGCACCGGTGGAACCCCCCGCCAGCAAGCCGTCCCATGCCCGTTCGACAGCGCCCCAAGCCGCAGGTTCCTCGCCCGAACCAACTAGGGGACAACTAGGGGACGGACCTCGGTTTCTTGGTTGTGGCACAGAACCAACTAGGGGACGGACCTCGGTTTCTTGGTTGTGGCACAGAACCAACTAGGGGACGGACCTCGGTTTCTTGGTTGTGGCACACGCGTCGGGGATCCGTGTGCCTGGGTGGGCCAGGTTGGGCCGCAGGTGAGAAACCGAGGTCCGTCCCCTACGGGGGCTCCTTCCCCTACGGGGGCTCCTTCCCCTACGGGGGCTCCTGTCCCCTACGGGGGCTCCTGGAGGTCCGTCCCCTACGGGGGCTCCTGGAGGTCCGTCCCCTACGGGGGGCTCCTGTTGGGCCGCGAGCCGGTTGGGGATCGGCTGATCGCTAGCGCCGGAAGAACGACCGCTGCTGGGAACCTGAGGCCGGCCAGGATCTGCTCCACCCGGGCGTCGGACAGTGACCCGATCCGCTCGCCCAGGCGTGCCTTCTCGACCGACGCGATCTGCGAGACGACCACGACGCTCCGCGTGGGAAGGTTGCCCTCGCCCTCGTCGAGCAAGACGTTTCCGGGTTCGCTCGCGCGTCCCAGGTTGGACGTCAAGGCGCACACGACCACGGTCGTGATGCGCGAGTGGTTGAAGACGTCTTCCTGGACCACCACGTGGGGATGGGAGTAGGTCGGGGCGGGACCGCGCGAGTCGTCCGGCGCGATCCAGAAGACGTCACCGCGGTGGATCGTCGGCGCTCCCGTGCTCGTCGTCATCTGCGCTCCCGAGGTCGGCCCGAAGGAGGGCGCGGGGCACGTCGTCCGCGCCCCGCGCGATCCTCTCACGACGCCACCGGGTCCGGCGAGCGCGCAACGCCTCGGGAAGAACTAGGGGAAGAACTAGGGGACGGACCTTAGTTTCTTGGTTGTGGCACACGCATCAGGGATCCTCGTGTGCCTGGGTGGGCCAGGTTGGGCCGGAAGTGAGATACTGAGGTCCGTCCCCTACGGGGGGTCTCCCCTACGGGGGGTCGGGTTGGGGGCGCGGGGGGTTAGAGCTCCTCGCGCAGTCTGCGGAGGCGGGCGCGCAGGTCCTGTGCCATGTCCTGTAGCTCGTGGCCGACCTTCTCGGTCGCGCGCTCGGCGCGCTGCTCGACCTCGTGGATCTTCGGCTCGAGCCGGTTCCACGTGTCCTTCGCGTCCATGCCGGCGAGGTGGATCTTCAGTCGGATCTCGCCGGCCAGCTTCTGCAGCTCGTTACGAACGTCCTCGAACTGCTCCCGGATCTCGCCCTTGTGTTCCGCTCGTGCCATTGGTTCCTCCACGCGAGGAAATAAGCACGGCTCCCGAACGGGAAAGACCCCAGAGCGCGGCCAGGACCGGGAGCGGCGCGACGAGGGCGGCGAGGTCGATGGCCCACCGGAGCCCGAGGGCACCCGGCCACAGGGCGCTCAGGGGAACGAGGCTCAGGAGCACGGCGAGGGCGGCGGCCGTCATCGCGATGCGCCCGCGGACGACCCCTGCGCCCAAGATCCGCTCGCCTGCGGCGAACAGGCCCAGAGTCAAGAACCCGAGCACGACCACGTGCAGGTACAGGACGCGCAGGCCGAGCATCCCCAGCCAGTCGATCCACGGAAAGACGCTCACCAGGAGGAGCGCGCACGCGCCGGCGAACAGGAGCGCGAGCGGGATCGCCCAGGGCCGGGTGATCCGCCGAGCGAGCGCCCGGAGCTGCGCGAGGAGCGCCGTCCCGACGGCGGCTCCCGATACGAGCGCCGCGAGCCGCAGCCACTCGGGCACGTCCGCGGGGCGGAGGGCGAGCACGAACGTGAGCGGCGTCCCGACGAGCAGGAGCACGTGCGTCCAGTGCCGGCCCGAGGCGCGCGGCGCGAGCGCGTCCCACGCGAGGCCGAGCACCGCCAGCACGAACCAACCCTGCGAGAACACGTCCAGGAAGAGGTGGATGAGCGCCGTGGCCGCGCGCGGGTCCTCGACGCCGAGCGGCTTGCGCACCGCGATCCCCCACGCACCCAGCGTCGAAAGGAGCAGGAACCCGAGCGCGAGGTCCCACAGGCGGAGCGCGCGGGTCCGCCGGACGCCCCGCGTGGCCCGAACGTAGAGCGCGGCGTAGGCGTACCAGAAGAGGATGTTGATCCCCGACGCCACGACGGCCGGCGGGACGCGCGCGGCGCCGATCGGCACGGGCTGGTAGCCGTACAGGAGGAACAGCGGCCAGGTCGCGAACGCGGCGACGAGCAGCCCCCCGAGGAGCCACTTCACCCGGGGTGGCATCGGCTCGGCACCGTGCGCGGGCAGCCGCGCCGCGATCAGCGCCATCAGCGCGGGCGTGCCCCAGCCGAAGTACATCAGGTGCGAGTGCGCGTGGCGCAGGTGATCGAACGGCACGCCAGGGTCCCAGCCGTACGACATGCAGAGCCGCAAGAGCGCGCCTGTCGCGCCGGCCACGACGAACGAGGCGAGCGCGGCCTGCCACGTCGCCGCGTAGATCCTCATCCGGGCCGCCCGTCCACGCGCGCGCGGACCAGCACCGGGCCCATCCGCACGGCGTAGAGCGCGAAGGCCAGGCAGAACAGCGTCCCTGCCGCGTGCAGCGACGGCAGGTACCACGAGATGCCTCCGAGCGGGCCGAGCACGCGTACGAGCGCCGAGAGCGTGATGAGGACGAAGGCCACGGTCATCGTCCGCGGGGCGGCGAGCGCGCGGCCGGTGTGTCCGAGCGCGACGCGCACCATCATGCCGAGCGTGAGCGTACCGATCGCGCCGACGGTGAGCGCGTGCAGGCCGAGCGTCGGCGCGACCTCGGGGACCACGTCGCTCAGCGCGCGCAGCGCGAGCCCGAGCGGGATCCACGCGTACCCGACGTGGAGGACCCACAGGAGCGGCTCGCGCCCCGAGCGTCCGGCGCCCCAGCGGAGGGCGCGCGCGGCGGCGAGGACCGCAGTGACGCCGGCGACGACGGCGGCGGCCCGGCCCGACGTACCCGCCGCGTCGAGGAGCGCGAGGAGCGCCATCGCGCCGATCGCCGACAGGTCCAGCCAGCGGACGCTCTTCACCTGGGCACCCGTCGCGTTGCGGGTGAAGAGCGGGATGATCCGGCCGCCGACGAGCAGGATCAGCAGCACCACGAGGTCGACGCCCACCCACGTGCCGATCCGCTGTCCGCCGGGAGCGACGCCGAGCGCGTCGAGGTGCACGGCGAGCTGGGCGCTGAACAGGGCGGCGATCACGATCGGAAAGCCGTAGTTCCGCCGGCTGCCGGCCCCGACGATCACCCGCCCGACCGCGATCCCGAGCGCCGGCAGGAAGAGCAGGTTCGCGCCCGCGACGAGGACCGGCGGGAGCACGGCCGAGGCGAGCATCGCGGCGCGGCCGAGCAGCCAGAGCAGCGCGAGCGCGAGGAGCGGCGGGCCGACGGCGGTCTCGCGCTTCGTCCAGTTGCCGGCGGCCGTCAGCAGAAAGCCCGCGACGACGGCCAGCGAGAAGCCGAAGACCATCTCGTGCGCGTGCCAGTACGTCGGTGTGAGATAGCTCCCGACGGAGACGCTGCCCGCGAGCACGACGAGCCACAGGGGCACGGCGAGGGCCGCCCACAGCGCCGCGAGGAGGAAGAACGGGCGGAAGCCCTTCTGGAGGAGGGCGAAGCGGGGCAATTCGGTGCGGCGGCGCAGCGTGACGGCGTCCTGCATGGCCCCCGGAGGTTAGGCGCAGGATCCGCCGCGGCCAAGCGTCAGGCGTGCGCGGGCTCGTCCTCGGCCGGCTCGTTGCGCGTCCCCGGCGTCGCGGGAAGGCCGTAGGTACGGAACACGTGATCCCAGATCGTCGTCGAGACGCCGAACTTGCAGTCGTGCTGGTACTTCGGCGAGTGGTGGGCGAGGTGGTGACGGCGCAGCCGCCTCTGCCACTCGAACCGGGGCGAGCGGTGGTGGATGTAGTAGTGAACCGTGTCGTAGTACACGTACCCGAGCACGAAGCCGGCGTGGAACGCGTACCCGTGCTCGCCCATCGTCCCGAGGAAGAGCGCGATGAAGATCCAGAAGAGCGAGATGCTCACGGCCGGCGGCATCACGAGGCGGTAGCGGTCGCGAGGCCAGTCGTGGTGCACGCCGTGCACGAGGAAGTGCATCCGCTCGCCCCACTTGCCGCCCGGTACCCAGTGGAAGAACAACCGGTGCAGCCAGTACTCGGTCAACGTCCAGGCGACGAACCCGGCCGACGCGAGGGCGAGGCAGACGCCGAGCGAGACGCCCTCGCCCATGCCGAGCGCGAGCACGGCGGCGGCCGCCGGGAGGTACAGGACGGGGACGACCGACCAGTGCGTCCGGGAGAACCTGTCCACGAACGCGCTCTCGAACATCGGCGGCGATTCGCTGGACGGCTGCGGAAAGAGCGGCATCGCGTCCTCACACGTCTCGGTAGCCGACCATCCGGCCGACCCGGGGGTCCCACAGCTTGAGCCGGAAGCACGCGGCGATGTCGCGCGGGCGCAGGCTGGTCACCCGGGCGTCCCGGAGCTCCGGGATGGCGGCCATGGCTTCCGGCAGGCGGTAGAAGGGGATCGAGGGGTTCAGGTGGTGTACGTGGTGGAAGCCGATGTTGCCGGTCATCCACTGCATCACCGGGCCCATCTCCATGTAGCTGGAGGACTCGAGCGCGGCCCGGGTGTAGCTCCACTCGTGGCGCCCCTGGAGGAAGACGCCGTCGAAGTTGTGCTGGGCGTAGAACAGGTACGCGCCCACGGCGCAGGCCACCACGAGGGGGACGACGAAGGCGAACAGGAGCACGTCCGCGCCGAAGAACCGGTACAGCGCAGCGGCCAGGGCGAAGTGGACGACCAGCGCCAGCGCCGAGTCCCAGTTCCTGAGCGGCCGGCGCAGGAACGAGCTCAAGCACATCCCGTACAGGAAGATGCCGCCGTACCCGAGCATGACGGTCAGCGGGTGGCGGGCTGCCTTGTAGAAGAAGCGATCGCGCGCCGACAGCTTCTTCCACATGTCCACCGTCACGACCGGGTAGCTCCCGACGTGCGACCCCACGATCTTCGCGTTGTGCGCGTGGTGGTAGTTGTGGGTCTCGCGCCAGACGCGCGGCGGGGTCAGCACGAGGATCCCGTAGACGTACATGAGGGCGCGTGCCAGGGGAGACCTGCGCAGCAGCGCCCCGTGCATGTAGTCGTGGTAGATGATGAAGCCTCGGACGGTGAGCAGCCCGGCCACGACCGAACCGGCGAGCCGCACGGGCCACCACGGCGCGAGCGCCGCGATCGCGACGGTCCCGCCGAGCAGGAGGATCGTGAGCGACACCTCGAACCAGCTCCGCGCGCGCGACTCCGCCGTGAACGGCCGCGTCGCCTCGATGAG
Source organism: Candidatus Neutrinellum sp. (assembly GCA_039794305.1). GTDB lineage: Bacteria > Myxococcota_A > Polyangia > Polyangiales > JBDIVX01 > JBDIVX01. The sequence continues at coordinate 39,016 of JBDIVX010000049.1, forward strand.
CGCCTTCCCCTCGGTCGTGCTCTGTGACATGGAACCCTTGCCGCCTGCGAGGGCGGACGATGCCCGTGACGCCGCTACGGCGAGAAAGTTGACTACCCCCTTCGGGCCCGGGAGCTTAGGGTTGTTGGCTCGTTCGTCCAGTGCCGTGCTCTTCGTTTCGGGCGTCGCCGCGCTCCTGTGCGCGTGCGGCGGCGCCGCGGGCGGGGCCGAGGGCCAACCGGCCGGCCGGCCGGTCTCGGGGGCGGAGCTCGACGCCTGGGACGGCCGAGCCGCCGCGGCGGAGGAGCCGGCGCCCGCGCCGCAGCCGGCGATCGAATTCGCCGGAGGAGGCCGCCTCGAGGCGTTCGTGGCCCTCGTCCGCTTCGAGGGCGGCGGCGAGCCCGTGTGCGCCGTCTACGTGCTGCGCGCCCGCGGCCGCGATCTCGAGGAGGGGCGGCGATCGATCCCGTGTCCCGCCGGCGGCCTCGCCGGCCTGGGCCTCGACGGCGTCCGCCTGCGGCCCGTCGAGGACGCGCGCCTCGCCCAGCTCGCGAGCGCCCTCGACGGCGCGCGGCCCGATCCGGCGCCGGCGGAGGCGGGCCCCCGGGCGGTCGAGCGCGTCGAGGTGCGGGTGGTCACCGACCGCGCCACGGTCGAAGGTCCGGCCGCTCCCGCCGCCTGGCCGTCGCCGGTGGACACCGAGCCCGAGCCGGCCTACCGGCGCGGGCCCGAGAACCTCACCGAGCTCTACGAAGCGGTCATGTACCCGCACCGGTACGAGCGCTGACGCAGTCGCAGCCCGGGACGGCCTCGCGGATCAGGGCCACCGTCGCGCGCACCTTCTCGAGGAAGTCGACCGCGCTGTTCACGAACACGCGGCGCGGATGGCCCGCCCACGCGCGCGCGATCCGCTCGTCGATGGCGCGCGCCTCGGCGGCCGTCTCGATCCGCGTCGGGTTGAAGTTGTTGTAGCCCTCCTCGGTCGTCGGCACCCGCAGGTGGATGACCAGATCGTACCGGGCGTACTGCGCCTCGGGGCTCGTCTCGAGCTCGGCGTAGTAGCTCTCCGGAGCGCCGGGCCAGTAGGCGACGCCGTCGATCGTCCCGCGGTCGCAGAGCAGCGTCGCGTCCGGCCGCTCCTCGGCGTGCATCCGCTCGAGCTCGCTCTGCACGTGGAAGATGGCGCGCTGGACCGCGCGCTGGGCGGGCTCGGTCCGCCGCCGCGGGAAGCCGCCGGCGAACAGGATGCTCGCCGACTCCGGCAGCACCGCCACGTGCCGGCAGAACTCGCGCCGCGCGGTCTCGAGGACCGCCGTCTTGCCCGCGCCCGGGCCACCCGTGAGGACGATCCGCATGCCGGAGGAGGTACACACGCCCGGCGCGTTCGGCCACACTCCCCGACGCATCACGTCGCGAGAAACCGAGAAATGAGGTCCGTCCCCTAAGTCACCGGGCGCGTCACGTCGCGATCAGAGGTCCGGGCGTCCGCTGATGACGCCGGTGCGGTCGCCGCGCAGGAGCGAGAGGAGGTCGGCCTCGATGCCGGCGGGAGCCGACTCGACGACGCGGCCGACCTCCACGCCGTCGCGGGTGACGACGAACGTGGGGACGTACTCGAGGCCCACGCCGTCGAGGAGGTCCCCGGGGGCGTCCTTCGCGCGGTCGACGGCCACCACGCGCACCTCGAACGGCACCTCGCCGGCGAGGTCGAGCGCCGCCCACAGCCGGGGCACCTCGCGCCGGCTGTCGCCGCACCACGTCCCGAGGAACACGTCCACGCGCGCGCCGGGGGGCACGGACGCGAGCGCGCGGCTCGTCTCCGGGCTCGGCGTCGCGCCCTCGCGGGCCGCGCGCCAGGCGGGCTCGTCGGCCTCGATCGCCGCCCGGTCCACCACCCCGACGAGGACGCCGTCCGAGCGCGCAGGCCCGACCGTCCCGGAGGCAGCCGGACCGGCCGGCCCGGGCTCGTGCGCGCCGCAAGCGCACAGGACGATCAGGGCCGGGATCGGAGAGCGCATTGGCCGCGGATGGTAGGTCGAACCGTCGCAGGTCGTCCAGGAGCTTCGGCCGCATCTTGGAGCTTCGTTTCAGCGCGTCGCGCACGGAGCGCTGGGCGCGGACGAGCCGACGAGCCCGCTGTGCGATCCGACGGCCGGAGTCGGAGCGATCCACCCGTGTCGTGAACGGGCTGGGCACTCGGTCCCATCCCTCGGGAGTGACCTCCGTGCTCCGTACCGATATCCTCCCCACGTATCGTTCGCGTCGAATCGCGAATCGACGGGACGTGACGCCCGAGCACGACCTGCGAAGCCTACCGGGGGGGGCGATGACTCACACGATCATCATCGAGAAGCTGTTTCAGCTGGCCGTCGTATCGATCTTGCTCGAGCGCGCGCTCGCGTTCGTGTTCGAGATCCGGTTCTCCGGGCCGAGGCTCGACGCGCGGGCAGAGCGACCGCGGGGGCCGATGCTCGCCGAGATGCTCGGCGGCACAGCCAAGGCCGCCATCGCCGTCGGCACGGCCTGGGCGGTCTGTCGGACGTTCGAATTCGAGGTACTCACCGCCGTGTTCCAGGGCGTCGAGCGGGCGGGAGCTCCCGACGAGGTGAACGTGCTCCTCACGGCGCTGATCGTGGCGGGCGGTAGCGCCGGCTCGATCAAGCTGTTCCAGGACGTGCTCGGGCTCGGCAAGGTCGCGCGCGACGCCTCCCGCGAGGCCCGCGAGGCGGAGGCGGAACTCCGCTCGCTCGAGGCGCGGGCGAAGGCGAGCGAGCTCGCGGCGCGGATCGCGGCGGCCGAGGCGAACGAGCTCATGAACCTCGCGGACGTCGAGTCGCTCCGCCGCGACGCGGACGCCGACCCGTGACGCTCTTCGGATACGCCGACTTGCACTGCCACCCGATGGCGCATCTCGGGTTTGGCGGTGCCGGCCTCGCCGTCGGCGCGAGGCGGCTCTTCTGGGGTGTGCCCGACGTTGAGGCCGCGACGGGCGCGTGTCCCGTCGCGGCGGCGCTCCCCTGCTGCGACGCTGCGCACGGGGTCCTCGAGTCTCCGAACCTGATCCCCAGCATCACGGACGGCCAGCATGGACGCGGCGCGCCACGCTTCGAGAAGTGGCCGACGCACGAGACCACGCTGCACCAGCAGATGTACGTCGATTGGATCAAGCGCGCCCACCGCAGCGGACTCCGGCTGATGTGCGCGCTCGCCGTCCACAACCGCTTGCTGGCGAGCCTGTTCGGCTACCCGAGGACCCACGACCTCCGCGACTCCACCGCGATCCGAGCCCAGACGGACGCCATGAAGCGGTTCGCGGGGCGCCACTCGAGCTGGATGGAGGTCGTCACGTCGCCGGCGCAGGCGCGCGCGGCCATCGCCAAGGGCAAGCTCGCTGTGGTGCTCGGCGTGGAGGTCGACAGCCTCGGCGACTGGCGGTCGCAGGCGAACTGCAGCGACGCCCAGGTGGATCGGCTCGTCGACGAGCTTCACGCGATGGGCATCCGCGCGCTCACGCCGATACATCTCGCCGACAACGCATTCGGCGGATGCGCGTTCGGTGACGACATGTTCAACCTGCTGAACCATTTCCTAGGGGACGGGCGTGGGCATCACCGGTTCTTCGAGATCATCCCGAAGCCCACGGACACGAACGGCGTCCAGTTCCTCCTCGGCACCGATCCCGAGGTCCTGCGCATCGCGAAGATGTCGCTTTACCTCCACATGATCCGGTCGCGCCCGCGCACGGGCGTGGCGATGGACTACCCGAGTTACCGCTCTATCCGCACCGATGGGCACCGCAACCGCGCCGGCCTCACGGCCCGAGGCGAGCGCCTCATCGCCCGAATGATGCGGCGCGGCATGCTGATCGACGTCGACCACATGAGCGACGCCTCGCGCGACCGTGTGCTCGACCTCGTCGAGGGTCGCGAGTACCCTGTCTACTCGAGCCATACGAGCGCCCGCGAGATGGCGATCCCGCGTCCGCCGGGAAGCCGCTCGATGAAGGGAGTCGCCAACGAGGGCTCTCTGACCCGCCGCACGCTCGAGCGCATCCGGGATCTGGGCGGCATCCTTGCGCCCATCTCGAACCAGGGCCCGACGATCGCACACGATCCGCAGCTGCCGGTCACGCCGCGGCGCCTCGGCCGCGACACGTCGCTCTCGTGGACGCACGTCTACCGCTACTGCGTGGACATCATGAAGGGCGGGGCGGTCGCGATCGGAACCGACTTCAACGGCCTCAACGGACAGCCCGGCCCGCGGCGCCGGAAGGGGCGTTGGGTCGGGCCGGCGGTGGCCGTCGACTACGGTACGCACACGCAGGTGCAGCTCGACGAGGTGCTGCGCAAGTACCGGCTCCGCGACCGCTCGTTCGACTACAACGACATGGGCCTCGCGCACTACGGCCTGATCCCCGACTTCCTCCGCGACGTCGCGAACCTGCTGAAGGCCGAGGAGCTCCTGGAGCCGTTCTTCCGCTCGGCCGAGCGCTTCGTCACGATGTGGGAGCTGGCCGAGCAGAAGTCCGGGGCGGGCGTGTGACCCGGGCGATCCTGGTCGCGATGGTACTCTGCGCGGCCGGGCCGGCGTCCGCGCAGGACGCGGATCCGGGGCCTCTCGACCTGGGACCCCTCGAGCTCGATCCGATCTGGGATCGCATGTTCGCTCGCTTCGCCGTGGTCGACGCGGGCGGCGGTGTGTTGTCCGTCCAGCCGTCGGCCTCCGACGTCGACCCACGACCCGCGTTCGTCGCCCGCTTGACGGCCGTCGACAGGGAGTCCAACGCTCTCCAGCTCCATGCCCTGCGCGTCGCGGTCACGCTCGCGAGCGGGCTCCGTCGCGTCGCGTGGCACCTAGTCGCCGTGGAGGAAGTCGTCGTGGGGACTGGCGACGAGGACGGCTCGTGCCTGCCAGCTGTGTTCGTGGCCTGGCCGCAGGGGGGGTGCCGGAGCGACAGCGGCCTCTTCGGCTTCGGCGTGTCCGTCCTCGAGGTCGATCACGACCTCGACACCGGCGACCTGTCCGCCCGGATCGTCGAAGGCCAGCTTCGCCTCGCGCTCCCCGGCGAGGCACATGGCCCGCGCTACCCCCTCTTCCGCTTCCCGTTGTGGATGGGCGCCGCGCTCGACTGGGCCGGCGAGCTCGTTCCCCGAGCAGCCGCAGGCTTCGAGCTCTTCGGCCGCTGGGACCACAAACATTTCGAGACCTCGCTCGCGGCCTCCGCACGCCCGTCGATGACCCGCGGCTTCGACGACGCCGTGTACGAGGGACGCTTCCGTCTGGCATACCAGTGGATCGGTCCCTTCGGCACCGTCGACCGCCTCACTGCCTTGGCCCTCGAGCTTGGCCTCGCCTACGCCACCGTCCCCCGCACCACCGTCGGGCAGCTGCTCTCACGCCAGGAGAAGCTCTCCGCTCACGTCCTCCTGCGCCTCGAGGTGAGCGTCGCGGCCCTCGCGGGCTCGTCCTCCGCGGGCGCGGGCTACACGAGATGACCGGCCGCCCGCAACCGGTCACCCCATCTGCCTGCCCGCAATCGCGCGCTCGATAACGTCTCGTGGCTTCCGCTCCGGCGACGTGTCTGTCGACGCACCCACGATCCGCTCGACGGCGTGGCGCACGATGTCCGGACGGCGTGCGCACCGGCGCTCGGATTTCCCTTACCATGGGGCCAATGCGACTCATCACCATCCTTCTCCTGGTCTCCTCGGTCTGGGCCTGCGGCGGCGAACCGGCGGGCGGCGAAGAGCCGGCGGGCGGCGAGGCGGCGTCCGGGGGCGGCGAAGAGCCGTCGATCGGCGGTGAAGCCTCGTCGGGCGGACAGGCCGCGACGGGCGGCTGCCAGAGCGACGCCGAGTGCGAGGAGCGAGCGGCCGACCAGTGCCCCGGCGGCTCCGTCGCCTACGCCACCTGCGCGGACGGAAGCTGCCGGTTCGAAGGGTGCTCCTCGCCCGTCGGCACGCCGTGCGACGGCGATCCCTCGACGGTGTTCGAGGGCGAGGACTGCCCCGAGCCATGAGGGGCGTGCTCGCGCCGGCGCTCGCGCTGCTCGGCCTCGCGGCCACACCGGCGAGCGCGCTGGACGTCCCGGCGGACCACGGGTGCATGGGCCGCTGGGTCGGGCGCGGGCAGAACACCGGGTACACGTCGTACTGGACGATCGACCTGACGCTCACCGCCGCTCCGTCCGGAGGGCGCTGCGGCACCATCGAGTACACGAACCCGGACTGCGGGGGCACGCTCGAGCGCTGCGAGCTCGTCGGGCAGGACATCCACACGCGCGAGGTCTACACGCACGCCGAGTCGAGCTGCGCTCCGGCCGGTCGCGTGATCATCCGGTGCGAAGGCGACCGCATGCGGTACTCGTGGATCGGCTGGGAGCGCGTCGACACGGTGCTCCACCGCCCCGAGGGAGCGCCGCGGTCCGCGTCGTCGCCCGAGGCGCCGCCCGGCCCGACGCCGACGCCGCCGACGCCGACGCCGACCCCGGCCGAGCCGCGCCCGCCGGCGACCCCGTCCGGCGGGCCACCGGCTCCGCCGCCCGTGACGCCGTCGCAGGGGCCGCCCGCGCAGCCGTCGGGCGGGTGCGGCGCGCTCGGGTGCGACGCCGCGTCCGGCGGCACCGCGCCCTGGCCGCTCGCGCTCGCGCTGCTCGTCGTCGTGAAGCGTCTTCGAATTCGATCTCGCGGTCTCGGCGTGGCGTACTCTCCGGGCGTTCCAGACGAGGGGAGCAGCGTTCCATGGAAGGCAAGTGCACGTGCGGGGAGGTCCGCTACCGGATGACGGCGAAGCCGCTCTTCGTCCACTGCTGCCATTGCCGTTGGTGCCAGCGGGAGACAGGCAGCGCTTTCGTGATCAATGCGTTGATCGAGGCGGAGCGGGTGGAGGTCCTCGGGGGAGAGCCGGAGCCGGTCCCCGTCCCGAGCGAATCCGGACGCGGGCAGACGATCACCCGCTGCCCCGCGTGCCGGATCGTCCTCTGGAGCACCTACGCCGGGGCCGGGCAGGCGATTCGGTTCGTCCGCGTGGGCACCCTGCTCGATCCGGAGACGGCTCCGCCCGACATCCACATCTACACGGAGTCCAAGCAAGCTTGGGTGCGCCTGCCCCCGGATGTGCCCGCGGTCCCGCAGTACTACCGCCAGAGCCAGTACTGGCCCGCCGAGAGCCTGGCCCGGCGCGCAGCCGCACTCCAGAAGTCCCGAGCTTCGGCGGGGCGTGAAGGATGAGCCGCTCTGGCCCGTCCAAGGCCACCGGAGACCCGAGGTCCCATGCATCGACGCTTCTTCTGCCTGCTCTTGCCCTCGCTCCTCGCAGTGGTGTCGGGGTGCGTCGTCCACGAGTGCCCCGAGCCGGCGTACTCCTATGAGCCGGTCCCGCCGGCGTCGGGCGCGCCCCTTGTGGTCGAAGCCCCTGCCTCCGAAGCCCCTCCAGCCGAGACGCCTCCAGGAGCCGGCGCGGGCGACGCGCTCTGCGGGGGGATCACGGGCGCCGCGTGCCCGGCGAACCAGTTCTGCGACCACGCCGAAGGCACCCGGTGCGGCTCCGGCGACCAGGGCGGCGTCTGCCGTCCGCGGCCGGAGATGTGCACCGAGGAGCACGCGCCGGTGTGCGGCTGCGACGGGCGCACCTACTCGAACGCGTGCGCCGCGAACCGCGACGGGGTCGACGTCGGCCACACGGGCGAGTGCGCCGCCATCTGAGACGGGCGGTGGGATGTCACATCGGGCTGCCCCTGCTCGTCTAGCGGGTGAGGTGAAAAACGTGGATCGTCCGACCGTTGTTCATGGCGGTGACGCCGGCGGACGTGAGTTTCCCTGTCGATGAGGACGAGCTGGCCCCGTTCGGAGACCAGCGGCACGCCGGTGCGACGATGAGAAACACCGCAGTCGTGTTCGCGACGGCCATTGTGTTGGCCTTGGCAGGCCGGCTCACGGCGCCCCTGCTCATCGACGGCGGGCGCTGGCAGATGATCCCTCTGTGCGCGCTCGGCGCGGTTTTCGGCACGCTGTTGCTGCTGGAGTGCTGCGGGGTCGTACGCTGGTGGCGACGGGCCGCCTGGCGGCGGCTCGTCGTAGGATCGGCGCTCGTGTGGCTCGCCATCTCGGTGGTGCTGCCGCTGGCGTTCCCCGTGTTCCGCTTCCCAGAACCGAGTGGACCCCATGCCGTCGGAACGATGACCTACCACTGGGTCGACTCCGAGCGCATGGAGAGGTTCACGGCCACTGCGGGCGACCGTCGCGAGCTCATGGTGCAGGTGTGGTATCCCGCGAAGAGCGACCCCGCTTCACCACGCAGCCCCTACGTCGAGGACGCAGATGCGCTCGTGCCGTTGGCGCGACTCTTGGGTCTGCCCGGCTTCGTGCTGGGACACGTGCAACACGTCGTCACCAACGCGATTCCGCGCGCGGCGGTCGCCGAGGACGAGCAGAGCTACCCCGTGCTCGTGTTTTCGCACGGCCGCGGCAGCGTGCGTCAGCAGAACACGCGACAGGTCGAGGAGCTGGTGTCGCACGGCTACGTGGTCGCGGCCATCGACCATCCCTACGCCGCCAGCGGCGTGGTGTTTCCCGACGGCCGACGGGCGGAGCTCGACTTGCGCATGCTCGATCGGGAGTTCGCCGACAGCATGATCCCTTACCTGGCCCAAGATGTGATCTTCACGCTGGAGCAGCTCGCACTGGTCAACGAGGCCGATCCGAACGGCATCCTGACGGGGCGCCTCGACCTTCAGCGGACGGGCGTCTTCGGCGTATCGCTCGGCGCAGAGGTGAGCGCCGAAGCCTGCCGAGTCGAGCCGCGCCTGCGGGCCTGTCTGATCATGGACGTGTGGATACCTGCGGAGGTGATTCGAGACGGCCTTCGGCAGCCGACGATGTTCATGAGCCGCGACGCCGCATCCATGCGACTCGAAGGGTGGTCGGAATCCGTCATCGAGGAGCATCAGAGCACCAATCGGGCGGCTTTCGAGCGCGTGCGGGCGGACGCATACCTCGTCTCGATTCGGGGCACCTTCCACCAGGATTTCGGCGATGCAGCCTTCCTGTCACCGTTCACGTCCGAGCTCGGCATCACCGGCCCCATCGATGGAGCGCGGGCGCAAGACATC
>JBDIVX010000050.1:0-47677 GCA_039794305.1 Candidatus Neutrinellum sp.
ACAAGAGCCGGCGCGCGCCGGGCACCGACAGGGCCGCGTTCAGCACGCGAAGCCGCGTGAGGACGACGGCGGGCGAGTGGACGTTCACGAGCCGGCCGATCGCGCCCGGGTCGTCGAGCGCGAGGCGCATGCAGAGGTAGCCGCCGAGCGAGTTGCCGACCACGCGGCAGCCGCGGACGCCGAGCGCGCGCTGGAGCTCGCCGATCCACGCCGCGAGCCGCTCGGGCGCGTAGCTCGCGGCGGGCTTGTCGGTGTCGCCCGCGCCCGGGAGGTCGGGGACGATCACGCGCCAGCGCTCGGCGAGCGGCTCGACGACGTACCGGAACGAGTAGCCGCTCGTCATGAGCCCGTGCACGAGGAGCAGGGGCTCGCCCCGGCCGAGCTCCCGCCAGCACACGCGCATGCGCCCGAAGGCTCGCGACTCGAGCTCGCGCTCGTGCACGGGCAGCGCGAGGAACGGGTGCGGCCGGCGCGGGCGTTCGGGCAGCGCCTCGAACGGCAGCTGCTCGAACGGACCCGTCACTGCTCGACGATCTCGAGGAGCTCGACGTCGAAGACGAGCATGCCGGCGGGCGCGCCGGGCCGACCCTGGTACGCGAGCTCCTCCGGGATCCAGAGCCGGCGCTTCTCGCCCGCGACCATGAGCTGCAAGCCCTCGGTCCAGCCGCGGATGACGTGGTCGAGGCGGAAGCTCGCCGGCTCTCCGCGCACCACGGAGCTGTCGAACATCCGCCCGTCGGTGGTCCAGCCGCTGTAGTGGACCCGGACCGTGTCGGTGGCCGCGGGGTGCCGGGTCCCGGTGCCGCGCTCGAGCACCTTGCTCGCGAGCCCCGACTCGGTCCGCTCGGCATTGGCGGGCGGCGCGGCCACGTCCTCGGGCGCGCGCGGCGGCTCGGGCTTGTCGGTGATCTCGAGGAGCTCGACGTCGAACACGAGCATCCCCTGCGGCGTGCCGGGCCGGCCCTGGTAGGCCAGGCTCTCGGGGATCCAGAACCGCCGCCTCTCGCCGGCGACCATGAGCTGCAGGCCCTCGGTCCAGCCCGCGATCACGCCGTCGAGCGGGAAGCTCGCGGGCTGCCCGCGCGCGACCGAGCTGTCGAACATCTCGCCGTCGGTGGTCCACCCGGTGTAGTGCACCCGGACCTCGTCCCACGCGTCGGGGTGGGCGTCGCCCCGGCCGGGCTCGAGCACCTTGCTCGCGAGCCCGGACTCGGTCCGCTCGGCGTCCGCGGGGGGCCCGGCCACGTCCGGCGGCGCGGGGATGCGCTCGTCGCCGCCGGCCGGTCCGCGTCGCTCGTCGCGGTCCGAGCGCGCGCTGCCTCGCTCTTCGCCCGTCGCACGGACCTCCACCTCCTCGACGGGCTCCTCCTTCCGATCGCAGGCGGACGAAACGAGCAGCGTGAGGAGGGCGGCGGCGAGGTGGTTCCGGGTCATGGCGGGGCGTAGTAGTCGACCGCGCCGGGCGACGCAACGTGGGGCGGCCCTCACAGCCCGAGCACGCCCTCCACTCGCTCGATCAGGGCGATCCGGCGCCGCGTGACCGCGCTCGAGCCGTCGAGGAGCGACTCGGTCTCCTCGAGGACCTGCGCGAGCGGGAAGCGCACGACCGACGCGTCGCGCGTCGGGGTCCCCCCGTCGACGAGAGGCTGCCAGGCGACCATCTCGTCGGTCGCGCCGGCGAGCAGCGCGTCGAGCGCGCCGAGCGCGAGGCGGCCGGCGATCATGCGGTCCTGGTACGACGGGTTGCCGCCGCGGACGACGTGTCCGAGCACGGTCGCACGAACCTCCACGCCAGACAGCCGTTCCGAGAGCCGCTCGCCGAGCACGCGGACGAGGCGCGTGCACGGCACGTCCACCCCTTCGGCCTTGATGATGAGGACCCGGCGCTTGTTCCGCGACGTCGCGAACCCGCGCAGGATCGCCTGCTCCACCACGGCCACGATCTCGGCCTCGCTCCGGTTCTGCTCGCGGAAGAGGACCGCGTCGGCGCCCGCCGCGACCGCGCTCGCCATGGCGAGGTAGCCGCACTGCCGCCCCATCACCTCGACGACGAACGCGCGCCGGTGCGCGCGCGCGGTGTCCGAGATGCGGTCGCACGCCTCGACGATGGTGTTCAGCGCCGTGTCGACGCCGATGGCCATGCCGGTACAGCCGATGTCGTTGTCGATGGACGCCGGGATGCCGACCACCCGCACGTCGTGCTCCACGGCGAGCTGGTGAGCACCCGCCAGCGAGCCGTTGCCGCCGATGACCACGAGGCCGTCGACGCCCGCGAGCCGCTGCGCCGCCTCGGCTCGTCCCTCGGCCTGCCGGAAGCGCGCCGAGCGCGCCGAGCCGAGGAAGGTGCCGCCCGTGTGACCGAGCTCGTCCACCTCCGCCGGGAGCCGCACGGTGCCGTCCCAGGCGGGCGCGTCGAGGTCGCGGAAGCGGCCCTCCATCAGGCCCTCGTAGCCGTTGGCGACTCCCAGGACGCGGACACCCCGGGCGGCGCCCAGCTTGGCGAGCGCGCGGATGGCGGTGTTCATCCCGGGCGCGTCGCCCCCGGACGTGAGCACGGCGACCGTTCGGCTCTCCCCCATGGCGCGAAATGTAGTCGTCGCCGGGTGGCGCCGGGAAAAAAACCGCACCCCCCCCTCAGGGAGTCCCACGGACCGCCGTTCAGGACACAGGGGGACTCCAGGTCGTGGAGCAAGGCAGTTTGTCGAAGCAGGATCCGACTCGCTCCCGGCCGAAGCTGCGCGACTTGCGGGCGGCGTGCCGCTCTCTGACGCCGGTGATCGTCGACCTCGGTCCGCGACAGCCCAAGCTCGCGTCGTACATGCTCTCGGTCGAAGGGCGCGGCGCGGGTGCGTTCCTCCGGCTCGGCCCCATCGCGGCCGAGCACATCCCTGACGGAGTCGCGGGCGTCGTCGTGCGCACCACCGATCCCGACCGGAGCCTCGCCGTCGCCGCGCGACGCATCCGGCGAGTCGACCCGAGCACCGCGGAGATCGCGCTCGAGGGCGCGCGCATGGACTGGCTCGGCCCGAGGCCCCGCGCACGGACGGTCGTCGAGGCACGGGATCCGATGATGCTGCTGGTGTCCTCGGGGCTCGAGGGGGCCGACGTCCACGTCTTCCCGATCGTCGATCTGGCCGAGGGCGCGTGCGCCATCGAGGCCGGAAGACCACCGCACCCCGGCACGCGACTCGAATGGGTGCAGATCGTCCGCGACGGTGCCGTGGTGCGGAGGGGCGCTGCGGTCGTCGAGGAGGTCATCCCCTGGCGCGCGTCGAGCGGCGCTCCACGCTTCCGTTGCCGCCTCCGTTTCGTCGAACGCGAGGCGAGCCCCCGAGCCCGCACCTACGGCCTCGTGGAGCACCCACCGCGCGTCAAGAACCTGATGGAGCTCGCAGCCACGGCCGCGGTCGGCGTCTGGGCGCGCGCCGGCGACCGCCGCGTCGCGTGCGGATCGCTCGCCGTCGAAGGTGCGACCATGCGACTGCGTCTCGGGCAGCCGCTCGGACCGGCCCCGAAGCTCACGGTGGGTTTCGAGCTGTTCACCATCCACTACGAGCTCGACGCACGGGTGCTCGAGGCCTCGGGAAGCGACGTGACGCTCGCGCTGCCGCTGTACCTGCGGCGCAGGACGCGCCGCCGCGAGCGGCGTGTCGAGGTGCCGTCCGGGCGGGAGATCCAGGTGGAGCTCGACAACCGAGTCGCCGAGCACGCCATCCGCCGACGGCTGCTGGATCTGTCCTTCGGTGGGCTGTGCTTCGAGGCCGACCCCGCGGCAGACGTCCTTTGGCCGGGCCTCCGGCTCGAGGAGGCCCGACTGACGGAGGGCGGGGAGTCCATCGCGCTCGGTCCGGTCGAGGTCCGCGCCGTCGAGCAGCGCGACGGCCGTGTGCTCTGCCACTGCGCCGTCTCGGATCCCGAGCGCCTCGACGTGAGCCGGCTCAGCGTGCTCGCGAGCCGGCTCGAGCACCCCGAGCTGCTCGTGCACGACGGCCGAGACTTCCGCGCCATGCTGGACCTCTACCGCCGGTCGCATCTCCTCTACGACTACATGGCGCGGTCCCTCGAGCCGCTCGCGCCGGCGGCGGCGTTCAATTGGCGTCGCTTGCATCGCGAGGGCCACGATCTCGTCCGCACGCTCGTACACGTGGTCCCCGAGCGAGGCATGGACGCGGCCGTCTCCGCCGTGCGCGCGTGGGACCAGGGCTGGATCATCCAGCACTTCGGCGTAGCCGACGGGGCCGACCAGTTCCGGTGGTCCGGTGAGCTGCAGCGGGCCATCGTCGACCACGTGATGCTCCGGCCGGACGGCCGCTTCCTCTTCTTCTTCGTGAGCTCGAAGAACACGTCAATGAACGCGTTCTACGAGCGCTTCTTCGAGGCTACCGGCACGTCGGAGGCGATCGAGCACGGCACGGTGGACTTCTGGGCGCGGCCGCCGGGGCGGCCCCGCAGCCAACCCGCGCCGGACGACGGGACCGTTCTGCGGAACATGCGCCAGAACGAGGCGGCGCTCGTGGCCCGCGCCGCGGAGCGCGCGCTCGGGCCCCGGACCGCGGCCGCGCTGTCCATCCTCCCGGGATCGATCGATCTGCCCGCGACGCGACGTGTCTTTCAGCGGATCGGGCTCGAGCGCAGCCGTACGGCTCGAATCGTATCCCGCCGAAGAACACCGCAGCTCGCGCTCCTCAGCGAGAGGCTGTCCCCCGGCATCAACCTGACGTGGATGCTCGGCTCGCACTGGCTCCTACCGATCCACGCCGGATCGTCGAACGGCGGAGCGGCCGTCGATCGGGCGCTCGCGACGATCGAGCACGAGCCCGCGCCGTCTCCCTACGGTGAGCGCTTCGTGCTCGTACCGCGGGGCCATTGGCCGGAGGCTCTCGAGCGGCGCGGGTGGGAGCTCCGCGTCACGGCGCGCACCTACGTCATGAACCGCGCCGGGCTTCAGCGTTACCACGACTACGTCGCGGACCGCTACGGCAGCGCGGGAGCACGATTGGCGCGGCGCCGCATGAAGGAGAGGGTCGGATGAGCGGGCAGACCGGCTATGCCGTGGGTCAGTTCCGGGATCCGGAGGCCGAGATCCAACGCCTTCGCGATCAGGCGTCGATGGTCGCCCAGGTAGAGGAGGACGTCTTCACCGAGCTGGGGTTTCCCGAGACCGGCGACGTGCTCGATGTCGGATGCGGCCCGGGCTTCGTCGCCGCCCGCCTCCTGTCGACCCGCCCGGGGCTCTGCATCACCGGCGTCGACCGCGACCCGCAGGTGCTGGCGGAGGCAGGGCGGCGGATCCCGGTGGTGCAGGCGGACGCGGCGTCCATTCCCTTGGCGGACGCGACGTTCTCGGCTGCCTATGCACGGGTGGTCCTCCGGCACGTGTCCGACCCGGTGGCCGTCGTCCGGGAGATGGTGCGGCTCGTCGAGTCCGGCGGCGTCGTGCTGGTCGCCGACAGCGACGACGGTACGCTCGCCCTCGACCCCGTCCCCGACGGGTTCGACCGCGTGCTCGAGGCCCGGCACGCGTCGTTCCGCCGGCGCGGCGCCGACCCGACCATGGGCAGACGCGTCTTTCGCCTCCTTCACGAGGCGGGCCTCGAGGACGTGCAGGCGCGGAGCATCGTGGTCGGCTCCCACCTCCTCGGACCGCCCGCCTTCGCGGCCACGGTCCTCTCACCGCTGGCGGACGCCATCGACTCCGACCTCATGGACCCGGCGGAGGTCGCGGCGGCGGCAGCCGCGGTCCGAGACTGGGGGCGCTCATCGTGCGCGTTCGGTATGATGACGGCCGTGGTGGCCGCCGGGCGCAGACGCGAATAGACGGATGGAAGCACATCGGCCCGAGGTTCATTCGTTTCTGCTCCGCCCCTTTCTCGACGACGCGGCTCGGCAGCTCGGGGCCGAACGCCTGAGCGGCCTCGTCGCGGGGCTCGGCAGCGACCTCGACGTCTTGCAGCAGTCGGATTCCTGGGTCTCGCTCGACCTCCTCGGGACCCTCCTCGAGCGGCTCGAGGCCGAGACGGGCGACCCGAACATGCTGGCGCGCTGCGGGCGCGTCTCGCTCTCGTCGAGGTACCTCGGCGTGCTCCGGCCGCTGTTTCGCGCGTTCGGGACGCCGGACTTCGCGTTCTCGCAGGTGGAGAGCTCGACGGCGCGGTTCAACAAGGTGGGCCGATACATGCTGCTCGAACGACAGGCAGGGCAGGTGCGGATCGCGTACGAGCCGCTTCCGGGCGCGCCACGAGAGCGCGGCATCGTGTGCCGCGGACGGTCGGCGAACCTCGCAGCCATCCCGACGATGTTCGACCTCCCGGCGGCCGAGGTCCTGGAGCTCGAGTGCATCCACCGAGGCGACGCGCAGTGCGTCTACGAGCTGCGGTGGAAGCGCAGACCGACCCGGCTCCTCGCCAGGCTCGCTGCGCTCGCGGGTCTCGCCGCGGGATGCGGGACCGGCGCGGCCCTGGCCTCGTCGGTCCCGAGCGCCGTCGCGGCGGGCGTGATGGCGGGCACGTCCCTGTGGGCGTTCGCCCGCGTGGTGGAGCTCCGCAGGGAGCTCTCCGAGCGCGCGGCCGACGTGTTGGACCAGCAGGACGCGCTGCGCAGGAGCGTGCGGGCGAACGAGCGACGCTACGCGGAGCTGCTCGAGGCCAAGGAGGCGGTGGAGGAGAGGGTGCAGCTCCGCACCCGCGAGCTGCGCGAGACGAGCGACGAGCTCGCCGAGACGCTCCGGCAGCTCCGCGACGTGAGCCGCGTGAAGGACGACTTCTTCGCCAACGTGTCGCACGAGCTTCGGACGCCGCTGACCCTGATCCTCGCGCCGCTCGACGACCTGGCGGCGGGCCGGACGCCGCCCGGCGGCAGGGACGAGGCGTTCCAGGTGATGCACAGGAACGCCTCGCGCCTGCTCGTCCTCGTCAACCAGCTCCTCGACCTGTCCAAGATCGACGCGGGCGCGATGAAGGCAGAGCGCACACCGACCGACCCGCGGCGACTCGTCGAAGGCGTGATCACGGGGTTCCGGTCGGCCGCGGACGAGCGCGGGATCCGGGTCGAGCTCGGCGCACCGGCCGCGATGCCCGCCCTGATGCTGGACGCGGCCTGGATCGAGTCGGCCGTCACCAACCTGGTCGCGAACGCCATGCGGTATGCCGCCTCCACCGTCGCCGTGCGGCTGACGGACTCCGAGGGCTCGCTGCGGATCGAGGTGGAGGACGACGGGCCGGGCATGGCCCCCGACGAGGTCGAGCGAGTCTTCGACCGCTTCGCCCAGGGGGCCACCTCCGAGAGGCGGGGTGGCACGGGGCTCGGTCTCGCCATCGTGCGCGAGGCCGCGCGTCTTCACGGCGGCGACGCCGCGGCCCGCAGCGTCGATGGCAGAGGCACCACCTTCACCGTCTCGCTGCCCCGCGTGCTCGCCGTGGGCCCGGAGCACCCGGAGCAGGCCTCGTCCGCGCCGCCCGCGCCCCCGAGCGGTCGTCTCCCGCCCGCCGGGGTCCTCGTCCGGGCGCCCTCGCGCGCCGGCGAGACGCGCGAGGGCCCTTCCGCCGATGCGCCCCTCGCCCTCGTCGTCGAGGACAACGACGACCTCTGCGCCTACATCGCCGACGTCCTGTCCCGTGACTACCGCGTGCGCACCGCGAGCGACGGGCGGAGCGGGCTCGACCTCGCGCTCGCGCTGCGCCCGCAGGTCGTCGTGAGCGACGTGTCGATGCCGGGCATGGATGGGCTCGACCTCGTGCGCGCCCTCCGGGCCCG
This sequence comes from Candidatus Neutrinellum sp., assembly GCA_039794305.1. Taxonomy (GTDB): domain Bacteria; phylum Myxococcota_A; class Polyangia; order Polyangiales; family JBDIVX01; genus JBDIVX01. The sequence continues at coordinate 7,753 of JBDIVX010000050.1, forward strand.
CGACGAGACGCGGACGACGCCCGTCATCCTCGTCACCGCGCGACAGTCGGCGGCGAACGTGCTCGAGGGCTTCGAGGCGGGCGCCGACGACTACGTCCCGAAGCCGTTCCACGGCCGAGAGCTGCTCGCCCGCGTCGACGTGCACGTGCGTCTTCGCGCGCTCGTGCGCGAGATGGCGCACCGCGAACGGCTCGCCACGCTCGGCGTGGTCGCGGCCTCGGTCGCCCACCAGGTCCGCAACCCCCTCACGGTGCTGATGAGCGGGCTCCCGTCCGTGCAGCGCCGATTGAAGGACCAGGTAGACGCGCCGACGCGCGAGATGCTCGACGTGATGGTCGGGTGCGCCCGCCGGATCGAACGGATGACCGTGGACCTGCTCGACCTGTCGCGGGTGGACCGGGAGGAGCAGGGGTCCTTCCGGCCTGGTGAGGCGCTCGCGTCCGCGGTGCGCCTCGTGAGCGCGGGGCTGCCGTCCACCGTGGAGCTGTCGGCGGAGATCGACGAGACCACGGCGCTGCGTGGACGCCCTGGCGACGTGAACCACGTGTTCCTGAACCTGATTGACAACGCGGCGCGAGCCGTCGACGACGCCGGGACGTTGCGCGTCCGCGGGGCCGTCGAGGACGGCTGGTACGTCGTCACCGTCGAGGACTCCGGACCGGGGATCCCGGAGGAGCAGCGCGCGCGCGTGTTCGATCCGTTCTTCACCACGCGGGCCGCCGGCGAGGGGACGGGCCTCGGGCTGTCCATCGCGCAGCAGGTGATCGCGCAGCACGGCGGCCGGATCGAGGTCGGCGGCTCCAACCTCGGCGGCGCGTGCTTCACGGTGCGCATCCCGAAGGACGGAGCCACGGACCGTGTGGTATCGTACGACGTTCCATCGTTGCCTGCGACGGACCGAGGATGAGCATCGACTATTCGGCCTATCCCGTCCTGTACGTGGACGACGAGGCGCCGAACCTCGTGGCGGTCCGGTACGCGCTCGAGGACTGCTTCACCGTGTTGACCGCGACCTCGGGCGAGGAGGCGCTCGAGATCCTGGAGCGGGAAGACGTGGCCGTGCTGCTGAGCGATCAGCGGATGCCCGGCATGAGCGGCGTCGAGCTGTGCGAGCGCGCGCGGGACGTCCGGCCCGATGCCGTCCGCGTCATCATCACCGCCTACGCGGACGTGTACGCGGCCATCGAGGCCATCAACCGCGGGCAGGTCGCGCGGTACATCGCCAAGCCCTTCCGGAACGAGGAGCTCGCGCAGGTACTGCGGACCGCGATCGACCTCGTGCACATCCAGCGCACCGTCCGCGACATGGAGGTCCGGCTCCTGCGTGCCGGCCAGTCGTCCACCGCGCAGGCCTTGAACGCGGAGCTCGCACACGAGCTGGACAACTTCGTTTCGTCCCTGAGCCTGAACGTGCAGCAGGTGGCGGACCTCGTGGAGATCACCCGGCGCAGCGTGTCCGGGGACGACGCACGGGCGCAGGAGCTGCTCGGGGCGATCCAGGAGTGCCAGATGGACGCGGGCGCTGCGCTCGAGCAGATCCGGGGCATGATCCAGCGGCTCCGGAGCGGCCCGACGGCGCCGGCCGCCACTGCGCGAAGCGACGCGGCGCGCGTCGTCGACTCGACCGTACGCATCCTGCGGTCGGAGATCCGCCGCGTGGCGCAGCTCCGCGTCGTCCTCGACGGCGCGCCCACGGTGCCGATGGACGCCACGGCCTTGGGGCAGGTCGTCGTGAACCTCCTGCTGAACGCGTCGCAGGCCGTGACGGACCGCGGGGCAGAGGGGGAGATCGTCGTCCGCGTCGGGATCGAAAAAGGCCGGGCGGTCATCCGCGTGAGCGACACCGGCCCGGGCATCCCGGAGGACGCCGGCGAGCGGATCTTCGATCCCTACTTCACGACGAAGGAGGGCGGCACGGGGCTCGGGCTCGCCATCGTACGCGACCTGCTCGAGCGGGCCGGCGGAGCGATCCGCGCGGAGAACCAGCCCTCGGGCGGCGCGGTCTTCGTCGTCGACCTCCCGACCGTCGGGGCCTGAGTCAGCTCACCCAGATCCTGCGGACGGTCTCCGCGTAGTCGCGGCGGAGCGGGCGGCTCGGGATGGGCGGCGGCAGCCCCGCCAGCCGGACCAGCAGCTCGCCCCGGCTCGGCGCGTCGAGCCGCGTGAAGCGCAGCCCGATGCAGTACCCGGGATCCCAGGGTCGCCAGCCCTCGACGAGCCGCGCCACCTCGGCCTCGGCGTCGAGCCACGGACCGCCGTTCGGTGCCCGGAAGCTGACGAGGACCTCCTCGCCGACCTCGACGCCGGTGTCGGCGGCGACCAGCATGCCCCGCGGCGAGAGATCGAGGACGCGCTGCCCGAGCAGGCGGAAGTCGTCGGCCGAGACGGCCTGGCAGCGGGTCCGGACCGCGCGCCGGAGCGCGCGACGCTGGCGGGGGCGGGCGAGGATGGCGGTCATGCAGGCGATGCTATCGGCCCGGGATCCCCGGGTCGAAAAATCGGCACACATGCACCTACATGCCTTCGGTGACCAGGAGGAAGTGGCAGGTCGCGACGGCGATGGGTCGGGCCGGGTCGTCCTGCCAGGCCTCGGCCCGCACGTTCGCGACCCGGCGGCCGTGGCGCGTGACCACCCCCTTGGCGAAGGTGTCGGCGGGTCCGCCGGAGCGCAGATAGTCGATCGTGAGGTTGATCGTCTTCGGGAGGGCCACCGTCTCCTGCTGCCACAGGAGCGTCAGGACTGCGGTCGACTCGAGGAGCGCGCCGATGGTGCCCCCGTGCAGCGCCGGGAGCGCCGGGTTGCCGATGAGCATGTCGTCGTAGCGGAGCTTGCCGACGAGCTCGCCCGACGCGCAGTCCACCGAGATGCCGAGGAACCTCGTGTACGGGATGGCCTCGGTCAGCCGGTTCCAGTCTCCCGTCCGCTTCAGCTCCGCGATGATCTCCGCGACGTTCACTTCCGGATCTTCCCGAGCTTGGTGGACAGCATGAACGTCCCCGCCGCGGCCGCGATCGGGTCGTCCTCTTCGTGGTGGTAGGCGACGCACCGCACGAAGGCCACGCTGCGCGTCACCTTGTAGCAGTGGGCGTGGGCGTGCACGGGCTCCTTCGGCGTCGCGGGCTTGAGGTAGTCGATGCGCAGGTCGAGGGTCGCGATGGGCGTGGGCTGCTCGAGCGCCATGAAGACGGCCGCCCCGCAGCACGCGTCCATCATGGACGTGATGGCGCCGCCGTGGAGGACTCCGGTGCGCGGGTCACCGACCAGCTTCTCGTCCCAGGGGAGCCGGAACCGCGCCTGGGCGTCGAGGACCTCGACGAGCTCGAGGCCGAGGGCCTGGTTGTGCGGGACCAGCTCGGAGAAGCTTCGGTTGAGCTTCGAGAGCAGGGCGATCCGGTCGTCTACGTCCGGCATGGCGAGCCAGTGTACAATGCGCGGCCATGTCTCGCGGACTCCGACTCCTCCTCGCCTGCTGCCTGCTCTTCTCCGGCTCCGCCTGCGGCGACGACGGCGGCGGCGGCGGCGGCAGCGACGGGGGCGTGGACGCGGGCGGCCCGACCATCGTGGCCGACCGGCCCGAGTGCGAGAACGTCAACGCGCACCACTGCCTCCTGCCCTGGCCGTCGAGCCACTTCCTCGAGGAGGACTCCACGACCGAGACGGGCTACCGCGTCGCGCTGACGCCGGAGGTGCTGCCGACGAACCAGTACGACGAGCCCGTCACCAGCGTCGCGGGCTGGAACCGGTTCGACGGCTTCAGCCCGATGACGTCCATGGTGACCGTGTTCCCCGGCGTGCTCGACACGAGCAACCTCGTCGACGAGCTGCACATCCCGGACAGCCTCGAGGGCTCGTCGCCGACCGTGATCGTCGACGCCGAGACCGGCGAGCGCGTCCCGCACTGGGCGGAGCTCGACCGGTGGCCGAGCACCCCGGAGGACCGCGCGACGTTCTACGTCCGCCCGGCGGTCCGCCTCGAGGAGGGGCACCGCTACGTGGTCGGCATCCGCGACATCCGGCTCGTGGACGGGACGCCCGTCGAGCCGTCCGAGTACTTCCGCGCGCTCCGGGACGACGTCCCGACCGAGGTCGACTCGCTCGAGGCGCGCCGCGAGCACTTCGAGGACGTGTTCACGATCCTCGGCGGCGCCGGAGTCGCCCGCGAGGATCTGATCGAGGCGTGGGACTTCCGCACCGCGAGCGGACAGGCGCTCTTCGGCGACGCCCTCCGGCTCCGGGACGACGCGTACGAGCGGGTCGGTGAGCGGGGCGTCGGCTGCACGGTCGAGTCGGTCGAGGATGACGTGAACGCCGAGGTCTGGCGGCGGATCCGGGGCACCTTCACGGTCCCGCTCTACATGGAGACCGAGTTCGAGGGCTCGCCCGCGCACCGGGACGGCACGGGCACCATCGTCTTCAACCGTATGGCGGAGGCGCCCTTCGAGGTCGACATCCCCCACAGCGTGCACGACGCCGTCCTCGCGGGCGAGGCGCCCGGACGCATGTTGATGTACGGCCACGGCCTGCTCGGCTCGGCGCACCAGGTGGGGAGCGGGGGCACGCGCGTCGCGCTCCAGCGCCTCCAGATGGTCGGCTTCGGCACCGACTACTGGGGCCTCAGCGAGCCCGACGAGGCGTACTTCGTGGGCGAGGTCATCCCCAACTGGGGCAACCACCACCTGATGATGGAGCGGCTGCTCCAGGGCACGGTGAACTCGCTCGTCCTCGCGCGCTCGCTGCCGGGCGTGTGCTCGGAGCTGCCGGAGATGCAGATCGACGTCGGCGGCACGTCCATGCCGCTCGTCGACACCGACCAGGTCTACTACTACGGCATCAGCCAGGGGGGCATCATGGGCGCCACGGTAGCGGCGCTCTCGACCGACATCGAGCGCTACACGCTGCAGGTCGGCGCCATCGCCTACTCGATGCTGATGCGTCGCTCGCTCGACTTCGAGGACTTCGAGGCCATCTACTCGCTCTGGTACCCCGACCCGGTCGACCGGCACCTGCTCATCGCGTCGATGCAGAACGCCTGGGACCTCACCGAGCCCTCGACCTACGTCTCGCACGTCGTGAACGACCCTCTGCCGGACACGCCGCCCAAGCGCGTCCTCTACCAGGTCTCGCGCTACGACACCGAGGTCCACAACAGCATGAGCGACATCGCCGTGCGGGAGATGGGCATCCCCTACCTCGGCTCGTCGGTCTACGACCCGTGGAACGTCGAGGAGGTGGCGGGCCCGGCCGACAGCGCTTACGTCATCTACCACCTGCACGACGTCGAGCCGATCCCCTACGGCTCGGAGCCTCCCTCCGAGGACAACAACGCGCACTCCGACCTGCGCTACACCGATCCGATGCTCGACCAGATGGACCAGTTCCTGCGCCCCGACGGCCAGGTCGTCGACACCTGCCCGGACGCCGACTGCAACATCACCAACCCGCGCGCGGACTGACGGGCGGCGCACGACGCCTTCGAGGCCAACCGCGACCACGGCGAGGCCTTCATCGCGCGCAAGCGGGCGTGGCGTCATCGCGCGCGAGCGGGCGTGGCGTCATCGCGCGCAAGCGGGCTTCCACGGCCCACGCGGCCGCGCCGCCTGGCCCGCGCCGTGGAGCGCGTCCATGCAGGAGACTGCGCGACCTCAGGACGACGGACCGGATTCGGTCGAAGAGCAGGTTACGGCGGCGTTCCGTCCGGAAGACGGATGGTCACGACACGATCACGGCCACGGCATGCGAGCCAGGCAAGCGGGCGCAGAGCCTGATCGCGCGCCCGACGGGCCACCTCACGGCCACGCCACCCACTCGCCGTCGCACCCGTCGGCGTAGACCGCGCCCACCATCGCCCGGGCCGCCTCACGCACCGGCTCGAGCTCCGGGTGGCAGGCGGAGTCGAAGCGGAAGGCGTTGTGCTCGCCCGCGTGCGGTCCGTGGACCACGTCGACGGTCAGGTCGAACACGACCGAGTCGATGCCGCAGCGTTCCTCGGGATCCGGCTCGAGGCCGAGCACGCGTGCGTCCGCGAGCGCCGCCGTGAGCGCGTCCATCCCGCCTTCGGCGACCATGCCCCTGCAGACCAGGATCTCCCCGTCTCGCCTGATCGCCGCCCATCCATGGCCGGCGAAGCTCCCGTCGGCCGCGAGCTCGAGCCGCTCACCGAGGTTGAAGCCGGGCTCGGGGATCAGCGCGAGGTCGTACTCCCCCGACCGCAGCTCGACGGGCTCCCCCGCTCCACCGCAGCCCACGAGCAACAGCGCCCCCACGGCGCACCAGCACACCCGGCCCATGGCCCTCCAGGGTAGCGCGGAAACCTCAATCCGGCTTGAGGCCCGCCTCGCGGCTCAGGCGCTTTCGGACCTTGTCGACGCGCTCGACCTGGCCCTTGGCCGGGAAGCGCTCGTAGAAGCCGTCGCGCCGGAAGTCGCGGGCGATGGTCTTCCAGCGGGCGAAGCGCAGGCGCAGCGTCTCGTAGTCGTGCTCCTCGAGCGCGCGGGCCGCGTCCTGCGCCACGCGCACGAGCGCCTTGATGGTGACGTCGCGCGTCACCATGTACTTCTTGTTGTCGCCCCAGGTCTCTCCGAACGCGTCGCGCGCCGCCTTGAACACGTCGCGCAGGAAGGCGTACCCCTTGTCCTTGCTCCAGCCCCGGCCGTCCTTGAAGGGCGGCTTCTGGTGCTTCTTCACCACGCGGTGGATCTCACTGTAGAGCTGCGCCTGGTTGATCCACATGGCCTGCTGCGAGCGGCCGCCCAGCATGTTGATGTGGTACTGGAGCGGCGAGTCGTTCTCCTGGTAGAGCATGCGAACGAGCTGCGCCGCGTTCTTCTTCGACGGGTCGGTCCCCCACTCGATCTTCTCGTAGAGGTCGACCAGGTGCGACTTGTTGATGCGGGTGTGCGTCGAGTTGATGATGACGAACATCTCCGTCGCGAAGTCCGACGTCTTGCCGTCGAAGATCACGCACGGGACCTCGATCTGTTTGTTGGCATCCGGCTCGTGCAGGTAGAAGTGCAGCCCGGCGAGCCGGTGCTGGCCGTCGATGATGAGGAACTGGCCGCGAGGCTCGGCCAGGTCCCCCACGCGCTCGTACTTGCCGAGCGGCTGGAACTCGAGGTCCTCCTGCGTGAAGAGCAGGATGGCGCCCGGGATCACGGGCTGCTGGTTCTCGTTCCGGTAGAAGTCCCGGATCTGGTGGACCTTCCGCCGGTTGACCGTCCGCTGGAACGCCTTCGAGTGCCCCTCGATGGCGCGGACGAACTGCTCGACCTCGTCCGGCTGCTTGCGGATCTTGCCGCCGACCGCCTCCCCGCCCTCGCCGTAGAAGCGCGTGACGAACCGCACCTTCCGCAAGAGGTCCTCTGCCGGGTAGCTGACGAAGTAGAACTCCGCCTCCTTCTGACGCATGCGCAGCGCGAGCATCGGGTCGTCCCCTCCTCAGCCGCGGAGGATAGCTCAACCGCCGCGCGCGCGGGTGCACACGAAGACGGCGTCGTCGAGGACCTCCAACCCGTTGCGAACGAAGGGGAATCACGACGTCCCCGGGAGATCGCGTGCTCGGACGCGTGCCTCATGTTACTGGATCACTGCGACGGGACGCCGTGACGGTTTGGTGATGGGTACGCTCGCGCGCCTGACGTTGCTCTTGTCGAGCGGGTGTTTCCTGTCTCACGGCAGGGATGCTCCAGGAGACGGCGGTACGGCTTCCGATGCGGTGGTCGCTGACGGCGATGCGGATTCGTGCAGCCCTGCGCCTGGAGTGCGTCTCGTCGCGCTCGAGATGGGGTGCACCTGTCCCGGGTTCGAGCAAGACCTGGAGTACTACCGCCCTACGGCGGCCGGCTACGAGCCGATCGGGGGCGTGTGCCGTGGCGTGCCGGACGATCATCCCGGGCAGTTCTTCGCGGGCGCGGGCTGCGTGAACGGCTGGACGATGCCGTTCGAGTATCTGGACGGCTGGGTGATGGGCGGCACGCTCGCTTGCGCCACGCCAGCCGCGTGTACCTACTTCTACTCCGAGATCGTGGGCATGCCGGGTCTGCCGGCCTGTGCCTACTCGGACCTCACCGTCGCCCGGAGTGGCGTCGTGCCCGAGGTCGACTGCACTCCCGAGCTGCGCGCGAACCTCCTGTGCGGAGTGGGCTGCGAGTGCGAGGCGCGCGAGCACCACTGCTACGGTGTCAGCGAAGAACACCCCGTCGGAGCATGTGTGAGGCTCGACGGCGGATCGGGCATCTGCGCTCGAGAGACCGACTGCACGACAGGCGAGCGCTGCATGATCCCCCTCACGCCCGCGGAGTGGCTACCCGGGACGTTCCTCGAGCCCTACTTGTCACCGATCCGCGGACGGTGCGCCGCGTCGACGGCGTGTGCGGCTGCTGCCGCGCTCTATCCAGACACGTGGCAGTGCACCTGAGAGCGTGCCCCAGAGGGGCGAGACGAGGGTCGTCGAACGGCACGTCGCCTGGTCCACGATCGGCGGCACGAGTTGGCGGCGGAGGCCGCGGAGGATAGCTCAACCGCCGCGCGCGCGGGTGCACACGAAGACGGCGTCGTCGAGGACCTCCACGCGGCGGCGCGCGTCGCCGCGGCAGAGGTACGGGACGCGGGTGAGCGCCTCGACCCGGAAGCCGAGCGGCTCGAAGACCCACCGCCACAGGGCCTCGACCGCCGGCTCGAACCCGCGCTCCGCTCCGGGTAACAGCTCCTCCGGGTCCACCTGGACCGGCCCGACCATGACCGTCGGCGAGATCGGCACCGGGACGGCCGCGACCAGCCGCGCGCCCGGCGCCATGTGCTCGGGGATCCGCTCGAGCAGGGAGAGGGGCCGGCTCGTCCGGTCGAGCACGTTGAGGAGGGACACGACGTCGAAGGGCCCCTCGCCATCGGGCAGCGGCTCGGTCGCGAGGTCCACGGCGTGACAGCGAAAGCCCCGCTTGCGCAGCCGCCGCGCCATCGGGCCCGACAGCTCGGTGGTCACGACCTCGTCGAAGAGCGCCGCCGCCTCGGCCGTCACCTCGCCGTCCCCGGCGCCCACGTCGAGCAGCCGCCCCCGCGCCGCGTCGCCGAGGAGCGTCCGCCACTGCTCGGTCCCGAGCACGCGCATGGAGAACGCGCCGAGCAGGCCGTTGGCGTCGTAGAGGCTGACGAGGCGCGCCGCCACGTCTCGGAGGGCCGTCGTGGCCGTGGACTGGGGGTGGTCGAGGGCCCGGTCGAGGAAGGCGCGGGTGCTCTCGTCGGCCCCGAGCTCGACGAAGGCCGAGGCCAGCGCCTCGGGCAGGCGCCCGCGGTCGCAGCCGTAGGCCAGCTCCACGCCGCGGTACCGGGTCACGCTGGGATCTTCCACGACGGCTATTTACAACGCCGGCCGGCGATGCCAATGAAACGGCCCATGGCGCGCCATCGACTCGGTCTGGTACTGCTTCTCTCGGCCTGCGGGAGCCAGCCGCCGCCGCCGGCGGCCCCCGAGCCCGCGCCGGAGCCGGCGGCCGAGACCGAGAGGCCCGAGACCGATCGAGAGATGATCGCCAGACTGAACGAGGCAGCGCGGAGGGGAGCGGTGGTCGAGACCATCCACGGGGTCGAGGTGCGCGACCCGTACCGGAGCCTCGAAGAGGACACGGACGAGACGCGGGCGTGGATCGACGCGCAGAGCGAGCGCGCCTCGCGCATGCTCGGCGAGTGGGGCGACTCGGCGGCGCGCGAGCGCATCGAGCAGCTCCTGTCCATCGGCGTCATCAGCCGGCCGTCGGTCGGCGGCGAGCACGTCTTCTATTTGAAGCGCGAGGGCGACCGCGAGCAGCCGGCGCTCTACGTGGCGGGCCGGGAAGAGCCGCTCGTCGACCCGCTCGGGCACGGGGAGCGGGCTGCGCTCGACTGGTACTACCCGTCGCCGAACGGGCGCTACGTCGCCTTCGGGATCTCGCAGAACGGCGACGAGCGGAGCACGCTGCACGTCGTCGAGGTCGAGGGCGGGCGCGTCCTCGACGACCGCATCGAGCGCACGAAGTGGTCGAGCGTCGAGTGGCTCAACGCCGAAGACGGCTTCTACTACACCCGCTACCCGAAGCCGGGCGAGCCGGGGTTCGACGCGGACAACGAGGACGCGTACTTCCCGCGCGTCTTCTTCCACCGGCTCGGGACCGACCCGGCGTCGGACCCGCTCGTCTTCGGCGGCGAGCGCGGCACCGACTTCCCGGGCGTCACGGTGTCGGACGACGACCGCTGGGTCGCCGTGAACGTCTTCCGGGGCTGGTCGGCCTCGGACGTGTACCTCTTCGACCGCGGGCGCGACCCGCAGCGGCGCGTCGCCGCCCCCACCGAGGACCACGGGCTGTCCACCGTCATCGCCGGCGAGGACCACCTGACCGTGGGGCGCGTCCACGACGGCATGCTCTACCTGCACACGAACGTCGACGCGCCGCGCTACCGGATCGCGCGGGTGGCCCCGGCCCGGGCGTCGCGGCGGGCGGCCTGGCAGGACGTCGTGCCCGAGTCCGACGCGGCCATCGACGACTGGCACGTCGTCGGCGGCAAGCTGGTCGTCCACACCATCGACGACGTGCGCTCCCGCGTGAAGCTCTTCCGGATGGACGGCCGTGAGGCAGGCGAGATCGAGCTGCCGACGACCGGGTCGGTGGACGGCATCGGCGGGCGGCCCACCGGCCAGAAGGTGGTGTTCGGGTTCAGCTCCTTCCTGTATCCGCCGAGCCTCTTCTCCTACGACCTCGCGAGCGGGGAGCTCACCCGCGTCGACCAGGTCCAGACGGACATGGACTTCGAGCCGTTCACGCTCGAGCGCGTGCGGGTGACCTCGGCGGACGGGACGGAGATCCCGGTGACGATCGTGCGCCGCGACGACATGGAGCGCGACGGCGACCGGCCGGTGCTGCTCTACGGCTACGGCGGCTTCAACGTCTCGCTCCTGCCCTCCTTCACGCGCAACGCGCTCTACTGGATCGAGAAGGGCGGCGTGTACGCGGTGGCGAACATCCGCGGCGGCGGCGAGCTCGGCGAGGAGTGGCACCGCGCGGGCAACCTCGGGAACAAGGAGCGGGTGTTCGAGGACTTCGAGGCGGCGATCCGCTGGTTCTCGGAGAGCGGGATCAGCCGCCCGGGGCGCATCGCCATCACCGGCGGCTCGAACGGCGGGCTCCTGATGGGCGCGATGATCACCCGCGCCCCTTCGACGTTCCGCGCTGCGGCGACCTACGTCGGGCTCTACGACATGGTCCGCTACCACCGCTTCCCCCCCGCCGAGCTGTGGGTCAGCGAGTACGGGAGCGCCGAGGACCCCGAGCAGCTCACGTGGCTGCATGCCTATTCGCCCTACCACCGCGTGCGCGAGGGCACGGCCTACCCGTCGATCCTGGTCGAGACAGCGGACCACGACAGCCGGGTCTACTGGGGCCACAGCACCAAGTTCGCCGCCGCGCTCCAGGACGCGACGAACGCGGAGCACCCCATCCTGTTCTACATGGTGCGCCAGGTCGGCCACGGTGCCGGCACGAGGCTCACCGATCTCGTCGACCGGTACGTGCGGCAGTACGCCTTCCTCGAGCACGAGCTCGGACTGAATCGAGCGGAGGACCTTGCCGACGGCAGGTGAGAAGCTCGCCGTCGTCGCCTGCGGCGTGTTCTTCCTCGCAGGCCTCGTGACGGGCGTGTGGAAGTGGAGGCACATGCGCCGGCCACCCGACCACCGCGCGCCGGTCTACGTGGACATCGCGCACCGCGCGGCGCTCCTCTACGCGTTCGCGGCGCTCTTGCTCGGCCGCTTCGCGGCGCTGAGCGCCTGGCCGGACGAGGTCGACGTCGCCGCCGTCGCGGTGGTCGTCTTCTTCTTCGCCTCGGCCATCGCCACCTACGTGGTCCTCGGCTTCCGCCGGGACACCGACACCCAGTTCCGCGAGCGCACGTTCGCGACGACGTGGGGCACGGCGGCGCTCGCCGCCGGCGAGATCGGGGGGTTCCTCGTCCTGTTCTCGGGCGTGCTGCGCACGCTCTTCGGCTAGCGTTCGTCCAGCGTAGCGTTCAGCCGGCGAGGGCGAGGCCCCACCTCAGGCACTCGTCGGCGAGGCGCGTCTCGTCCGGCAGGGCGTCGAAGTAGCCGACCCGGACGGCGAGCTCGTGCGCGACGCTGCACAGCGCGCTCGCGCTCGGGCCGCCCGCCGTCCCGCAGCGCGCCTTCGCGATGCGCCAGGCCGCCTGTGCGAGGCTCCCCGAGTCGCTGCAGACACGCGCCAGGGCGTCGGGATCCGACTCGAGGCTCCGCAACCACTGCTGCACCGAAAGTCGATCGTCGAGGTCCATGGTCCCCTCCTCCGAGGTGGTGCCGGATCACGCAGCAAACCCCGTGCCGGGACCGACCGATCGAAATCACGACGTTTTCTCCGGGGCACCATGGCGCAGATGTCGCTCCCGCGCGGCCAGCGGCCTGGCCGCGGATCACGCGTGAGCCGGGCGCTATACTGCGCCGCCATGGAATTCAGCCCGTTCAACCAGCCCCCCCCCGAGCTCGGCAACCAGTACGACGACGACCGGGTCCTCGGGTCCTACCTCCGGCGGACGATCCCACCCGACGCCCTGCGGGAGATCGAGGGCTCGCTCCGGGAGATGGGGGAGCTGTCGGGGGGCGAGCTGTACCGCTTGCAGCTCGAGGACCGCCTGAACGAGCCGGTCCTGACGCAGTGGAGCCCGTGGGGGGAGCGCCTCGACCACGTCGAGGTGACGCCGCTCTGGAAGCGCGCCGAGCGCATCGCCGCCGAGCACGGCGTCGTCGCCACGGCGTACGAGAGGAGGCACGGCCGCTTCTCGCGCGTGCACCAGTTCGCGCTCGCCTACCTCTTCGGCCCGTCCACCGACGTCTACGCCTGCCCGCTCGCCATGACCGACGGCGCGGCGAACACCCTGCTCTCGAGCGGCAACCGGAAGCTCCTCGACCGCGCCCTGCCCCACCTGACGTCGCGCGATCCGTCCGAATTCTGGACGAGCGGCCAGTGGATGACCGAGTCGACCGGCGGCTCCGACGTCGGCCTCTCCGAGACCGTGGCCACGCGCGACGAGGACGGGACGTGGCGGCTGTGGGGCCGCAAGTGGTTCACGTCGTCGCCCGTGGCGCAGATGACGCTCACGCTCGGCCGCCCCGAGGGCAACCCGGGAGGGGGGCGCGGTCTCGCGCTGTTCTACCTCGAGCCGCGTGACGCGAACGGGCGCCTCCGGAACGTCGAGATCAACCGCCTCAAGGACAAGCTCGGCACGCGCAAGGTGCCGACCGCCGAGATGATGCTGCGCGGCGCGCCCGCGGAGCTCGTCGGCGAGGCGAGCAACGGCGTTCGCGCGATCACGCCGATGCTGAACATCACGCGCACCTGGAACGCCATCATGAGCGCCGGCGGGATGCGCCGGGGCATCGCCCTCGCGCGCGACTTCGCCCGGCGGCGCGTGGCCTTCGGCGCGAAGCTCAGCGACAAGCCTCTCCACGTCGACACGATGGCCGACGTGCAGGCCGAGATGGAGGCGGCGTTCCATCTCTCGTTCTTCGTCACCGAGCTGCTCGGCCGGCACGACGCGGGCGAGCTCGACGAGCACCACGGCCGCCTGCTCCGGATCGTGACGCCGCTCGCCAAGCTGACCACCGGCCGCCAGGCGGTCGCCGCCGCGAGCGAGATCCTCGAAGCGTTCGGCGGCGCCGGCTACGTGGAGGACACGGGCCTGCCCGTGCTGCTCCGCGACGCGCAGGTCCTGCCCATCTGGGAGGGCACCACGAACGTGCTCTCGCTCGACGCCCTGCGCGCGATCGAGAAGGACCGCGACGTGCTCGCGGCCCTGCGGACCGAGGTGGCGCGCTGCGCCGAGGAGGCCACCGAGCCGTCGCTCGTGGCCGCGGGGCAGCAGGCGTTGAGCGCCGTGGACCGCGCCGGCGGCTGGCTCGCCGAGGCGTTCGGGCGCGGGCCGGCGGAGGTCGAGGGCGGCGCGCGCCGCTTCGCGCTGACGCTCGGCCGCGGGCTCGAGCTCGGGCTCATGGTCCGCCAGGCGCAGTGGTCGCTCGACCACGAGCAGGACCGCCGCCCGCTCGCGGCCGTGCACCGCTTCGCCCGCAGCCGCGTCGACCAGATCGCCCCGGCCGACGCCGAGGAGGCGCGCCTGCTCGCGAACGACGAGAGCTAAGGGGCGACCTGCGCGGAGGTCTGTTCGCTCATCGCGGCGAGCTCCTCCTCGAAGGCCCGCGTGATGGAGCTGGGGTCCGCCACCACCGCCGTGTCGGTCCGGACCCCGACCCGCACCCGGCCCGCGTAGCTGAGGATGCTGATGCCCACGGCGAACTTGGCCGGGTGCGGCACCCAGAACATCACGTCGCGGACGGGGCGGCCGGCGAACGACAGGGCGCGGGTCGGGCCGGGCACGTTGGTCGCCACGAGCGACGCCTTGCGGCGGAAGACCTCCGCCACCACGTGCTCGACGACCCCTGGGGCGGCGCCCATCCCGGCGAGGATGCCGAAGGCCACGACCGCCTCGGCGCTCTCCTTGAGCCGGTCCATGCCCTCCTTCAACAAGACCAGCCGCCGCCGGGCGTCGTCCGCGTGCACCGGCAGATCGAGGAACACGAGCCCGAACCGGTTCCCGAGCACGGGCTCCATCTCCTCGATGCGGCGGACCGAACGCAGGTTGACCGGGACGACCGCACGGACGGGCTCGGTCGCGGGATCACCGGCCGACTGGAGGTAGCGACGCAGGGCGCCCGTCATGGCGCCGAGCAGGACGTCGTTGACGGTGGCGCCCATGGCGCGCCCGAGCGCCTTGACCCCATCGAGCGGGATCGCCGAGGACCACGCCACCCGCCGCCGTCCGATCACCCTGCCGCGCAGCGGGTTCGGCCGGTCGAACGGCAGGAGCAAGAGGTGCCCGAGGGCGGAGGCGGTGCTGCGCGCGTCGTGGGCGAGCTCGGCCGCGTGGGAGGGGTGGTGGGCGAGCTCGCCGACCTCGTGGGCGACCCGCTCGCGGAGGGAGGCGTGCGCGGGCTCGTGCTCCTCGCCCGTGGGCGGCGGGGCCAGCTCCTCGTCGGCCACCGTGAGCAGGACGCGGATCAGGGCGAAGCCGTCACCGATGCAGTGGTGCAGGCGCGCGAGCAGGGCGGTCCCACCGGGCGCCCCGTCGATGACGTCGAGCTGCCAGAGCGGTCGGTCCATCGGCAGGGGGTGGCTCGTCCGCTCGCTCACGACGTCCTCTAGCCTGCGGCCTCCGAGGTGCATGCGGTGCAGGTGTCGGTCGAGCGCGAAGTCCGGATCGTCCTCCCACTCGGGGGCCGCCACGCGTCCCGGGGACTCGACGATGCGCTGCCGGAAGCGCCGGAAGGTGAGCAGCCGCTCCTCGACGGCGCGGGACAGCCGCCCGAAGTCCGCCTCCCCCTCGAGCTCGAGCAGCACCGTGATGTCCACCGGGTTGTCCGGCTCCTCCAGGCGGAACCAGGCGGCGTCGACGTGGGACAGGGGCTCGCGGCTCATGTCGGGCACATAAGCGCCGCTCGGGCGCGTGGGGCCGGTCGACCTCCGATCCCGCCCCGAGCCCGGGTATCATCTCCCCGTGTCGATCCGGGTCGGAGCGCTCTTCGCCGTGCTGCTCTCGGGGTGCGCGACCGACGACCAGGCCGGCCGGGCCGGGCGCACGGTCGCGATCGGCTGGCAGGTCGTCGAGGAGGCGGACGCCACCGCCCGCACCGGCGAGGGTGAAGGCGTGCCGGAGGCTCGCGCCGCCGTCCTCGCCGCGCGCGAGCGGTTCCACCGCGCGCAGGGCGTGGTTCGGATCTGGCAGGACACGGGCACCGGCGAGCTCGGCTGGTACACGCTGGTCCCCTGCCTGGGCGCGGCCCTCGAACGGCTCCGCGCGAGCTTCGAGGACGCGGACCTGCCGCTCCCGCGGGACCTCGATCAGGCGCGCGAGATGACCCGCGTGGCGGATTCCCGGCGCTGCGCCGAGGCGCGCCGCCCATAGACCGGAAAGTCACGCAAACACGGCAGGCCCGGACTGGCCGCCCGCGGCGGCGCGGAGTATGTTGAGCCCCGTTTCCCGAGCGGGGGCGGCGGGAGCCCACTCGAACGATGGACCGCGATTTCGGTGTCAACCAGGGACTGGTCGAAGAGCTGTTCCTTCGCTGGTGTGCCAACCCCCATTCGGTGCCCGAGGAGTGGCGTCGGTACTTCGACGGGCTGCCCCCCGAGGAGCTGCCGGAGCTGACGAGCCCGGGGCTCGTCCTCGCGCCGCGCGTGCCCTCGCCGGCGCGCCCGCCGGGCAACGGCGGCAACGGTCACGCCGTCCCGACCACGGCGCTCCTGCCGCCGGCCGCCGAGGACGTGCCCTTCGAGGCGGGCCGCCCGTCCTTCGCGCCCTCGGGCGACCTGATGCTCGCGACCGAGCTGCAGGGCCGCGTCTCGGCGCTCATCAACGCGTTCCGCGTGCGCGGGCACCTGTTCGCCGAGCTCGATCCCCTCGCCCTCACCCCGCGGCCGCCCGAGGAGCTCATGCTCGAGCGCTACGGGCTCGATCGGGTGGACCCCGAGACCGTCTTCTCGACCGGCGACCTGGCGGGACCTCCCCAGCTCACGCTCCGCGAGATCGTCGGCCGGCTCAAGGAGACCTACTGCCGCACGATCGGCGTCGAGTTCACGTTCATCGAGGAGCGCGAGCAGCGTTCGTGGCTGCAGGAGCGCATGGAGTCGACCTGCAACCGGCTCGACCTCTCGGAGAGCGAGCAGATCCGGCTCCTCACGAAGCTCACCGACGCCGAGATCTTCGAGCAGTTCCTCCACACGAACTACGTGGGCGCCAAGCGCTTCTCGCTCGAAGGTGCCGAGAGCTTCATCCCGCTGCTCGACCAGCTCATCGAGAAGTCCGCGGAGCTGGGCGTCGAGGAGATGGTCATCGGCATGGCCCACCGCGGCCGCCTCAACGTCCTCGCGAACATCATGGACAAGAAGCTCCACGAGATCTTCGCGGACTTCGAGGACCAGCGCCCGGAAGCGAACATCGGCCGCGGCGACGTGAAGTACCACCTCGGCTACTCGACCGACCGCATCACCGACACCGGCCGGAGGTTCCACCTCACGCTGACGTTCAACCCGAGCCACCTCGAGTGGGTGGACCCGGTCGTCGAGGGCCGCGTGCGGGCCAAGCAGGACCGCCGGGGCGACCGTGAGCGCACCAAGGTGCTGCCTCTGCTCGTCCACGGCGACGCCTCTTTCGCCGGCCAGGGCATCGTGGCCGAGACGCTCAACCTGAGCCAGCTCGAAGGCTACACGACCGGCGGGACCATCCACGTGGTCATCAACAACCAGGTGGGGTTCACGACGGTCCCCACCGACGCGCGGTCGACCCGGTACTGCACCGACATCACGCGCATGCTGCGCTGCCCGGTCTTCCACGTGAACGGCGAGGATCCGGAGGCCGTCGCGCAGGTCGTGCGCCTGGCGACCGAGTTCCGGCAGCGGTACCGGGAGGACGTCGTCATCGACCTCTACTGCTACCGCAAGCACGGCCACAACGAGGGCGACGAGCCGCGCTTCACCCAGCCCGTGATGTACGAGGCGATCGACTCGAAGCAGACCGTGCGCGAGGTGTACATCCAGAAGCTGGTGGAGCTGGGCAAGGTCACCGCCGCGCGCGCCGAGGGGATCAAGGAGAAGCGGAGGGTCGAGCTCGAAGCGGCGCTCCGGGAGACGCGCGACGGCGACTACGTCGCCTCGGTCAGCTCCATGCAGGGCCTGTGGACCCGGTACGCTGGCGGCGCGGACGAGGACGTCCCCGACGCCGACACCTCCGTCTCGCTCGACCGGCTCGGCGACCTGCTCGTCCGGGCCCACGACGTGCCCGAGGGTTTCGCGGTCAACAAGAAGATCCGGAGGCTCTTCGAGCAGCGCGTCGAGCACGGGCTCGCGGGCAAGCCCTTCGACTGGGGCACGGCCGAGATCCTCGCCTACGCGAGCCTCGTCGCCGACGGGACGCGAATCCGGATCAGCGGCCAGGACTCGCGCCGCGGGACCTTCTCCCACCGCCACGCAGTCATCTACGACGCCGAGACCGGCCGGCCGTGGGCGCCCTTGTCGCACGTCGCCGAGGACCAGGCACCCTTCGAGGTGTACGACAGCCCCCTGTCCGAGGCGGGCGTCCTCGGCTTCGACTTCGGGTTCAGCCTCGACTCTCCGGACGTGCTCACCGTCTGGGAGGCGCAGTTCGGGGACTTCGTGAACGGCGGTCAGGTCATCATCGACCAGTTCATCGCGTCGTCCGAGGACAAGTGGCACCGGCTGAGCGGGCTCGTGATGCTCTTGCCGCACGGCTTCGAGGGTCAGGGGCCCGAGCACTCGAGCGCCCGGCTCGAGCGGTTCCTCATCCAGTGCGCCGAGGACAACATGCAGGTCTGCAACCTGACGACCCCGGCGCAGATGTTCCACTGCCTGCGCCGTCAGGTCCTGCGCCCGTGGCGCAAGCCGCTCATCGTGATGGCCCCGAAGAGCCTGCTCCGGCATCCGCGCGCCCGCTCTACCCTGCAGGACCTCGCCGAGGGCGGGTTCCGGCGCATCATCCCCGACGACCGGGTCGACCCGGCCGAGGCGCGGCGCGTGATCCTGTGCAGCGGGAAGCTGTACTTCGACCTCCTGTCAGCGCGAGAGGAGCACGAGGCGCACGACGTCGCGATCGTGCGCCTCGAGCAGCTCTACCCCCTGCGCGCCTCCGAGCTGCGCGAGGTGCTCGCCCCCTATCCCGAGGGCGTCGACCTCGTCTGGGCCCAGGAAGAGCCGTGGAACATGGGCGCGTGGTTCTTCCTGAGCGCGCGGCTGCCGGCCATGCTCGAGGGGCGCCCGGTCCGGTGTGTCGCACGCGAGGAGAGCGCGAGCCCGGCGACGGGCTCGCACGCGAGCCACATCCTCGAGCAACGCAGGCTCCTCGCGTCCGCGTTCGCGTGAGCGTCCCGCCCGGCCGAGATCAGCCCTTGATCTCGACGCGCTTCGGCTGAGGCTGGGGGCGCTTCGGGAGCCTCACGCGCAACAGGCCGTCCTTCATCTCGGCCTGGACGTTCTGGGCGTCGAGGCTGTCGGGGTGGGCGGGCGGCCCGACGGATGGGGGTCGGGCCCGATCCCCCCGAGGGGCGGCTCCGGCCGGGCGACCCGGTTACGCGCTCGAGCCAAGCACCTCGAAAGACGTGTCAACGCGCGCCGGGGACCCCCGGGGCGCTCGCGATTTGACCCGTGACTTCGAGGGGTTCTATCCTCGCCCGACCGGCTCCTGCCTCTTTGCGCGCGCGTTGAATCGAACGGCCCGTCCCCGCGTCCGAAACCGGCGGGACGGCCACGTGGGGCCGGCTGGCTCGGTTTGCTTACCGGAGGACACATGAAAGCTCGTGGACTGATTGTCGGAGGGACGCTCCTCGCGGCGCTGGCTGCGGTTTCGTCGGGTTGCGTCGTGGAAGTGAGCTTCGATCCCTTCGGGGACGACTTCTCGGTCTCGGGCGAGTGGACGATCAACGGCGAAGCGCCGTCCGCCTCGGTATGCGACGGGGCGGGCATCCAGAACGTCCGCATCGTCTTCTACGACGACGGCTCGCCCTACTTCTTCGACCAGCTCACCTTCCCGTGCTCGACCGGCGCCTTCGAGACCGGCAAGATCTTCGCGTACGGGAGCTACACGACCGAGTGGCAGGCCGTGCTCACGGACGGGACCGTCGTGAAGGGCCCGATGCTCCCGCTGGTCGTCAACGCGCCCATCGAGCACGCGAACCTCGCCCCCGCCGACTTCGTCGTCGAGGGACCCACGGGCTTCGACCCCCGCGGCACCGACGACTCGCTGTCGGCCGACTGGAACATCAACGGCGTCGCGGCGGACGCGGCCGGCTGCGCCGCGGCCGGCATCGAGGACATCGCCATCGTCATCTACGCCGAGAGCGACACCGGCTACACGGACGGCGTGACCGTCGCCAGCGCCTCCTGCGCCAACGGCAAGTACGACTCGCGCGACCCGGGCGGGCCCGGCGCCATCCTCGCGGACGGCCGGTATCTCACGTCGATCGACGCGCTCGACTCGACCGGCGCGGTCATCGGCAGCTTCCGCTCGGAGTTCGTGCTCGACACGACGGCCGCGACGCACGCCATGCTCATGACCGCCGAGTTCGAGACGCTCACCACCCTGAAGGTCAACTTCGGCTGGGACACCGATCCGAGCAGCACGATGTCGGACGGTGACTGCGCCGGAGCCGGCGTCGCGACGTTCTCCTACATGCTGACCGACACGGCGACCAGCACGAACTACGACACGGGCACCGACGTCGCTTGCGCCGACTCGCTCACCTGGGAGGACATCCCGGCGGGCACCTACAGCATCTACGTCGAGGGTGCCGACTCGAGCGGCGTCAAGCGCTGGATGATCACCTGCACCGACCTCGTCGTCGCCGACGGCGGCTTCGAGGAGTACAACTGCTCGGTGGAGGACACCTCGGGCGGCTGAGCCGACCGACCGATCGACCCGACAAGAGGCCGGCGCCACCCAGCGCCGGCCTTTTTTTCGTGCCCGTGGCGCTTCTCTTGCGCAAGTGCGGGCAAATGCTTACATGCCAAGGGTGTTCCGGTTTCCTCCGCTGACGCCGTACACGAAGAAGCTGCTCATCGCTCTCGGCTCGACGTTCGTCGTGGCGGCCGTCCTCAGCAGCCTGGGCGTCCTACCGGTCGTCGAGCTGCTGGCGCTGCACCCGGGGCTCGGCATCGGGACCGCCTGGCAGGTGCTCACGTACGTGCTCGTCGAGGCCCCCGGCAGCGGCGGCGTCCTGATGTTCTTCATCGGCCTGGTCTTCCTGTGGCTGATGATGGCGCCCTTCGAGGCGCGGTTCGGCGCCAAGCCGGCGATGCACCTGACGGTCGTGTCGACCCTCGCGGCCGCGGTCCCGTTCGTCCTGGTGACGACGCTCGGGCTGCCGGCGCGGGGTCCGCTCATGGGGCCGTTCCCCCTGTTCCTCGGGCTCATCGGCGCCATGTACGCGAGCGTTCCCCGGGGCGTGACGCTGTCGTACTTCGGCCTGTTCCCGATGCGGCCGGGCACCCTGGTCGCGGTGGTCCTCGGGATCTCGGTGGTCCAGCACCTCGTCAACGGCGACTGGGGCGCGATCTTCGCCGACTTTGGCGCGGTGGGCGGCGGCGTCGGGTACGTGCGCCTGTGGCTCGCCCGGCCGGCCCGGCCCAAGCGCAAGAGGCCGAGCCCCGAGAAAAAGCCCACCAACGGGCGGGCGCGCCGCGTCCACCACTTCAAGGTCATCGAGGGCGGCGGCGGCAGCGAGGACGACGACGGCGAGGACAGCCGGCCGCGCTGGCTCAACTGAGCGCCACACGGCGGCCGGACCTCCGACACCGCCGCACATGGGGTCCTTCCTCGGGCGGAGCCGACGGGGTAGTCTGGGCTCTTCCGGAGGGATCCATGGCCGCGCGTTTCTTGCTTTCCGTGCTTGTCGCAGTCGCACTCATCACGCTGTCGAGCTCGGCCGCCCACGCGGTCCCGCTGTTCGACACCTACGGCGGCCCGGTCGGCTACGGGACGAACATGCTCCCGATCAACGACGACGGATCCTCGTCGGCGATCGACCTCACCGTGGCGTTCCCCGGCGGCCTGAACTTCTTCGGCGGCCCGTACACCCAGGTGTACGTGAACAACAACGGGAACATCACGTTCAACGGGCCGCAGTACAACTACACGCCCACCCCCTTCCCGATCGCAGACCGTCCCATGATCGCGCCCTACTGGGGCGACGTGGACACGCGCGGCGGCGGCACCCCCACCAAC
Organism: Candidatus Neutrinellum sp.; assembly: GCA_039794305.1. Classification (GTDB taxonomy): domain Bacteria; phylum Myxococcota_A; class Polyangia; order Polyangiales; family JBDIVX01; genus JBDIVX01. Next base: position 29,567 of record JBDIVX010000050.1, read on the forward strand.
AACGGCGTCTTCTGGCACATGGAGCCCGGCCGGATGGTCGTGACGTGGCACAACGTCGGGTACTACTCGATCAATGACGACCTGAAGATGGACTTCCAGATGATCCTCACGAACTCGCTCGACTGCCGCGCGGGCGACTTCGACGTGGAGTTCCGGTACAACCGGTGCGAGTGGACCACGGGTGACGCGAGCGGCGGGAGCGGCGGCTTCGGCGGCACGCCCGCGCAGGCCGGCTTCGACGCCGGCAACCTCATGGACTTCGTCGAGATCCCCGGCTCGCGCACCATGGCCATCCTCGACCTGTGCACGACGTCGAACGTGAGCATGCCCGGGATCTGGCGGTTCAGCGTCCGCGGCGGCGAGGTGAGCTGTCCCGGCACCGGCGAGCCGTGCGAGACGGATGGGCTCGGCGCCTGCGGCGTCGGCATCACCCAGTGCGTCGGGCGCGACGTGACCTGCGTGCCGATCGGTACGATGACGGCCGAGCGCTGCGACGGTGTGGACAACGACTGCGACGGCATGGTGGACGACGGCGAGCTGTGCACGTCGCCGAACGTCTGCGTCCGGGGCGAGTGCGTGCCGCCCTGCTTCGAGGGCGGCTGCGAGTCGGGTGAGACCTGCACCGAAGACGGCGTGTGCGTCGAGACGGCCTGCATCGACGTGACGTGCCCCCCGGGGGAGCGCTGCGCCGGCGGCGTCTGCGTCGGCGCCTGCGAGGGCATCGTGTGCCCGCACGGCCAGCAGTGCGTCGCCGGCCGCTGCACCGATCTGTGCGACGTCCTCACCTGCAACATGGGCGAGATCTGCGTCGACGGCGCCTGTGTGCCGACCTGTCCGTGCCGGGCGTGCGCCGAGGGCGAGACCTGCCTCGCCGACGGGAGCTGCATCCCCGAGGGGTGCGACATCGTGATCTGCGAGGACGGCTTCTACTGCGAGGGCGGGAGCTGCCACGACGCGTGCGACGGCGCGGTCTGCCCGCCCGGGCAGCACTGCGAGGTCGGCGAGTGCGTCGAGGGTCCGCCCCCGGGCACCGACGCGGGCGTCCCGCCGGGCACCGACGGGGGCACAATCCCCGGGTTCGACGCCGGCGCGGGCGGCGACGGCGGCGGCGCGGGCGGCGACGGCGGCGGCGGTGGCGGCCGCGCCGCCCGGAGCGGCGGGTGCGGGTGCCGCGTGGCCTCCCCGGAGCCGATCCCGGCGCCGGTCTGGGCTCTCGTCCTCCTTCCGCTGGCGATCTTCTTCCGGCGGCGTCGCCGCTGAGGTGGGCTCGATGAAGGCACTGACGATGGCTTGTGCGCTCGCGCTCGCGCTCGGCGCGGGCTGTGGTGGGGACGACGACGGCACCGGCGGCCGCACGGACGGCGGGGGCGGCGGGACCGACGGGTTCGTGCCGGGCACCGACGGCTTCGTGCCCGGGACCGACAGCGGAGCGCTGCCCGACGGGTGCGTCCCGCGGATCGAGATCTGCGGCGACCGCATGGACCAGAACTGCGACGGGCGCGATCAGTCGTGCGGCGACAACGACGGCGACGGGATCATGGCGTGCCGCGATGGCGACGACCTGACCATGTGCGACTGCGACGACTCGCGCACCGACGTGCGGCCGCCCTTCGGGACGGGCGTCCCCGGGGCGCCGGAGATCTGCGACGGCCGCGACAACGACTGCAACGGGCGCGTGGACGAGAGCGCCGAGTGCTGCGCGGGCTGTGCGTCCCTCGACGTCAAGTCGCGCGCCGACCTCTGCCTCGAGGACGGGAGCTGCGACTGCACGACGGAAGCGGGCGTCGGGCCGTGCCCCTCGGGCCAGACCTGCTGCGGCGGCGGCTGCACGGACATCGACACCGACTTCGACAACTGCGGGTTCTGCGGCACGGTGTGCACCACCTCGGCCGACCGCTGCGTCGCCGGCATGTGCGCCTGCGGCACCGGCCCGGTGTGCGATCTGGACTACCCGTGCACCGGCGGCTCCTGCGGCGGCTGAAAAGCCGCCCGGTCACGCCATCCGCCGGCTTACCTCCTCGGCCCCTCCCTGCGAAATACCTTGTTGTCTGCATACGTCGCCAGCACGCCTTCGGCGTCTGGCGATTCTGCACCCCACCGCCTTCGGCGGCGGGGCCCGGTATTCCTCAGTCGGGGCCTGCGGGGGCGCTCGGCGGCTGGCGCAACCGGACGGCTTTTCTCGTCAGCCGAAGAGTCCTTACTCTCGAGTATCTCGTTAGCCTTTGGCGGCTAGCTTGGCCCAGGTGTCCTTTAGCGTGATGGTGCGGTCGAGGACGGGCTTGTCGGGGGTCGAGTCGGGATCGACGCAGAAGTAGCCCAGGCGCTCGAGCTGGACGCGGACGCCGGGCTCGGGCGCGGCCATGCTCGGCTCGAGCTTGCAGCCGGTGAGCACCTCGAGCGAGTCCGGGTTCAAGTGCTCGAGGAAGTCGACGTCGGGATCGGCCGCCGGGTTCTCCACCCGGAACAGCCGGTCGTACAGGCGCACCTCCGCGTCCACCGCGTGCGCCGCGCTCACCCAGTGCAGCGTGCCGCGGACCTTCCGACCGTCGCTCGGCGTCCCGCCGGGGGACTCGGGGTCCCACGTGCAGCGTAGCTCGACGACCTCGCCCGCGTCGTCCTTCACGACCTCGCGGCAGGTGACGAGCGCGGCGCCGCGCAGGCGCACCTCCTTGCCGGGCGCGAGCCGATGCCACTTCTTCGGCGCCTCTTCGAGGAAGTCGTCCCGCTCCACCCACAGCTCGCGCGAGAACGGCACCTCGCGCGTGCCCCGCTCGGGGTACTCGGGGTGGTTCATCACCTCGAACCACTCGACCTTGCCCTCGGGGTAGTTCTCGAGGACGACCTTGAGCGGCCGGAGCACGCCCATGACCCGCGGTGAGGTCGCGTTGAGGTCCTCTCGCAGGATGTGCTCGAAGAGGCCGAGCTCGACCACGTTGTCCCGCCGCGCGACGCCGATGCGCTCGCAGAACTTCCGGAGGGCGGTGGGCGTGACTCCGGCGCGGCGCATGCCCGCGATGGTGGGCATCCGCGGGTCGTCCCACCCCTCGACGTACCCTCCCTCGACGAGCCGCGTGAGCCGGCGCTTGCTGAGCACCGTGTACGTGACCGCGAGCTTCGCGAACTCGATCTGCTTGGGCCGGTTCGGCAGCTCGAACCCGAGCGCCGTCAAGAACCAGTCGTACAGCGGACGGTGGTTCTGGAACTCGAGCGTGCAGATCGAGTGCGTCACGCCCTCGATGGCGTCGGACTGCCCGTGCGCCCAGTCGTACATCGGGTAGATGGGCCACGCGTCGCCGGTGCGGTGGTGGGTCTTCTTCCGGATCCGGTACATCAGCGGATCGCGGAGCTTCAGGTCCTTCGACTGCATGTCGATCTTCGCGCGAAGGACGTGCGCACCCTCGTCGAATTCGCCTGCGCGCATGCGGCGGAAGAGATCCAGGCTCTCCTCGACGGGGCGGTCGCGGTAGGGGCTGTCGACGCCCGGCCGGTGGAAGTCGCCGCGGTTCTCCTTGATCTCCTCGGGGCTCTGGCTGTCGACGTAGGCCTTGCCCTCCTCGATCAGCTTCACCGCCCACTCGTAGAGCTGCTCGAAGTAGTCCGAGGCGTAGAGCGCCCGCTCTCCCCAGTCGTAGCCGAGCCACCTCACGTCGCGCTCGATCGACTCGACGAACTCGGTGCTCTCCTTCTCCGGGTTCGTGTCGTCGAACCGGAGGTTGCACCTGCTGTCGGGGGTCTTCGCGCCGAGCCCGAAGTTCAGGACGATGCTCTTGGCGTGCCCGATGTGCAGGTACCCGTTCGGCTCGGGCGGGAACCGCGTGACGATGCGCTGGTACTTCCCCTCGCGGAGCTCCTGGTCGACGAGCTCCTCGATGAAGTTCCCCGGTCCGGCCTCGGTCGTCTTCGCTTCGTCCTTCACGGCGCGTGAAGCTAATCAAACCCCGGCCGATGGGCAACGTGCTCGAACCCAGCCCCCCCGGATCACTGGGGACAGGCGTTGATCCCCTGCACGGCCCACGCCTCGACATCGACTCGCGCGTGCAGTTCTGGGACCGGCTCGCGGGTGACCCGGACGCCGAGTGAGCTGGCCCGCGCGCGGCGCCGCGATGATGTCAGGGGTGCGAGACACCTTGCGTCCGGGCGGCGCAGGACGTTAGCTCGTCGGGATGAGGGCGATCCGGAGCCGGCGGGTGGTGGCGGACGGGGGGGTCGGGCCGGCGGCGGTGCTGGTGCGCGGCGAGCGCATCGCCGCGGTGGTGCCGCACGGAGCGGTGCCCGAGGGGGTGCCCGTCGAGGACTTCGGCGAGGCCGTGGTCATGGCGGGGCTCGTCGACTGCCACGTCCACGTGAACGAGCCGGGGCGCACGGAGTGGGAGGGGTTCGAGACGGCGACGCGCGCGGCGGCGGCGGGCGGCGTGACGACGCTCGTCGACATGCCGCTCAACTGCGTCCCGGTGACCACATCCGTGGCGGCGCTCGAGGCGAAGCGCGAGGCTGCTGCCGGCAAGCTGCACGTGGACGTCGGCTTCTGGGGCGGAGTCGTCCCGGGCAACGAAGAGGAGCTCGAGCCGCTCGCGCGGGCCGGCGCCCTCGGGTGCAAGGCGTTCCTCGTCCACTCGGGCATCGACGACTTCCCGAACGTGACCGAGGCGGATCTGCGGCGCGCGATGCCGCGCCTCGCCGCCGCCGGCCTCCCCCTGCTCGCCCACGCCGAGCTCGACCTCGCGGGCGACGGCGCGGGCTACGACGCCCGCGACCACCGCGCGTGGCTCGAGTCGCGCCCGCGCGCGTGGGAGGACGCCGCCATCGATCTGCTGGTGCGCCTGTGCCGCGAGACCGGGTGCGCGGTGCACGTCGTCCACCTCTCCTCCGCGACCGCCCTGCCCATCCTGCGCGCCGCGCGTGACGAGGAGCTGCCGATCACCGTCGAGAGCTGTCCGCACTACCTGTGCCTGACGGCCGAAGAGGTGCCGGAGGGAGACACGACCTTCAAGTGCGCCCCACCCATCCGCGAGGCCGAAAACCGCGAGGCGCTCTGGCGAGGCCTGCTCGACGGCGTAATCGACTTCGTGGTGACCGATCACTCGCCGTGCACCCCGGGGCTCAAGCACCTCGACGACGGCGACTTCCGCGAGGCGTGGGGCGGGGTGGCGTCGCTCTCGCTCGGCCTGTCGGCCGTCTGGACCGAGGCGCGCGAGAGGGGCGCGCGCGTCGAGCGGCTCGCCTACTGGCTCGCCGAGGGGCCCGCGCGCTTCGCCGGGATCGCCGACCGGAAGGGCCGGATCGCGCCGGGGCTGGACGCGGACCTCGTGGTGTGGGATCCCGAGGCCCGCTTCCGGGTCGAGCCCGGCCGGCTGCCCTTCCGGCACCGCATCTCGCCGTACGTCGGGCGCGAGCTCTGGGGCGAGGTGAGGGCGACCTACCTGCGCGGCGAGCGGGTCGACGGGGCGCCGCGAGGCCGGCAGCTCCTCCACCGATCGGAGACATCGACGCGATGAGCGAGAGAGACGCACCACTGTTCGGCAACCTGATCGACCTCGCCGCGGCGGCGCTCGGGGGCGAGGCGCTCGCGGCGAGCGACGAGTTCTTCGCCGAGAAGGAGAATCTCCTCCGGCCGGGTCGCGGCGTCTTCCTCCCCGACGAGTACACCGAGCGGGGCAAGTGGATGGACGGGTGGGAGAGCCGGCGCAAGCGCGAGCCCGGCCACGACTGGTGCCTCGTCCGCCTCGGCGCCCCGGGCGTGATCCGCGCCGTCGACATCGACACGAACCACTTCCTCGGAAACCACCCGCCCTTCGCGTCGCTCGAGGCCACGCGCGCGCCCCTCGACGCGGGCCTCGACGAGCTCGCCCGTGCGTCGTTCACCGAGATCGTTCCTCAGTCGCCGCTCCGCCCGGGCTCTCAGAACCTGTTCTCGGTCGCCGGCGGCGAGGCGTACACGCACGTCCGGCTCCGGATCTTCCCGGACGGCGGCGTCGCGCGGCTGCGCGTCTGGGGCTCGGTCGTGCCCGACTGGTCGCGCGCCGCCGGGGCGATCGACGCCGAGGCCCGGCCCCACGTCGAGCCCGGGCACGCGGACCTCGCGGCGCTCGCCCACGGCGGCCGCGCGGTCGTGTGCAGCGACATGTTCTTCGGCCCGATGGACAACCTCGTCCTGCCGGGCCGCGCCGAGAACATGGGCGGCGGCTGGGAGACCCGGCGGCGCCGGGGGCCCGGCCACGACTGGATCGTCGTGAGGCTCGCGGCGCGGGGGAGCGTGGGTACGCTCGAGGTCGACACGCGCCACTTCAAGGGCAACCACCCCGACCGGTGCGCGCTGTCCGGCATCGACGCCCCGCTCGCCGCGCCGACCGACCTCGTCGACCCCGGGGCGGCCTGGCGCCCGGTCCTCGGCGAGCAGCGGCTCTCGGCCGACCGGCGCCACTTCTTCCGCGACCTCGAGGAGCGCGGCCCGTTCACGCACGTCCGGCTCGACATCTTCCCTGACGGTGGCGTGAGCCGCCTCAGGGTCTATGGGCAGAGGTCGTGACGCCCGCCGAGAAGCTCGACGCGATGCCCGAGGACGAGGCCCGCGCGGCCCTCGCCCGGTGCTGCGCCGCGCGCCGGTGGGCTGAGGGGATGCTGGCGCGCCGGCCCTTCGGGACGACCGACGCCCTCCTCGCGGCGGCGGACGAGGTCTGGTCGACCATGGGCCGCGACGACCTCCTCGAGGCCTTCGCGGGGCATCCCCGGATCGGCGGCGACCTCGACGCGCTCCGGGAGCGGTGGTCCGCCGAGGAGCAGTCGGGCGTCGGGGCCGCGTCCGAGCAGACGCTCCGCGCCCTCCGGGACGGCAACCTGCGCTACGAGGAGCGCTTCGGGCACATCTTCATCGTCTGCGCCACGGGCAAGAGCGCGGGCGAGATGCTGGCGCTCCTCTGCGCCCGCCTGGACAACACCCCCGGCGAGGAGCTGCGGACCGCCGCGGCCGAGCAGGGGAAGATCACCCGGATCCGACTGGAGAAGCTATGACCACCCGAAGGAGCCCCATCACCACGCACGTCCTCGACACCGCGCTCGGGCGGCCCGCCCAGGGCGTGGGCGCGCGGCTCGAGCGGCAGACGGCGGACGGCGGCTGGGCCGCGCTGGCCCACGGGCAGACCGACAGGGACGGACGGATCGCCGATCTGCTCGAGCCCGAGGCGCTCGAGCTCGGCACCTACCGGCTCGTGTTCGACACCGGGGCGTACATGCGCGGGACGGGCCGGCCGGTCTTCTACCCGTACGTCTCCGTCGTGTTCCAGATCGAGCGCGAGGGGCACTACCACGTCCCCTTGCTGTTGAGCCCCTTCGGGTACTCGACCTACCGCGGGAGTTGAGATGAAGAAGAGCACCCTCTGGGACGAGGCGCGCGACGAGCTGGTCGCGTTGACGGACGCGAACCACGAGCTCCAGCGGCGGTATCCGGGCGAGTCGGACCGGCGCCAGCCCGTCCACACGGTCTACGGAGGCGCGCAGCTCTACGAGGCCGAGACGCCGTCGAAGCTCGGCAGGCTCGCGCTCCGCGCGCTCGAGGCGCACGCCCCCGACCCGGGCACGCTGGCGGGCGCGCTCGGGATGTCGACCGCGGGCGGCCTGCACGAGAAGGTGTACGCGCGGGTGGTCGACAAGCTCCGGCGCGAGCCGGTCGAGGACTTCCGCATCGACTTCGAGGACGGCTTCGGCAACCGCCCGGACGACGAGGAGGACGCGGTCGCCGTGCGCGCAGCCGAGGAGCTGGCGCGCGCCGTGTCCGAGGGGCTCGCGCCCCCATTCGTCGGCATCCGGATCAAGCCGCTCAGCGAGGAGCTCAAGCGCCGCTCGGTCCGGACGCTCGACCTCTTCGTGACCACGCTCCTCGAGCGGACCGGCGGCAAGCTGCCCGGGGGCTTCGTCGTCACGCTGCCGAAGGTCGCGGTGCCCGAGCACGTCGCGACGCTCGTCAGTCTGCTGCAGAAGCTCGAGATCCGCTCGCGCCTGCGCGAGGGCTCGCTGAAGCTCGAGCTGATGATCGAGCTCACGCAGGCGATCCTGGGTCCCGATGGGCGGTCGAACCTGCCGCTCCTGCTCGACGCCGGCAACGGCCGGTGCGTCGCGGCGCACTTCGGTACGTACGACTACACGGCGTCGGCGAACATCACGGCGGCGTACCAGAAGATGGACCACCCGGCGTGCGACTTCGCGCTCCACATGATGAAGGTCGCGTACGAAGGGACGGGCGTGTTCCTCTCGGACGGCGCGACGAACGTCATGCCCGTCGGAGACACCGCGAACGTGCACGACGCCTGGCGGCTGAGCCACCACCACATCCGCCACTCGCTCGAGAACGGCATCTACCAGGGCTGGGACCTGCACCCGGCGCAGCTCCCGGTCCGCTACGCCACCACCTACGAGCTCTTCCTCGAGGGCTTCGACGCGGCGGCGACGCGGCTCCGGAACTTCGTGGAGAAGGCGGCCCAGGCGACCCTGGTGGGCGACGTCTTCGACGACGCCGCGACCGGGCAGGGGTTGCTCAATTACTTCCTCCGTGCCCTCAATTGCGGCGCCATCTCGCTCGAAGAGGTGGCGGCCACGGGCCTCGGGATCGACGAGATCCGCACGCGGTCCTTCGTGAAGATCCTGGACGGACGCAGGAAGAGGAAGAGCACGGGCTGATGCAGATCACGGAGTGGCTTTCGCTGTGCCTGCGGTGGGTGCACATCATCGCGGGCGCGGCCTGGATAGGCGCGAGCTTCTACTTCAACTGGCTCAACAACAACATCCGCGAGCCGGAGGTCCCCGAGGACCGCGTGAAGGGGGATCTGTGGTCGGTGCATGGTGGCCACTTCTACCGCTTCGTGAAGTACACGGTGGCGCCGGAGCGGCTCCCGAAGACGCTCCACTGGTTCAAGTGGGAGTCCTACACAACGTGGATCACCGGCTTCGCGCTGCTGATCGTCGTCTACTACGTCGACGCGAAGCTGTACCTGGTCGATCCGGGCGTGCGTGAGCTGAGCCCGGCCGCCGCGATCGGCGTCGGCGTGGGCGCGCTCCTGCTCGGGTGGATCGTCTACGATCTCCTGTGCAAGTCGCCCCTCATCGAGCGGCCCGTGCCGTTCGCGGCCGTCTGCTTCGCCCTCGCCACGGGCGCCGCCTACGGCCTGACGCAGACCTTCGGGAGCCGCGCGGCGTACATCCACGTGGGCGCCCTGCTCGGCACGCTCATGGCCGCCAACGTGTTCCGGGTGATCATCCCGAACCAGCGCGTCGCGGTGGAGGCGATGAAGGCCGGGCGCGAGCCGGACGCGAAGCCGGGCATCGACGCGGCGCGCCGGTCCCTGCACAACAACTACATGACGCTCCCGGTGCTGTTCATCATGGTGAGCAACCACTACCCGTTCACCTACGGGCACGAGTGGAACTGGGCCATCCTGGCGGCGATCAGCGTCGTCGGCGCCGGCGTCCGTCACTGGTTCAACCTGCGGGGCAAGGGACGGCGCAACGTGTGGATCCTGCCCGCGGCGGCAGCGGGCATCGTGGCGCTCGCCTTCGTCTCGGCGCCCCGCGACCTGCGCGACGCCGAGCCGGTCGCCTTCGAGACGGTGCGCGGGATCGTCGAGCAGCGCTGCCTCGGCTGCCACAGCGCGACCCCCACGCAAGGCGGCTTCGCGGTGGCGCCCCAGGGCGTGATGTTCGACACGCCCGACCAGATCGTGAGCCTCGCGCCCCGCATCAACAACGTCGTCTTCGTCTCGAAGACGATGCCCCTCGGGAACCTCACGGGGATGACCGACGAGGAGCGGGCCCAGCTCGGCGCCTGGTTCGCGCAGGGCGCCCAGCGGGAGTGATCCGGACGGGCCCGGGGTCCCGGGCGGTGCTACCCTCGGCGCGCTGTCATGACGGGCGCGCTCTTCGGCTTGGCGATGGGGTTCTGCGGGTCGATGCCCCTCACGGGCCCGATCGCGATCCTCGTGTTCCAGCGCGGCCTCTTCGGCCGCTACCGTGACGGGATGGCCGTGGCCTTCGGCGCCGCGCTCGCGGAGTGCGTGTACTGCGGCCTGGCCATCGCGGGGTTCGGCGCCCTTCTCGAGTCGTACGAGGCGTTGCGCCCCGTCTCCCGCGCGATCTCGGTGGTCATCCTCCTCGCCCTCGGCGTCTGGTTCGTCCGGGCCCGCCTGCCGGAGCAGGTGGGCGAGGCGGCCGGGCGCCCCGGCGTCGACCGGCTCGCGCGCGAGCTCGGCCAGGGCTTCTCGATCACCGCGCTCAACCCGACCATCGTGCTCAACTGGTCGGCGTCGATCGCCGTTCTGTACTCGCTCGCGCCCGTCCGCTTCGACGTGGGCGACAAGGTCCTGTTCGTGGTGGCCGCCGGCGTGGGCATCGTGGCCTGGTTCGGGGTCCTGCTCGCCGCCCTGCGCCGCTTCGAGGGCCGCCTCCCCGCCCGCGCCGTCCACGTCGTGGTCCGGCTCACGGGGGCGGCACTGATCGTGGCCGCCGTCTACCTCGCCGTGCAGCTCGTCTGAGCACGACCGCATGCTCGAGGCGCGGGCTGAGCGCGGACCCGTCGGGAGGACGGGTGACCGTCCTCCCGACTCGCTCCTGCGGATCCTACTGCGGGTCGATGCGGGCCGTCTGGCCGTCGGGGAGCTGCGCGAGGAGGAAGGGGGTGCCCGCGGCGTCGTTCACGGCGAAGACGTTGGCGACGGTGCCCTCCGGGAGCGCCGGGATGGCGAACGTCGCGTCGGGCGTGCCGTCGTCGTCCACGTCGACGCCGAGCGTCGTCGCGGCGGCCGGCACCTCCAGGTACTGGCCCACCTCACCGAAGTCGAGGTCGGTGTACAGAGGCAGGAGAGCGCCCGCGGCGACGGCGTAGACGTCGACCTGGCCGAGCGCAGGAGCGGTGTGGACGGCGCGCACGCGGACGTTGCCTGCCGGGACGCCCGTGAGCTCGTCCACCAGGAGGAGCGCTTGGATGTTCGCGGCCGTGTCGAACGCGACCGCCGTGTAGGCCGTGTCCGCCATCAACTCGATGTCCTGCACCACGAGCACGACCGTGTCGGTGCCGGCGAGCTCGACGACGGCGTCGTAGGTCCCGGCCGGAACGTCGGCGAACGGGGTGCTCTCGGTGAACTCCAGATCGGTGATCGGGACGACCGCGGGTCCGTCGAGGGTCACGTCCACCGCGGGCGCGTCCGGCGACAGGTGGATCACGCGGGCCGACGCGGTCGCACCCGAGCCGGCGTCTTCGACGACTCCGGCGTCCACCTCACGGTCGTCGTCGTCGTCGTCGTCGTCGCATCCCGTCGACGCGAGCATCGCCGACATCGACAGCAGCATCACCGTTCCCAGCTTCTTGGTCATCGGAGCTCTCCTTCGCCGTACCGTCCGTCCGAGTGACAGTGGCGGCCCGGAGCGAGCGTTCAACCCGTGGCAGCCGAGTCTTCCTCACCGCGCACGAACGCCGTGGGCACGCGACGCGAGGCGAACGTGTCGTGGCGCGTCAGACGCGCGCAGGCGGTCAGAGCACGCAGGACGGGATGCGCTCTTCGGTCCCCGCCGTCGCGGCGCGCGCCTCGGCGAGCTCGCGCTGCCAGTAGCACAGGTCCTTCGCGTAGAAGAGGTAGCCGTGCTGGTAGATGGTCGCGTTGCGGTTGCGGCCGAGGAGCGAGTCGGCGCCGGGGTCGTGGAGGTCCTGGTGGCGGCGCGTCACCGGCACGCGCCCGGCGTCGATCGCCGCGGCCGCCGCCTCGAGGTGTGGCTCGAAGGGCTCGCCGGCCGCGCGCGCCACGGCCGCCGCCCAGACGGCGTGCGCGAAGCGGGCGCGGTGGAGGTCGACCTCGAAGCCGTCGGCGAGCTCCTGGAAGAAGCGGTCGTCCTCGGGCGCACCGGCGGCGCGCAGGCGCGCGAGCGCGGCCTCGGTCGCGGAGGCGAGCGCCTCGAGCGGCTCGATCACGTCCGCGACGAAGCCGGCGCGCGCCGTGTCGTCCATCGCCACGACCTCCGCGAAGGCGTGGCGGTCGGGTTGCGAGAAGATCCCCATCGCCTCGCCCACGTCGATCACGGCATCGCGGCCGGCGATGTAGGGCGCGAGCCGCGCCTCGAGGAGGCCGGCGTGCTGGGCGCGCGTCAGATCCGCCACGGCCGCGGCCATCTCCGCACCGGCCGCGCCGTAGGGCGCGAACATCTCCTCGAAGAGCGCCTCCCACCGGTCCGGCAGCGTGAACCCCAGCCGCAGGGTCGCGTAGTCGTTCTGCCAGTAGCCCCACTCCCACCCGGTCGAGAACAGCACGTGCTCGTCGAGCGGCTCGAAGCCCTCGGTGGCCGCGGTCTCGGCGATCCGGTGCACGTCGAGCCAGCGGGAGCGCACGTACAGCGGGTGGTACTGGGGGACCGAGTTGTCGAAGGCGATCCAGTAGGCGCTCTCCGGGTAGTAGACGACGCGCTCGCCGTCGCGCAGGCGGTCGAGCAGGTAGTCCCGGTGCTCGGCGAAGTCGTCGTGCAGGTAGGCGCCGCCCGCGTCCTCGAAGAGGTCGTAGTACATGACCGTGTGCACGTACGGCACGATCTCGGGGTCGGCGAACTTCACGAGGAAGTAGTACAGGAGCTCTTCGCCCATGTAGCTCACGCGCGTGTCCTCGTAGTTGCCGACGTGGATGTGCGCGCTCATGGTGACGCCGGAGTCGATCTCGCCGAGCACGTCCTTCACCAGGTCGACGCTCTCGACGAACAGGGCCGGATCGCTCGCGGAGAACTCGCCGAAGCTCAGGCTGATCTCGTCGAACCCCGGCTCCGGCACGATCGCCGACAACCTCTCCCGGATCCTCGTGCGCCGATCGGGCACGTCGGCGTCGAGCAGGTCGAACGCGCGCTGGAGGTTGCTCTCGCCGAAGAGCTGGATGTTGAGCCCGGTCCGAACGCCGCGCGCGTGGGCGTACCCGACCACCGCCTCGGCGTGCGGCATCCACCGGTCGACCGACGCCTCGCCCTGCTGCACGTTGTCGAGCGCCACCCACTGCAGGTAGTTCCCGCGGTTCTTGACCAGCCAGTCCACGATGCGCCGGGCCCCCTCGAGGTTGTCCTCGCCGGGCTCCCACAGGTCGTAGAGCCCCTCGATCGGGTGGAGCGTGTGGATCTGGAGCCCGCGCCGGCTCATCTCGGGCTCGAACGTGGGCCCGGCGTCGTCGCCGAGGACGGGCGGCTCGACCGACTCGGGCAGCCGCGCGCGCCACGGGTGGAAGAAGCGGTAGCCCATCGCCTCCAACACGTGCGCCACCCCGTACTGCACGCCGAGGGGCGCGCCCCCGTGCACGACCACGCCTCCCGGCGCCTGTTCGAGCCGGTAGCACTCGGCGCAGTCGAGGTCGTCGACGACGGCGACCCGCACCGGGCCACCGCTCCGCGCGAGCTCGGAGGCCGGATCGGCCGCGACGCGCGTCGCCACCCGCGCGTCCCCCGTGAAAGCGACGAAGTCGCCGAACGACGCGGCCTGACGCTCGGTGACGAGGATCACGAGATCGGGTGACGGCGCGTCGGAGCCGTCGCCGCACCCCGTGACGAGCAGGCCGCCGAGGAGCAAGAGCGAGCGCATGGTTACCGAGATGCTACCGCAAGACGCCCGGGCGGCGGCGGGCTCGAAAATCGGGCGCGGGTCCTTATGGGGATCGGGTGGGCGAGCATGGGGTTCGGAAGCCCGGCGATGAGCGTGACGAGCGGGCGTTCACGCGTGCGGTGCTGCGCGACCTGTTGGCCCTCGAGCGGATGCTCGACGAGGGGATGATCGAGCGGGGAGCGCGTCGCGCCGGCGCCGAGCAGGAGATGTTCCTCGTGGACGCCGAGGGGCGGCCTGCCCCGGTCGCGTGCGAGGTGCTGCCGCGGCTCGACGAGCGGTTCACCAGCGAGCTCGCCGTCTTCAACCTGGAGGCGAACCTGCCGCCCGTCCCGCTCGACGGGCGGGTGCTCGGCGTGCTCGAGGCGCAGCTCGAGGAGGCGCTGTCGGAGGTCCGCCGCGCGGCGGCGCCGTCGGGGGCGAGCCCGCTCCTCGTCGGGATGCTGCCGACGCTGCGGCCGAGCGACCTCGACGACCGCTTCCTGACGCCCGAGCCCCGGTTCCTCATGCTCCTCGACGCGATCCGGCGCCTTCGGAGCGGGCCGGTGCCGATCCTCATCCGCGGCACCGACCAGCTCGAGCTCGAGACCTCCTCGGTGATGGTCGAGTCGGCCAACGCCAGCCTGCAGCTCCACATCCAGGTGGATCCGGAGCGGTTCGTCGCCGCCTACAACGCCGCCCTGCTCCTGTCGCCGCCGCTCCTCGCCGCGTGTGTGGGCTCACCGGTGCTGCTCGGGCGGCGGCTGTGGCAGGAGACGCGCATCGCGGTCTTCGAGCAGTCCGTCGACGCGCGCTCGTCTTCCGAGCGCGCCCGCGGCCAGCCCGCGCGGGTCACCTTCGGCGAGGGGTGGCTGCGCGAGTCGGTCCTCGAGATCTTCCGCGAGGACGCCGCGCGCCAGCGCGTGCTGCTCGTCCGTGACGTCCCCGACGATCCGCTCGCCCAGCTCGATCGGGGCGAGGTGCCGCCGCTCTCCGCGCTCACGCTGCACAACGGGACCGTCTGGCGATGGAACCGCGCGTGCTACGGGCTCACCGAAGGCAAGCCGCACCTGCGCATCGAGAACCGGGTCCTGCCGTCCGGCCCCACGGTCCTCGACGAGGTCGCCAACGCCGCCCTCTTCTACGGGGCCATGCTCGCGCTCCCGGACCGCACGGCGGACCTCGCGCGCACGGTGGCCTTCGAGGAGGTGAAGGAGAGCTTCCTCCACGCGGCCCGCCACGGCCTCGACACGCAGGTGTGCTGGCTCGGCGGCGACCGTGTCCCGGCCCGCGAGCTGCTCCTCGGCGCGCTCCTCCCGCTCGCGCGTGAGGGGCTCGACGGGCTCGGCGTCGCGCACGAGGACGTCGACCGGTACCTCGGCGTGCTCGAGGAGCGGGTCCGGACCGGACGCACGGCGGCCCGCTGGATCCTCGAGGGCGTGCGCGGCGCGGGCGAGGACGCGCGCCAAGCCCGCGCCCGCACGGTCGTCCGCGCGATGATGGACCTCCAGCGCTCCGGCCAGCCGGTCCACCGGTGGCCGCCGGTCCCGGCCGAGGCGTCACCGGGCAGCAGCGTGACCGTCGGCGAGATCATGGCGACCGACCTCTTCACGGTGCGACCCGAGGACGTGGTCGACCTGGCGACGAGCGTGATGAGCTGGGAGCACGTCCGCCACGTCCCGGTCGAGAACGCGGCCGGCGAGGTCGTCGGGCTCGTCTCCCACCGCGCGCTCCTGCGCATCCGCGAGCGCCAGCTCGCCGCGGCCGAGGACACCCCGATCGCCGTCGCCGACATCATGGACACCGATCCGCCGATCGTCGAACGCGACATGCCGGTCTCGGAGGCCGCCGACCGGCTGCTCGACGGCGATCTCGGCTGCCTGCTGGTCGTCGATGCCGGCAAGCTCGCCGGCATCGTCACCGAGCGCGACCTCCTGAGAGCCCTGCGTCGCGGGAGGTCGGAAGAGCGCGCGTGAGCACCGCTCCTCGCCGCGACTCCCCCGCTGCGCTACGCCCCCGAGAGTGAGTGTCCGCCACCCTCTCGGCTCAGTATCCCACCGGCACGCCGATGGCCCGGAGCACGCCCCGTTCGACCTGGCTCAAGCGCCTCTCGGAGATGGATCCGCCGATGGGCACCGGCTGCACGTCATCGCGGTGGATCGTGGTGATCTGCTCGCACTTGAGCATCGACGTGCGCGGGAGCCCTCCTTCGCGCCGGCGCAGGAGGACGTGCGTGGGAGCCTCGTGCAGGTTGGTGGTCGTGGGCACGACGATCACATCCGTCGCGTGCTCGTTTCGGTAGTCGGGTGACAAGACGAGGACAGGCCTTCGCTTGTCCAGTCGCGCCCAATACAAGTGGCCCCTCCGCAGCACGCTCGTCTCATTCGTAACGGACTCGCCGTGCACCCTTCGACATGGCGCGAGCGATCGCGGCGTCCTCGGCGCGCTCCGAGGCGTCGCGTGACTCGTAGTAACGCACCGTCTCGTCGCGCAGGGCGCTGGCCGCCGCGGCGTGGCTCGCCCGGCGCAGCCACCGCTCGATCACGCTGCTGCGGCTCTCGCCCGCCTGAGCCTCCACCTCCGCGTCGATCCGCGCGAGGAGGTCCTCCGAGAGGGTGATGCTGACTTTGGCCTTGGCAGCCATGCTGGGTAGCATCCTACCATCTATCCTACCGTTCGCCACCGACTGTCGCGCGGCCGGCTGAGGCGGCCAGGGCTTGCTCGAGGAGCCTGCATCGTCACCGAGCGCGACCTCCTGAGAGCCCTGTGTCGCGTGGGGTCGGAAGAGCGCGCGTGAGCGCCCCTCCTCGCCGCGACTCCCTCGCTGCGCTACGCTCCCGCGAGTGAGGCCGTCTGCGGAAACGTACGTGACGTTCGAGGACTTCCTCGCCGCGGAGCGCGACGGCGAGACCAAGCACGAGTGGCTCGACGGGGTGGTCTATGCCATGGCCGGCGGGACCGTGGAGCACGGGCGACTGGCGACCAGGACGACGTCGCTTCTGACCGCGAAGCTCGGGGGCCGATGCACGGTGCTCTCGTCCGACGTCATGGTGTACGTGCGTGAGACGAACCTCGCCACCTACCCGGACGGGAGCGTGGTCTGTGGCCCGATGGACGTGGAACGGGTCGTCCGAAACGGGAAGGTACTCGGGGAAGCGATCACGAACCCGACCGTTCTCGTCGAGGTCCTCTCGGAGTCCACCGAGAGCTATGACCGCGGCGAGAAGTTCGCCCACACCATGCGACTGCCCGCGCTCCGGGCATACGTGCTCGTCTCGCAGGATCGGCGGCGCGTCGAGGTCTTCGTGCGTCCCGAGGGACGGGGCCGCTGGGGTCACGAGGTCGCCGGAGCGGGCGAGCACGTCACGCTGCTGGGCGAGGAGCTCCCTGTGGACGAGATCTACGGGGATTGAGGCGGGGCTGGCAACCGCCGCCTGGACAGCCACGCCCCATCTGGACCACGTACCCACTGCGCTGGCCGGCCCCGCCCCTCATTGCCCCAGCCTGTCATTCGGGGCGTCGTAGGTCGTCGAACGGCATGTCCACTCCGCTCGCGGTTCCCACGCCGCTGGCACCCGTAGCCAGGACATCTGCCCGCCAAATCAAATTCGCGCCAATAACGAAGCACACCGCCTCACCTTCTGGCTCCAACAGTCGTTGCGGCTCTACTTGCCAGTCCCCTGAGACCGTCCATCCCTCCGCAGGACGCCCCGCCGCATCTACAAGCTCCGGAACTTCGCCAGAGGGGGCCAGTAGCTCGATACTCTCGGGCATCTCTTCGCCGAGTGTATCGCCTACTGTGACCGTCGCTCTACGCCTGGGGTAGCTTACCCACAAGCCCTCATGCACCTCCACGAGCTCCGGCCCAGCCTCGGCGCTGGGCCCCACGGTTCCCACGAATACCCGTCCGCCCCCGCCCCGCACGTAGTCAGCGAGTGCTAGCAGATCCTCGGGTGGTGTGGGTGCGATGGAACCGAGATTGAACTCCTGCGGCGCGGCACTGCCAGCATCCGCTGCTCTAGGTTCGCTCCCGCCGCAGGCCATCGCGCACATCAGCGCCACAATGGAGTACTTGCTCACGGTATCCTCCTCAGTTGTTGCTAGTCTCGCTGAGCGGAACGCTCGGCAGGACCACCCCGCCCGGGTGGAGGTGGAGGTCGCGCCCCAGCTGCCTGCCGTGAATGTCCGCCGCATCTGCGCCTGCTTGGGCATTGTGCATCTGGCCAGCCCGAACAGACGCGTGGCCTGCCGCAAGGTCTACGGAAGCGGTTCCGTTTCTTTGCATTTCTCTTGCCTCCTGCTGTCTTCAACAGCCGAACTCTTGCGGTTTCGCTTTCGTCGTCTTTGCCGCCGGCGCAGCACAGGCGTTCTTAGGCAATACGCCGATCAGTGTAGCGGCATCCGGGGGGGGGGGACTCCCCACCAGTTGGCAAGTGATTTCTTGCGATGCATGGCACGGTACCTGACACGCCGCGTGCATCACGCGGCGAGCCTCCGCGTCTCGTCGAAAAGGGTACGGTCCCGCAGCATCG